>JAQYEW010000050.1 GCA_028723455.1 Prevotellaceae bacterium | reverse complement strand
AGATAGCCGTTTTGGATGCCAATATCCTTTCTTTGATGGGGATGAAGGCGTTGTTGCTGCGTATTGTGCCGCAGGCTGAGATATGCACGTTCCAGACGTTCCAGCAGATGGAGGAGCACGGGACGGAGGCCTTTGTCCACTATTTTGCGAGCGCACGCATGCTGATGCAGCATGGTGCTTTTTTTTCCCAGCATCGCACGCGCACGGTGGTGATGGTGGCAGGAGGTACGCCTCCGCCCTCAGGATTTCATCTGCTCGACGTGACTCAGGACGAGGAGACCCTGGTGCGCTCCATGCTGCGGCTCATGAGTCATGCCCATGCAGGCGGACGCCATCTGCCTCCGGCTCCGCAACAGGAAACCGGCCAGCTCTCGGGCCGCGAGGCAGAGGTGCTGGCCCTCATTGCCCGTGGTCATCTCAACAAGGAGATTGCCGCCATGCTCCATATCTCCATCACCACGGTCATCTCGCATCGCAAGAACATCATGGAGAAATTGCGCATACGCAGTGTGAGTGGCCTCACCATCTATGCCGTGATGAACGGTCTGGTGGACATGGGCCTTGACTCCTAGTCCCTCGCTTGGTGCTGTGTGCGTCGGGTGGAGTGGGGAGGAGACGTTATCCCTTGATGCGCTTCACGCCGATGCCAGGAAGATGAGGCAGGCACAGTTTGCCCTGAACCACTTCCACACCTCTGAAGCGGTCGTTGGAGATGAGCAGGTTGCCGTCGAGGTCGGCAAAGTCTACGGCCGGCGACAGCTGTGCGGCTGCCGATATGCCGCAGGAGGTCTCGGTCATGCATCCTATCATCACTTTCATCCCTAGGGCACGTGCCGTGGTGAGCATCTTCCATGCCTCGCGCATGCCCGTACATTTCATCAGTTTGATGTTGATGCCTGTGAAGGCCCCTTTTATCCGCTCAATGTCGGCCAGCCGCTGGATGCTCTCGTCGGCAAAGACAGGTATGGGCGACTGCTGGGTAATCCACGCAATGTCCTCGAGGCGTGTCTTGGGCATAGGCTGTTCCACCATCACCACGCCCTGGCTGTGGAGCCAGTGGATCATGTCGAGGGCCTGTTGGCGGTCGGTCCATCCCTGATTGGCATCCACGGCGATGGGCAGGGAGGTGACACGGCGGATGGTCTCTATCATCTCTCGGTCGGTGTCGCGCCCCACCTTCACCTTCAGGATGTTGAATCGGCCTGCACATTCGAGTGTCTTTTCACGTACTACCTCCGGCTTGTCTATGCCGATGGTGAAGGTGGTGGAGGGTGCCTTTTCTGGGTTGAGCCCCCATATCCTGTGCCAGGGCTGTTTCATCATCTTGCCCACCAGGTCGTGGAGGGCAATATCCACGGCGGCCTTGCCTGCGGCATTGCCCTGGTCCAGACGGTCCACGGCCTCCAGCATCTCCTCCAGCTGGAAGGGATCGGGAAACGTGCCCAGCAGTTCGGCTGCACGGCCCAGAAACGCGGTCACGCTCTCCACGGTGCCCAGTTCGGCCGATAGATAGGGCGGCATGCTGGCTTCGCCGTAGCCTGTGAAGCCGTCGTAGTGGAGCTCCACCTGTATGTCGGGGGTGGTGCTGCGCGAATGGGTGGCCACCGTGAATACGTGGCGTAGCTTCAGTTCGTAGGGGGCAAAGACGAGCTGCATCCGGGGACGGCTGCCTATACGGCGGCCCACGGCCACAAGGGGAAGCGGGGACAGGGCTGCTGCCGTGAGGGCTGTAGCCGATGTGAGGAGGAATTGTCTTCTGTCTGTCATTGGTAGAGAGGGCTGTGAGGGGTGGTGAACATGTTTTCTGATTGGTTGATATGGGGAAGTATACGGCTGGCAAAGAGCAGACGGCCATGGTCGTAGGCATCGTAAAGGGGGTCAGAGGGGTCGAGCGAGGCCACACGTACGCAGCCCAGCGAGTGGATGAAGCGTCGTTGGCCCATATAGAATCCCACATGCACCACCCTGGGTGTGCCGTCAGCGCTGGTGCTGCCAAAGAAGAGCAGGTCGCCTGGCTGTAGGTTGCGGCAGTCGGCATCTACGGTGATGCGCTGTCCTTCGCGTGCCTGCTGAGAGGCATTGCGGGGGATGATGATGTCGTGCATGAAGAGCACAGTGCGCACAAAGCCGCTGCAGTCCACTCCTTTGGTGGATGTGCCGCCCCACATGTAGGGTGTACCCACTAGCCTGAGGGCTGTGGCCAGGATGGCCTGTGGCTCTTGGCTCAGGTGGCTGCGCCATTTGTGCAGCGGGATGCCGTGCTGTTTGGGCAGGTAGCCTTCGCGTCCGTCGGGGTATTCCACACGGTAATAGCGTCCTTTGCTGCCTGCGAGTAGCAACCTGTTGCCCGCCACCACGTCGCTTACGGGCTGCGAACGGCGGCTGGGACGGCTGTATACCGTGGCATAGAGGGCGGTGACCACCAGTTGGGGACTTTGGTTCCATAGGGAGAGCTGCTGGCGTTCCATGGGGTGGATGCAGCCGCTCAACACCCAGGCTTCATAGTGGTCGGGGGTGAGGATGCGTGTCCATTCGTGGTGTCTGTCCAGTATCTTCACGGGCATGCCCAGCAGGGCCTGCGACTCCTGGCCGGATGAATACTCGGCCGCTGTGCGGGTGTTGCACACCGACACATTGACTACGGCATAGTCTGGCCGCTGGGCGGCCGTGGGCAGCAACCACAGCCCTGCAAGGAGGATGAGGAGGATTTTCATGCTTGAATGCATATAGTGAGGGAAAAATGATGGGAGGACAGAGGGCTATGCCTCCGCCTCCCCTTGGAAACGTGTAACGCTGCCACCCTCACAGATGTTTGATAAACGTCATGTCTGTTTCATCTGCAGGTGGCATGCAAAGCAGATGGATTCAATTGTTCTCGGGACGCAGCTTGCGCACGGTCTCGGCGGTGCGCCACATCTCGCTTTCGTGCAAAGCTTTGAGCTCTTGCTCCAAACCAACACGATAATCGGGCTTAGAGTTGGCGTCGATGGAAATCTGAGCTTCGTTGCCTGACTTCACGCTCTCGTAGAGTTTCTGTACGACGGGCTTGATGGCATCGTGGAAGGGACCCATCCAGTCCAGTGCGCCGCGCTGGGCGGTGGTGGAGCAGTTGGCGTACATCCAGTCCATACCCTTTTGTGCGAAGAGGGGCATGAGGCTTTGCGTCAGTTCCTCTACGGTCTCGTTAAAGGCTTCAGAGGGCGTATGGCCATTCTCGCGCAACACCTCGTATTGTGCCAGAAGCAGTCCCTGGATGGCACCCATCAGCGAGCCGCGCTCACCGGTAAGGTCGCTGGTTGCCTCGCGTTGGAAGGTGGTCTCGAACAAATAGCCCGAACCGATACCAATACCCAGCGCCAGCGTGCGCTCCAAGGCACGACCCGTGTAATCCTGATAAACGGCATAGGAACTGTTCAGACCACGGCCTTCCAGGAACATGGTGCGCAGGCTGGTGCCACTGCCTTTGGGGGCCACCAGGATTACGTCTATATCTTTTTGGGGAACGCAACCCGTGCGGTCGCTCCAGGTGATGGCAAAGCCATGAGAGAAATAGAGGGCGTCGCCGGGCTTGAGACATTCTTTTAGCGTGGGCCATACGCTCATGACGGCAGCGTCAGAGAGCAGGCACATGACGATGGTGGCTTTGGTGGCAGCCTCCTCGATGCTGAAGAGCGTTTCGCCGGGCACCCATCCGTCAGCAATCGCTTTCTCGTAGGTTTTGCCTTGACGCTGGCCTACAATCACGTTGAAGCCGTTGTCGCGCAGGTTACAAGCCTGGCCGGGACCCTGGACACCATAGCCGATGATGGCGATGGTTTCGTCTTTCAGTACTTCGTGAGCCTTCTCCAAGGGAAACTCCTCGCGGGTCATCACTTCCTCGATAACGCCGCCAAAATTCATTTTTGCCATAACTAAATGTGTTTGGTTATTTTGTGGTTTGTTTGTCTTCGTTGTTCTCTTGAGGCGCGGTGTGCAGCAGGATCCTGCTTTGTACGCACACGTCGCCGTTTTCTTTCCTTACATCCACCAGCAGAGTGTTCGCATCCTCGCGGTGAGTGAAAAACAGCAGGGTATCGCCTTGATAGGCTTCGGCCTTGTAGGCGATGTCGATACGGCGGATGCCGCGTGTCAGCTCTTCGTTCGTAAAGAGGTTGACAATATGTTCGATGTATTTCACACTGTTGATGTGCCCGTTGATGTCTACGTCGCTGTAATAGGTCTGCAGGCTGCGTGCCAAGGTGGCTTCCTTGTTTCGGATGGGGCGCATATCGGCAATGGGGCAGGGGGCTTCTTCCTCGCTTACCTTCCATGTATTCAGTTCGCCATTGCGGAAGGTGAGCAGGTCGGCGGGCTTGCGCGTCTCTACGTTTATCATCGCCCACACGCTGCGGCAGTAGGCGATGGGTGTTCCTTCAGCGTCGTCGATACGGAAATAGCGGTTGGTGAAAAGGCGGATGGCGCTGTTCACCCAGGTGGCGATATTGCAGGTTTCGCCCATCTCGGGCATACGACCGAACTCCACGCTGAAGCGTGAGAGTACCCAGGTATAGCCCTCCTTCATCAAGTCCGGGATGCCCCAGCCGCGGTTGTGGCTATGCTTGCCCGCCGCGTTGAGCATGGCGTTGCAAAGTACGCCCATGAAGATGCGGCGGTTAAAATCGACGTGGAAGGGTTCCACGAAGAGGGGAAATGAATCTATGCGTTGCAATTTGCTTGATTTTGTGTTTATTGTTTTGCCTCGCGCTCTTGGAGATAGCGGTCCAGCTGTTCGACCGTGCTCTTCGTTACGGCGATGTGTCCGCTGCGCACGAACTGTAGCACAGCCCCCAGGGCGTTCAGGCGTTCATAGAGTTGCAGGATTTCCTCCGTGCGACCTTTCTTCTCGGCAATGGTGTAGGTGGGATTCACCTCTACGATGCGGGCACCCATGTCGCGCACCACATTGCTGGTACGCGGGTCCTTCAGCATGACGGGCGTGCTGAGTTTCAGCAGCGCCACTTCAATGGTGAAAATCTGGTCGCTGGTATAGTAACGCGCTTGCAGGACATCAATCTTCTTCTCTATCTGCTTGGTAAGCATGTGTGCCATCTCCTCGTTGCAAAAGCAGGTGATGGTGTATTTGTGCACGCCGGGCGTTGAGCTGGCACACACGTTCAGGCTTTCGATGTTCACCTGGCGGCGTGTGAACACTGCGGTAATCTGGTTCAGTATGCCCGCTTGGTTCTCGCTGTAGATAAGCATCGTGTAGAGCGTTCCTTCGTGCGTGTCATTGAAACATTTGCCGCAGGTGTCGCAATCGCCGCATTCCACGGCTCTGTATACTGTCTTCTTCATCGTTTTTCTCTTCGATTATTCCACGCTCAGTATCATCTCATCCACGTTCGCCCCGGGAGGTGTCATGGGCATGACATTGTCCTCTTCCTTGACGGCGCACTGCAAGAGGTAGGCACCTGGCGTGCGGAGCATTTTCTCCACAGCCAGCGCCAAATCCTCGCGTTTCGTTACCGTGGCGCCGGGAATGCCGTAAGCTCTTGCAACGCCCTCAAAATCCGGGTTCACCATGGGCGTGAAGCTGTAGCGATGGTTGAAGAACATCGCTTGCCACTGGCGTACGTTGCCCAGGAAATTATTGTTCAGGAGGATAATTTTCACGGGCGAGCCGTATTCAAGAATGGTGCCCAGTTCCTGGATGGTCATTTGCAGTCCGCCGTCGCCGCAAAAACAGCAGACGGTGCGCTCGGGAGCGCCAAAGGTGGCGCCGATGGCTGCCGGCAAACCGAAACCCATCGTTCCGCATCCGCCACTGGTGATGACGCTGCGGGGCAGGGAGTACTGGAAATATCTACAGCCAAACATTTGGTTTTGCCCCACGTCGGTTACAAGTATGGCCTTGCGGTTGGTCTGTTCGCTCACCTCACGCACCACCTCGGCCATCAACAGCGGTCCGTCGGTGGGATGGATGGCGGGTTCGATGACCTTGTTTTCCTCTTTCTCGCGATAGGGTTGGAAACCATCGATCCAGGCGTTGTGTGTGGCTTGGTCCACCAAGGGCAGAAGTCGGCGCAGGGTGTCTTTACAATCGCCCACAACGGCCAGATCCGTTTTTACGTTTTTGTCTATCTCGCTGGGGTCAATATCAAAGTGGATGATTTTTGCCTGCTTGGCGTAGGTGTTGAGATTGCCCGTTACGCGGTCGTCAAAGCGCATGCCAATGGCAATAAGCAGGTCGCATTGGTTCGTCATCACATTGGGAGCCAGATTGCCGTGCATACCGAGCAAGCCCATGTTCAGGGGATGGTCCGTAGGCAGCGCACTAAGGCCGAGCAAGGTGGTTCCGGCAGGCATTTGGGCTTTTTCAAGCAGCTGACGTAATTCTGTGGTGGCATTGGCCAGTTCTACGCCCTGACCCACCAGAACCAAGGGCTTCACGCTTTGGTTAATCAGTGCGGCCGCATGGCGAATAATATCGTCAGAGGGAACGGGAACGGGATCATAACTGCGGATGAAACTGACGTGGGCAGGCTCATAATCCACCATGCCTGTTTGGGCGTTCTTTGTAAAGTCCAGTACAACGGGCCCCGGGCGTCCGCTGCGTGCTATATAATAGGCGCGGCTTACCGCCCAGGCAATGTCCTCGGGGCGACGAATCTGGTAGGCCCATTTGCTGATGGGTTGCGTAACGCCGATGACGTCCACTTCCTGGAAAGCGTCGGTACCCAGCATCGCTGCGCCTACCTGGCCACAGATGACCACCAGAGGCGTGGAGTCCATCATGGCATCGGCAATGCCGGTGATGGTGTTCATGGCGCCGGGTCCGCTGGTAACAATTACCGTGCCTACGCGTCCGCTTGCCCTTACATAGCCTTGTGCGGCATGCACGGCAGCCTGTTCGTGGCGAACGAGGATGTGGTTCAGTGTGTCTTTATGGTCGTAAAGCGCGTCGTAGGTGGGCATGATGGCTCCACCGGGATACCCGAAGAGCGTATCCACACCCTCGTGCTCCAGACTTCGCATCAAGGCTTCCGCGCCGCTTATCTGTTCGTTGCTCATGTACGTGCTGTTTTAGTTGATTATTCTCACACCTCCCTTGTCCGCACTGCTGACACTTTGTGCGTAGGCTCTCAGGGCCTTGCTGACCGTGCGCCGGCGTTTGAGGGGCTGTTGGGGACGTGCCTCCAGTTCCGTGTCGCTCAGGCGTACGTTGATCGAACGGTTGGGGATGTCAATCTCAATGATGTCGCCATCCTGTATCTTGCCAATGTTTCCGCCGCTGGCGGCCTCGGGACTGATATGTCCGATGCTCAGGCCGCTTGTGCCGCCCGAGAAGCGGCCGTCTGTGATGAGGGCACATTCCTTGCCCATATGCATGCTCTTGATATAGCTGGTGGGGTAGAGCATCTCCTGCATGCCTGGACCGCCCTTAGGTCCTTCATGAGTAATGACAACAACGTCGCCCTTCTTGACCTTGCCACCCAAAATGCCCTCGCAGGCATCCTCCTGACTGTCAAAAACAACGGCGGGGCCACTGAATTTCCAGATGCTCTCGTCAACGCCGGCTGTCTTCACGACGCAGCCGTCCTGGGCAATGTTGCCGAAGAGGATGGCCATGCCGCCGTCCTTCGTGTAGGCATGTTCAATGTCGCGGATGCAGCCTGCGGTGCGGTCTGTATCCAAGGTTTGGTAACGTGTGTCCTGAGCGCCCAGCTGGTTGCAGAATTTTCCTGCGGGAGCGCAGGAATAGATCTCCAGGGCCTCCGGACTTATGCTCTCCCTGTTGATGTCATAGTGTTCGATGTCCTCGGCAAGCGTATGTCCGTTGACGCGCTTTACGCTGGTGTCGATGAGTCCGCCCTTGCTAAGTTCGCCCAGCAGGTTCAGCATGCCACCTGCCCGTCCGCATTCCTGTACGCTATATTTCTGGCTGTTGGGAGCCAGTTTGCAGAGGAAGGGGGTATGGCGTGAGAGTCTGTCAATGTCCTGCATGCTGAATTCAACCTCTGCCTCCTGGGCTATGGCCAAAAGGTGAAGCACGGTATTCGTGCTGGCACCCATGGCGATGTCCAGTGTCATTGCGTTCAGGAAAGCCTGACGGGTGGCAATGCTGCGGGGCAGGATACTGTCGTCGCCATCGCGGTAATAGGCAAAGGCGTTCTTAACAATCTGTGCTGCTGCGCGCTTCATCAAGGCGATGCGCCCTACGTGAGTGGCAAGGATTGTTCCGTTGCCGGGCAGCGACAGGCCGATGGCTTCCGTCAGGTTGTTCATGGAATTGGCCGTGAACATACCGCTGCAACAGCCGCAGCCGGGGCAAGCGCGGTTTTCCACCTCTGCCAGTTCTTCGTCGCTGACGCTTGGGTCGGCACCTTTGACCATTGCCGTTACCAAGTCGAGGTTTTCCCCCTTGTATTGCCCGGCCTCCATGGGTCCGCCGCTAACGAACACGGTGGGGATGTTCAATCGCATGGCGGCCATCAGCATGCCGGGAGTTATCTTGTCGCAGTTGGAGATGCAGATCATGGCATCAGCCTTGTGGGCGTTCACCATGTATTCCACGCTGTCGGCGATAATGTCTCGTGAGGGCAGGCTGTAAAGCATGCCGTCGTGTCCCATGGCAATGCCGTCGTCAATGGCAATCGTATTAAATTCTGCGGCATAGCACCCCAGACGTTCGATTTCTTGTTTGACCAGTTGGCCTGCCTCGTGCAGATGGGTATGACCGGGAACAAACTGTGTGAAACTGTTTACGATAGCAATGATAGGCTTGCCGAACTGCTCCCGCTTCATGCCATTGGCCACCCACAGGGCGCGGGCTCCGGCCATGCGTCGGCCTTCTGTGCAAACAGCGCTGCGTAACTGGTGTTTCATATCTTCCATTTCTTGCGATTACAAATGAATATTCCTGCGTTTGATTTCAGTGTGTAACTAACGTAGGGTATTTTGATTGACAAAAGTAAGTATTTTTGCCAATATGAGCAAAGATTAGTAAGTAAATCTCTGTCTATGCCTCGATAAACAACAAATCTCGTGAAATCTTCATGAAAAAGAGTCCGCGAGATTTGTTGCCCGATTTAATATTATTCATAGAGGCAAAAGGCAGCGGCCTGTCGCGGCCGAGGGCTGTTGGATGTTGAGCATTTGGCAGATGGTGGGTGCGATGTCGCAGATGCTTACCGTTTCGCTAATGCGCTTGCCGCGGGGAACGTTGGCTCCCATCATGAGGAGCGGGATGTGTGTGTCGTCCGGCGTCCACAATGCATGACTTGTACCGCGCTTGGGGTAGTTGTAGTTCATGGCACCGCTGACACCAATGCGGGGAATGACCGCCAGTGTGCCGATGCGCCCGGGATGGTAGCCCTGCACATTCATTTGCGCCAGCCATGCCGGCACATGACTGGGGATGCGACGCACGTCAAAGGCATATTGAATCATGGGCATCTGCTCTAAAGCCCGGCAGGCCTCGTCAATTACTTCGCATGGATTGAGCCCAAGGGACAGGGCAAGGTCTTCGTCGATGGTCATTCGGAAGGAGGACATGTACGTTGCACATCTTGCTGCTTCCGCACCGAAGCGACGGGTTAGTGCCGTGCGCACGGCATCCAAGGCATCGCCCGACCGGAATTCAAGAGCCGGTTGTCCATTGATTTCACGATAGCGGGGAGTATGTTGTCCTGCGTGATCAGCTGTCAGGAAGCAAAGCCACTGTCCCTTGCCCACCTGTCGGTCCAGTTGGATAAAGAACTGCTCCAGCGCACGGTCAAGCCATAGATAGACATCTTCCATGAGGGGGCTGTCCGGGCCAACGTTGTGGCTGATGGCATCTGTGCTGCTGATGCTTATGCAAAGCATGTCCGTAACGTGCTTGCGCTGTCCCAGCTGTTCCGCCTGCAAGGCGCGACTCGCCAGCTGAAGGGTGAGCGTGGCTCCCCAAGGTGTTGCGAACATACCCTTGCCGACAGGCAGTTCCGCCAGTGTGTCGCGCGAATGAAGATAGGTGTCGGCAGGATACATCAGCTGCGCAGGCCATTCTCCTTGTGCCAGAAGTTTTTGGTCGTTGCGTTCGGCATTGAAGTCCTTTACCCATTGCGGCAGACTTTTCCCGTAGTACGAACTGCTTATGAACTGTTCGGCTTTTTCGTCCCACCACAACGCCAAATTGGCTCCATGACCTCCAGGCAGGATGGCGGCTCTGTCCTTCAGGGCCATACTTATCACGCGCGATTTGCCCGCACTGGCCATGCGCAGCTCGTCGCCGATGGTGGAACTAAGCAAGCGGCGTGGTGATGCTCCATGGCGATGTGATGAACCTCCAAGGATGTGTTCTGTGGTGTCAACGACCGATGTGCCGTAGAAACCATTGACAGTAAAGCTGTTGCTGACAATGCCGTGCATGGCCGGTACTGCACCCGTATAGATGCTGGCATGTCCAACGGCGGTTACAGCGGGAAGGTAGGGAATCTGGCACATGGTCCATTCCGTTCCCTCGCGCATCAGCCGTTTGAATCCGCCCTTTGTGAAGCGGTGTTCGTAGCGATGCAGGGCATCCCATCGCATTTGGTCCACCGTAATGCCTACCACCAAGCGTTGGGCAAGGGCGGGTAGGGCGACGTAGAGGCAAAGTAGGAGGATGGAAAGTCGTAGATGTGTCTTTGGCATATTCAGTTGGTTTGTCTTTTCCATAGTGTGGTAGTTGCTTTGACGCGGTATCGGAGGTGTCCCTTACGCGCGCGTACTATATATAATGTACTCATCTCAGCATCCAGCTGACGGACAATGTAGCGTTTGTCAATCTCAAAGTACAGGCGGACGCCAACGTTGAAGTCCTTCTCTGGCGCATTGCTGCCCCATGTTTCGGCCTTGCCGTCGCTGGTGAGGTGTCCCAAATCCTGTTGCATGCGTTGGATGCCCGTGCAAAAGGTCAGGCTGTCGGGCTTGCTGCCCGTTATCCAAGCGTCCACTTGCGTCCAGTCATCGCCTCGGCGCATGCTTAGTCTTTGCACCAGATCGATGCTTTGTCCTTGGAACTGAAAGCCTTTGACATATACCTCAACGGCACAGCTGTCGGCGGTGCTGTAAACGACGCGTTGGCCTCGGCGCTCCACTGGGCTGAAGGGTATGCTTTTGTTCCCGTCCCAAGGCAACAGGCTGCCCACACCAATGGAAGGTCCGACATACAACGCGTCTGCGCCATAGCCTTGAGCCAGTTGTTGGGGTGTCGTGTAAAAGGCCGTTTCCGGGAGTTCCAGACCCTTCAGGCCGCTTTTGCCATAGAGGTCGATACGCGGCCAGGGTTGTGCATAGACGCGCAGGGCATAGGTATCGTTCTCAAGCATCGGGCCATGGCCGTAGATGGCGTCATAGGTAGCCAGAAGGCTGTCGGCACCGTCAAATTCCACTTGCCATATCAAGGGGTGGCGTTCATGGCTGTCCCAAAGCATCATGCGTGCGTGGGTCTGCGCCAACAACGGTAGCGCGGACATCAACAGCAGGAGGCAGAATACGGTTCTTTTCATCGGGATTACCATTTCACGGCTTCGCCCTTGCCATCCTCGGTGAGATAGAATAACGGGTCCGGGTTGGTTTGGGGTTGGGAGTAGAAATGCAGTCCGCTATCGTTGGTGCGTGCGTGCCATTGACGACTGAGCGCCAGCATTTCCGTGGCAGCCCACAATGCCGGGCCATAGCCGTGGGCAGCGGCGGCACTGGTGGGGCGATAGTAATAGAACGCCGGGTCGAAGGCCATGCCTGTGCCTACGCAGGTACCTTCAACGCGCCCTTGTTCGTTGATTTTTGTGCTTAAGGCGTGCCATCCCAGCTGTGCCACAGGGCCATAGGTAATGGCTTCCAGCCAGCCCATGCGCACGGCGTGTGCCAGACAGTAGGTGTAAATGGCTGTTGCCGAAGTTTCCTCGTAGCTGTCGTTACGGTCCAGAAGCTGATGCCAGAAACCGTTTTTGCCTTGCAGCCCGGCAAGGGATTTTGCATGCAATTCTAATTGGCGTTGGATGGCAGGGCGGTCGGGATGGTCTGTGGGTAGCATGTCCAACAGCTCGACGTTACAAAGGATTGCCCAGCCGTTGGCGCGCGCCCAATGGTAGGCCGGCTGCTGCTTCAGGCCTTCCACATATCCGTGGCGGTAAAGGCCGCGCTCGGGCATCCACATACGCTCTACAAAGCGGAGGAACATCTGAGCCGCTTCGTCGAAGTATCGCTTGTCGCCCGTGTACAGGGCGCGTTGCGCAATGGCGGGAATGCCCATATAGCAATCGTCCAGCCAGATGGTGTTGCGCTGGGGGCGGTGGCGTGCGAAGATGCCGTCGCCGAGCCGCATTTGTCCTTTGTCCACGAACTGATAGTAGTTTTCTATCACATCGTCCAGCTTGCCTTGGGGCTTTCCTTGCACGCGCATCATGGCAGCCACCATGGTGCCGCAGTCGTCCAGGGCACGTGGTGTGCAGATCTGTTCCATCTGAGGGTCGTGGATTTCGGCCTTCTTTTTAAAGATGGGGTACATCTTGGCAATGAAATTCAAGTGGTCAGTAACATACCTGTTATATGCTTGCTTGCCCGTTATCCGGGCGGCATCCCACAGTGCCTTGTAGGTAATGCCCCATTCGTAGGAACCTATACGGAATGCGCCACGTTGGATCTGTCCGTTCTCCAGCAGCTGCATGGGCGTTTCCTTATTGATATATTGGAAGATCTGCTCCAGCTTGCGGGCCACTTCTATGGTGTCAACGGCACCATAGGGAGACTCGTAAGCGGGTTGTAAAAGATGAAGCGGTGTGTTGCTGTCGTTGATTTCCTGTGCCTGAAGGCCTGTGTGGGGCAGCATACAAAGAGTCGCTACGCCCATGAGAAGCTGTTTCATAGTATTTTTGCTTGGTGCTTGGTTTTTCTATAAGAGCACAATGCCGTTCAGATTGCGACCCGTGTGGATGGTGTCGCGGCGTGCGCTGTAAAGGTCGGGAGAAAGGAAAGTGCAGGTGCCGTCGATATGAATGTCCGTAACGCCCATCTCTTCCAGCAACCAGGCGTTGGCCTGAAAGAGGTCCAGGTGCCATTTTGTTTCACGACGTGCGATGCGTTGCATGGGGAACCCCGCTTGCCGGAAAGCCTCATACACTTCTTCGCCCACTTCAAAGCTTGGCTGGCTGATGCCCGGCCCGATGATGGCGCTCAAGTCCCGTCCCTCGCTTTGCATCATCCGTATGGTTGTTTGCGAGATGCCTTGTACGGTACCGCGCCATCCTGCGTGAACAGCGGCGATGCGCCGCTGCCGGCGGTCGTAAAGCAGGACGGGAATGCAGTCTGCCGTCTTGATGACGAGGGGCAGGCCTACGACATCCGTGATGACGGCGTCAGTGTTCGCCGGCCTGCCTGGTTGGCGCATCCACAGCACATTGGCGGAGTGCGTCTGACGTGGCAGGGCAAGCGCCTTTTCGTCCCAGCCTTCGGGCGACCAGGCTTCTGGCGGACTAAAAGGCTCTTGCCCTGTCGTAAAGGCCCGCACCCAGGTGGGGGTGTTATAGGTCCTCATATTCTATTTCTTCCAGGTCGTCAATATCCTCCAAATCGTCGATTTCTTCAATATCCACGAAGCTGATGTCCTCGTCCTCGCCTTCGTCCTCCAACTCTTGTTGGAGATGGC
Organism: Prevotellaceae bacterium; assembly: GCA_028723455.1. GTDB lineage: Bacteria > Bacteroidota > Bacteroidia > Bacteroidales > Bacteroidaceae > Physcousia. The sequence goes on along the minus strand of JAQYEW010000050.1, from coordinate 17,958 downwards.
TCAGGTCTTTGTTTTGGTGAACGATGCTCTCTTCCTGTGTGATGGCTTTTATCTTGTTGCTTTCGCTGTTCAGCGCTTGCCACAGCAAATCCTTCAGTTCGTTCAAGCCGGTACCGGCCACGGCACTGATGAACACGACGGGCAGGTCGGTAGGCAGGTCCACTCTCAGCATCTCCTGCAATTCGTCGTCCAGAAGATCGCTTTTCGTTACGGCCAGGACACGCTGTTTGTCCAGCAGCTGTGGATTGAACTGACTAACCTCGTTCAGCAGGATTTCATATTCCTTCCGGATGTTGTCCGTATCGCCTGGCACCATGAACAGCAGGAGGCTGTTGCGTTCGATATGGCGCAGAAAGCGAAGTCCCAGTCCGCGCCCCTCGCTGGCGCCTTCGATGATGCCGGGAATGTCAGCCATCACGAAAGACTGTCCGTCGTGATAACTCACGATGCCTAAGTTGGGTTCCATCGTGGTAAATGGATAGCCCGCAATCTTAGGCTTGGCGGAACTGAGGACGCTAAGCAGCGTGCTCTTGCCTGCGTTGGGAAAGCCCACGAGACCCACATCAGCAAGCAATTTCAGCTCCATGATTACGGTGCGCTCGCGCATGGGTTCGCCGGGTTGTGCGAAGCGTGGCGCTTGGTTCGTGGAGGTGCGGAAGTTCCAGTTGCCCAGTCCGCCGCGTCCGCCTTTCAGCAGTACAACTTCCTGGCCGTCCTCCTTCACGTCGCAGAGGTATTCGCCCGTCTCGGCATCGTAAACCACGGTGCCGCAGGGAACGTCGATGTATTTGTCTTCGCCTTGTGCGCCCGTGCTTTTGCTTTGGCCGCCGTTGCCGCCGTGTCCGGCGAAGACGTGGCGCTGAAAGCGCAGGTGGAGCAGTGTCCAGTAGTTATGGTTGCCACGCAGGATAACGTGTCCGCCGCGTCCTCCGTCGCCCCCATCGGGTCCTCCGTTGGGCATATATTTGGCACGGTGCATGTGCATGGAGCCGCGTCCGCCCTTACCCGAGCGGCAGCATATCTTTACGTAGTCAACGAAATTTGATTCGGCCATGGAGTTGTCGTTAATTTTATGCGTTAGCCTTGTCGATAGCCTGGAAGATGGCTTCGATCATGCCTTCTTTGCTCTTTAGTTCGCTCCACGAGAAAGTCTGTCGCAGTCCTTCCTCCTGGAACCACTGGCTGAGCGGAGCCGTTTGTTTGCGATATACGTCGAAGCGTTTCTGGATGGTCTCCTTGTTGTCATCGGCGCGGCCTTGTTCGGTAGCACGCTTCAGGAGTCTGTCCATCAGCACCTGCTCGTCCACGATGAGTTCGATCATCATGCCCATCTCGTCGCCGCGCGCTGCCAGCATGGTCTTCAGTGCTTCTGCCTGGGCGATGGTGCGGGGAAAGCCGTCAAAGATAACCCCCTGGCCTTTGGGCAGCTTGTCGTAAGTGGCAGCCAGGATGTCAATCATCAGGTCGTCGGGAATGAGCTGTCCGTTGTCGATGTATCCCTGGGCTATCTTGCCCAGTTCGCTTCCGTTCTTGATTTCGGCACGCAGTACGTCGCCCGTGCTGATATGCCCCAGGTTGTATTTCTCTACAATGGCTTCGCTGTAAGTGCCCTTGCCACTGCCCGGGGCTCCGAAGATGACAATGTTTTTCATCTATGTCAATGATTATTTGCTTTGTTCTGTATTTTTATTGTCTATACAACCGTATAGATGTCGCGGAGGTTGCGGCCTTGGCCGTCATAGTCGAGGCCATAGCCCACGATGAATTCGTTGGGGATTTCCAGGGCGCAGTACTTGATGTCCAAGTCAACTTGTAACTTTTCAGGCTTCAGGAGCAGCGTGCAGACGCTAATGCTGGCAGGTTCTTGCGCCCGCAATGTTTCCAACAGGTGGAGCATCGTCAGTCCGGTGTCCACGATGTCCTCGACAATCACCACGTGTCTGCCACGAATGCCTTCGGGAAGTCCGATAAGGCTTTTCACCTTTCCTGTTGTGCCCATGCCTTCATACGAGGCCAGTTTTACGAAGCTGATTTCCGAGGGGATGCTTACGTTACGCATAAGGTCGGCCGCAAACATGAAGGCTCCGTTCAGGACTGCCAGGAAAAGAGGCTCTCGACCCTCATAATCTTTGTTGATACGTTCTGCCTCGCGTTGGATGGCCGCTTGGATGCGTGCCTCTGGAATGCTCAGGCGAAACTGTTTGTCTTTGACGGTTATTGTGTCCATTGTACTTTGTGAAATGTGTTCAAAGTTAGCACAAAGGTACGTAATTTATGTGAAAACGAGGGTATCTTTGACATTATTTCATTAGCTTTTGCTACCTTTGCACTATGTTATCTGTTAGAAACCTGTTGGATGCATCTGCCGAAGAGCCTTTCTTGGGCACGATGTTGGAAAAGGATGCCTTGGCGGCCATGCGCAAACAGAACCCTTTGGATGTCCACAAGGGCGTGTTGGGTAAGGCATTGTTGATTTGCGGCAGTGTGGGTATGGCTGGTGCCGCCACATTGTCTGCACAGGGATGCCTGCGTGCCGGTGTGGGCAAGTTGGTTATTCATACGCCTCAGTGTAATGCAAATATTCTGCAACTTTCAGTCCCCGAGGCCATTTTGAGTATTGATGCCAATAAGGAGCGTCCTTCGCAGTTGCCTGTAACGGCTATTTACCAATCTGTTGGCATTGGTTGTGGCATCAGTGTGCATGCCTCCTGTGCTACCGTTTTGCGCGATCTGCTTAAACAGTACAACCGCCCGATTGTTGTGGATGCCGATGCCATTACCTTGCTCGCGCGTCATCGCGAGGATTGGATGCATCATTTGCCCAAGAACAGCATCCTGACTCCTCATGCCAAAGAGGCGGAACGCTTGGTGGGTCTTTATTCCAATCTGCGTGAGTGTATCGGGAAATGTAGCGCATTGGCTCAAAACGTGGGCATCATCATCGTTGTCAAAGGTCATCACAGTGCCATTTGCTTGCCTGACGGCAGCATCCTGCGTTGCCCGACGGGTAATCCGGGTATGGCTACGGGAGGCAGTGGCGATGTGCTGACGGGTATCCTCACAGGACTGTTGTCCCAAGGCTATGTGCCTCACGAAGCGGCGTGCTTGGGAGTATGGCTGCATGGACGTGCCGGCGACTTGGCCGCTGAGGCCATTTCGGAAGAGAGCATGTTGAGTGGCGATTTGCCTCGCTTCATTGGCCCTGCGTGGAAAGAACTTATCTAAATAACAAAGAATAAGAAGAATATGAAATTACTCCTTACGACACTTTCCCTTTCACTCGCTTTGTCTGCTCCTCTTTTGGCACAGACGGAGGTTACGCCTTATCAGCCCGGCGTTACCCTGGAGGGTGTAACTTATTTCTTGCCCCAAACTGCTTTGCGCATTACTGTCGAGGCGGAACGTACGCAGACCCAACCCGGTCGCCTTGCCAAATACGCCTTCCGCTATCTTCGGCTCAACGACGTCGACGTGCCTTTGGAGGCCAAGACGCGCTGGACCTTGAAGAACATACGTGTGGAGGCCTATGGCGTACCCGATAAAGCGAAAGGATACAGTGTGAAGTTGAAAAACCGTACCGTAGCCCCCTTGGTGTCCCTTAGTCGCGAGGGTATCCTCCTGAGTGTGAATGCCGAACAGGCGGAGGAACAACTCTCTGCAACGCCCCGTCGCGTGGAGGGTCAGCAGCCTTTGGACGCTTCGCGTTATCTGGGTCAGGAGGTGCTGGCAGCTGGCAGCACGGCAAAGATGGCAGAATTGGTGGCACAGGAGATTTATGACCTGCGCGACAAACGCAAGGACCTGATTGCCGGCGAGGCGGAAAACACACCCAAAGACGGAGCGCAACTGCAACTGATGTTGCAGCAGCTGGACCAGCAAGCCGAGGCTTTGGAACAGCTTTTCAAGGGTAGCCGGCAGACCGACACGGAATTCTTTACCTTCAACTACCTGCCTTCGCAAACGGGTCAGCGTGATGTCTTGTTCCGTTTCAGCGCGGTGAATGGTCCCGTGGATGCCGCAAACCTTTTGGGCAGCCCCGTGTATGTCCAGTTGACGAATCTGGAACAGCTGCCCGATCAAACGCCTGATGCCGAGACTGCCAAAAAGAAGGCAAAGCAAGAAGAGGGTGTGTGGTACAATGTGCCTGCACGCTGTAATGTGCGCCTCTTTACCTTGGATAATAATTATGTGGACACGGATATTGCCTTCGGCCAGTTCGGCCACGTCGAACTGTTGAGCAATGTCCTCTTCGATAAGAAAGCCACCACACGTGTTACCCTTCACCAGTCGAACGGTGGTGTCAAGAAAATCGAGAACTAACTGATGACGTTAAAACCTTTCCTATTTATAATATGCGTGTTGCTTTTGGGTGTGGGATGTCGCGCACAACAGACTGCTGAGGAACAACAAGTGGATATTGACCAATGGCAGGTGCTGAAACAGGAGGTGATGAAGAGTCCTTTTGAGCATCAGCAGCAGTTTTCTGTCAACCTTTCTCTGTTCGGCCCCAAGGATTGGGCCTATCCTCTGCCTGGAGCCAAGGTCATCAGTAATTTTGGCGGTGCAAGGCATCATGCGGGCACAGACCTGAAACGTTATGGTCCTGGTTTTGACAAGGATACCATTTATGCCGCCTTCGCAGGCACGGTAGTGATGGAGGGGCCTTATTTCGCCTACGGCAAGTTTATCGTCATCCGCCATGCCAACGGCTTGGAAACGGCTTATAGCCACAATTCCAAACATCTTGTCAAGCAAGGCCAGTGGGTAAGGGCCGGTCAGCCTATCGCTATCGTGGGGCGTACGGGCAGAGCCACCACGGCTCATCTGCATTTCGAGGTGCGTGTGGACGGTCAGGCTTTTGACAGTTCACAAATCTTTGATCATGCCAACCACCGTTTGCGCCAGCGTAAAATGGTGTTTACGAAGCCCAAGGAAGGTCGCAAGATACGTATTACGTACGAAGAATAAATTATTTACTTTTCAGCAGTCCTGCCATTTCACGCGCATCGGCACCCAAAGCGGTGGCAGTGCGCGTGTCTTGTCTTGCCAATTTGCGATTGCCCATCTCCAGATAGAGGGTGGCACGAGACACGTAATAGTCCGCCTCCTGCGGATTGAGTCGGATGGCTTCCGATAGGTCAGCCAGCGCCTGTTCGTACCGCCCCTGGCGTTGGTGCATTCCCCCGCGTAGGGCATAAAACATGGCTTCGTTGGGAAAGCGTTCGATGAGGCCGTTCATCTGTCCCATGGCTTCTACGGCACGTCCGCTGCGGTCGTTCACCAGCGCCAGTCCGCAGAGTGCGTCGGTACGGCTTGGGTTGATGCGGATCAGTTGTTCATAATCGCGCCGTGCTCCATTGTAGTCGCGCCCTTCGTAGCGGATGTGTCCTCGCATGAACAGCGCCTCCTCGTTCTCGGGCTCAATGTCTAAGGCTGCGCTGTAATCCTGTGCGGCGCGTTCTCCCTGACTCATGTGATAGAGCAAGGCTGCGCGGTCCAGCAGCAATCTGGCATCGCGTGGTTGAAGATTGATGGCGATGCCGTAGGTGCGTAGTGCCTCTTCGCGTTGCCCCTGTCGCTCCTGTATCTGTGCCAGGTAGCGGTAGAGCAAGGCGCTCTGAGGTCCGTTGGGGCGCATCTTGAGTGCCGACGTGAACATGTCGCGGGCAGCCGTCAGGCTGTCGATGGCAGCCAAATCCATCGCCTGACGCACCGTTTGGTTGAAAATGCTGTCGCTCACCGCCACCTGCGCCTTATTTGTAAGGGCGCAGAGCAGCAGAGAGAGACATAAAAGGCTTCGTTTCATCGTTGGTTGATGTAATCCACAATCCATTGCCCTACCTCGCGAGTGCCGTATTGCAGTCCGCCCTCCACCTGGATTTCGGGTGTGCGTACATTGGCATCCAGACTGGCTTGCACCGCCTCGCGAATCAGTTTGCCCTCGGCTTTCAAGCCGAAGTATTCAAACAGCATGGCAGCGGAAAGGATTTGTGCCAGGGGATTGGCGATATTCAGTCCTTTGCCCTGAGGCCATGAACCGTGGATGGGTTCAAAGACAGGCGTGTGTTCGCCCGTAGAGGCGCTGGGCAGCAGGCCCATGGAACCTGTGATGCAGGAACCCTCGTCGGTCAGGATGTCGCCAAAGGTATTCTCCGTTACCATAACGTCGAAGAAACGTGGGTCCTGGATCATACGCATGGCGGCATTGTCAACGTACATGAAGTCGGTCTCCACGTCAGGGTATTCCGTCATCATCTCCTGTGCCACCTTGCGCCACAGACGGGAACTGGCCAGCACATTGGCTTTGTCCACCACCGTCAGATGCTTGCGACGCTGGCGCGCATACTGATAGGCAACGCGCAGGATACGCTCCACTTCGGGACGCGTGTAGTAATTGGTGTCGAAGGCCTCTTCCGTACCCTCTTGCTTCTGTCCGAAGTACATGCCGCCTGTGAGTTCGCGAATACAGATGAAGTCAGCGCCTCGTACAATCTCGTCCTTCAGGGGCGATTTGTGAATGAGACAATCGAAGGTCTCCACGGGACGGATATTGGCAAAGAGTCCCAACTTTTTGCGCATGGCCAGGAGGCCTTGTTCGGGGCGTACCTTGGCTGTGGGGTCGTTGTCGAATTTGGGGTCTCCCACGGAGGCAAAAAGCACGGCGTCAGCCTGCATGCAGGCCTGGAAGGTTTCTTCGGGGAAGGGGTCGCCTACCTCGTCAATGGCGTGTGCGCCACACAGGGCTTCCTTAAAGCTGATGTCGTGTCCAAACTTTTGGGCGATAGCCTTCGTAACCGCCACACCTTGTTCCATGATCTCGGGTCCGATGCCGTCGCCGGCAAGTACAGCAATATTCAGTTTCATTTCGTTTTATTTTATGGAAGGTTGATTCGTTTCGTTAAACTCCGGTTCGATGAGGTTCAGCATCTTGATGCTGGCTTTGATGGCCGCTTCGGTCTGGTCGGCATCCAAGCCGCGGGTACGTAGGACTCTGCCCTGCCAGTTCCATGTGATGATGGTCTGTACAAGGGCGTCCGTACGGCCACCTGGAGGAATACCCACGGTGTAATTGGCCAGCCAGGGGAAGGGACGTCCCAGGCGGTTCTTATAGATATGGCGGATGGCACGCACAAAGGCGTCGTACTGTCCGTCGCCCGTTGCCTGTTCCTCGTAGGTGTGTCCGTTCACTTCCAGGCGGATGCTCGCCAGGGGTTTGAGGCCTGCGGCAGTGGTAACGACATAGGAGAGCAGTTTGACGTGCTCCTCGGCAGCCGTATGTTTCAGTACGTCGCTAACGATGAAGGGCAGGTCGTCCTGGGTAACGATTTCTTTTTTGTCGCCCAGTTCGATGATGCGCTCCGTTACGCGCTTCGTTTGTTCGGGTGTCAGTTCAAGTCCCAGTTCCTCCAGGTTCTTCAGGATGTTTGCCTTGCCGGAGTTCTTGCCAAGCGCATATTCGCGCTTGCGGCCAAAACGCTCGGGCATGAGGGCGTTCATGTACAGGCCTGCTTTGTTGTCGCCGTCGGCATGCACGCCGGCCACTTGCGTAAAGACACTGTCGCCCACGATGGGCTGGTTGGGAGGTATGGCAATGCCGCTGTTTCCTTCTACCAGGCGGGATACTTCATTCAGCCGGCTTTCGTCCACAGTGGTCTCGGCACCTATCTGGTCGTGCAACACGGCCTGTACGCTGGCCAGCGAGGCGTTGCCGGCACGCTCGCCCAGTCCGTTGATGGAGGTGTGTACGCCGCGTGCGCCGCCAATCACTGCCGCCAAGGCATTCGCCACTGCCAGGTCGTAATCGTTATGTGCGTGGAAATCAAAGTGAACGTCGGGATAGCGTGCCGTCATTTCGCGGAGGTATTCCAGCGTGGTCAAGGGATTCAGAACGCCCAGGGTGTCGGGCAGCATGAAGCGGCGGATACCGCTGTCCTTCAGTGCGTCCACCATTTGGAACACGTATTGGGGACTGTCCTTCATGCCGTTGCTCCAATCTTCCAGATAGAGGTTCACGGCGAGCCCTTGCTCCAAGGCGTAACGCACTTCGTCAAGGATGTCCTCAATATGTTGCTCGGGAGTCTTGCGCAGTTGCCCTTCACAGTGTTTCAGCGAACCTTTTGAAAGCAGGTTGATACAGCGGCCGCCGGCATCCAGGATCCAGTCGACGCTGGTATGGCGATCCACAAATCCCAATACCTCTACGCGGTCCAGTTTGCCTACGGAGGCTGCCCAGCGTGTGATGCTGCGCACGGCTTCTTGTTCGCCGGCCGACACACGGGCGGACGCTACCTCGATACGTGACACGCGCACGTCCTGCAACAGGGCGCGCGCTATCATCAATTTTTCGTGTGGCATGAAGCTCACACCGCTGGTCTGTTCCCCGTCGCGCAGGGTGGTGTCCATGATTTCTGTCATCTTGAATGGAAATGTTGGTTGGCAATACTTTGTATCCGCCCTTCGTTCGGTTCATGCCGCATGGTGTCGGGGTCGATGCGCACCAGGTCCGAGAGGGCGTGGATGTCCTGGCTTTCATCGGTCCCCTGATGAGGCAGGGAGGTGAAGCAGAGGTTGTGGGCATCCACGATTTTTATCGCACCGCGCACATATTCCCCATCTTGCTGGCGCAACGCTTCGGCTACGTGGCGGCGCAGGGCGTCAATAAAATCTTGCTTCATTGGCGGGCAGCCTCGTAGGCCTCTATCTTGTCTTTGTTGGAGAGCAGGAAGTCTATGTCGTCATAGGCATTCATGAGGCAATGTTTCTTGTAGGTGTTCAGCTCGAAATGTTCGCTGCGTTGGGTGGCAAGGTTCGTGATGGTCTGGTTAGGAACATCTACGCGCACCCGGGCATCGGGGTTCCGGCTGACGGTCTGCATCAGTTCTTGGTGCATGTCCTCGCTGACAACAACGGGCAGTACAAAGCAATTCAGCAGATTGTTGCGGTGGATGTCGGCAAAGCTGGAGCTGACCACCACACGCGCACCGTAGCCGGCGATAGCCCATGCGGCATGCTCTCGGCTGGAACCGGAGCCCCAGTTCTTGCCTCCGATGATGATTTCGTGTACGCCGGGACGGGGTGCCTCGCGGTATTGGGGCCGGTTCATCACGAAGCCTTCTACTTCCTTGCCCTCGGCATCGAAACGCAGGTCATGCATAAAGGCATCGCCAAAGAAAGCCTCGTCGCGTGTGGTGCTGGCCAGATAGCGGGCGGGGATGATGAGGTCCGTGTTGCAGTTGTCTATATTGATGGGCACGCAGGTGCTCTCTATTATGTCGAATTTCTGTTTCATGCTTTTTTGTCCGAAATCATGGTTCTGGGGTCTGTGATTACTCCCGTGATGGCTGCTGCGGCCACCGTGAGTGGGCTGGCCAGGATGGTGCGTGCGCCGGGGCCTTGTCGGCCCACGAAATTGCGGTTGCTGGTGGAAATGCTCAGTTTGCCGGCAGGCACCTTGTCGGGGTTCATCGCCAGGCAACTGGAGCAAGAGGGCAGACGTAGTTCGAAACCGGCCTCTTCAAGCACAGTGTCGATGCCTTCGTCGATGATCTGTTGGCGCACCAGCCAGCTGCCGGGCACCAGCCATGCCACCACATTCTCGGCTTTCTTCTTTCCCTTCACTATGGAGGCAAAGGCGCGGAAATCTTCAATACGGCCGTTGGTGCAAGCGCCCAGGAACACGTAATCCACGGGATGTCCCAGGAGTTGCTCTCCGGGCTGGAACTGCATATATTCGAGCTGACCGGTCAACTGGATTCGTTCTGCCTCGGGTGTCTCTTCAAGGGTGGGGATGCGACCGTCGATGGCGATGCCCGCACCGGGGTTTGTGCCGTAGGTGATGCGTGGTGCAATGTCCTCGGCACGGAAGGTAACCTCCTTGTCAAAGATGGCGTCGTCGTCGCTGCGCAGCTGTTTCCAGGCTTCTACCGCCTTGTCCCAGGCTTCGCCTTTAGGTGCGTACTCACGACCCTTAAGGTATGCGAAGGTGGTTTCGTCGGGTGCGATGATGCCTGCACGCGAACCCATCTCGATGCTCAGGTTGGAAAGTGTCAGGCGACCCTCCATGGACATCTCGCGGATAACGCTGCCCGCATATTCCACCACATATCCTGTGGCTCCGCCGGTGGTCATCTGTGCCATGATATAGAGGGCAACGTCCTTGGCGGTTACGCCTGTTTGCAGACTGCCTTCAATGTTGATGCGCATGCTCTTGGGCTTGGATTGCAGGATACATTCGCTGGAGAGCACCTGTGCCACCTCGCTGGTGCCGATGCCCATAGCCAATGCGCCTACGGCACCGTGGGTGGAGGTGTGCGAATCGCCGCATACGATGGTCATGCCAGGCAGCGACAATCCCTTTTCGGGCCCTACGACATGGATGATGCCATTGTCCTTTGTTCCCATGGCAAAGTGGCGGATGCCGAACTCTTTGCAGTTGTTGGCGAGGGTCTCCACCTGCTTTCTGCCGATGGGGTCGTCGATACGTTCCTGCTGGTCGCTGGGCGTGTTGTGGTCGGGCATGGCGACGACGCGCTCGGGACGCATGACGCGGATGCCTTTGTCGCGTAGGGTGTCAAAAGCCTGCGGGGAGGTTACCTCGTGTGCATAGAGTCGGTCGATATAAAGCTGGGTGGGACCGTCCTCGATGTTCTGCACCACATGGGCATCCCATATTTTGTCAAAAAGTGTCTTCATTGCCTATTTGAATTTGTTGATACAATCGATGTAGGCTTCCACACTTGCCGTTACGATGTCCGTATTGGCACCGAAGCCATAATAGACGTGTCCGTCGTACTCCACCTGCATGTGTACCTTGCCCACGTCGTCCGAACCCTTGGAAATGGCCTGGATGGTAAACTCCTTGAGCACCATCTGCCGCTTGATGATCACCTTCAGGGCCTTGATGGCGGCATCCACGGGGCCGTTGCCGCTGGCTGATGCCTCGAAGAGTTCCTTGCCGATGTACAGTCCCAAGGCGGCAACGGAGCGTACGCCCTTGCCCGTGGTTACTTGCAGATAATTCAGTTTGATGTTGTGGCTCTCGGCTCTGTCAGCTCCGGCCAGCATCAGTACGTCGTCGTCCGTAACCTCTTTCTTCTTGTCTGCCAAGAGGAGGAATTCCTGATAAAGCTTGTCCAGTCGCTCGCCATCCACCTCTACGCCGTTCACGCTGAGGCGGTGCTTCAGGGCGGCGCGTCCGCTGCGTGCCGTCAGTACGATGGCATTGTCGTCGATGCCTACCTCCTTGGGGTTCATGATCTCGTAGGTGGAGGCGTTTTTCAGCACGCCGTCCTGATGGATGCCACTGGAATGGGCGAAGGCGTTTCTGCCTACAATGGCTTTGTTGGGCTGCACGGGCATGTTCATCAGCGAACTTACCATGCGGCTGGTGGGGTATATCTTGGTGGTGTTGATGTTCGTTTCGATGCCCAGGTCGGGGTGGGTCTTGAAGATCATGGCCACTTCCTCCAGACTCGTGTTGCCGGCACGTTCGCCGATGCCGTTGATGGTTACTTCCACCTGACGCGCTCCGCCCAGCACGCCGGCCACCGTATTGGCCGTTGCCATGCCCAGGTCGTTGTGGCAATGGGTGGACAGGATGGCCTTGCCGGCGGCGAAGGCATCGACATGCTCATAGAGGTAGGCGATCTTTTCCTGGTATTCGTTGGGGACGCGGAAGCCCGTGGTGTCGGGAATGTTGCAAACCGTTGCTCCGGCCTTCGTTACGGCGTCTATTACGCGTGCCAGGTAGGCGTTGTCCGTACGGCCTGCGTCTTCGGCATAAAACTCAACGTCCTCCACATAACGCTTGGCGTATTTCACGGCTGCCACGGCACGCTCGATGATTTCCTCGGGAGTGGAGTTGAATTTATAACGGATATGGCTCTCGCTGGTGCCGATACCCGTGTGGATGCGTTTGTGCTTGGCATATTGCAGGGCCTCGGCGGCACAGTCTATATCTTTCTCTACCGCGCGCGTAAGGGCGCAGATGGTGGGCCACGTTACGGCCTTGGAGATTTCTACCACGCTGTTGAAGTCGCCGGGGCTGCTGATGGGGAAGCCGGCCTCGATTACGTCCACGCCGAGGGCTTCCAGCTGACGCGCCACCTGAATCTTCTCTACGGTGTTCAACTGACAACCGGGCACCTGTTCGCCATCACGCAATGTTGTGTCGAAAATAAAAAGTCTATCGCTCATACCTGTTTGTGTTTTGAAATTCCGTGCAAAGATAAAGCAAAATCGCCACTTGGCCTAACAAATTGAAAGAAGAATATCCGTTCGGGTTGCAATTTCTTATCGTTCTTGCGCTTTTGTAATCAAAAAAGGCACGCGCGATGTTTGTGCACGTGCCTTTTCTTTTTCCTTGCTTTTTACCGCCATTGTGCGATTACAAGAAGTCGCGCAGCAGACTGCTCTTGCTGCTGGTCTTGAGGCGATGGATGGCTTTTTCACGTATCTGGCGCACACGCTCACGGGTCAGTCCTACGTGGGTGCTGATCTCGTCCAGCGTCATGGCGTGGCAGCCGATACCGTAGAACAAACGAAGTACCTCGCTTTCACGCTCCGGCAGGGTGGACATGATGCGTGCCAATTCGGTGGACAGGCTCTCGTTGTCCATGCCCTTGTCCGTAGCCGGGGTGTCGCTGTTGGGCAGTACGTCCACCAGTGTGCTGTCTTCGCCGTCCATCAAAGGGCTGTCGATACTGGTATGGCGCGAACTGACGCCCAATACGGCAGCCACGCGATGCTCGGGCAAATCCACGCCTTCGGCGATCTGTGCCGCACTGGGGCGGTGCTCGTGCTTCTGCTCAAACTCCGCGATGAACTGGAAGATGCGGTGCTGTTCGCCCAATTTGTTCAGGGGGATGCGCACCATGCGGCCTTGGTCCGCAATGGCCTGCATGATGGCCTGGCGGATCCACCATACGGCATAGGAGATGAATTTGAATCCGCGGGTCTCGTCGAAACGCTCTGCGGCCTTCACCAAGCCCACGTTGCCCTCGGAGATCAGGTCCATAAGGTCCATGCCTTGGGTGGGGTATTGCTTGGCAACGCTCACTACGAAGCGTAGGTTGGAGTTAACCATCTTGTCGCGAGCTTTGACATCTCCTTTGCGGATACGCTGTGCCAATTCAATTTCCTCTTCCATGCTGAGCAAGGGAAAGCGGTCTATTTCACGCAGATAGGCATTGATAGACTGGGAGTCACGAGCAGTGATGCTCTGCGACATTTTTAACTGACGCATATTCTTTTAGTTATGTTTTCCCACGCTTTAAAAACGAATGCGCGGATTGGTTGTATTTTACGAATTTGCAAATATAGACAAATGGATTTTAAAATACAAATTTTGCGTCCTGTTTTTTCGTTAGCACAGTTGCAGCAGGGTGATGCAGGTGGCGGTGGCTGCTATGGCGCAGGCGGCGTCCATAGCCATTGACAGGATTTCCTTTCTGCTTTCTTCTGATGCCATTTGTTTAGCGACGGCTTTGATGATGCGTGCCATAGTGTATTGTTTTTGCTGGGTGGTTTATTCTATGTCTCTGATAAAACTCGTTACGCGGTAGATGCCGCAGATTTGGCTTTTCAGCACCTGGAAGGGACTGTAGTCGGGGTTGTCGCTGTAAAGGGTGAGTTCCTCTCCGCGGTCGATGTTCCTGATGCGTTTTAACATACGTTCGTTGTCGGTCGTCAAGATCAGGTATAGCCCGTTGGGTCGGATGTTCTCGATGCTCGTAACGGCTTTGATGCCCACGATGTCGCCATTCTGAAGGGTAGGGTCCATGCTGTTTCCTTTTACGGGCAGGAAGGCCTCGGCAACGGAGCCGGGAATCACCACGCGCTTCACGCTGGGATCGTAGTCGCCTGCGTAGTTCTGTCCGGCAGAGGCAGGCAGATTGTGGTAAAAGGGTGCCCCCTCGGGCAAGTCTGCATGGATGTCTCGGCCCGTGTTCTCTGCTTTCCTGTACAGTCCGGTGCGCCGTCCGTCGAGGAAGGCCATCTCTACGTCGGGCAGGGCTTCTAAGATGCGCATCTTGCCGCCGCGTGTCAGCTTGTTCTGTGCCAGCCAGCTGGCGATGGTGGGCTGTGATACGCCAATGCGCTCGCTAAACACCTTTTGGGTGCCGCCGAATTGCTCAATGAGCGTGTTGATGATTTCTCTGGGTTCCATAGTTTCTCTTATTTTACATTGCAAAGATAGGTATAGTTTTTTATATAAACAAATATTCTATCAGAAAAATAATAAAATAACTTGTTTTATTGATTACAAATAATTTTAAATGCCAAAAACACAACTGAATATATTATTTATAAAATATAATATCAGTTATTCAGAATCAGTTGAAAAGTAATAGGTATAATTAAAACGGATTTGCTGTATTTGTAACATGGATACGGCGGTATTGCAATCATTGGCTCAGGTGGTATTGCCACAAAGCGTATTTATAATTCGTCGAACTCACGTTATTTAGGACACTATTGGTATGGAAGTGCATTTCAGTCATCTGTACTTCGTTTTTTGCAAAAACTGTTTGTAATATATAAAAAAGTTTAATAACTTTGCTTTCGGTAATCATAATGTACTTCAAGGATTAAAGTCCGCGCCCTTGTCAGTGATTAAGTGTATAAAAACCAAAAACCATGAAAAAAGTTTTGACATCTTTAGGCGCAACTCTCATTTTATTTATGATGAGTTTATTTGTATCATGTGGGCATCCCCAACAAGACGATGCTATTGTTGTCTCTCCAGACAATGAAATGGAGGCATCTGACTTTATTCGTCATGTTGAACATGTTAGGTTGTCAAAATCTGATTCCTGCATCTTGTCGCGAATAGATGCTCTTAGACTCTCAGATGATAAGATAAGCATCCTATGTAATCGACAAATTTTTATTTTCTCAAATAAGGGAGATTTTATCAGCAAGATAAACCGACTGGGGAATGGACATGGTGAATATAATAATGTCAACGATTTTCAATTATATAAAAACAGGATATACATCCTTTCCGGATTACAGAAATTACTGCTGGAATATACAATTGATGGAAATTATGTTGACAAATATAACCTTGATGACAAATATCAGCATTTTATCATTGTCGATGATAATACCATCATTTTGTCTTCTGAACAAAACAATGATAAACTTTACAATTTCGTTTTTTATGATTTAAAAGAGAAAAAAGAAATATGTTCTGTTGACAAATTTGACAAAAATGAAGCTTTTACATTCTCTGGATTCAACGCATTCCTATGCAGTGAGAATGAACTTATTGTCGGTCATCCTTTTGATTATTCAATATATTCACTAAAAAAGGATGGTGCGGATAAAAGAACAATTTTTGATTTTAATACAGAAGATCATCTGCCGGCAACCAAAAAAGGTTTTTATGAGATGGATGAAGAAACAAAGTATAAAAAGTGTGTGAGATATTTGCAAGCATATGCCGCTGTTGGCACAAATCAATATCTTGTTTATCCATTATTTGGGGAGTCAGGAATAAAAACGTGCATAACACGCATAGATAAGGAAGGGAATAACAGGACTATTAAGATCGGGGAAAAGATTGACAATGCATATAAATATTTCTTTATGGGCGATTATTTGACCATAAAAGGAAATCAAATCATAATGGCTGCAGATGCTAGTAAACTTTTAGAATTGGAAAAAGAAAACGGGCTTTCATACTTTGCAGATAATGGATTGAATGCAGAAGATAATCCCATTCTATTTTTTTACGAGATCAGCGGTGAATAGATATTAGAGCTTTCGTGTAGCTAATAACTGCACGAAAGTCTCTTGTAAATTGCTTCAAAATCATGAAGCTTTATTCAAAATTATCTATATTTTTTATATCGTATTCTGCCTGTTAGCTTGTACAACAAAGGAGATGAACAAGTTGAAAAAAGATTATATTCTTTTAATGGGATGAAGTGCTAAAGTGCGCCTAATCCATTAAATAAAAAGGAAAAGTAAACTAAACTAAAACGAAATTTGACGATCATGAAAACTGTTTTTATTTGTTTGTTAGTAATCATGCTATGTGCATCGTGTTTTCATCGTACTGAAAACAAAAATGAAAATCAACTATCTGTGATTAGTACGGATGGGCAGATAACGCTCTCTGATTTATATCATAAGGCAAAATTTATCCCCTTTGAGAATGGCGAGAAAAGTATGCTAAGTTCTGTAAAGAAGACCATTGTGAAAGCTGGAAATGTTTTTTTATTAGATGTGGAACCTTATCCATCAATCAAAGTTTTCAGCACCAATGGTGAATATATCCGTAATATAGGCGACTTAGGGCATGGAAAGGGTGAATACACAGATATTGAAGATTTTACTATGAATTTTAGCGGGGATTCTGTATTCCTTCTTTGTAATAACAGAGTTCTTGCCTATGACAACAAAGGGAATTTCTTATTTTATAAAGACATTGATATAACAGGTGTCATAAGAAGAATTGAGAGTTGTAATGGTGGGTATGTGTGCCTAACAGAATATAAGGGGAATGATTACCTTTTGCATTTCTTAGATTATAATTTTAAAACAAAAAAAGATTTGATTAGTTCTGATGGTAGAATAATAAAAGAACCTTCCGATGTGGTAAATCCAATTCAAGTTTATGGCAAAAAGGTATGGTATTACAATTGGTTTAACTCTACCTTTTATGTCATAGATACACAGGATGATTACAAAATTTCTAGTTTTAAAATAAATACCGGAAAAGCGTGTGAAGTTGACCAATTCGAGGATTATGTTTTTACGAGCGATTACGATGCCGTCTCTAATTTCTTTGTTGTAGAGAATATGATATTCGGAATGTTTCATACTGCCCAATTTGGGGACAAACCATTCTCTTGGGACTTAAATAGTAATGAAATTAAAGTAAATTCATATAGTGAATGGCTTCCTTATGTTAGAGCCGTAAGTTCCGACTCATATTATTCTATTTTAGAACAAGATGCATTTATTCGCTTATCAAAGCAAATGGAACATTTGAAGAATTTCAACCATAATTATTTTGACGTGTTTAGTCGTCCAAGAACAGAAAAGGATAATTTCATTTTGGTGGAGCTTAGTCCCAAAAAATAATTATATTTTCACTTATGTCCACTAAAAATATCGAACAGGTTTAAAATTAATTTGATCAAGCAAATGAGACGTGTCGGTAAGTGATATGCTAAGAATCTGAAGTACATCATAATATGCTTCTTTCCTGTTGCATGTCGTGCTGAACGACAGCAACAGGAAAGTACGATATAATGACGCAATAGGCCTGGATTTGTACAGTATCCTCTGACGTTCCTCAAAAACATTTGTAATGAAAACGCATAGACGTTGTCTCTATGATTGAATAAATTCGCCTTTCGCTTTATTCTATCGTGCTTGACTATGTAGAATGCGAATTCGAGGAGTATGCATACCACCTCGTCGGTGAGGCCAGAGGCAAACGGGCTACAGACATCTTCAAGCCTGACGGTAATGTCTATGCTTTCGACTCCACGACCATCTCGCTATGCTTGGATGTCTTCTGGTGGGCTAAATTCCGCAAGCATAAGGGTGGTATCAAGATACATACCCTGTATGACTTGGAGACTCAGGTCCCAGCCTTCTTCCATATCACTACAGCGTCAGTGCATGACTCCAAGGCGATGAAGGAAATCCCCATTGAGACAGGTGCTTACTACATCTTCGACCGTGGCTACAACAATTTCAAGGAACTCTATCACATACATCGTGCGGAGTCGTTCTTTGTTGCCAGGGCTAAGACCAATTTCATTTGTAAATATTTAGATTTTTAATTCAACCAACGGGTAAAGTAATTGCAGTCTTCCTGACCATCTTGTCAACTGTGCTCGGACTTGTGCCCTTCCTCATAGATGGCCAGAATTCGCCGTTTTGGTTTTCGCTTGCCGTAGGGTCAATGGGTGGCTTGCTTTTTTCTGTCATTGCGCT
>JAQYEW010000049.1 GCA_028723455.1 Prevotellaceae bacterium | reverse complement strand
TGCTTGTGGACTGTGTCAGACTTATTTCAGGTGGCTATGGCGGCGGGGTTCCACCTCTTCCCATTCCGAACAGAGAAGTTAAGCCCGCCCGCGCCGATGGTACTGCATACCCGTGGGAGAGTAGGTAGCCGCCGTTTTTTTCAGCGAGGGAGCCGAGTTCAACAGAACTTGGCTCCCTTCTTTTGTTTGTATTTGTTTTTTGTTTATCTTTGTCTTTGGCAAAAAGAATCTTGAAATGAAAAAAACACTACTTCAAGCTGGCTTTCTCCTGTTCTTTTCGTTGCTTCTGAGCAGTTGTAATACGGAGAGGCAGGTTATCAGCGATTTGCGTAAGTTAGACTCTGAATTACAGCGGGGTGAGGTCTCTTCCTATCATGCAGAGGATTGGCAGGGCTTTGCCAAACGTTACGGAAAAGTTCTTAAGAAGCAGCAGAAATGTAATTTTACGAATGAGGAATTGGCTGAGGTTTCTGAACTTAATGCGCGAATTGTAAAGAACTCCTTGTCTAAAGGCTCAACGAGCTTTCTCAGCCGGTTGGGCGGTGCTTTGTCCGGTTTGTTGCGTGGCTTAGGCTTGGACAAAGAGGATGCTGTTGATTTGAAGGAACTATTTCGGGACGTTGAAGACTCGAAAGATTAGTATCATCTCAAAACTATATTATTATGATAAGATTAAATTGTTTTTTCGCATCCAAGGAAGGTCGGTATAACGAGGCCTTGGAAGCTGCTCTTCGTTTGACGGCTGCCAGCCAGTTGCAGGAGGGCTGTATAAGTTATGATGTGTTTGAAAGCGGCACACGCGACAATGTCTTTATGTTTTGCGAGACATGGGTCAGCCAGGAGGCTTTGGATAAACATTCGGCAAGCGAGGTGTTCGTCAAGGAGGTGGCAGCCATTCAGGACTGCGGCCATCTGAAATTGGAGCGTTTTGAGTTTTAGTCTCGTTTCGTAAGTTAGAATTTATAATAATATGCAAAAAAGGCTC
This sequence comes from Prevotellaceae bacterium, assembly GCA_028723455.1. GTDB lineage: Bacteria > Bacteroidota > Bacteroidia > Bacteroidales > Bacteroidaceae > Physcousia. Next base: position 59,732 of record JAQYEW010000049.1, on the reverse strand, counting down.
GTGAAAGGTATTACTGCTTTGCACGAGTCTTTTTTTATTTATCTTCAATCCAGTTTTTTCACCACGCGTGCAGGATTACCCACAGCGACGCTGTTTGCGGGGATGTCCTTGACGACTACGCTGCCCGCGCCAATGGTAACGTTGTCTCCGATTCTAACTCCGGGAAGAATCTGAACGCCCCCTCCGATCCATACGTTATTGCCGATGGTTACGGGCAGTGCCCATTCCTGTCTTGTATTGCGTTCAACGGGGTCAGTGCTGTGGCAGGCCGTGTAGATGCCCACGTTGGGACCAATGAAACAGTCGTCGCCAAAGGTAACGTAAGCCTCGTCCAGAATGACAAGGTTGAAATTGGCAAAGAAACGTTTGCCGACGCGGATGTGTTTGCCGTAGTCGCACAGGAAGGGCTGGTTGATGAACGTGTCTTCATCGGCCTTTCCAAGCATCTGTCTTAGCATTTCGTTCCTTTCCTTGAGCAAGGTAGGTTGTAATTGGTTGTATTTCCAGCAGAGGTCCTTCACCCGGTTCAGTTCTGTGATCAGGTCGGGGTCAGTAGCCATATAGACCTGGCCGGCAAGCATTTTCTCGCGTTCTGTCATTATGTTTATAGTACTACTTTGTGATTATCGAGGACTTTTATGCTTCGTGCTGTTCATGCAGTGTGCCCGTTCAGCGAGCATGGTAGTACTCGTGTTGCGTCTTCCTCCGTTTGTCTTTACCTGTGTTTTTCCTTTCCCATCCATTTGCTGACGCGCTGGCGCAGGGCTTGGCAGATGGTCCTGAAGTTGCCGTGGCGCAGGTTCAGAAAGAGTTCCTCCATGGAATATTGCACTTTCCGGCAAGGGTTGTCCCAGGCATAGCGCAGGTAGACGGCTTTGCGGAAGGGCAGGTATTCCTCCACCCGGGTGGGATGGGAGAGGGGGAACTTGATTTCATGGCGTGCCATGGTGAACATGCTGCGCATGCGGCGGGGCATGGTGGCCAGAGAGCCGCGGAAGTGGGTGGAATCGTCGCTGACACCGATGTTGTTGACCATGTTGTGTGTGGGCATGACGGCCAGGGCGTCGTGCTGCATCATGGATGCCCAGAAGATGCTCTCGAAATAGGCTTTCCCTGATGCCTGATGATTGGCGCACATGCGCATGAAGTCGCTGCGTAGCCGGTGCTTCCGGATGTATTCCTGTGTTTGCCGCATCTTTTCGGAAGAGTTCATCCAGCTGTATGAGGCGTCGCGCGTTTCAATGGCACGCCGCCACGAAGCCCATCCCCAGATGCTGAAGACGCGTGTGAAGAAATAGCTTTCAGGCAGGTCTGTGTGCTCCTCTGCATTGAAGCCTGCAATCATCCACACGCGCGGGTCGTGTTCGTAGCGGTCCAGCATTTCCTTGCAGAAACGGAAAAAAGATACTGCGGGAACTACGTCATCCTCCAGTACCATGCATTTGTCCGTGAGCGAAAAAGCCCATTGCTGGGACATGAATCCGGAGGGATCGCAACCATAGTTGCGTGTCTGATAGTTGCGGTGAACCTCACATTCCCAATCAATCTCCTCGTCGCTGACAACCGCCCGGCAAGCCTCTACGGCTGCCGTGTCTTTGGGGCCGCGCGCCCCGTCCTGATAGAGGAAGAGGCGCGCGGGACGTGCTTTGCGTACCTGCGCAAAGACCTGGGCCAGACGGTCGGGCCGATTGAAAAAGAGCATCAGTACGGAGATGTCTATATTGGCTTTGTTTTTCATAGTTGTTATCATCCAAACGGGGGCTATTCCTTTCGTTCGGGGTCGCTGTCGTTGACACCCTTGCCGGCCTGCACGACGTTCATGATGTAGTCGCCCAGTTTCTCGCACTCGTTGATGAAATCTGTGTAGAAGACGCCTATCTGATAGCCGTAAAGCCCGGAGTTCACATCCTGTAGGTTCTGGTTGCGCAGCTGGTTGCGATAGTTGTTGATTTCGTGCTCGATGTTCAGCGATGCGGTAATCTTTCCGTGGGTGTTGTGTCCGATTCTCTTGACCATCTCCTCCAAGGCGTTGCCAACGAGGCTCATCATGGCGAAGATATGTTGCATCTGCTCCTCGGTGAAGTCCTCCTTGGTGTATTGGCGGCGGCGGTTGATGGTGCGTGCCAGGTTGTAGCAGCTGTCTCCGATACTCTCCAGTTCGCTGATCTGCTTCAGCATCTTCTGAATCTCGGCTTTTGACTCGTTGCTCAGACGTCCTTCGCTGACATGGCTCAGGTAATTGGCGATCTCGATCTCCATCCGGTCGGTGATGGCTTCGTATTTCTCGACACGCGAGAAGCTTTTGTTGAACTCGCTCTCGGCGTTTGTCTTCACCAGGTCGCGGACGATGCCGAACATCTTCTGGCAGCGCAGCGCGAAATTGTTCACCTCCTTCTCAGCCTCCAGAATGCTCAGCTCGGCGGTGGATAGCAGGCCTCCCGCAATGAACTTCAGGCGATACTCCTCGTCCTCCTCGTTGGAAGGAAGCAGGCGGCAGACAAGTTTCTCTATCTGCGGTACGAAACCAATCAGAAGAATGGTGTTGAAGACATTGAATGCCGTGTGGAAGGCGGAGAGTTTGTAGAGGTCGTTGTTATTGTGCATGACATCGCTTACGAACCATGCGATGGCATTGCAGGCGGGATAGAAAAAGGAGAGGACGACCATTACGCCCACCACGTTGAACAACATGTGGGCCATGGCGGCGCGCCGGGCCTGTGTGTTGGCCGTCAGCGAGGCCAGGTAGGCTGTAATCGTGGTGCCGATGTTCTGGCCCATGGCCAGTGCGGCTGCCTGCTCGAATCCGAAACCGGGAATGTTCATGCCGAAAAGCATCAGCGTGATGGCCATGGTGGCGGCACTGGCCTGTACCAGCATGGTTACCAAAGCCCCGACAAGGATAAAGAGCAGAATGGTCAGGAAACCGCCTTCCGGCACCTCGGCAAGCAGGTTGGCCACGATCACGTCGATATGGATGTTGCTTGCGGATTCCTGTAACAGGCTTAGGCCCATAAAGAGGAAGGAAAAACCGAAGATGAACTCGCCGATGCTCTTTCGCTTGCTGCTGCCGCTGAAGAGCAGAGGCAGGCCGAAGGCCAGGAGGGGGATGGAGAAGGCGGAGATGTTCACCTTAAAGCCGATGGCGGAGATGATCCATGCGGTAACGGTGGTGCCGATGTTGGCACCCATGATAACGCCGATACTCTGTGCCAGCGTCATCAGTCCCGCATTTACGAAGGAAACGACCATTACCGTGGTTGCGCTGGAACTTTGGATGAGCGCCGTAACCAGAATGCCGGTCAGCACGCCCATGAAACGGTTTTTTGTCATTGCGGAGAGGACGTTGCGCAGTTTGTCGCCTGCAAACTTCTCCAAGCCTTCGCTCATTATTTTCATGCCGTAGAGAAAAAGCCCTAAGGAGCCAACGAGCGAAAGGATGTTAATCAATGTGTTCATTTGGTTAAATGTAAAACTAAAAGCCTTGCAAAGTTATCGTAAAAAAATCAAACGACACAGAAAATCCGCAAAAAATCTGTACCTTTGTGCCTGGATTTTCAGAAAAAGTTGAAGCAAAAAGGAATGAAAAAGATACGCGCCGCTCTCTTCGATTTGGATGGCACTTTGTTGGATACCGAGGCACAATACACCCGTTTTTGGAGCGAGGCAGGAAGGCGTTGGGCGCCGCAGTTTCCGCAGTTGGCACAGGAAATAAAGGGAACTACCCTGACGCAGATTCTGGACCGCTATTTCCCCCGGCCGGAGGTTCGGGATGCCGTTACCGAGGCCTTGGACCGCTTCGAGTCCGGGATGACGTATGCCCTTTATCCCGGAGCCGAGGATTTTGTTCGCGAACTGCGTGCCAACGGAGTACGTACAGCCATCGTAACCAGCAGCAACCGCAAGAAGATGGAGCAAATGGGCAGGCAGCTTCCTGCCTTTTCCGCCCTTTTCGACCGTGTGCTTACCAGCGAAGATTTCGCTGCCTCGAAGCCCCATCCGGATTGTTATCTGCGTGCCGCGGAAGCATTGGACTGTGGTGTGGACGAATGTGTTGTCTTTGAGGACGCTTTCTCGGGGCTGGAGGCGGGACGACGTGCCGGCATCTTTACCGTCGGTTTGCCCACGACGAACAGCCGTGAGTCCATCCGGGACAAGTGCGATTACGTTCTGGAGGGTTTCGAGGGTCTTACTTTCGAGGCCTTTACGGGTATGATTTCCACCATGGCGGAGAAATTAACAAACAACAATTTTCGCAGTTTAAAATAAAAGTATTATCTTTGCGCTTCGTGCAAAGCAGGCATATCGAAATAGAACAAACAAAATTATAGATAAAACCAAAATGGAAGTTAAGTTTGAGAAAACCGGTAACGTGAATGCAGAGGTTACCATTACCATCAACAAGGAAGATTATGCGGCGCGCGTCGAGAAGGCGCTGAAGGACTACCGCAAGAAGGCAAACATTCCCGGTTTCCGTCCCGGTCAGGCTCCTATGGGCATGCTGAAGAAGCGCTTCGGCACCGAGGTTACCGTTGAGGAAGTGAACAAGCTTCTGAGCGAGCAGCTTTACGGATATATCCGCGAGAATAACGTGAACATTTTGGGCGAGCCCCTTCCCAGCGAAGAGAAGAACAAGGACATCGATTTCGCAAACCAGGAAACCTTCACTTTCGTTTTCGACGTGGCTTTGGCTCCTGAGTTTGACGCCAAGCTTTCAAAGAAGGATAAGGTGGACTACTATACCATCGCCGTTACCGACGAGATGGTGGACCAGCAGGTGCAGATGTACGCCAGCCGTGGCGGCGAGTACAAGAAGGTGGACGAGTACCAGGCCAAGGATATGGTGAAGGGTACGCTCCGCCAGCTGGAGAACGGCGCTGTCAAGGAAGGCGGCGTTGTTGTCGAGGGTGCCGTGATGCTGCCCGAATACATGAAGAACGAGGACGAGAAGAAGAAGTTCGAGGGCAAGAAGAGCGGCGAGAAGATGGTGTTCAACCCTGCGGCTGCTTATGACAACAACGAGACCGAACTGAGCAGCATGCTGAAGGTCCAGAAGGACCAGTTGGCCGATGCTGCCGGCGACTACGAACTGGAGATTTCCGAGATCACACGTTTCGCTCCCGCAGCGCTTACGCAGGAACTGTTCGATCAGGTGCTGGGCAAGGACAAGGTGAAGAGCGAAGAGGAGTTCCGTGCCACCATCAAGGAAGATATGCAGAAGCAGTTCAAGAACGACAGCCAGTTCAAGTTCATGGTTGACCTGCGCAAGTACCTGACAGGCCGCGTTGGCGAGCTTCAGTTCCCCGACGAGATGCTGAAGCGTATCATGCGCCTGAACAATGCCGACAAGGGCGAGAAGTTCGTTGAGGATAACTTCGAGGGCAGCAAAAAGGAACTGACCTGGCATCTGATCAAGGAACAGCTGACCGACCAGTTCGGTATTAAGGTGGAGCAGGCTGATGTCCTGGAGACCGCCAAGAAGCTGACACGAATCCAGTTTGCCCAGTATGGCATGAACAACGTTCCCGAGGAGATGCTGGCGCAGTATGCCCAGGAGATGCTGAAGGACCGCCAGCAGGCGGAGAACCTCGTTTACCGTGCCGTTGAGGATAAGATTGCCGAAGCCGCTGCCGCACTGGTGAAGCTGGAGCAGAAGGAGGTAAGCCTGGAGGACTTCAACAAGATGTTCCAGGACGCGGAGTGATCTGAAAGTATTACATATATAATATAATATGGTGTGGTGGAGGCGGCCTGTTGTGGCAGTCTCCCCTTGCCGTCTTAAAATAGTTTCTAATTATGAACAACGATTTTCGCAAGTATGCCACCAGACACCTGGGCATGAATTCCCAGGTTTTGGATGATGTAGTGAGCATGCAGAATCAGTATCTGAATCCCTATATTCTGGAAGAGCGTCAGCTGAATGTAACCCAGATGGACGTGTTCAGCCGCTTGATGATGGACCGTATTATTTTCCTGGGTACCCAAATCGATGACTATACCGCCAATACCCTTCAGGCACAGTTGCTGTACCTGGACAGTGTGGACCCCGGCAAGGATATAAGTATCTACGTGAATAGTCCCGGCGGCAGCGTGTATGCCGGCTTGGGAATCTATGACACGATGCAGTTTATCCAGAGCGATGTGGCTACCATCTGCACCGGCATGGCCGCCTCTATGGCTGCCGTGCTGCTGGTTGCCGGTAAGGAAGGCAAGCGTAGTGCCTTGACCCATAGCCGCGTGATGATCCACCAGCCCTTGGGCGGAGCGCAGGGACAGGCCAGCGACATTGAGATAACTGCCCGCGAGATTATGAAGCTGAAGAACGAGCTGTACACCATCATCGCCGACCACAGCCATCAGGCCTTTGACAAGGTGTGGGCCGATAGCGACCGCGACTATTGGATGACAGCTCAGGAAGCGTTGGAATATGGCATGATAGACCGTGTGCTGACGAATAAGCAATAAGATCAGGAAATGACAAAACAAACCAACAAACGAAGTTGCAGCTTCTGTGGCCGTCCCGAGCGCGAGGTGCCTCTGCTTATCACGGGCCTGAACGGATATATCTGCAGCGATTGCGTGCAGGCCGCCCAGGAAATCGTCAACCAACAGTTCGGAGTGGGGGAGCGTGGCAAGGCCCGTGGACTCGACTTTGAAATGAAGGACCTTCCCAAGCCTGCGGAAATAAAGGCCTATCTGGACCAATATGTGATCGGACAGGACGACGCCAAGCGTCAGTTGTGCGTGAGCGTCTATAACCACTACAAGCGTCTGATGCAGGAGGTGGAGGATGATGGTGTCGAGATAGAAAAGAGCAACATCATCATGGTGGGCAGCACGGGAACGGGCAAGACCCTTCTGGCGCGCACCATCGCCAAACTGCTGAAGGTACCCTTTACCATCGTGGATGCCACCGTGCTCACCGAGGCAGGTTACGTAGGCGAGGACGTGGAGAGTATTCTGAGCCGCCTGTTGCAAGTGGCGGACTATGACCTGGAAGCCGCAGAACGTGGCATCGTCTTCATTGACGAGGTCGACAAGATCGCCCGCAAGAGCGACAACCCCAGCATCACGCGAGACGTGAGCGGAGAGGGCGTGCAGCAAGGTTTGCTGAAATTGCTGGAAGGAAGCATGGTGAATGTGCCCCCCAAGGGAGGCCGCAAGCATCCCGACCAGGACTATATTCACGTGAACACCCGCAATATCCTCTTCATCTGTGGCGGTGCTTTTGACGGCATAGAGAAGAAAATCGCCCAGCGCATGAACACACACGTCGTGGGATACAACAGTGTGCAGAACGTGCGTCATCTGGACAAGGGCAATCTGATGCGCTATGTTCTGCCCCAGGACCTGAAGAGCTTTGGCCTGATTCCCGAGATCATCGGCCGCCTGCCGGTGCTTACCTATCTGAATCCCCTGGACCGCACGGCCCTGCGCAATATCCTTACCGAGCCCAAGAACTCGCTTGTGAAACAGCAAATCAAGCTCTTTGCGATGGACAACGTGAAATTGGAATTCGACGAGGATGCGCTTGAGTACATGGTGGACAAGGCCGTGGAGTACAAGTTAGGGGCGCGCGGACTGAGAAGCATCATGGAGAGTGTGATGAAGGATCTGCAGTTCGAGGTTCCCTCAAGCAAGAAACGCTCCATTGTCATCACCAAAGACTATGCCCGCCAACAACTGGAGAAAAGCATGCTGGGCGAGGCCGTTGAGGGCTGATTCTTGCGTGGAAGATTTTCCGGCCGGATGTGTGGTTTCGCACATCCGGCCGGAAAATTTTTTTATGTGTGCGGAAAGAAAAATCTGTAAATGATTGCTTTTCTTTGGAAAAATGGTTATCTTTGTTCAAACTCAATTCTATTTCGGCACGAGAAAAGCCACTTGCCATGAAGGAGATAAACCTCATTCAAGAACTGAAACGCTATTTTGGATTCGATGCGTTCAAGGATTATCAGGAAACTATCGTCCGCAATGTCCTGGACGGTAGGGATACGTTTGTACTGATGCCGACGGGAGGGGGGAAATCACTCTGCTACCAGTTGCCGGCGCTTATGCTGGAGGGTACGGCCATTGTAGTTTCCCCGCTCATTGCCCTGATGAAAAACCAGGTGGATGCCATCCGAATGTTAAGCGAAAACAACGGTATCGCCCATTTCCTCAATTCTTCTTTGACAAAGCAGGAGATTGACGAAGTGAAGAGAGATATGCGTAGTGGTTGTACGAAGTTGCTGTATGTGGCTCCCGAGAGCCTCTGTAAGCAGGAAAATGTGGATTTCTTCCGCTCTGTGGAGATTTCTTTCTATGCGGTGGACGAGGCACATTGCGTGAGTGAGTGGGGGCATGACTTCCGGCCGGAGTACCGCAAGATCCGCCAGATGATTAACGAAATCGGTTCGCGCCCTGTAATCGCACTTACGGCTACGGCTACGGACAAGGTGAAAGCCGATATTCTGAAGACCTTAGGCATGCCTCGGGCGGACATCTTCAAGAGTTCGTTCAATCGCCCCAACCTCTATTACGAGGTGCGCCCCAAAACGAAGGATGTGGAGAAGGACATTGTGAAGTTTATCCGCCAGCATCCGGGGAAAAGCGGCATTGTCTATTGCCTGAGCCGCAAGAAAGTGGAGGAGCTGGCAGAGTTCCTCCAGGTGAACCGTGTGCGGGCCTGTGCCTATCACGCCGGCATGGAGCCTCAGCAGCGCAGCCAGACACAGGATGACTTCCTGATGGAACGTATCGATGTCATTGTGGCTACGGTGGCCTTTGGCATGGGAATTGACAAGCCGGACGTGCGGTATGTCATCCACTATGATATTCCCAAGAGCCTGGAAGGCTATTACCAGGAGACAGGACGCGCCGGCCGTGATGGCGGCGAGGGCATCTGTCTGGCCTTTTATACCCAGAAGGATTTGCGCAAGCTGGAGAAATTCATGGAGGGCAAACCCGTGAGCGAACAGGAGATAGGCCGCCAGCTGCTTCAGGAGACAGCAGCCTATGCCGAGAGCCCCCTATGCCGCCGGAAGGTGCTGCTGCATTATTTCGGAGAGCGATATACGCGGGACAACTGTGGCATGTGCGATAATTGCCGCCATGAACATACTTACATGGACGTGTCCGGCGATCTGCGTCTGGCCTTGCAGACCATCCTTGACGCACGGGAGAAATTCCGTATCAACCATATCATTGACATCCTCATCGGGCGCAATACGGAGGACGTAACGCTTGAGGGCCATCAGAAACTACCGACCTTTGGCGTGGGCAGCGACCAGCCTCCCCGTTATTGGAGCGCGATAATCCGACAGGCTATCGTGGACGACATGATTCTGAAGGAGGTGGAGAATTACGGCGTGCTGAAACTGACTGACGAGGGGCGCGAGTTTCTTGCGCATCCCAAAGCCTATAAGATGGCGGAAACACGTGATTTTGGCGAGGAAGAGGACGATCTGGCCGCAAATACCGCCGTGTTGGATGAAACGCTGATGCGTTTGCTTAAGGATTTGCGGCGTTCGGTAGCGCAAAAGAACAACGTTCCGCCCTATGTGGTCTTTCAGGATTTCTCGCTGGATGCGATGGCCACTTATTACCCCGTCAGCATGGATGAATTGCAGTACATTCAAGGCGTGAACGAGGGAAAGGCCAAGCGATATGGCAAGGAATTCATCGACCTGATCAAGAAATACTGTGAGGAGGAAGAGATAGACCGGCCGGATAACCAGCGTGTGCGCACGCCTGCGAACAAGAGTCAGGGCAAGGTGGGCATTATCCAGAAGATAGACCGTAAGCTGCCCCTTGAGGACATTGCCAAGGCCGGTAACATGAAGCTTGAGGAACTGTTGGATGAAATAGAGTCCATCGTGGTCATTAGCGGCAACAAGCTGAATCTGGATTATTATATCTACGATATCATGGACGAAGATGCCGTGCTGGATATCTATGATTATTTCCTCAATGAAAGCGAAACAGGCAGCCTTGCGGAAGCTTATGAGGAGTTGGGCGAGGACTATACGGAAACGGAAATCCGCTTGGTCCGCATAAAATTCCTGAGTGAAAAAGCAAACTAAACGCGAAATTGTTTATGCGTATTAAAAATCTGGCATATCAGTGATATCTATGCTTTGAAATCCCTGATATGTCAGATTTTTTTTGTACTTTTGCGCGTAATAAATAAACTTTTAAGTCATTATTTGTCCTATGGCCTCATTTGTTACAGACAAGATTGTAATGGACGGTCTCACTTTCGACGACGTCCTTCTGGTACCTGCCTATTCTGAAGTATTGCCCCGTACCGTGGAGTTAGGTACGAAATTCTCGCGCAACATCGACCTCAAGATTCCTTTCGTTACTGCCGCTATGGATACGGTTACGGAGAGTACGATGGCCATTGCCATTGCACGCGAGGGCGGAATCGGCGTCATACACAAGAATATGACGATTGAGGAACAGGCACATCAGGTGGCCATCGTCAAGCGTGCCGAAAACGGCATGATCTATGACCCCCTGACAATCAAGCGTGGAAAGACAGTGGGCGAGGCTTTGGCGATGATGGCTGAATACCACATCGGCGGTATCCCCGTTGTGGACGACGAACGTCATCTGGTGGGCATCGTTACGAACCGCGACTTGCGTTTTGAACTGAATCATAGTCGTCTCGTGGACGAGGTGATGACGAGCGAAAATCTTGTAACAACCCACGTCCGTACCGACCTTGTGGCAGCGGCACGTATCCTTCAGGAGAATAAGATAGAGAAACTGCCCGTAGTGGATTCCGAGAATCATCTGATAGGCCTGATTACTTACAAGGATATTACCAAGGCCAAGGACAAGCCTATGGCATGTAAGGATGCGAAAGGACGTTTGCGTGTGGCCGCGGGCGTAGGCGTAACGGCTGACACCATGGAACGCATCCAGGCATTGGTGGCTGCCGAGGTGGACGCTATTGTTATTGATACGGCGCATGGACATTCCGCTTCTGTTGTCGAGAAGTTAAAGGAGGCCAAGGCCGCTTTCCCTCAGGTAGACATCATCGTGGGCAATGTGGCCACCGGCGAGGCGGCCAAGATGCTTGTTGAGGCTGGTGCCGACGGCATTAAGGTAGGTATCGGCCCCGGCAGCATTTGCACTACGCGTGTGGTTGCCGGTGTGGGTGTGCCTCAGTTGAGTGCCGTTTACGATGTGGCCTGCGCCCTGCAAGGTACGGGTGTTCCCTTGATTGCCGACGGTGGCTTGCGCTACAGCGGCGATGTGGTGAAGGCATTGGCAGCCGGCGGTTGCAGCGTGATGATTGGTTCGTTGGTGGCAGGCACCGAGGAAAGTCCCGGTGATACTATTATTTATAACGGCCGCAAATTCAAGAGCTACCGCGGAATGGGTTCCTTGGAGGCTATGGAGCATGGCTCCAAGGACCGTTACTTCCAAGGCAACGTCAAGGATGTCAAGAAACTCGTTCCCGAGGGTATTGCCGGACGTGTTCCCTACAAGGGCAGCGTGCAAGAGGTGATCTACCAGTTGATAGGTGGCTTGCGCAGCGGTATGGGCTACTGCGGTGCGGCAACCATCGAGAAATTGCATGATGCCAAGTTCGTGCGCATTACCAATGCAGGCGTTATGGAGAGTCATCCTCATGATGTAACGATTACGAGTGAAGCCCCCAATTACAGTCGTCCTGAATAAAAATCAAACGTGTGAGCATGAGAAAAGAATGGATGCTGGGCCTTTTGATGGCCATGGCCTTTCAGCAAGTCTGCGCCCAAAGTGCTGACCCCGTTGTGATGCGTATTGCAGGCACCGATGTTACACGCTCTGAGTTTGAATACAGCTACAACAAGAACAATACTTCAGACGTTGTGGACCAAAAAAGCATTGACGAATATGTACCCATGTTCGTTAATTATCGCTTGAAGGTGCAGGCGGCCTTGGATATGAAGATGGATACCCTGAGCAGTTTCCAAAAGGAGTTCCGCATGTATCGCGACCAGCAGTTACGCCCGCTACTCGTTTCTCCGCAGATGGAGGAGGGGGAGGCCAAGGCCTACTACCAACAGATGAAGGACCAATTGGGCGGTAAGGATTTGCGCTTGCCAGCTCATATTTTCCTGCGTGTTCCCCAAAATGCGGAGGACAGTGTGCAGCAACGCCAGAAAGAGCGTGCCGACAGCGTCTACGCTGCGTTGAAGCAAGGTGCTGACTTTGCCGCTTTGGCGAATCAGATAAGCGAAGACCCCCAAAGCGCTCGTAACGGAGGCGAACTGATGTGGTGCGGTCCCGGCCAGCTGATTCCTGATTTTGAAAAGGTGATGTATGGCTTGAAGAAGGGCGAACTGAGTGAACCTTTCCTGAGTGCGGTGGGTTATCACATTGTCCGTTTGAATGATGTGAAAGACCTGGAGCCTTATGATACGCTACGTCCCCAGATTCTCCGATTCCTGGAGCAGCGCGGTTTGCGCGATCGTCTGGCACAGAAGATGATTGATTCCTTGTCTGCCGACGGCAAGATGACGCCCGAGGAGTTCATGGACCGTCAGGCTCAGGTGCAGAGCGCCAAGGACAGCAACTTGAAGTATCTGATTCAGGAATATCATGACGGACTTCTGATGTACGAATATTGCAAGACGCAGTTGTGGGACCCTGCAGAGCGTGATACCGTAGGGCTGGAGAAGTTCTTCAAGAAAAACAAGAAACGCTACGCATGGGACAAGCCTCATTTCTATGGCATGCTGTATTATGCCAAGCAGGAGAGCGACCTTTCGGCGGTTAAAAAGCTCGTGCGTAAAATGGATGAAAGGGACTGGACCCAGGCGGTTCGCCGGGAAATGAATAAGGACAGCGTGATGGTGCGCATGGAGCAGCGCCTGTTCGTCAAGGGCGAGAATGCCACGCTGGACAGCCTCGTCTTCAAGGTGAAGCAAGGAAAGACACAACCCCGCAAGGATTATCCTTACAGTGCAGCCTTAGGGCGCAAACTGAAGAAAGGTCCGAAGAAATGGACTGAAGTATCGACCCAGGTGAAGCAAGACTACCAGAATGCCTGTGAAGAAAAGGCGGTGGAGGAGTTGCGCAAGCGTTACGAGGTGGTGCTCAATCAGGAGGTTCTGAAAACCGTAAACAAGCATTGATTATTGATGACAAAGATTTTAAGACAAATAGCCCTTCTGCTGTTCTGTAGCCTTGGTAGCGTTGCTGCCGAGGCTCAGACGTTAGATAACGTAGTGGACGAAGTAATTTGGGTAGTGGGAGATGAGGCTATCCTCAAGAGTGATGTGGAGGGTATGCGCCGCGACCCGTCATGGCGTCAGATTCAAGGCAATCCCTATTGTGTGATTCCCGAGCGTTTGGCAATCCAGAAGCTCTTTCTGCATCAGGCTGCCATCGACAGCATTACTGTGAGCGACAGCCAGGTAAACAGTTCGGTGGAGGAGCGTATCAACGATTGGGTTACGACGGCCGGCAGCAAGGAAAAACTGGAGGAATACATGAATATGCCCATGTCGCAGATTCGTGAGGACCTTACGCAACGCTACCGCGACGAGATGATTGTTCAGCAGATGCGCAAGAAACTTACGGAAGGTGTAAAGGTAACTCCTTCTGAGGTGCGTCGTTATTTCCGTGATATGCCCGAGGATTCCTTGCCCATGATTCCTGCCCAGGTGGAGGTGGAGCTGATCGTGCTGCATCCCCGTATTCCCCAGACGGAAATCGATCGTGTCAAGGAGGAGTTGCGTGGTTATGCCGAGCGTGTGCAGGAGGGTGGAATGTCTTTCCGCACGATGGCTATTCTCTACAGTGAAGACCCCGGTTCGGCACGCCAGGGCGGAGAATTGGATTATGTAGGTAGGGGTATGTTGGATCCCTCCTTCGCCAATGTAGCCTTTGCGCTTACCGATCCCAATAAGATCAGTAAGGTGGTGCAGAGTGAATACGGTTATCATATCATTCAGCTCATCGACAAGCGGGGCGACAAAATCAAGGTGCGGCATATCCTGCGTACGCCCAAGGTGGCCCAAGAGGATGTTGACGCCTCCAAAGCCCGTTTGGACTCTATCGCTGATGATATCCGTGCCGGAAAGTTTACTTTCGAGGAGGGTGCCACCTTTATCAGTGACGACAAGGACACACGCAGCAACCGTGGTCTGATGACGAATGTAACCACGGACGAGAGCGGCAGCAGTGTGCGTACCTCAAAATTCCAGATGAGTGAACTGGCCGGTGTGAGCAGCGATTTGGCCGGCGTGGTAAGCGGCCTTCAGGTGAACGAGATCTCTCGTCCTTTCCAGATGATCTATACGAATAACAAGACCGTCTGTGCCATCGCCAAGCTGAAGAATCGCATCAAAACCCATCGCGCCAGCCTGAGCGAGGATTTTCCCGTGTTGCAGAATATCGTGTTGCAGAAGAAACGAGAAGAACTGCTTCGTAACTGGATCGTGGAGAAACAGAAGACTACCTATATTCGCATCAACGACAAATGGCGCGATTGTGATTTTGAATATCCGGGTTGGGTGAAATGAGTCAGCGGGTGAGAGCCATAGCGGTGAGTTGTCTTTTCCTGCTCGCCGTGAGCACGGTCGTGATGGGTGTGGTTCGCAAGAAGCGCAAGCCCAGCGATACGCGTGTACATTTGGTACATGCCGATAAGCTGTACTATAATATGCGCGAGAATCCTTTGGCGCAAATCCTGGTGGGGAATGTCCAATTCAGCCACGAGGGCACACTGATGTATTGCGACAGCGCGCTCTATTACGAGGCCTCCAATAGCTTTGATGCCTATGGGCATGTGCGCATGGTTCAGGGGGATACCCTGACGCTTACGGGCGAGGTGCTCTATTACGATGGCATGGACCAATTGGCAAAGGTGCGTGAGAATGTGGTTTTGCGTCATCGCGGAACAACCCTTTATACCGACTCGCTCGATTATGACCGCCTTTATTCTTTGGGTTATTTCTTTGACGGCGGACGTCTTGTCGACCAGCAGAGCCAGCTTACCAGCGACTGGGGCGAATACAGTCCGCAGACACGTGAGGCCATCTTCAATTACAACGTGGTTCTCGTGAATCCTCTGCCGCCGGCACGTGCCAAGAGCACGCTGGTAACGGATACGCTCCACTACAATACGGGCACGGGCGTTGCCGTCGCTTTAGGTCCCAGTAATATCGACCACGGACAGAATCATATCTACACAGAGCATGGCGTTTATAATACGCGCACGGACCATTCCTATGTCTTAGACCGCAGCATCCTGCAAAATGGCTATAAACACGTTGTGGGCGACAGTGTTACGTGGGACGGTAAGGAGAAAATCTGCCGCGCCTATGGCAATGCGATTTACACCGATACCCTGAACCGCAACAAGTTCTCGGGCAATTACATCATGTATAACGACTCCCTGGGCTATGCCGAGGCCGCCGACAGTGCGATGGTCATGGACTATAGCCAGGGTGATACCCTATATGCCCACGCCGACAGTTTCTTTCTGCACACCATCTATGCGAACACGGACAGCATGTACCGTATGCTCTTTGCCTATCCTCGTGTCAGGGCTTTTCGCAAGGACATTCAGGCCGTGTGCGACAGTCTTGTCTATAATGGCCGTGATAGTTTGGCCGTCATGTACAAAGACCCCATCGTCTGGCAGGGCAACCAACAGTTGTTGGGCGAGAAAATCATGGTATGGCACAACGACAGTACTGTGGATAGCGCGCATGTCGTCAACCAAGCACTCAGTGTGGAGCGTTTGGACAGTGTGCATTATAACCAGGTCTCAAGTAATGAGATGTATGCCTATTTCCGGGATGGCGACATCAATATGACCGAAGCCAACCGTAATG
Organism: Prevotellaceae bacterium; assembly: GCA_028723455.1. Classification (GTDB taxonomy): domain Bacteria; phylum Bacteroidota; class Bacteroidia; order Bacteroidales; family Bacteroidaceae; genus Physcousia. The sequence continues at coordinate 43,911 of JAQYEW010000049.1, read as the reverse complement.
TCTATGTTGTTTATTATCCTTATGACGACGACAGCTTGATGATCGGCATGAATTACGTTGAAAGCAGCCTGATGCGCATGTGGTTGAAGGAACGCAAGGTGAGCCGTATCTGGATGCCGGCGGCAACGGGCACGATGTATCCCCTCTCTCAGGCACCAGCCGACAGGCGTTTCCTGAATAACTTCGCCTGGTTCGATTATATTCGGCCCAAAGACCCGCAGGATATCTTCAATTACAGAGGCAAGAAAGCGGGGACGGAACTGAAGGAAACCGTGCGCCATGCCGCCCCCCGACAGACATTGCAAGGTGTGAAGGACAAACTAAAAGAAAATTGACTATGGGTATGTTCAGTACGCGCGAACCGCGCAAATTTCGTCGAGTGAATATCTACACCAGCGAACGTAAGGATAAATTGGACAAACTGGTAAAGGAAGAACTGCGTCGCGAAGGGAAGTTGCCACAGGAAGAGCCCGGAAAGGAAAGCTACAAAGGTCGTTTCAGCGGTTTCACACCACGTGCCAGTGGACGCAGCAGCCGCCTGACGGCTCCTATTGCCATTCTCATTGTCGTAGTTCTATTACTCCTTTGGCGCTATCTGCTGATGGGTAGGTTCTGAGTTTTATGACTTGAAACAAAAAAATGGATCTCATTCAACTTTTACCCGATTCTGTTGCCAATCAGATTGCTGCCGGCGAGGTAATCCAACGACCTTCGTCGGTGGTTAAGGAACTCGTTGAGAATGCCGTGGACGCAGGTGCCAGGCATATTGACCTGTTGGTGGTGGACGCAGGTAAAACGAGTATTCAGGTAGTGGATGACGGAAAAGGCATGAGCGAGACTGACGCGCGGTTGGCCTTCGAACGCCATGCTACGAGTAAGATCCGTCAGGCCAGCGACCTTTTCGCCCTGACGACGATGGGCTTCCGTGGAGAAGCTTTGCCCAGTATCGCTGCTGTTTCGCAGGTTACCTTGCGTACCCGTGCGGAGGACCAGACCTTAGGCACAGTCCTGAATATTGAGGGTGGAAAACTGATTTCGCAGGAGATTGACGCAAGTGCAGTCGGCAGCAGCTTTTTGGTGCAGAATCTCTTCTTCAATGTCCCGGCACGACGCAAGTTCTTGAAGAGCAACCAAACGGAGCTGAGTAATATAGTTCAGGAGTGGGAGCGGATCGTTCTTGTGAACCCTGATATCCAGTTCTCGTTCCATAGCAACGGCAACCTGCAGAACACGTATCCTTCGGGGACCCTGCGCCAGCGTGTGGCCAGTGTGTTTGGCAAGAAGATGTGCGACGGCATGTTGGAGGTGAACGTCGAGACCACCCTCTGCCAGATCTATGGTTTCGTGGGACGTCCCGACTCCGCGCGCAAGCGTGGCGTGCCGCAGTATTTCTTTGTGAACGGCAGGTATATGCGCCATCCCTACTTCCAAAAGGCAGTGATGGCAGCCTTTGATAATCTGATTCCGGCCTCGGAGCAGATACCATTTTTCCTTTATTTCACGGTAGATCCCGCTTCGATAGATGTCAATATCCACCCCACGAAGACGGAGATCAAGTTCGAGAACGAACAGGCTATCTGGCAGATTCTGATGGCTGCCGTACGCGAATCCTTGGGAAAGTTCAATGCCGTTCCCATTATCGAGTTCGACAGTGATTCGGATATGTCCGAGGTTCCCGTCTTTGACTCTCGTCAATCGGCGGACAAGGAGGTGCCCCGTCCGCGTGTTGACGTCAGTTACAATCCGTTCAAAGGTGGCAGTGCGCCCCGCAGCCGTTCCGCTCTTAAGGGGTGGGAGGAACTGTATGCTCAAACACCCGCCTCTCAGGATGCTGTGCTTCCATCGGCCACGGTTGCTGTGGAGCAGGGCAGTGCGCCCGTGCTGTTCGGGGAAGAAACGCCCGTCGAGGAGCAGCGAAGCTACCGGCATCTGCAATATCGGGGACAATACATCCTGACGGAAACCAGCCGCGGCCTAACCCTTATCGACCAGCGTCGCGCGCACGTGCGCGTATTATATAATAGGTATATGCAGGAAATGGAGGGGCAGCATGGTTCGTCCCAGCGCTTGCTCTTCCCCGAGGTGATTTCTCTTTCGGGGCGCGATGCAGCCATGATAGAGGAAGCTCAGGACGACTTGCACGCACTGGGCCTGGAGGTTTCCTTCTTGGGCGCAGGCTCATTCTCTGTGCTTGCCGTTCCCGCCGAGTTGCACGGGCAAGACCTTCAGCAACTCTTTGAAAGTATGGCAGGCACCTTGGGTGAGGGTGTAGAACGATTGGACAATGAGTTGCGCCACCGCGTCTCGTTGACCATCGCACGCAGTGCAGCCATACCGGTTGGCCAGGTGCTGACCCAGGCGGAGATGGAGCAGCTGGTATCGGACCTCTACGCAACTTCCAACCCTAATCTCACGCCCGACGGACAAACAATCATTTCCCTTATTCCTCACGAGCGACTTTCAAAACTGTTCTAAATTGGCGTTTTTGTATGAAAATAAGGCAGAAATGCAAAAAAACCTGATTTTTTCCCTTGAATGTTTGGTGTAATTGTGTTTATTGCTTAATTTTGTACGAGATTTCTAATGAGGAATTTAACCACAGCGGAAAACGAGAGAAACAAAATAGCAAATATTATACATAATTCTTTATTAAAACAACAGCTATGAAAAAGATGATGATGTTACTGGCCTTCTGCGGATTCGCTTCTGCGGCTATGGCACAGACTGAGCAGTATCCTACGCTGAAACACAAGGTTGTTACCAATGGTTTTTGGGATAACTGGTTTATCGACGCAGGTGTAACGCATTTGAGCAGCTACTCAAGTCAGGAGCACGGTCTTGGTCTGAAGAAGAATCCTTTCTGGACCGGTCGTCGCAACTGGGGTGCTGAGCTCAGTGTCGGTAAGTGGGCTACTCCCGTATTCGGTATGCGCTTGAAGGGCCAGGCAAACTGGGCTACTCAGGTGAATAGCGTAACCGGCCCTCTGAACCCCACCTACAATCAGTACAGCTTGAGCATGCAGCCCATGATCAACCTGACCAACCTGTTTGGCGGTTACAAGCCCCGTTGCTGGGAGGTTAGCCTCTATGGCGGTGCCGGTATCCAGCACAACACCACCACGAACAGCTTGTCTTCTATCCTCGACCTCGGTGTAATGAACACTTGGAACATCACCAAGCGTTTCCACATCAATCTGGATATCTATGGCCGTATGGGCGAGCGTGATATGGATGGCGTTGGTACCGTATCCAAGAGCAACCGTCTGGGTCGTCGCGACCTGAACGTGGGTTTCAGCGCAGGTGTTGGTGTTAACCTTGGTAAGGTGGGTTGGGACAATGCTCCTGACATGGACGCTATCCTGGCTAACCACAAGAACCAGCTGGCTGCCCTCAATGGCACTATCTCTGGCCTTGAGGCTGAGAACGCTGACCTGAAGAACAAGTTGGCTAACGCTCCTAAGGGCGGTCAGACCAAGACTGTTACTGAGTTCGCAAGCACTACCGCTTCCGTATTCTTCAACATCAACAAGAGCGATATCGCCTCTAAGAAGGATCTCGTTAACGTTAAGCAGTTGGCAGAGTACGCTAAGGCTAACAACAAGACCATCGTTGTTACCGGTTATGCTGACAGCAAGACTGGTAGCGCAGCTTACAACCAGAAGCTCTCTGAGCGTCGTGCACAGACTGTTGCCGACGAGCTGGTTAAGATGGGCGTAGACAGCAGCAAGATTGAGGTAGTAGGTCAGGGTGGCGTTGCCGATTTGACTCCTGTTTCTTACAACCGCCGCGCCGTTGTAGGCTTGAAGTAATCTTTGATTACACACAAACAATTTATATGGGTCCGACCTTCTGGTCGGGCCTTTTTTTGTCTCCTTCATTTCTTGGTGAAAAAGCATATATTTGCTTTTGTAAAATCATATACATGTTTTGACGAAAACTATTATTTGTTTTTCAAAAACTAACTATGTATTTTTTTCAGGGATAATGGGCCCGCATTTTATGTGTGTGGGAAATGTGTTCGGGCCTGTTCGGGTTTCATTCAGCGAAAAATCAAATTTATTTCATTTTTTTTGCTGAATTATTTGGTGGAATGAAAGAAATGCCCTAACTTTGCACTCGCAAACAAGGAACAACAAAGAGTTCTCTTGGGCGTTTAGCTCAGCTGGTTCAGAGCATCTGCCTTACAAGCAGAGGGTCGGCGGTTCGAATCCGTCAACGCCCACAACAATAGTTTTTAGGTGATTGGTTTTAGGTAAAATTGTCGTCATCCACGGATGCGACTTTTTTTTGTTTTTGGCCTTTTCCCTTTTCTATTCCATGTGTTTTGCTTAACTTTGTGCAGGATATCCAAACCTCTTTCTAAATACGCTATGAGCCACAACATCCTGACAGCTGTATCTCCCATCGACGGGCGTTACAGCGCAAAAACCTCCTCTTTGAGTCTTTATTTCTCAGAGTATGCCTTGATACGCTATCGTATCCGTGTGGAGATCGAGTATTTCATCGCTCTTTGTCAAATACCCCTTCCTCAGTTGGAGGGTATGCCTGTCGCTATGGACACGCTGCGCGACATCTATCGCAATTTTACCGTTGAGGACGCTCAGCACGTCAAGTCCATCGAGGACGTTACGAACCACGACGTAAAAGCGGTGGAGTATTACATCAAGGAGCAGTTTGACAAGATTGAGGGGATGGGGCCGTTCAAGGAATTTGTACATTTCGGTCTTACCAGTCAGGACATCAACAACACCAGTGTTCCCTTGAGCATCAAGGAGGCCTTGCTGGAGGTTTACTATCCTTTGCTGGAGGAGCTTATCGCACAACTGCGTACCTATGCCGGGGAGTGGGAGAACGTTCCCATGTTGGCAAAGACCCACGGTCAGCCTGCCAGCCCGACGCGCTTGGGCAAGGAGGTAATGGTCTTCGTCTATCGTCTGGAACGCCAGTTGGAAGTCCTGAGAGCTTGTCCCGTTACCGCGAAGTTCGGTGGTGCTACGGGCAATTACAACGCCCATCATATCGCCTATCCCCAATATGATTGGAAGGCCTTCGGCAATAGGTTTGTAAGCCAATACCTGGGGTTGGAGCGCGAGCAGTTCACGACACAGATCAGCAATTATGACAGCCTGGGCGCCATCTTCGATGCCATGAAACGCATCAATACCATTCTGATCGACCTCGACCGTGATTTCTGGCAGTATGTCTCGATGGAATATTTCCGTCAGAAAATCAAGGCCGGCGAGGTAGGCAGCAGTGCCATGCCCCATAAGGTGAACCCCATCGACTTTGAAAACTCAGAAGGCAACTTGGGTATCGCCAATGCGATTCTCTCGCATCTGAGCCAGAAGCTCCCCATCAGCCGTCTGCAGCGCGACCTTACGGATAGCACGGTGTTGCGTAACGTGGGTGTGCCCATGGGCCACATGCTCATCAGCATCCAGAGTACGCTGAAGGGATTGCGCAAGCTTATCCTGAACCGGGAGGCCTTGGACCGCGATTTGGACGGATGTTGGTCCGTGTGTGCCGAGGCAATACAGACCATTCTGCGCCGCGAGGCTTATCCCGGAGCCTACGAGGCTTTGAAGGCTCTCACGCGCACAGGCAAGGGCATCAGCGAGGAAACCATCCGGGAATTCATAGAAACATTGGATGTGAGCGAAAGTGTGAAACAAGAGCTCCGCCAAATTACCCCTCATAATTATACGGGTATTTAACCCACTTTTTAAATTAAGTTTAGCTAAACAGAAAAATGATCAACGAAGACGAAAGTTGGAGAAAGCAGTTCTCTGACGAGAAGGAGAACGGTGGCCGGGATGGTTACAGTTCTCAGAGAAGAGAGTACAAACCCACTCATGTGCGTCGCCCTGGCGGTGCGCGCCCCGTTTACAGCAGCAATGGCACAGGCAGCCAGTCGGGTGCTTATGGTCGTCGTGAAGGCGGCTACCAGCAGCGTGAGGGCGGTTATCAGCCCCGTCGTGAAGGCGGCTACCAGCAGCGTGAGGGCGGTTATCAGTCCCGTCGCGAAGGCGGTTACCAGCAGCGTGAGGGCGGTTATCAGCCCCGTCGCGAGGGCGGTTACCAGCAGCGTGAGGGCGGTTATCAAGGCCGTGGCAACGGGGCTTATGGTCAGCAGCGCCGTCCTTTCCGCCCCCGTACGGCAGATTATGACCCCAATGCCAAGTACAGCCTGAAGAAGCGCATCGAGTACAAGGAGTTGAACTTTGACCCCAATGCTCCCGTACGTTTGAATAAATTCCTGGCCAATGCAGGCGTTTGCAGCCGTCGCGAGGCCGATGAGTTCATTCAGGCAGGTGTGGTTACCGTAAACGGACAGGTGGTAACCGAATTGGGCACCAAGGTGCTACGCTCTGACGAGGTGCGTTTCCACGACGAACCCGTAAGAATGGAGAAGAAGGTGTATGTCCTGTTGAACAAGCCCAAGGACTTCGTAACGACCAGCGACGATCCCCAGAATCGCAAGACGGTCATGCAGCTTGTCAAGGATGCTTGCCCCGAGCGTATCTATCCCGTTGGTCGTCTGGACCGCAACACCACGGGTGTGCTGCTCTTCACCAACGATGGCGAGCTGGCAAGTAAGCTGACCCATCCCCAGTACCTGAAGAAGAAGATCTATCATGTCTTTACTGACAAGAATGTTGCTGCTTCAGACCTGCGTCAGATTGCCGAGGGCATCCAGCTGGAGGATGGTGAGATTCATGCCGATGCGATTGAATATGCCAGCGAGACGGACAAGAAGCAGGTGGGCATTGAGATTCACTCAGGCCGTAACCGCATCGTCCGCCGCATCTTCGAGCATCTGGGATATAAGGTTGTAAAGTTGGACCGCGTTTATTTTGCGGGTCTCACGAAGAAGAACCTGCGCCGTGGCGATTGGCGTTTCCTCACGGAAAAGGAGGTAGCCATGTTACAGATGGGCGCATTCGAGTAAACGGAAAAAACGGAGATATTATAAAGATGAAACGTACAAAAGTAATTGACGCTTTGCAGCGTACCGACTATGGCACGGACATCACCGTCATGGGCTGGGTGCGTTCTAAGCGCGGTAGCAAGGGTATTTTCTTCATCGCCCTGAACGATGGCAGCACGATTAAGAATGTGCAGGTGGTTGGCGATGAAGCCAACTTCGACGCTGAACTGCTGAAGCAAATCACCACGGGCGCTTGTCTGAGAATCGATGGCACGCTGGTGGAGAGTCCCGCAGCGGGACAGGCCAGCGAGGTGCAGGCCAAGAGCATCCAGGTGTTTGGTCCCTGTGGCAGCGACTATCCCATGCAGAAAAAGGGGCAGACTTTTGAATACATGCGCCAGCACGCTCATATGCGTCTGCGCACCAACACCTTTGGTGCCGTGATGCGTATCCGCCACAATATGGCGATGGCTATCCATACCTATTTCCACCAGCATGGCTATTTCTATTTCCATACTCCTCTTATCACTGCCAGTGATGCGGAGGGTGCCGGACAGATGTTCCAGGTAACGACGAAGAACCTCTACGATCTGAAGAAGAACGAAGAGGGTCACATCATCTATGACGATGATTTCTTCGGCAAGATGACCAGCCTTACGGTAAGCGGTCAGTTGGAAGGCGAGCTGGGTGCAACGGCACTGGGTGCCATCTACACCTTTGGCCCTACCTTCCGTGCAGAGAACAGCAATACGCCCCGCCATCTGGCCGAGTTCTGGATGATTGAGCCCGAGGTGGCTTTCATTGACCTCGACGACCTGATGGATCTGGAGGAGGATTTTATCAAGTTCTGCGTCCGTTGGGCGTTGGATAACTGCAAGGACGACCTTGAGTTCCTCAACAAGATGGTGGACAAGGGCCTGATAGAGCGTTTGGAGGGTGTTCTCAAGCAGGACTTCGTCCGTCTTAGCTACACCGAAGGTATCCAAATCCTGCAAGATGCCCTGAAGAGTGGCAAAAAGCAGTTTGAGTTCCCCTGCAACTGGGGTGATGACCTGGCCAGCGAGCACGAGCGCTACCTTGTGGAGGAGCATTTCCAAAAGCCTGTCATCATGACGCACTATCCCAAGGCCATCAAGGCTTTCTATATGAAGATTGATGAGGAGAACCCCGTCTTTGACGGAAAGGAGATGGCTCAGACCGTTCAGGGTACTGACGTTCTCTTCCCTCAGATCGGCGAGATTATCGGTGGTTCGGTACGTGAGGAGAGCTACGACAAACTGCTTGGCGAGATTCAGGAGCGCAACATCCCTATCAAGGATATGTGGTGGTATCTGGATACCCGTCGCTTCGGCTCTTGTCCTCATGGCGGTTTCGGTCTCGGATTTGAACGACTGATTCTTTTCGTTACGGGTATGCAGAATATCCGTGACGTGATTCCCTTCCCCCGTACGCCCAGAAACGCAGAGTTCTAAGGCTGGATTATATCAACAGAAGGCTGTGTGTCAAAGGTTCTATGAACCTTGATACACAGTCTTCTTTTTGCCTGCATCCCTCCGTCAAGTAGGAGATTTGTCCGCAATGGAATGGTTTTTTCGTGAAAAAATCGTACCTTTGGGGATAATACCTTTATTTTATGATACCAAAAAAACATCTGTTCTCAATGACCCTTTGCCTTGTGGGCATCAGTTCCCTATGCGCACAGACCATACTCAAGGGCAAGGATTTTGGAATGTATCCCAATCGTAACGACATCAATGCAGCCCCGCTGATGGGGCAGTTGTGCGATTCCGTCCGCACGCTGAGCCAACGTGGAGAGCACGTTACCATTCGTCTGGAACGTGGAACCTACTATTTCTATCCGGAGGATGCGCCAATGCGGCGGTATTACATATCAAACCATGACCAGACAAACCCCAAGCGTGTGGGAATCGCATTGGAAGGCTTGGAGGGCGTAACACTGGACGGCAGGGGTGCCGAGCTTCTCTTTCATGGCCAGATGTTGCCCGTGGCGTTGGTGGGCAGTAAGGATTGTACGCTGAAGAACTTCAGTATTGATTTTGCGACGCCGCACATCACGCAGTTGGAAATTATGGAGAAGAACCCCGAAGGCACGAAGATGCGCGTGCAGGAGGGTTACAACTGGACGCTGGAGGATGGCGTGCTATGGACGCATGGCGAGGGGTGGAAGTACCATGCCGACTATGCCATTGCCTTTGATGAAGAAACGCGACGTCTGGTGCCTCAGACCTCGGATATGCACATTCCCACGCGCCAGCTCGCGCTTACCGCCGACTCGCTGCTATGGGCAAAGGGATGGAACGACGCACGCCTGCAAGAGGGCGACCTTCTGGCCCTGCGGACATGGAATCGTCCTGCGCCGGGTGTTTTCCTGGCCGACAACGTGCGCACCACGCTTCGTAATGTCAAGGTACACTACGCCGAGGGTATGGGCTTGCTGGCCCAGATGTGCGAGGACATTGAGGCCGATGGCTTCAGCGTGTGCTTGCGGGGAAAGAAGGACAAACGTTATTTCACCACGCAGGCGGATGCCACACACTTCTCCGGCTGCAAAGGGACAATCGTTGAGCGTAACGGGCTATTTGAGGGTATGATGGACGATGCCATCAATGTGCATGGTACTTACCTCAAGTTGGTGGAACGCACGGATGCGCGCACCATCGTGGGCCAATATATGCACGGGCAATCCTATGGATTCCGCTGGGGCGAGGTGGGCGATACGGTACAGTTCGTCGTTTCCCGTACCATGGAGCTGCTTGGACAGAAGCATGTCATCCATAGCATTACGCCGGTGGATGCGCCAATCAACGAGGGTGTAAAGCAATTCCGCATTACGTTCAGGGAGGAACTTGCATCGGAGATAGATCCCGCGAAGGCGGATGTTGGGGTCGAGAACCTGACATGGACCCCTCGGGTGGTTTTCGAGCGCAATGTCGTGCGCAACAACCGTGCCCGCGGTTCTCTCTTCAGCACGCCACGCAAGGTGGTGGTGCGCAGGAATCTGTTTGACCACACAAGCGGATGTGCCATCTTGCTTTGTGGCGATTGCAACGGCTGGTACGAGACGGGGGCTTGTCTGGACGTACTGATTGAGAAGAACACATTCATCAATGCCCTGACAAACGAGTTTCAGTTCACAAATGCAATCATATCCATCTATCCCGAGATTCCGGACCTTGCAGGGCAGAAAAAGTATTTCCATCAGAACATACGCATCCAGAACAACCGCTTTGAGACCTTCGACCGTCCCCTCCTTTACGCAAAATCGGTGGACGGGCTTAGTTTCAAGGATAACTCGGTGCATTTCAACAGCGATTTCACCCCCTTCCATTGGAACCGCCATTGCTTCCTGTTGGAGCGCGTAAAGGACTTCCGCATTTCCGGTACAAAGACACGTGGCATTGTAGAGGACGTCGAGCAGGACATCATGCGAAAATAATCTGCGGTTTTATTGTATCCCGTGCGTTTTTTTCACTATTTTTGTCCAATCATATAAATACGATGACCGCTATGCAAACATTTTTAATCATTTGGGCCGTTTTTCTGCTGCTTGTCTATGTCGGTATGTGCGTTGACGTGATGTATTATAGTTCCACCGTGCGTGCTTTCTGCACGCGAATCTTGGTTATCTTCACAGAGGATGAGGAATAGGGGAGCATTACGTGTTTTCTTCCCCTATGTCGTGGCCTTGAGCTTGTCCGCCTGTACTAAATATACTTTTGATGATCCTAAAGCGGACGAGCACGGAAATGATGTAGGGACGATACGCCCCATTGCCAGCGGCCGTGGCACACAGTTGCGGCCGCTCACCGTTGACGAGGTAATGAGTGGAGTCCTACCTGAGTCAAAGTCCGCGTGTTGGGTTATGGGTTATGCGGTGGGAACTACACGCCAGTCGATGAAATACGCCAGCTTCGACGCTTTTACGGACGTTGCACGAAATGTCTTGCTATCGTCCGATTCGCTGTGTAACGATGCGGAGACATGCATCCCTATAGAACTGACCACAAAAGCACTTCAGCAGCAATTCTCCTTAAACGCTCATCCCGAAAAGCATCGTCAGGCCTTGGTGGTGCGTGGTCAATGGGGCACCTATTTCAATCGTCTTGGTTTGCGCAGCGTATCTGTGGGCTATTGGCTTCCTGGCTTTGATTTCTCTTCCCTACATGCTACTGTGTCGTGGAGGGAAACGGATTATCAGTATTAGACTGGAAAAGAGGTTGTATCGAACAGAAATCACCCCCGAAAGTTCTTGGATAACTCTTCGGGGGTAATTTTTGTTATACTCGGTTACTTTACAATCGTTTTCTTGCCGTCAATGATGTAGAGGCCTTTTTGCGTTTGCCGAACGCGACGACCCTGAAGGTCATAGATGGCCTTGGGGGCGGTGGGCCTGTCGGTGATGCTTTCCACAGCGTTGGGAGCCGAACCATTGCCAAGGTACTCAAGCTTGAAGTTATCAAAGACAGCCCAGCAGTTGGCGACAGGTTCGCCTTCTGTGCGCAAGCCAATGGTCAGGGTTTGGCCTTTCTCTACGAAAATGTTAATAGAACTTAGGTAGCGACCGGCCTTGAAAGCGTTGCCTGCGGCTATCATGGAGTTGGGAACATACTTGTTTTCGCCATTGATGGAAACGACCACTTCGGTCTCGGTCTGCTCGCCTTCGGAGGCTGCACCGGCATAGCAGTTGGTAACCTTTACGCTAAGGTTGTTGGCGTAGAGACTGAGGCGCGTTGCATTGTCGGGATTCTCGACAAAAGCCTGGATAACGGCAGCATCGTTGTTACCCGCACGATAGAGAGCGTTGGCACTCAGACGATAATAGCCTTCAGCGAGACCTGCCACTTGCTGGCTCATGTCCAACGTGTTGATGTTCCAGAATTCGTAGGCGTTGCCACTTCCTTGCTGCTGGGTGGTATTGTTCCATCCGATGTGTCCGCTGGTGCCGTTATTTTCCCAAACGAAGGCCCAGCCTGTGGCGCCGTTGGTGTCATTCGTTCCCTGGTCGAAACTGGGATTCAGAAGTGCGGCGGTAATGTCCTCGGGAGCATCGGCGGTAGCATTCAAATGGTTGAACTGCACATAAGCGGTCCATGCCTTGGGTAGTTCGTCAAGCCATGCTTGCATTTTCTCGTTGCTTTCAAATTCCTCGGCACCTACGGCTGCGTCTATTTCTGCCAGAACCTCCTCGAAATGAGTGTCGTCGCTCTCAATGTTCAGGCTTAGTTTCTCTTGATAAGTGCTGAGGGCAGCAATTACCTGTTGCTCCAGCCGCTTACCTTCGTTGGCGTAGGCGATGGCAGTATTCAAGGCGTTAATGGCAGCAAGAATCTGCTCTTCGGAGTTCTGGATGCTGAGGTTTTCCGCAGCTTGGACGGCCTCGTTGAGTTTGGAAGATGCTGCTTCGTTCTCCGAGCCAATGCTGTTGGCCAGTTCGCTGGCAGCAGCGATGATTTCTGTCAAGTTGCCGAAAAGGGCTGCGTTGCTTTTTCCATAATAGACGAGATGCAGGTCTGTCCATACACTCCATTGGTTGGCAGGAGCGGTGATTTCATTATTGCGCAGACCGAAACTGAGCGTACCGTCCTGATTAAGATAACCGCTGACCTGACTCTTGTAGTCATCGTTCTGGAACGCAAGTGCAGCGCTCGCCTGGGTGTTGCAGAGCCAGATGCCACTGCCTGCGGCCGTCTCAATATATCCTTCTGCGGGAGCCGAAGTGCTCTGTCTGGCGCCTTTTGCCCAATCCGCCACCTTGGCGGCCTTGTCCTGAAGGAACATATAGGTGGTAACATTGTCCACGCCATTCTGGTAGTTTGTATAGTTCTCATCGGCATTGGCGCTGCGGAAGAATGCTTTGCCACTCAGGACATACTTGCCGGCGGGCATATTCTCCAGTACCTGTATCGCGTTGAACGTATTCTGCCACACCTCGGCGGTCTGATTGTTCACCTTGTAGGTGCCGCCGTTGCTGATGTTGCCTGTCGTAACGGTCCATCCCTCTGTGGTGCTGTTTTGGGCGAAATTCATGTTCTTGGCCAGTACGGTTATCTCTACCGGACTTTCCTCGCTGGCATTGGCCATGGCAGTGCGTACCCCGTTCAGCAGGAAGGGTATGTACGCATCGTTCCATTGGGTAATCTCTGCAATGCTGGCAGTACGTTCCTCATAGGCCCCCAGGTACTGGTCGTACATATCGCCTAATTGGCTTCCGAGATTTTGTATATTGGCAAATGTTTCCTTGTCCTTCGCTGCTTTCTTTACCAAGGCGTCTAATATTTTGTAGCTGTTGACTTCTTCCTTGATTACCTTGATGAGTGCCGCCAGTTTGTCTGCCTCGGCGGAGCAGGCATCGCTATCGCCTGTCTGCGCAACTTCTGCAGCGGCTCGCAACGCTTGTTCAACTTGGGTGCGTGTGGTTGCACTGAAGACATAGAGGTCTTCATCGTCAAGATAAACCTGTACGCCGGCAATGTTGCTGTTCAAGGCGACAAGACCAGGGTTGGCGACAGGGCCGCAATAGTAGAGGTTGACGTTGTCAATGGCAAACCATTTTACATAGCCGGGGGTGAAGCCATAGCCAATGGTCAGGTCGCCACCGAAGTGCGTCAGTTCCACCTCGTATTTGTGAGGGCTGGCGGAGCCGCTTCCTCCATAGGGATTCTTGTTAATGGGCACAGCCGATCGTATGGTACCGCTTATGGCGTATAGCTCGGCGCCGCTGACGACAAGGTTGGCACTGGCACTGGTAGCAATGCAGTTTGCTGTCAGCCGATAAGTGCCTTGGGGCAGATCCTTGACAATCTGGTAGATATTGCTGGGGTCAATGGGAGCGGTGTTGCTGGCAGTCCAGTTCTGGCTGAAGTTATTCAGGCCTTCGAGGGTGCTTTCTGCACCTGCCGCATCGTCCCATAAGGGATAGGCTTTGTTGTTCTGGATTTTCATGTTTTGAAACTCGTCAATCCATCCCTCGGGTTCTGTGCCGCGCGCACCGTTGAAGGTGGGGTTGGCAATCGTGCTGGTAACATCAAAAGGGTTGTCGGGCGTGGCGTGGTTGTAGGCGTAGTTGAGGACCATGTTGTTTACGGCTGCCGTGGCGGCGTTGATGGCCTCAAGGTCGGTACTGGAAAGCAGACCGGCGTAGTCGGATAGTTCGCTCTCGCTATATCCAATCTCAACGGCTTCGTTCAGTTTGTTGTATAGCGCTACGAGGGCAGTATAGAGATTGTAATCCTCTGGTGTGATAAACTGCCAGTCGGCTTGCAAACCCTGCGTCTCTGGAGGAAGCATGAATATGCCTACGTTTGTGTTCAAAGAGTTGCCGCTCTGGTCGACATCGACGTTGTTGGGATTCCATCCCATCAGGTAGGAGCCGTAGCTGGTGCCGTTGGCTTCATCGGCCACGCTGCCCCAATTGTCATTGGGAGCGGAGGTAAGTCGATAGAGACCCGTCTCTGCGTTTTTCTCGATTTTGAAGTAGCTGCCCCATCCGGCTTGGTTGTTGTAGTCGGTGTAGAGGTCAGACTCGGAGTTGCGACCTAATAGGCCGGTGGCCGCCGCAGCTGAGGAATGAAGACGGTAGATGCCTGCGTCTTGTTGGGCTTGTAGTTCATAGAGCAGAGCTTCGCCGGCCTTGGTGGTAAGTGCGGCATGGGAGCCCCATGTGGTGCCTTTGGTGAAGAACATCTTTTGGCCTGTGTGATAGAGAAAGGCCGAAGCGGGAATGTCCTCGCTGCTTGAATGCAAGGTGGGAGCAGTCCAGGACTGTGCCCGGGAACCCATGGCCATGGCGGCCATTGCCAATGAGAGATAAACTTTCCTCATAGTGATTAAGGTTAAAGGTGTTAGGTTTTAGGTGAAATTCGTGTATTCTAAACGCAAATATAGTTTATTTTTGATTACAACGTATTTAATACACTAAAAAACTTTTTGCAAAACAAAAAAATCCGCCAAGACAACCTTATGGGAAGCCTTGGCGGATGTTAAAAAGATATTTGTGTGATTACTTCACGATGGTCTTCTTACCGTTGATGATGTAAATGCCCTTCTGTGCTTTCTGTACACGACGGCCCTGGAGATCGTAGATGGCCTTGGGGGCATTGCTCTTGGCAGTGATACCTTCCACTGCTGTGGGAGCCGCACCATTGCCCATGTACTCGAGCTTGAAGTTGTCAAAGAGGCACCAGTTACTGTCGACATACTTGCCGTCGAGCACGAGACCCAGAGTCAGCGTTTCGCCCTGCTTGATGAAAATGTCAAGGGTGTTCATATACTTGCCTTGTGCAAAGACGGCACCCAAGGTGGCTTGCGTACCAATGACACCATAGGTAACGCCGTTTACGGTAGCGGTGCGCTCACCCTCGGCACCCGTTGAGCCTTCGTACATTTCGTCGTAGAGGTTGGCAATCTTCACGCTCTTGTTGTTAGCAAAGAGGCTTACGTCGTTCACCTCGTCGCGATTCGTGAGGTAGCGGGCAACGGTTTCATTGCTATGGCTGCCCTCACGATAGAGAGCGTTGGCGCTGATGCGGTAGTATCCTTCGGCCAAACCTACCACGCTCTGGTACAGTTTGAATTCCTTAACCTTCCAGAATTCGTAGGTGTAGTTGCTCTTTGTCTGTGCATCTGCGCTGGCAATGCCTACGTGGCCGCCATCGGTCTTGAATTCGCGGGTCCAACCGGTGGCGCCGTTGTTGTCGTTCGTTCCCTGGTCGAAACTGGGGTTCACGAGTACGTCGGTGATATTCTCCGGAGCCTCGACGGTCGCGTTCAGATGGTTGAACTGTACATGCGCCGTCCATGCCTTGGGCAGTTCGTTAATCCATGACTGCATTTTCTCATTGCTGACGAAAGTTTCGTTGCTGACAGCCTCACTGACTTCTCCTAAGAGTTCCTCGAAGCGGGTGTCATTGCTCTCGATGCCCAAGTTCAGTTTCTCCTGATAAGCACTCTCCAGGGCAATTACCTGTTTCTGAAGTTCTTGTCCCTTCTCGGCATAAGCAATGGCAGCGTTCAATTCATTCATGGCGGCAGTGATAGCCTCCTCGCCTGCCTCGACGGTTACGTTCTCAGCAGCGGTAGTGGCAGCGGTCAGTTTGGCGTCGGCTGCCTCGTTCAGGGTGCCAATCTCCTCGCTCTTCGCGCTGGCTGTGTTGATAAGGTTCTGCAATTGTTCGTAAAGAGCATCGACACTGGTGCCGCAGTAGAAAAGACGGAACTGGCTCCAAATGCTCCATGCGTTACCGGCCTGCAGTTCGTCATTGCGGATACCGAAGGTAAGCGTGCCGTCCTGGGTCAGATAGCCATGTACCTCACAAGCGTAGGTGTCGTCTTGGTTGAAAGCCCATTCTGCGCTCTCCATGCTGTTGGGAAGCCAGATGCCACTACCTTCAGCAGTCTGTGCGTAGCCTGCGTAGGGAGCCTCGGTAGCAGTGCGTGCACCGGCTGCATGATTGACAACAGGAGCCTTGGCATCACCGATTACCAGATAGGTAAGGATGCTGCTCTTGTCGTTGGGGTTCTGGATGTAGGCATTATATCCCTCGGCATTTCCGCTGGTGCGATAGAATGCCTTAGCCTTCAGGATATACTTACCGGCAGGCATGTTCTCCAGACTTTGAAGTGCGCTGAAGGTGTTGTTCCACATCTCGGCGGTATGGAAGTTCACCGTATAGTTGCCATGGCCGCTGATGTTGCCTGCGTTTACGGTCCAACCTTCGGTAGCACTGTTCTGAGCGAAATCCATGTTCTTTGCCAAAACTGTAACCTCAACGGGTTTTGCCTCCGTTGCGTTGGGGATAGCCGCCGTTATCGCCTCCTTGATTGAGGTCTCATAACCGGCAATCCAGGTGCTGATGTCGGCTGCTGAGATGGTGCGGTCCTCGTAGGCATACTCGTAAGTGTCCTTCCAATTGCTGAGCGTTTCATGCAAACTTTCAAGACCCTCGTAACGAGCGATATCTTGGTTTAGTTTTTGGAGCTGAGCTTTCAGTTGCTTGTAGCTCTCCACCTCGGCTTGAATCTTGCTTACAAGACTGCGCAATTCGCTGGTAGCCTGCTGCATTGCTTCGTCGCTGTCGCCGTTTCCTAATGTGGTGCGAGCCGCATCCAATTGGCTGGTAAGCTGGTTTCGTAGGGTTTGGCTGTAGATATACGCATCCTCGTCCTCATAGGCAACTGAGCTGTCAATGGTCTGCTGCAGAGCCAAGGCAAAGGCATTCATGTTGGTCTGTCCCTTACAGATGAGGCGGAACTTACCGGCATAAACCCAGTTGCAGTTCGTGTTCTCCAACATAAAGCCAAGGGTCAAGGGACCGCCGGCATGGATGATTTCCAATTCAGGATGCATGAACACCTGGTTGGGATTCTTGCCGTTGGGCTGGGTAGCCACCAGGTCGTTCCACACGTTGGCGTCATGCTGCACTTGGATGCGGCTTTCCGTTACTCCATTTGCGAAAAGGTAAATGCCAACGGGCATGTCGACTCCGTGCTGACCAACGATAGAGCCGGTGAATACATATTTGCCCGCAGGCAGATTCTCAATTACCTGTGAAAGCTTGACGTCTGACAGGTGGCCGCCATTGGCTCCGCTGGTCCATCCGGCTACGGAGTGGGTCATGGTCTCTCCGTTGTTGAGGCCATTGTCATTGAGGTCGCCGTTGGGCTTGTTGTCTTTGTTGTAGACGAGGCTTGTGCCTTCAACCACCCAACCGTTCAGGTTGCCCTGGCTGAAATCAGCGTTAACGAGGTATTGGTCCGTCATGTCGATGGGATTGTCCTCGCTGGCGTTGCCTTGCTTGATGTCGGTAATCTGCTGATTCAGGTTGCCAATGGCTTGGTTGATGTCGGTGATAGATGCGTTCTCGTCCTCATACACTGCACTGGCGGCTGTGGTGTTGGCACCCAGTTCTGCAGCCTCCACCAATTTGTTGTAGAGGTTCAACTTAGCACTGTACTGATTGTAATCGGTCATAAGTACGAAGCCCCAATCAAACTGCATCTCGCCATTGTCGGCATTCTGCGGGTCCAGCATGAAAATGCCCACGTTGGTGCCAAGAGAAGCACCGCTGTTGTTAACATCATCGTTCGTGGAACTCCAGCCCATAAGGAAGGTGTTATGGTTGGTTTGGTTGGTCTCGTCTGCGGCAGAACCGAAGTTAGTACTGCTGGGGGCAGTGCGAATCTGATAGTATTGGCCTACCTTGTTCAATACAAATTCCGTGCTCCAGGCAGCCTGGTTGTTGAAATCTGTAAACAAGTCCTTTTCTGATGAACGTCCCATCAGACCCGTGTTTGCGGCCTGAGGGCTGTAAAGACGATAAACGCCAGGGGTGGTTTCTTGCTCCTGGAACTTGTAAATCAGGGCTTCGTTGGCCTTTTCGGTCAGTGCGGCGTGTGTGCCCCAAGTTGTTCCTTTGGTAAGGAACTTCTGCTGCCCTACATGGTAGAGGAAGGCGGAATCCGGGATGGCATCGGTGCTCACCTTTATGGTAGGTGCCGTCCAGTTCTGCGCGTGTACGGCCAAAGCCAACGCGGCCATGGCCATTGAAAGGGTAATCTTTCTTTTCATGCAAGTGATTGTCTTAGAGTTGTTGAATTTCAAAATGGTTTTCCCTTCGTGTTTTTGTATTTTATACACTTAATTTGTGGCAAAGGTACGCAAAAGGAAATTCAAAACAAAGCGATTAAGAATAATTAATTGTCCTCTTCCAAACGGCTAATTGTATTTTGTGCTGCCTTGCGAACGTGTAAGTTAGGGCTAATGAGTGCGCACTCGGCCTGGTCCCGGATTTCGTCTTTCGTGCGACCGTTGAATTGGGTGCCTTGCATGATGAGTCGAGTGACCAAAAGGAGCCCCATCAGTTGATGCATTTCTTCTCCGCTTGCCATCCATCTGAAAGCAATTTCAGCTGCATAGGGCAGGCGGACAAAGAGATGCATGACGGCCATTTGGGCAATTTCTGCGTTCTGCACCTGTTCTCCCCATAACAAGCATAGTTGGATGTCGAAGTTTTCCGCAGGCATCAGCATCGTGGCCAGAATACGGCTCTCGCGCACATTCTCGTTCCAAAGTCGCTGGGCCAAGGAATGGTTGGGCTCAAACTCTTGGGCAATCTGTTGCAGACGTGGCAATTCGACGCCCCAATTCAGACGATATTGGGCGCCGTTTTCACGTAAGTACTTGCTTGCGATGCCATTCATGTTGGCGTGTAACTCCTTATGTATCTCGTTGATTGTTTCGTCTATCGTCATGATGCCTTTATCTGTATGGTTAAACGGAATATTCCCTGCTATAGCGCAGCATTTGTTCATCGTAACCTTCATCGTATGCAATGTCGGCATCCACCAGATGGCCTTCGCTGTTTAGTATGGGCTTTAGAACGGGATTGATAAAACCTTTGTAGGGGGCGAGGCGGAGGCGTTCGTATCGTTCCAGTACCTCGGAGTGCAGCGTGGCATCTACTTGGATGGCGTACTGTTCCACAAGTTCTTGGGCAGCCTGTAAATCACCCTCGCTCTTAATACGTTGTATTTCCCTGAGCAGGGTGGCTACGGCTTGGCGGAGGAGGTCGTAATCAGAGATAGACAGGTAGGTTTTGTTCTCCCGCCTTACGAGTTGCATGGCTTTATTGCAATGCGCCATGCACCAGCGGGCGATGAGCGCGCGGTTTCGCATGTGAGCCTCTTCTATTTGGCTGCCCGGTTTGATGCGCACTAATTGGGTTATGAGTCCATTCATCATGTAGCTGTAATAAGCCGCTTTGTAAGCGTCCGCAGTGGGCGTTAGCCCCAGTTCCGTTAGTTTGGGGTCAGCCAGATAATAAAGGGCGAAGAGGTCTGCACGGGCTTCTTCAATCGTACTGCCGTAGGCTTTCAGTGCATCAGGGTCTGTGCCAGGACGCAGCTGCCCCGAACCATGTCCCAGACATTCGTGCAGGTCGGTGTGCAGGTCGTCCAACGCATCGTCATATTTCTCCAGCAGGTTGAGCGTTTCTTTGTCAATGACGAACTCCTGGCGCATGCCACTGCCTTTGGCTGCGTGGGCATAGGCACGAGTCAGGTTTCCGATGGTAACACTTTTCGATCCATGCTCCTGCCGCACCCAGTTGCTATTGGGGAGGTTGATGCCTATGGCCGAACTGGGGTAGAGGTCGCCCCCTAACATAACGGCCTCAACGACACGCGCACTTACGCCTTTCACCACAGGTTTTTTGTATTCATTTTGAACGGGTGAATGGTCTTCAAACCATTGGGCGTTGTCGCTAAGCGTACGCGTGCGGCGTGTGGCCTCCTGGTCTGTGATGTTCACATACCCTTCCCATGATGCTTTCAGTCCCAAGGGGTCGCCGTAAACCTCGGTAAAGCCATTGATGAAATCCACCTCTCCTTCTTGGTTTTCGACCCAAGCGATGGTGTATTTGTCAAAGGTGCCGAGGTCGCCCGTCTGGTAAAAGGAGACAAGCAAATCGATGATTTGCCGCTGGTGGTCGTTTTCAGCCTCGTTGCGGGCATAAGTGAGGTGTTCGATGATATGCTCAATGATGGGGCCGTACATCCCTCCCTTGCGCCAGACGTTCTCTGACAGTTGTCCGTCGCTTGCCAGTTCCAGGCGGCTGTTCATTCCATACATGATGGGCCGTTCTATATCCCCCTTGGCTTTTTGCGTTTCGTAGAAACTTTCTGCCATGTGTTGTGTTACACCAGGGCCGTAATAGTTCATTGCGGAGGTCAGCAGCAAATCCTCGCCGGCAGCCTGATTGACACGCTTGGCAAGTATGTCTGGATTGAATATCACCTCAAGCAATTCTTCGCTAATGTTTAGTTTACATTCATTTATGGTTTCTATAAACCAATCGCGAGAGAAAGCCGGCTCAAACTTTTCCATTCCGTAATGATGGTGAATGCCATTACTGAACCACATGCGGCGCAGGTATTCTTGGAACGCAAGGAAATCCTTGCTTTGACGTTCTCCTTTATATAATAGATATAGTTGTTCAAGCAGATGCCGCAGAGGTAGGTTGATGTGGCAGTTCTGGTCCCACAGAATGTCCCGCCCCCAAAGCGTGGCCTCAGTAAGATGATAGATATATCTGCGCTGTTGTGGGCTAAGGTTGTTGAAGCCACGCACATCGTAGCGCAGCATTTCGATATCAGCAAATCGCATATTGTATTTATTGGTTTTGATGGTTTCTGTAATCGTTGGGTAGGCATCCCATCTGTTGCCGGAAAGCCTTATGAAAACTCTGGCGTGTTCCAAAGCCCGCCTGATGAGCCACTTGTTCTATCGTCAGGTGGGTATATCGACGGTCGCGCAGGAGGAAACAAGCTTCACGCACACGGTATTCATTCATCAGTTGGGAAAAGTTCTTCCCGAAGCGTTCGCGCAGCACAATAGCCAGGTAGCGATTGTTGGTTTGCAGTTCGCGGACTAATTGGGCAGCCGTGAAGTCGGCTTGACGATAGATCTTCCTAACCGTCAGCTTTTCCAGGATTTTGTCATAGAGTTGGTCGGCGACGTCGGGTGGTATGCTGTAGCTGGAGGCAGATTGGGGTAAGCGAACGGTGTGGGATTTGTTGTCGTACATAAAAACGATGGTTGTCGGTCGGTTTTGAAAGGCAAAGATATGGAAAAAAGTGGTAGGATGCGGTTCGTGCAGCGGAAAAGAGTTATATTTGCAGTTATGAACAAACACGTCAGGTCTTGCTTTTTTTTCTTGTTCTTGCTTTGCTTGCCTTTTTGCCTTCGTGCCCAGGATTGGTGCGCAGGTGAATGTGTGGCAGACAGTATCGTTGCCTCTAAGCCCATAGGGCAATGGTTTACGGCCCAGCCGCTTCCGGCATTTGTGCAGAAGCGTATGCAGGGGCGCTCCTATCCTGCGGACTGTCCTGTTCCGATGGATGATTTGCGTTATCTGCGTTTGCTTTATCGTGATGCCAATGGAAGTGCGCGAAAGGGAGAAATGGTTGTGAATAAGGAAATCGCACAAGATGTCATCGCTATCTTCCGCGATTTGTTCCGGATGTGTTATCCCCTGGAACGTATGCAGTTGATTGATGATTATGATGCCAACGACGAACGCAGTATGGCGGCAAACAACACCTCGGCCTTTTGTTTCCGTGCCGTGGCCGGCAGCAAACGCCTCAGCGCTCATGCCCGTGGCATGGCCGTTGATGTGAATCCGCTCTACAATCCGTGTGTGCGGTATCGCCGCAATGGCAGTCTGTGGGTACAACCCGCCGGCGGAAAGCAATATGCTAACCGAAGAAACCAAACCGTTTATATGATTTCCGATACCGTCGTCGCCCTCTTCCGTAAGCATGGCTTCCGGTGGGGAGGAGCATGGCGCAGCGTCAAGGACTATCAGCATTTTGAGAAATGACAGCACAGGAATACCTTAAGAAATATTTCGGATACACCACATTTCGTCCGTTTCAGGAGGAAATCATCAATCACCTTCTCTCGCATCAGGACGCGCTGGTGCTGATGCCCACGGGTGGCGGCAAGAGTCTATGTTATCAGTTGCCTGCCCTCATGATGGAGGGTGTTGCGGTGGTGGTAAGCCCCCTTATAAGTTTAATGAAGGACCAGGTGGACCAACTGCGCGCCAACGGAGTCTCAGCCGCCAGCCTGAATAGTGCCAATACCGAAGAGGAGCGTCTTTGGATGCGTCGCGAACTGATGTCGGGCCGTTTGAAGTTGTTGTACGTAAGTCCCGAGCGTTTGCTGACAGATTTGCCCAATATTTCGCGCGATATGAAGATAAGCCTCTTTGCTATCGACGAGGCGCATTGTATCAGCCAGTGGGGACACGACTTTCGGCAGGAATATACCCAGATGGGCGTTTTGAAGCAAACCTTTCCGAATGTGCCCGTTGTTGCGCTTACAGCCACGGCCGACAAGGTTACGCGTGATGACATCCTGCGGCAGATGTGTATCCCCCATGCACGTGTTTTCCAGAGTTCTTTCGACCGTCCCAATCTCTCGCTTGCCGTGCGGCGTGGCTACGACAGTCGGCAGCGGCAGCGCGCTGTCTTGGATTTTGTTACCAGACACTCCAACGATTGCGGCATCATCTATTGTCTGAGCCGCAAGAACACGGAAACGGTTGCTCACATGCTGGAACAGCATCATATTCCTGTGGCCGTTTATCATGCAGGCCTGACTGCCGAAGAGCGTGAGCGGGCGCAGCAGGCTTTTGTGAATGACCGTGTTCAGGTGGTTTGTGCCACCGTGGCCTTCGGTATGGGCATCAACAAGAGCAATGTGCGATACGTCATTCATTACAATCTGCCACGCAGCATCGAGAATTATTATCAGGAGATTGGGCGTGCGGGGCGTGATGGCCTGCCCAGTGATACGATGCTTTTCTTTAACCTGCAGGACGTTATCCAGCTGCGGCACTTTGCCGAGGAAAGCGGGCAGAAAAGCATCAACATGGAGCGATTGGACCGCATGGTGGAATATGCCCAAAGCCAGGTATGCCGCCGTCGCACCTTGTTGAATTATTTCGGCGAGTCCAGTGCTTCCGATTGTGGTAATTGCGATGTTTGCCGTAATCCTCCCGTTCGTTTTGATGGCAGCCAGCTTGTGCAGATGCTTTTGAGTGCTGTGGTGCGTACGGGGCAGAAGGCTACCATGCGACAGGTGTGCGACATCCTCTGTGGCACCTACTCACCCGAGTTAAAAGCCAAAGGATGGGATTTGTTACCTACATTTGCCGTGGGTCGAAACATTCCGCTGCGGGATTGGAAGGATTACATTGCCCAGATGTTGCAGATGGGCTACGTGGAAATCGCCTATGACGAACATAATCATCTGCGCCCTATGTCCTTAGGCATCGAGGTGCTTTACGGTCGTGCCCAAGCCATGATGGTGCGGCCTCAGAGCGAGGAGCAGGCTCCTTCTGTTCGTCGCAGCCGTGCCGGCAAGGCTGTGGAGACTCCGCTTGTGTCGGGAAAGACATCCCTTGCCGATGGTGTCGAAGACAAAGCCCTCTTCAATCATCTGCGTGAGCTGCGCCTGCGTTTGGCAAACGAACAGGGCTTTCCTCCCTATGTGGTGATGAGCGACAAGAGCCTTCATCAGTTGGCCACAGACCGCCCACAGAGCGAGGAAGCCTTTGGACAGATATCAGGTATCGGCGAGTTCAAGCGCAAACGCTATGGAAAGGTTTTCACCGACAGTATTCGTGAGTTTTTGAAAAACAGGTAATCATCCGCAGGGTGCCTTCTGTTTTTATCTTCGTGCGCCCATGTCAACAAGTTTCTGCTGTTCCTGCATGGCGGCCTGTTGAATTTCCGTATTGCGCTCCAAGGCCAGTTGCTGACGGGCGGTTTGCGTGGCAGCCTGCATATAGTCCGTGTGCAGTTGTTCCAATTCCTGTTGCATTTTCGCCGCGCTTAAGTTGTGGATGTTCGTGCTGTTGTGTGATGCGAAACTCTGCATCTGCATGATTTCCGTGTTCAGGTGGTCCACCATGATTTTTTCGGCCGCTGCCTGAATGTGGTTCTCGCGGATGCGCTTGCGGATGCCCTCCCAATCGGGCATCGAGGCGAAGGTGTTCTCCAGTTCCTCGTACTGAACGGGTGGATGCTGGGTATTGTAGCGCCGTATCCATAAGTCCAGGGTGTAGCGCAGCTTGGCCAACTGTTGGTCAATCTCTTCGCCAGCCCTTGCAAGTGTCGCCTGTTGTCCCTCCAGGGAACTCAAGGTAACGGCGCTCTTCCCTAATTCCTTGCTCTGGCTCACCAACTCCGAGAATCCTTGTCTCAGGGCCTGGTAGTGGTCCTTGTGGAAATTTTCTCCCTTTTGGTTTTCCATCAGCAGGTCATAAGCACGTTGGTTTTCCGCCATCATCTGTTGGTACTGTTCCATATTTACCGTGCCTTGTTGCAGTCTGGCCTCCACCAAGGCAATGTGCTCCTGCGTCAAGCCCGATTGCGCCTCTATGGTTTGGCGTACCGCCTTGTCGGCATCCATCTCCTTGTGCAGCTGACGCCAATCGTTGGCCATGGTGCTGATTCGTTGGCACAGAGCCTCCGCATTTTCTGTCCACGTCTGTTGCCATTCGTGCAGCGTGATGATTTTCTGTATCTCTTCGTACAGGCGTGAATACCTTTTTTGTACGTCTTCTCGCATTTCCTCGTACATCTCCACCTGGCGTGCCAGCACGTGGCAAGCCGTGTTTACCTCGCTTAGGCGGGTGTCCAGGTTGGAACGCTCTTGTTCTTTCTTGCCTAATTCCGTACTGAGAATATTGATTCTTGCCTGATGGCTGTTGTATTTCTCCAACTCTTGTAAGGCTTGTTCCGAGGCACGCTGCGTGGTTTGCGTCAACAATCGAAGCATCTCCGTGCGCGCGTCCATATTGGTTGAGGGGGAACAGTCGGCAAAGGAACGGTCCAGATGGGCATACATCTGCCATTGTTGTACCAGCGTCTTCTGTTGTGCGTTCAGGAAAACCAGGAAATGCTCACACTCACTCAGTCTGGCTTCATTCGAGGCCTGTTCATGCTCCAGCTGGTGCAGCAGTTTGCGTTTGTTCTGCAACTCTTGTTCGCGTAATTGGAATTCGGTTTTCAGTTCGCTGATGAGTTTGTTTTGTTCCAGCATCGTGTCGCTGTGATAGGGATGATGGGCAGCGCCGCATACCGTACAGCTGACCCCTTCGCGCAGATCGCTCCGAAGCTGGATTACGCTGGCGCTTTTGCTTACCGTCAGCGTATATTCCTTGTCGCGGCAGTCCGCTTGCAGTCTGCCCACCTCCTCACGCAGTCTTTCCAATGTCTCTCTGCCATGGCTCACGCGGTGCGTGAGTCCTGTCATGCGTTCTCTGGATTCCTCAATGTCGCTGTATCCCTTGCGAATTTGGTTCCAGGTTGCGTGTGCAGCCAAGAGCATCTGGTGGCGTGTCTTTTCCTGCATGGCACGTTCCTGTAGGGCATAGCTTGTGGAACCCGCCATGCTGGCGTGGTTCCGTTGTATCTCGTTACGTATTTCCTTGATTTCTGCTATTACGTGCTGGTACTGTTGGAACACCTGGGCCAGCACCATATCCTCTTCGCGCTGCTTGGCCTTGCAAGCCTCCACACGTTGTGTGGCCATGTTTATTTCAATGTTTGTCGCGCTTAGGAGATTCAGGCGTAGCACCAGTTCTGCGGCTCTGGAAAGCATGCGGTGATGGGGGTCCAAGGCTTGGAGCTTGAGTTGCTTTTCTGCAATCTTCTTGTCTATCTGAATGGTTTCCTGACGAAGCTCCTTGGCCTTCATCTTTAGCGATGCCACCTGCCCACGCAAATTCTCTTCTTCCAGTCCTGTGTTGCGTTTGCAGATTTCCAGTACGCTCTGCGCTCCAAGGATGCGGCACAGCTGTTCCGCCTGTTCGTTGGCCAGTTCCATGCGTTTTTCCGTCTCGGCAAATTCCGCCTGCTTCCGTTCCTGTTCTTTGCTAAGCGCCTCGTACTGCGCTGAAGCCTGTTTTATTTCATAAGCCAGCGCGCTTTGTGCCTCGCGATTGGCAGCACCCATTTGGCGCAGATGACTGATATGTTGGAAATCGCCCTGAATAGGTTCGAAGGTCTCGAAACGTTCCAGCCGCTTCTCGTCGTCAATGGCGGCCGTAATGCGTTTGTTTATCTCGTACAACTTCGTGTTGTGTTCTTTTTGGGTTTGCAGTACGCGCTCGTAGTTGTGCAGCCATTCCTGTTGGCGCTTGATGCGTGATACCTGCTCGCTGATGTGCTGCATGCGTGCCTGTCCAAGCCGGATGGTCTCGTGGGCCTGCTCCTTTTGTTTGTCGGTTAACTGCACGCTGCTGAGCATCAGGCGGCGTGCCTCCGTCTGTGCCAGGTCCTTTAGCCAGCGTTCTATGTCCTCGGGAATATTGCCACCTAAGTGTTTGGCCCACCAGGAGCGGGCAATCTCCTCCATGGTGGCGGACTGTGTTATGGTCTCTTCAACCGTGGGCTGGGGCAGGGAACTATCTGTAGGGTGCTTCTTGAAGAATTGCATAAGAAGATATATTGCTAATTTGAGAACAAAAGTACGTAAATTCTGCGGAAAAAATCTTACTTTTGCAGCGTAAAACAATACCTTATTATTATATTTATGGCACAGAAGCCCGGTATCCCCAAGGGGACAAGAGATTTCGGCAGTCAGGAGATGGCACGCCGCAACTATATTTTTGACACCATCCGCGCCGTTTATGCGCAGTATGGCTTTGAACAGATTGAGACACCTGCGATGGAGAACCTCTCCACCCTGATGGGCAAGTACGGCGACGAAGGCGATAAGCTGCTCTTCAAGATATTGAACAGTGGCGATTTCATGCGTGGCGTAACCCCGGAGAACATTGCCGAGGACAATACGAACAAACTGGCCACGCGCCTCTGCGAGAAAGGCTTGCGCTACGACCTTACCGTGCCCTTCGCCCGCTATGTCGTTCAGCACCGCGAGGAACTGACCTTCCCCTTCCGTCGTTTTCAGATTCAGCCCGTATGGCGTGCCGACCGACCTCAGAAGGGCCGCTATCGCGAGTTCTATCAATGCGATGCCGACGTGGTGGGGTCGGACAGTTTGTTGAACGAGGTAGAGCTGATGCAGATTGTGGACACCGTGTTCCAGAAGTTTGGCATCCGCGTGTGCATCAAAATCAACAACCGCAAGATTCTGACGGGCATTGCCGAGATAATCGGCGAGGCCGACAAGATTGTGGACATCACCGTGGCCATTGACAAGCTGGACAAGATCGGTCTGGAAAACGTAAATGAGGAACTTCGTCAGCAGGGTATCAGCGGGGAGGCCATCCGGAAGTTGCAGCCTATCATCCAACTCAGTGGTTCCAACACAGAGAAACTGGAAACCATGCGTCAGGTGTTGTCCGACAGCGAGACGGGTCTGAAAGGTATCGACGAGGTGGCTTTCGTATTGGATACGCTGGACAAACTTGGCCTCCGGAATGCGCTGGAACTGGACCTTACCCTGGCACGTGGGCTGAACTATTATACGGGTTGCATCTTCGAGGTGAAGGCCTTGGATGTGCAGATAGGCAGCATTACCGGCGGTGGCCGCTACGACAACCTGACGGGAATCTTCGGCATGCCGGGTATCAGCGGTGTGGGCATCTCCTTTGGTGCCGACCGTATCTATGACGTGCTGAACCAGCTGGATCTGTATCCCCAAAGCGTCAGCACGACCACAAAGGTGCTCTTCACCAATTTTGGTCCGGCAGAGGCGGCCTATTGCCTGCCGCTGTTGGCCGTTTTGCGCAACTCGGGCGTGCCCTGCGAGATTTATCCTGACAGCGCCAAGATGAAGAAGCAGATGCAGTACGCCAATGCCAAGCAGGTGCCCTATGTGGTGCTGGTTGGCGAAACGGAGATGCAGCAACAGAAATTCACCCTCAAGGATATGCTCAGTGGCGAGCAGACCCTCGTGAGCGGCGAGGAGCTTGTTGAGAAACTGGCCTAAGGGGAGCGATATGCGTGGTGGGCTGCATCCTCTTATGCTGGCCGGAACGGGTAGCGACGTGGGCAAGAGTGTGCTGGCCACGGCATTGTGCCGTATCTTTCTTCAGGACGGTTATCATCCCGCACCTTTCAAGGCGCAGAATATGGCGCTTAACTCCTACGCCACACCCGATGGGCTGGAGATAGGGCGTGCCCAAGCCATGCAGGCGGAGGCGGCAGGAGTGCCTTGTCATACGGACATGAACCCCCTCTTGCTGAAGCCACAGGGCGATTGTTCGTCGCAGGTAGTGCTGAACGGCCGGCCTATCGGTACCCAAAGTGCCTATGACTATTTCCGCAAGGAGGGTCGCGAGGAACTGCGGCGTGAGGTATGCGCCGCCTTTGACCGCCTTCGGGTGCGCTATAACCCCATCGTCATGGAGGGGGCGGGCAGCATTGCCGAAATCAACCTGCGCGATACGGATCTGGTGAATATGCCCATGGCCATGTATGCCGGTGCCGATGTGGTGCTGGTGGCCGATATCGACCGCGGTGGGGTTTTTGCCAGTGTCTATGGGACGCTGATGTTGCTCACGCCTCAGGAAAGGAAACACATCAAAGGTATCATTATAAATAAGTTCCGGGGAGACGAGCGTTTGTTTGACGCCGGTCGCAGTATGCTGGAGCAGTTGTGTCATGTCCCCGTGCTGGGCGTTGTCCCCTATTTTAGCGACATCCATATCGAGGCGGAGGACAGCGTTGCCCTGGCGACGAAGTGCCGGAGGGCGGAGCGGGGGAAGATAAATATCGCTGTGGTGTTGTTGCGCCACATGAGCAACTTCACGGATTTCGATGTTCTGGAGCACGATGCGCGCGTCCACCTTTTCTTTACCAACAACGTAAGCGAATTGGAGAAGGCTGACCTCATCCTGCTTCCTGGAACGAAAACCACCATTGCTGACCTTGGAGAACTGCGTCGGAATGGTGTTGCCGAGGCCATCCTCAGGGCCCATCGGCGTGGTGTTCGCGTGATGGGCATCTGCGGGGGCTATCAGATGATGGGGCAGGAGGTGTTGGATCCCGACCATGTGGAAGGCAGCCAGGAACGCATCCCGGGTTTGGGCCTGTTGCCCGTGAGCACCGAAATTACAAACGAAAAGATAACGCGTCAGGTGCATTTCCGCTTGGCTTCGGAACCGGACGAGCCGGACTTTCCCATGCAGGGTTATGAGATTCACATGGGACGCACCAGGCCTACGGACGGTGCGTGGTTCCAACCGCTGAACATCCTGGAGGACGGCAACACGCCTGAAGGATGCGTTTCCCACGATGGCTGTATGGGCACCTATGTTCATGGCATTTTGGACAATGCGCCGTTTGTGGCGTATCTGTTAGAGCCCTTTGTCGGAAAACAGTCCGGGACAGGCTTGCAGGACTACCATGCTTTCAAGCAGCAACAGTACGACCGTCTGGCCGACCATGTGCGGCGTCATGTGGATATTCCCCGGCTTTACGGGATACTCAGGAACGAGGGATAAAAGAAGACGGCCAACACGTAAATCTATGCGTGTAGGCCGTCTTTTTCTGTATAACCTCTCTGGTCAGATAATCTGGTCCAGTTTCGAAATGTTGGCTTTTACCTGTTCGTCAGTAACCTGGAAGTTCTGCAAAGAACCGGAGAGGTATTGGTCGTAGGCCGGAATGTCGATGAGTCCATGACCCGAGAGGTTGAAGAGGATAACCTTCTCCTCGCCTGTCTCCTTGCAGTGCTTGGCCTCGCGGATGGCAGCGGCGATGGCGTGGCACGATTCGGGAGCGGGGATGAGGCCTTCGCTTTGGGCAAAGAGAATACCGGCATCAAAGGTTTCCAACTGCGGAATGTCCATCGCCTCCATGTATTTGTCTTTCAGGAGTTGGCTGACGATGACACCGGCACCGTGGTAGCGCAGACCGCCGGCGTGGATGTTGGCAGGCATGAAATCATGACCCAGCGTGAACATGGGCAGCAGGGGAGTGTAGCCGGCCACGTCGCCAAAGTCGTATTGGAAGATGCCTCGGGTCAACTTGGGACAGCTGTCCGGCTCGGCGGCGATGAAGCGCGTCTGCTTCCCCTCCAGGATGTTGTGGCGCATGAAGGGGAAGGAAATGCCGCCGAAGTTGCTGCCGCCGCCGAAGCATCCGATAACGATGTCGGGGTACTCGCCGGCCATCTCCATCTGCTTCTCGGCCTCCAGTCCGATGATGGTCTGGTGCAGCGTAACGTGGCTCAGCACGGAGCCAAGGGTGTATCGGCAGTTGGGGGTGTTCAGTGCCAGTTCGATGGCCTCGGAAATGGCGGTACCCAAGGAGCCTTGGTTGTTGGGTTCGCGCGTCAGGATATCCTTGCCCGCACGGGTGGACATGGAGGGCGAGGCCGTTACCTGGGCGCCATAGGTCTGCATGATGCTGCGGCGGTAAGGTTTCTGGTTGTAGGAAATCTTCACCTGGTAAACGGCTGCCTCCAGGCCGAAGGCCTTGGCGGCATAGCTAAGGGCGGTGCCCCATTGTCCTGCGCCCGTTTCTGTGGTAACGTTCGTGATGCCCTGTTGCTTGCAGTAATAGGCTTGTGGCAGAGCAGAGTTCAGTTTGTGTGAGCCAACGGGCGAAACGCTCTCGTTCTTGAAGTAAATATGTGCGGGGGTGTCCAGTGCCTTTTCCAAACCGTAGGCGCGCACAAGGGGTGTGGAACGGTAGTATTTGTACATCTCCCTCACTTCCTCGGGGATGGGAATCCAGGCGTGCTCCTGGTCCAGTTCCTGACGGCAAAGCTCTTCGGCGAAGATGGGGAAAAGATCCTCGGTTTTCAGGGCTTGGCGCGTGGCAGGGTTCAAGGGGGGCAGAGGCTTGTTGACCATATCCGCCTGGATGTTATACCACTGGGTGGGGATTTCTTCTTCGCTGAGGAAGAAGCGTTTCTGTCTGTTGCTCATGCGTATGAAATGTTTTTTATGCTATATCAAACGAAAAACAAAAGTACACCTTTTCTTCCACATGTCCAAACGAAACGCCAAAATGATGACAATTTGATATTTCCTAAGCCTGTCAGAATCTTGTTTCTGTATTTTCTTCTTTCCTCGGTCGGATTTATTGGTGTATTTATTTGTATTGATAATCAGTGTTTTATTTGCTGATTTCGTCAGTTTGTTCCCCTTTTCCTTTCATTTTGCGTGGATTTTGGGCGCGAAACCTATGTGTTGGCGCGTTCAAAACAACTATATGTTTTTGCAAAACTATCTATATGTTTTCAAAAAAGTATGTAGTTGTTTCTGAATTTGGCCGGACAGAAGCAAAGAGAAGGCTCGTTGAGCGTCCTTGTTTTTCCAGAATGTGTTTGAAAGGCATGTTTTCTCCGTTGTCGTTCTGTTACGAAAACAGCGGAAAAGAAATCATTTTGTCAATTTGAATGACTGTCGTTTCGCATTACTTTTAAGCTTTTCATGTGTGATTGCATGAAAAAATCAAAATAAATAAGTAAATTTGTGCCGAAGATAATTAATCCATATCGTATGAAACATAATCTGAAAACCGCTTCCATCTGTGTGCGAGGTGGTTACGAACCCGGGAACGGAGAGCCGGTTGAAGTGCCAATCATCCAAAGCACCACTTTCAAATATGACAACACGGAGGAGATGGCCCAGCTTTTCGACCTGAAGAAAGAGGGCTATTTCTATACCCGTCTGCAGAATCCCACCAATGATGCCGTGGCGCGTAAGATAGCCCAGTTGGAGGGTGGTGTGGGCTGTGTGCTTACTTCGAGCGGTCAGGCGGCGAATTTTTATGCCGTTTTCAATATCATGGGTGCGGGCGACCACATCGTTGCTTCCGCCGAAATCTATGGCGGCACTTTCAACCTCTTTGGCGTTACGCTGAAGAAATTGGGCATTGACTGTACCTTTGTCAGCCCTGAAGCCGGGGAAGAGGAAATCCAAAAGGCTTTTCGCCCCAACACGAAGGCTGTGTTTGGCGAAACCATCTCGAATCCCGGCTGTGCCGTACTGGACATCGAGAAGTTCGCCCGCATTGCCCATAGGAATGGTGTTCCCCTGATTGTGGATAATACATTCGCTACGCCCGTCAACTGTCGTCCCTTTGAATGGGGGGCGGACATCATTACCCATTCCACAACGAAATACATGGATGGCACGGCATCGCAGGTGGGCGGTGCTGTCGTGGACAGTGGCAATTTCGACTGGATGGCGCACGCCGACAAGTTTCCCGGCCTGTGCACGCCTGACGAGAGCTATCATGGGCTGACCTACGTAAAAGCCTTTGGCAAGATGGGCTATATCACCAAACTGGTGGCGCAGCTGATGCGCGACCTTGGCTCCATACCCGCACCGATGAACTCCTTCATCCTCAACCTCGGCTTGCAAACGCTGCATTTGCGTATGGCGCAGCATTGCAGGAATGCCCAGGCCGTGGCGGAGTTTCTCCACGACGATCCACGTGTGGCATGGGTGCATTACAGCGGATTGAAGGATGACCCCAATTATTCGCGCGCTCAAAAGTACGTGCCCCAGGGGTCGTGCGGTGTGATTGCCTTCGGACTGAAGGGCGATCGCGAGACGGCGGTTCGCTTCATGGATTCGTTGGAAATGGTGAACATCGTTACTCACGTGGCGGATGCGCGCACGTGTGTGCTTCACCCCGCCAGCCATACGCATCGCCAGCTCTCGGATCAGCAACTGCGCGAGGCGGGTGTGGCACCAGACCTTATCCGCCTGAGTGTGGGCATCGAGGATATTGAAGACATCCTTGCTGATCTCCGCCAGGCACTGGACAAGATGGCAACGATTTGAACAGTTTTTGGAAAGAAAAGAACAGCCAAAGGACAGGGCTTAATTCCCATCCTTTGGCTGTTCTTCGATTTTGGTGGATTCGTTTGTGAACTATGTTATTTTCCGAAAAGTGCTTCAAATAGCTGAAAATTCGTTAACTTTGTCCATAATACCAATGATGATATAGCTTTATGTCACAGAAAAAAAACATGCGCCTGCTTGTTTTGGGAGCGTTTTTCCTGCCCTTACACGCCTGGTCGCAGACAAAACCCCATTTTGATCCCTATACCCCCGAACCACTCCCTTTGGGTGCGCCGGAGTGGATGGCTGCCATCGCCCGCACACCTTCGAATGTGAATTTTGTAACGATGGACTCCCTCTTTCGCCGTTGGTTGGCCGAAGATGTGGATGCACGTGTGAAGACCTTGGAGCGTAAGCCTGCCGTGAATTTCTATCGTCGCTGGGAGAAAGCCTACCGCCCCTATGTACGCAAGGGAGGGAAGATCGTTCTGCCCACCTTTGCGGAGTTCGAAGCTCAGCTGGACCGGCGCAACGCCGTTGCCACGCGCCCCATGACACGTGGTGTGGAAAGTTCTGTGCCCGTGTGGCGGAATATCGGGCCTAATGCCACCTACGAGAACCCGGGAAGTGGTATTCGTGAAAAGGACTCTCAGGTATGTGTCTATCGTATCGCCGTGGCACCCACAGATAGCCGTGTGGTGTATTGCGGAACGGAAACAGGTGTGGTATTTAAGACCACGGATAAAGGACGCTCGTGGAAGGCCTGTAGAGGGGAGCATGATTTTGGCGGACCCATCTACGCCATTCAGGTGTCTCCCGCGGATGCCAACACGGTTTATGTGGGTGGCGGACAACACCTGTGGAAAAGCACGGACGGGGGAGAGAACTGGACGCGTGAACCAGGTATTCAGTGCCGCGTGAACAGCATCCGCATCAATCCTGCTGATCCGCAGCATATCACGCTCTGTGGAGGCATCCAAAGCGATGCCCAAGGCGGCTTTTTCGTCTCGCGCGACGGTGGCAGGAGTTTTCGCCAGACGCTGGACGGCATTGGACACGACCACGAGTTGCAACCCAACCATCCGCTTCGCATCTATGCCCTGGTGAAGCCGCGAGGCGAGGAGGGCTTCCGTTTTTATATCTCGGAAAACGGCGGCGAAACCTTTACCGCTTCCGCATTGCCCGTATCGCCTGTTTGTGCCGGTCGTCTGGCGGTGAGCCAAGCTACTGGTGGCGAGGACTATGTCTATGCCTTGGTGAACCGTTCCATGAGCGCCTATGACCAAGGGGCTTTGGGCGGACAGGGTGCACCGCATCTGCTTAAAAGTACGGACGGAGGTCGTACCTGGACCGACCAGACAACCAGAGACACCGCTCGCCCGCATACAAACACCTTTTCGGGCTTTGCCGACGAACCCAATGGCGGACAGGGCTATTTTGATATGACCCTCGGCGTTTCCAGTACCGACCCCGAGCATCTAATTTACGGACTGTGCAACGCCTACCGTTCTACGCGAGGGGGCAAGGGCAATTGGAACGAGAACGCCATCGGCGGCTACATACGTCCCGAACAAATGCACCCCGACATCCAGGACATCGCCGTGTCCGGCACGGACACGTGGATCGTTACGGACGGCGGTGTGAAGTACTCTGCCGATTTCTTTGCGACGAAAGGCGAGAATCGCCATGCGGGTATCTATGCGGCAGACTACCATGGTTTCGGTCAGGGATGGAACGAAGACATCATGGCGGGAGGGCGCTGGCATAACGGCGACGTATTGCACGCTGCCAGCTATGGCGAGGGCAATACGCTGCACGTGGGAGGTGTGGAACAGTCCACAGGGCACATCCTGCTCAGCGAGCCGCGTAAGGCTTACTTTTCGGATGCAGCCACCGTGATTGCTCCTGAACGTCTTGACGGCGTTCCGCAACTCTTCTATAACAAAATGTCGAAGAAACCCTACGAAACCCTGCGTACCAATGGCGAGATTGCTTTCGACCCGCGTTTTGCGCGACGCTTCATCATGCGCTCCACGGAGGAATCGGACCAGCTTTACCTGACGGAAGACGAGGGGCGTACTTTCCGCCTTCTGTACAGCACGGATGGTGAAATTATATGCAGCTACGCTTTCGCCCGCTCCAACCCCGACTATATTTATCTGGCAGGTTGTTACGACATCTACAGATCCTCCGACGGCGGAACCACTTGGGACATGCTGCCCACACGGGCCTTTGAGGGGATGGACTATCGAGGTTCAATAGCCTCGGCCATTGCCGTCGACCCCAAAAACGAACAGAAACTTTGGCATGTGTACAGCAACGAACCTGGCTGTGTGGCCTATACCACAGACGGTGGCAATACGTGGGTGAACCCGCTCTCTGATGCCTTGAAGAAACGATTGTTTCAGTGGGTGGTGCTTGCGGGCGACGAACACAATGGGGTATATTTGGCCACGGCGGATGGAGCTTCCGTGTTTTACAAGGACGATACCATGACCGACTGGATTGACTATTCGGACGGTCTTAATCCCGGCGCTCGTATCACACGCTTGGTGCCGTTCTACAAGGAGGGAAAACTGCGTGCGGCCACCAGCCAAGGAATATGGGAGATTCCGCTCTATCGTCCCCGCTTTGCTCCCCTTGCCCAGCCAATGGCATTGAACCTGGGGCAAGGAAATCTGACAGGAGCTCCGCAAACGGAGGTGCAGTTTGATAGTTACTCCATCGTTAATCAGGAGAACGTATCCTGGCTCTGGTCTTTCTCGCCCCAACCGGAATGGGTCAGTGATGCTACCGCCCGTAATCCCCGTGTGCGCTTCGGGCGTCCCGGTGTGTATGACGTAACGCTTCAGGTAACTACCCCCGAGGGTACGCACGCCCATACCCTGAGCCAGTTTATTCGTACGGGCGACCCCACCGTCTCTGTCCGTATGCCCGAGGGAATCGACCCCCGTGTGGAGGTGGCAAAGGCGGGTGCCGAACTGTCTCTCTCCGTTAGCGGGCTGCCCGTAACTAAAATCTTCACGCTGCACAATGCCAAGGGTGCGCTGTTACGTAAGATTACTTTGGGAGAGACGGACAACGAGGTGCGTCTGTCCACCGCAGGGCTTTCTCCCGGCGTCTATCTCTATGAACTCCGAACAGCGAACTTCAAGCAGTTTGGTAAAATCATCATACAATAATCTATAAATTAATTCTTTATACATGAACTTAAAAACGTATTTCCTTTCCTTATGCTGCGGTGTGAGTCTTCTGACCCTGCATGCCCAGGAAATGACTCCCGGCGACCAATTATATCGTCCGTACGGTTTCGTGGAACTGCCTGCGGATGCTCCTGCATGGATGGCAGGCCTGGCGCGTCCGGATACGATAAATTACTACCAAACGGTAGAACGCTTCCGCCGCTGGCAACACGAGACTCCCGGTATGCTCACCAAGACTCCGCAAAACAAGGCGATTCTCAATATCTTCTACCGTTGGCAGAAAGCCTATGCTCCCTATGTGTGCCCCGACGGCAGTATTCGTTTGCCTCGACAGGCCGATTTTGTGGCAATGGTGGACGAGATGAATGTCCGTCCCACAAAAAAGAGGGCGAAGGGTAGCAAGGTGGCAGGGAATACGGCTCCTTGGAAGGTGCTTACTCCCTTGATTACCTATAACTCAGAGACGAAGCAAGTGCGTCCCTGGCAGTCCAACGTGCAACGTTTTGATGTTTCGCCTTCGAATCCGGACATCCTGTATGCCGGCACGGAGACAGGCATGCTGTTCAAGAGCATAGACCGGGGTATGAACTGGAAGGCCTGTCCTCCTGACCACTACTTCGGAGGCATCGTGAATTCTGTAGAAGTGTCTCGCACCAATGCCGACAAGGTCGTAGTGAGTGGCGGTTCGCTCGTATGGTTGACGACAGACGGTGGAGAACATTGGCAGAATATCACGCCTGAGAATCTGCGCCGGGTGTATTTTAGCGCACGGGATGTGGTGATGCACCCCGAAGATGACAATACCTTTTTGCTGGCTAACGACCGGGGTATCTATAAGACCACGGATAACGGGGCACATTGGACATTTGTTGACGACGGACAATGTTTCGACCTTAAATACAAGATGGATAATCCAGAGGTCGTTTACGCCCTGGTAAGGAAGGATAAGGGCGTAGAGCTGCGCAAGAGTACCGACGGCGGTTCTTCCTTCATCACATGCCGGTTGGGCAACACCACCCCTTTGGCCTCGGGCCGAATCGGCCTGTCGGCTGCGGAGCATGGGCATGATTATGTCTATGTCTTTGCCTGTGCGGCCGATAATTCATCTTCCTATGCCTCTCCCTTTTATCTGGGCACTCCTATGCTGTTCAAGAGTACGGATGCAGGAGCCACGTGGACGATGAATGCGAAGGTCAAAGACCAGCTCGAGTCGTTCGACCAAAGCGGAGGCCAGGGCTATTACGATATGGTGGTGCAAGCCTCTTCGACGGATCCGGAGACGCTGCTCTTCGGATTGCTCAACCTTTACCGTTCCACAGATGGGGGACAGACAATACAGAATGTGGGAGGTTATTACGGACGTTTCGACCTGCATTGCGATATGCAGGACCTGAAAGTGGTGGGCACAGACACCTGGCTGTCCACCGACGGCGGCATCATCTATTCGCGCGACTTCTTCAACGCACATGCCGAAGCCCGCATTCAGGGCATCTATGCCTCTGAGTTTTGGGGATTCGATATGGGATGGAACGAGGACGTGATGGTGGGCGGCCGCAACCATAACGGCAACATGGTACAGCTGGACCGCTACAACGGTGCGGCAATCAGCGTGGGTGGCAGTGAGTGTTCTACGGGCTACGTTTTCTTGAGTAATCCTCGTAAGGTGGCTTTCTCCGATGCGGGAAGCTGCTATCTGCCGGATGATTGGAAGCAGGAATTTGTTCCCTTCCGTGGCTTTTGGACTTTCCCTTTGGAGTCTTCGCAGTTTGGTATCGGTTTTGAATTTGACCCGCGCTACGCCAAGAGTTTCTACATCAATCGCAGGGACGAGCCACGCTCACTCTGGAAAACCGTGAACGACGGGGAGAGTTTTGTACGGCTATACACTTTTCAGGAGAACGTTAGTGCCTATGCGGTGTCGCGAGCCAATCCGGACGTACTCCTTGTAGGCACCGTTAGCCGTATTTATCGTTCGGACGACGGTGGGCAACAGTTTACCGAACTTGCCGACCTGCCACCGGCGATGCGTAACACCGTCAATTACAAGATAGCCATTCATCCACGCGACGAGCAGGAGATATGGATTACCACCCACGAACCAGGTGGCTTGTTCCGAACGACAGATGGAGGTACCACCTGGGAACAGATGGATCAAGGACTGGAACTGGCCGAAACGGGAGAACAGCAGCGAGTGATGCGCCTGATTCTGACAGGTAATGATAAGCATGCGGTCTATGCCGTGAGTGCCGTGATGCGCCCGTGGGGAGATGTCTATCAGGCGTACCGCAATCGTGTGCTTTATCGCGACGACACCACCAATGGCTGGCAGGATTTCTCTGCCGGTCTGCCTCCTGTGCTGACTGTTACCCGCATGCTGCCTTTCTACAAAGAGGGTGTGCTACGCTTGGCCACCAACAACGGAATTTGGCAGCGTCCTTTGGTGGATACTGATTTCCGACCTGTTGCGCAGCCATTGGTGCTCTCCGCAGGAACAGGCGAGAATCTGGGTGAGGCCGAATGGCAGTTTGACAGTTACTCTATTGTCAATCAGCAGCAGGCAGAGTGGGAATGGAACTTCAATCCTGAACCTCTTTGGGTTTCGGACAAGCACGCCCGAAATCCCAAGGTACGGGTGGCCGCCGACCAAAGCTATGATGTAACGCTCACGGTGAAGACACCCAAGGGTTCTGACACGAAGACAGTGAAAAACATGATTGTTGGACGTAAGGATGTGCCGACGGCCATTCCCGGACAGGAGGTCTTGTCAAAGGATGTGGATTTCGATCGCCTGTCAGTATCCGCGGGCGAGGCTTTCAGCCTGCTTCCCCGTGGCCTTTCCCAACCGCTCCGCCTGACAGTGTACAACAGTGGCGGCCAGGTGATGCGCACGGTTGACCTCTCTCCAAGGGGTAAGCAGATACTGCCTACAGAGGGATTATCGACAGGCATGTACTTTTATTTCTGCCAAAGTGCGGAGTTTCAGAAATCGGGACGTTTATTCATTCGTTAACCATATTGTATGTATCAAAGGAAACTTTTCTGCCTGATTCTTTTCATTCTGCTAACCCCTCTACGTGTATGGTCTGAAAAGGAAAAAGGCGACTCTCCGTTTTTGCCATTGGAAGAGGTGGTTGTATCGGCCACGCGTTGGGAACAGATCCGGTCATCTCTGCCTCAGCGACTGATCTCCGTCAGCCCTGAGGCTGTACGCTTGTATCAACCACAAACCACAGCCGACCTTTTGGCCAACACGGGACAAGTGTTCGTTCAAAAAAGCCAGCAGGGTGGCGGAAGCCCGATGATCCGTGGCTTTGCTACGCATCGTTTGCTTTATGCCGTGGATGGCGTTAGGATGAACACGGCCATCTTCCGAGGGGGCAATATACAGAACGTCATTTCGATTGACCCGTTTTCCTTACAACGTACCGAGGTGCTCTTTGGTCCTGGCAGCGTCATTTACGGTAGCGATGCCATTGGCGGCGTGATGAGTTTTCAAACGCTCACCCCAATGTTTTCAGACGCTGGCCTGCAGGCACATGGAAAAGCGGCTGCCCGCTTTTCTTCGGCCAATCTGGAACGCACAGGCCATTTTGATATAAACCTGGGTGGCAAGCGTTGGGCTTGGCTTGGCAGCGTCAGTTATTTCCACTTTGACGATCTCCGCCAGGGTGCTCACGGGCCACGGGAGTATCTTAAGCCATGGATAGTTGAAACAGCCCCGGATGGGACGGACCAGGCCGTTCGCAACCCTCATCCGAAGGTGCAGAATCCCTCCGGCTATAATCAGCGGAACGTGATGCAGAAGTTGCGCTTTCAGCCCACCAAAGCATGGGATTTACAGTATGCCTTTCATCATTCGCAGACGTCGGACTATGGACGTTATGACCGTCATACTCGCTTGCGCAAAGGGCTACCCCGCTATGCAGAGTGGTCCTATGGGCCGCAAATCTGGCGCATGAATCAGTTTACTGTCCAGCACCAGTCGGATAATCCTTTGTTCAATCGTGCTACCTTGCGTGCTGCCTGGCAGCATTTCGAGGAGAGCCGTATTGACCGGTCTTTTGGGAAAGCAATACGTACAGCCCAAAAAGAGGAGGTGGAGGCATATTCCCTCAATCTGGACTTTTCCAAGGCTTGGGGGAAACATACCTTGTATTATGGTGTTGAGGGGGTGTGCGACGATGTTTCATCGAGCGCGAAAACCACAGACATCCAAACCAAAGAAGAAGGCCCCGCTGCCTCGCGCTATCCGCAGGCCCAATGGTTTTCGTTGGCCGGCTATGCCCAAGCGATGTTGAGGCTGCACCGTAGCCTGACGATGGAACTTGGTATGCGTTACAATCACTTTGCCTTGCGTGCCGATTTTCGCAACTGGGGCATGACATTGCCATTTCCGTCTAAGGTAACTTCAAGCCATGGGGCTTTTTCCGGTGGAGTAGGTTGGGCTTGGCAACCCAACAAGCGACAACGTTTCACTCTTCATTATGCACGGGCCTTTCGTAGTCCAAATGTGGATGATATGGGTAAACTCTTCGATTCGGTGGACCGTGCGGTGGTGGTGCCTAACCCTCGTTTGCATGCCGAACTGGCTCACCATGTGGAAGTAGGGCTGGAGCAGCGTTTCGGAAACTGGTTACAGATGACACTCACGGCTTTCTATACCTATTTGGACGATGCCTTGGTGCGTCGCCCCTTCCGCTGGAACGGACAGGATTCCATCCTGTACAAAGGAGAGCAGAGCCAGGTGCTGGCCCTGCAAAATGCGGCTTGGGCACAAGTCTACGGTGTGCAGATGCATGTCAAGGCCCAATTGCCGGCCGGCTTTGAGTTCAAGAGCTTTATCAACGCACAAAAGGGTAAGGAGCAACTCGAGGATGGCACTTCCTCGCCGCTGCGCCATGCGGCCCCTCTCTTCGGCAGAGTCTCCCTGAATTACCGCAACAAGGCTTGGCATGCGGAATTCTACACCGATTTCCAAGCTCGACGCGCCTACGATGAATTGGCTGATGAGGAGCGTGGCAAAGTGGAAATATATGCCTTGGACAAAGAAGGACAACCCTACGCCCCTGGTTGGCTGACGCTGAACGCTAAAGCAGCCTATGATTTCCGTTTTCCTCTCACGCTGCATCTGGGATTGGAGAACCTTACGAATCGTCGCTACCGACCCTACAGCTCGGGCATTTCTGCTGCCGGATTTAATGTTATGGCTGCCGCAACCTATCGTTTCTAAAGGACACGTACCAGTAAACAAAAATGCAGCCAAAGGATAGGATTTCGTTTCCTTCCTTTGGCTGCATTTCGCGTTTGGTGGGTTCATGCGGATGGGTTCTCTTCCCTTTCTCGGGCTTTCTCTTTCTTCAGCCTGTTGTCGATGATAAAGGCAATGAGCAGCCCCACACCAGTACCAAAGATTCCCAAGATGCCTTCGTTCGGGGTGAACCATTCCAATCCGAAAAAGTAGCCGAGACCGAAGCCGATGAGCACGCAGCCAGCATAGAGGGCAAAGTTGCTTTTCTTTTCTTTTTCGGTCGTAATGAGTACTTTGGCAGTCTCGGCGTCGATACCGTTCTCGATAATTGACTGGCGAAGCTCTTTCTCCATCTTGGCTTTTTTATTGCTGCTGATGCTTCCGGCTATGACGGCAATGATGCCGCAGAGAATACCCATAACGCTTGAAATAGCGCCTACTGTCATTGGATCCATAATTGTTTGTTTTTATTGGTTAGTTATTCTGTTTCTATATGTTATAAACCGTTTGTGGCGTGAATCATTACACTATGTCCGAAGAAATTTCTTTGATTTTGTAGTTCGCCCACATCAGTGTGGGGGCAAGGAAGAAAAGGGCGGAAACGCCGATTGAGATGGAGAAAGCGATGTCGTTCACCTCTTGGATGCTCTTGATCATGGTCATGAGAGGCAGGCCGATCATCAATGGCAAACCAAAACTAAAGGCAATTCGCTTGAACCAGGCCACGAAAAGACGCTTACGCATATCCGCCTTCACGTGCTTCATCACG
The DNA here is from genome assembly GCA_028723455.1 of Prevotellaceae bacterium. Lineage (GTDB taxonomy): Bacteria > Bacteroidota > Bacteroidia > Bacteroidales > Bacteroidaceae > Physcousia. The sequence goes on along the minus strand of JAQYEW010000049.1, from coordinate 1,460 downwards.
CTACGGTTGATTTCTTCTACCATTTCCTGTCGGCGGATGCTCTCTGCTATCAACTTGTCTATATCATTCATTGTTTCCATGTTCCATTTGTTTTTTTAGTTGTTCCCTGATGCGGTGCAGTTTTACCAGCACATTGCTTGTCGTCATGCCCAGCATCTTGCCTATCTCGTCCGCCTTCTTTTCTTTATAATAGAAGAGGGTGATGATTTCTCTGTCGCGTTCGGGTAGTTGGCTGATGGCGTGTTCCATCAGTTTCAGCCGCGCTTCATGCTCTTCGCTGTATCCATCCGCTGCTGTGGTTTCTTCTTTGCCGCTGAGCGTTACGGTAGGATGCCGTCGTGTTTTATCCGCCATGTTCAGTGCCAGATGCACTGCGATGGTGTGAAGCCATGCACCCAAGGAACCACCTTTCCAACAGTCCAGTCGTTCATAGGCTTTGATGAAAGTCTGCTGCACAAGATCTTTGGCCGTGTCTTCATCTTTGACAACCGTTATTACCTTTGAGAAGACAGAGCCGGTGTAGCGTCTTACTATCTCCTCGAAAGCCCTGCTGTCGCCAGTCTTCAGAAAGCGTTCTATGAGTTGTTGGTCATTCATTATTGATAAACATTCGTTTCTTCTGTTATGTGGCAGAACAAGGGTTCTGTCGTGTAACCTCTTCTTTTATTCCCGTTACATAATATAAACAATCTTCCTGACCAATTATTACATCAAACCACATTTTTCTTCCATTTTTTTCGGGGCAACAGGTAATCCGGGACAGGGAGCGGTCGTCTTCAGCCAAGACCATCCGTACTTCCCGTTGTGATTTGCTTAGAATTTCTTACCTTTGTAGGGTAGAGTAACAACTCGCGAACGTTTGGTTTTTAACGCCCCTTAGGTTGTGATTTGCTTAGAATTTCTTACCTTTGTAGGGTAGAGTAACAACGACTGAAGGCAAATGTGAGTGCCATTGCCGTTGTGATTTGCTTAGAATTTCTTACCTTTGTAGGGTAGAGTAACAACTTTTCGAAGCCGTTGGCAACACATATTATAGTTGTGATTTGCTTAGAATTTCTTACCTTTGTAGGGTAGAGTAACAACCACTCGCCGAAACAAGGCGCTGATAAAGGAGTTGTGATTTGCTTAGAATTTCTTACCTTTGTAGGGTAGAGTAACAACTTTTTTTCTCAAGGTGTTAAGGAAACGTTGGTTGTGATTTGCTTAGAATTTCTTACCTTTGTAGGGTAGAGTAACAACGGTGTAATATGTTTCTGATAGAGAGAGTAAGTTGTGATTTGCTTAGAATTTCTTACCTTTGTAGGGTAGAGTAACAACATTTGCCAAAATAAATAGGTGAGTTTGAGTGTTGTGATTTGCTTAGAATTTCTTACCTTTGTAGGGTAGAGTAACAACCCCAAGAACGATGAAAACACCATAGTTTTTGTTGTGATTTGCTTAGAATTTCTTACCTTTGTAGG
>JAQYEW010000048.1 GCA_028723455.1 Prevotellaceae bacterium | reverse complement strand
CTCCTGGACAGCGTGCCCGCCCACATGATGGCTGACGCAGCCTTGCTGAGCCGTATTTGCGACCTCACTGTTTATGTGATACGTGTTGGTGGCATCGATCGCCGCTATCTCCCGGAGTTGCAGCGTATCTATGCCGAGAATCGCTATAACAACCTTTGCGTTCTGCTCAACGGTGTTGTCGAAAGTGGTTCGGGCTATGGTTATGCTTATTCTTATAACTATGGCTACGGCTATTCAACGCCCGAGTCGCGCAAGAAGTTAAGTTATCGTATCCGCAGGAAGATAAAGAAATTTTTGCGTGCGATAAAACGTCAGTAACACAAAAAGGCACCCAACCTGCGATTGCAGGTTGGGTGCCTTTTTTTACGGGAGTTCGTTATTTCAGACTATCCAGCATACGCTTTAGCACGACGGTAGCGGAAATCTCGCGGTTTGCGGCCTCAGGGATGACGAGTGACGTGGGCGCCTCGATGACGCTGTCCGTTACGATCATATTGCGGCGTACGGGCAGGCAGTGCATAAAGCCGGCGTTGTCAGTAACAGCCATCTGGCGGTCGCTAACGGTCCAATCCAACATTTCCTGGTAGTCGTTCAGCACGCGGCCGTAGGCATCCGGGCGGCTGATACCGGGGCAGCTCCAGTTCTTGGCATAAACGAAGTGGGCGCCCTCGAAAGCCTTCATTTGGTCGTATTCGATGCGTGCCCCTTTTGTGAACACGGGATCCAGTTCATAGCCTTCGGGATGTGTGATTACGAAATCAATACCCGTTTGCAGTGCGGAAGCGGGTTTGCTTGCAGCCATCATCCACTGGGCAAAACTGTTGGGGACGGCCTGAGGCAGTGGCTTCGGGTGAGGAGCCCAGGTAAGCACCACTTTCACGGGTCGGCCGGCATTTTGTATCTTTTTGCTGTATTCGTTGATGGTAATCAGGTCGGCAAAGGCCTGCAGGGGATGAACCGTTGCCGTTTCCATGGCAAAAACGGGTCGGCCGCTATACTTAACGAATTGGTTGTAAACGGTTTCCGCATAATCGTATTCACGATTGGTAAGCCCGGCGAAGGAGCGGATGCCGATGATATCGCAATAGCTGCCCATAACGGGAATCGCTTCCAAGAGGTGTTCACTCTTGTCGCTGTCCATGATTACGCCACGTTCCGTTTCCAACTTCCACGCACCGGCGTTCACATCCAGCACAATAACGTTCATGCCCAGGTTCTGGGCTGCTTTCTGTGTGCTGAGCCTTGTGCGCAGACTGTTGTTAAAGAATACGAGCAAGGCGGTTTTGTTACGCCCTTTTTCTACGTATTTGAAACGGTCGTTTTTTATCTCTGTGGCTTCAGCCAGTGCCTGTTGCAGGTCGCCCAGGTCTTCTACATTCAGGAAGGAATTCATTTTTTTTGTTTGTTTTTGTGATTGATGTTCAAGGACGTGTTTGCCCCTCGCCCTCGATAAGCCATTTGTAGGTGGTTATTTCTCGGAGTCCCATGGGGCCGCGCGGTCCCAGTTTTTGCGTAGAAATGCCTATTTCGGCACCCAAACCGAACTGTGCGCCGTCGGTAAAACTGGTGGGTGCGTTAACGTAGACGCAGGCGGCATCCACTAATTGTTGAAAGCGTTTGGCGCTTTCTTTGTTTTCGGTAATGATACATTCGCTATGGCCGCTGCCATACTGTGCAATGTGTTCCAGGGCTTCGTCCATGCTGTCCACGATACGGATACTCAGTTTGAGGTCCATCCATTCCGTTCCGTACTCGTCTTTTACAAACTCCACCTTGCCTTTCATATCACGAAGCAAGGCGTCTAAGTCCGTTGCGCGGTCGTGGTGAACCAACAGGCAATCCAAAGAATTGCATACGCTGGGCCGGCGCATCTTGGCATTGGTGATGATGCGACGCCCTTTCTCCAAGTCGCCATCCTTGTCGAAATAGGCATGCACTACGCCGGCTCCGGTCTCTATCACGGGTACGTGAGCGTTTTCCCTTACGAAGTCGATCAATTTGCGGCCGCCGCGGGGAATTACCAAATCCACGTAGTTCACTGCGTTTAGCAGTTCGTGCGTGGCGTCGTGGGTGCTTGGAAGCAGGGTGCAGGCTGCGGTGTCAATGCCTTCTGCTTTCAGTACGCCGTGAATTAGTTCTACGATTGCCTCGTTGCTGTGAACCGCATTCTGACTTCCTTTCAGCAGGCATACGTTGCCGCTCTTAAAGCAAAGGGAGAAAACGTCGAATGAAACGTTGGGCCTTGCCTCGTAGATGATGCCTATGACACCGAAGGGTACACTGACACGCTTCAGACGCAGCCCGTTGTCCGGCGTGCGCTGTTCGCTTTCAATGCCCAAGGGCGAGGGAAGGGCCGCCACGTTGCGTATGTCCTTGGCGATGCCTTTCAGGCGATTTTCCGTAAGCAGCAGACGGTCGTAAAGCGGATTCGCCGGTTCCATCTTTGCCAAGTCCTGTGAATTGGCCGAGAGCAGCATCTCCAGATTCGCCTCAATGGCCTCTGCTACGTGATGGAGCACGCGACCGCGGTCCGAGTCCGTTAGGGTAATCATCCCTCGTGCAGCCTTTTTTGCTGCTTTGAATAGCTGTGTCATAGGCTGGGAATAAATTCTGTATGTGGCACTTCTGTGGGTGTTTGTATTAGCTGGGGAAGGATGTCCGTGCGCTCACCGTTGGCGATGATGACCCGAATTCCTTGTGCAGCCACGTTGCACGCTGTTCCATATTTCGATTTCATGCCTCCACGCCCTGATTTGCTTTTCTCAGAGGTGATGTATCGGGAAAGGTCGTCGCCGGGAGCAACGCTGCCTATCAGCTTGCTTCCTTTATCGTCAGGATGCCCCGTATATACACCATCGACGTTCGTGAGCAGGATAAGCTGTTTGGCTTTCACCATCCGTGCGATGAGGCCGGACAGTTCGTCGTTGTCCGTGAACATAAGCCCTTGGATACTTACGGTATCGTTCTCGTTGACAATGGGAATAACGCCGTGGCCGATCATCACCTCCATGCAGGCTTGCAGGTTTTCCAGACTGGTAGGTGTGCTGAAATTGTCTTTCGTCGCCAACACCTGGCCGATGTGTAGTCCGTACTCACGAAACAGGTCGTAATAGAGGTTGACCAGTTTCACCTGCCCCATGGCCGAATACAGTTGCCGTTGGGCGACATTGTCCAATGTCTCATTGACGGGAAGTTCTTTGCGACCGCAGGCTACGGCACCGCTACTTACGATGACTACATCATAGTCTTTGCGTCGCAGCCAAGCCACCTGGTCCACCAAGGCGGACATACGTGTTATATCCAACTTCCCCTCGGGGGTTGTCAGCACGTTCGACCCTATTTTTACTACGATGCGTTCTTTCATGTCAGTCCTGCTTTGACGGCCCTGATGATGGCACTTGTAAAGCCGGCATGGTCCAGTTCGTTAAGTCCTTTGATGGTGAATCCGCCAGGGGTGGTTACCTTGTCAATGGCAACCTCAGGATGCAAACCGGTTTCTTGCAGCAAGGTGGCGGCACCCTCCATGGTTTGGATTGCTATCTCCTTGGCTTCGTCAGGACGGAACCCCAGTTCGCAACCTGCCTGGGACATGGCTCTTACCATGCGCATTACGTAGGCAATGCCGCATCCGGCAAGCATCATGCCCGCTTGCATCTGCTGCGTGTTGATGACCATGACTTTGCCAATGGCACTAAAGATGTCTAATGCGGCCTGTTGTGCCTCCGTCAGATTGCTGTTTTCGATGAAAGTCATGCTTTTTGCGAACTCTGCGGCAATGTTTGGCATGGCATAGACCTGTATGCGGGGATCCCTTACTCCGGCGGCTACGCTAAGCACGTTTTTTCCTGCCAGAAGCGATTCTGTTTCGCTCAGCACATCCTTGACCAGCCAAGGCTTTACGGCAATGATTACCGTATGGCACTGCCTTACCGCCTCGTAGTTGCTTGCGGCAGCCGTTACGTTAGGGTAGGCGGAGGCTAACTCCGCTGCCCTGAGTCCGTTTTTTGAGGTAACGAAGAGATGACGGCTTCCGTTTTTGGCCAGTCCGTGGGCGATGGCTCCCCCCATGTTGCCACAGCCAAGAATAGCAATATTCTCCATAGTCCCTAAAATTTGTTTTTATCGTTTTCGCGGATTTCCACGCGGCGTATTTTCCCGCTGATGGTTTTGGGCAGTTCGTCCACAAATTCTACGATGCGCGGATATTTATAAGGAGCGGTAACGTGCTTCACGTGATTCTGCAATTCCTTGATCAGTTCCTCGCCTTGCATGTTTTTCCATTCCTTGCCCAAGACCACGGTGGCCTTTACAACCATGCCACGCACATCGTCGGGCACACCCGTAATGGCACATTCAACGACAGCAGGGTGGGTCATCAGTGCACTTTCCACCTCGAAGGGACCAATGCGGTAGCCGGAACTTTTGATGACATCGTCTGTGCGTCCTTCAAACCAAAAGTAGCCGTCTTGGTCGCGCCAGGCCATGTCGCCTGTGAAGTAATAGCCATCGTGCCAGGCACGTCGTGTCTGTTCGGGGTCGCGATAGTATTCTTTGAAGAGACCCAATGGCTTGAAGGCATCCTTCACCCTTACCACAATCTCACCCTTCTCGCCATCCTCGCAGTGCGTCCCGTCCGGGCGCAGCAAATCAATGTCGTATTGTGCGTTGGGTTTGCCCATGCTGCCGGGCTTGGGTTGCATCCAAGGCATGGTGCCTAAGGTCATGGTGGTTTCTGTCTGTCCGAAGCCCTCCATCAGACGGATGCCCGTTTGCCGGTAGAACTTTTCATAAACAGCACCGTTCAGGGCTTCCCCGGCCGTAGTGCAGTATTTCAGCGCCGAGAGGTCGTACTTGCTCAAATCCTCGCGCACCAGGAAGCGGTACACCGTTGGTGGGGCGCAAAGGGAGGTTACCTTGTATTTCTCCATCCGGCTCAAAAGCTCGTCGGCGTTGAATTTCTCGTGGTCATAGACAAATACGCAAGCGCCTGCGAACCATTGTCCGTACAGTTTGCCCCATACGGCCTTGCCCCATCCTGTATCCGCCACGGTCAGGTGGATGCTGTCGGGAGTCAGGTTGTGCCAGAACACACCTGTCGTCAGATGGCCAAGGGCATAAAGATGGTCATGCGCAACCATCTTTGGCTCGCCGGTAGTGCCTGAGGTGAAGTACATGAGCAGCATGTCCTCGTTGGTATTTACAAACTGGGGCTTTTCAAAGGCCGGCGCATTTACGACCTCCTGGTGATAATCGTGGAAGCCTGCGGGAACAACGGGACCCAGGCTGATGAGCGTCTGTACCGTGGGACTGTTCTCCAGGGACTTTTCAATCTCACCTAAAACATACTCTTCTCCCAAACAGATAATGGCCTTGACAGAGGCTGCGTTGTTGCGGTATTCCAGGTCGTGCTTCGTAAGCATGTGCGTGGCGGGAATGGCTACGGCTCCTATCTTGTGCAGGGCCAGCATGGTGAACCACCACTCCATGCGTCGCTTCATGATGAGCATGACCATATCTCCGCGTCCGATGCCTAACGAACTGAGATAGGCTGCCGTGCGGTCGCTCTCGCGCTTCAGGTCGGCAAACGTCAGTCTGTGTTCCTCGCCCTTGTCATTCACCCAAAGCAAGGCTTGCTTGTCCGGAGCCTCTTGTGCCCAAACGTCCATTACATCATAGGCATAGTTGAAATTCTCGGGAATGATGAACTCCAGGTGTTTGTTATAATCCTCCTCGCTTGAGAAGGAGGTTTGCTTTAAAAATCTTTCAATCATGGATGAGGTGTTTCATTATACGATGACGCAAAGGAAGCGCACGGGCTTGCCGTCGAGCGCATTCATACAGTGGGGGTGAGAGGTGTCGAAATAAATGGTGTCCTCAGCCTCCAGCTCAATGACCTTCTCGTCTATGACGATTTCCAACCGGCCTTCCAGCACCAGGATCACCTCCTGGCCAACCTTGCTGTTCTTGCGGTGCCGCTCTCCTTGGGGGAGGGGGTCGATGGTGGTGAAAAAGACATCCATCATGCGGTTCTTAAAGCCTGAGGCCAAAGCATGAAAGGTATAGTCGCCTTGCCGTTCTATCACCTGCGACTGTCCGTTGCGCGTAACATAGTAGCTTTGCATCCGCGGTTCGCTGCCGAAAAGCAGTACGTCCAGGGCAATGCCATATCGTTTGCTTATCTTGTTCAAGCGGTAAACCGACGGGTCGCTTTCGCCGTTCTCTATCTTCAGGTAGTGTTCGACACTGGTTTCGCACACTTCTGCCATCTGCACGAGCGGAATGTCCAGCACTTCGCGCAGTCCGCGCAGGCGTTCGCCTATCTGTTTGAAATCGGATTGTTTCATTTGATTCGTTTTTGTTGCTATACTTCTTTTAGCACCCCTTGCAGGGCCATCAAGAATTGGTTCGCCTCTTCGATGCTGAGACAGAGTGGTGGCAATAGCCGCAGGACGTTGGTGCCGCTGCATCCCGTGAAGATATGCTCGTTGAAAAGCAGGCGTTGGCGCACGTCCTTGTGCGGAATGTCCAGTTCAATGCCGATCATCAAGCCCATGCCGCGTATGTCCACAAGGTGAGGCAGTTGGGCGTCGCGCAGGGCGTTTATAATGTAATTGCCTACGAAGTTGGCGTTTTGCACCAGTTTCTCCTGCTCCATTACATCCAGTACGGAGAGGGCGGCGGCGCAAGCCAGATGGTTGCCGCCGAAGGTCGTTCCCAGCATGCCATATACGGGCGCGAACTTAGGACTGATGAGTACGGCCCCCATGGGGAAACCATTGCCAATGCCTTTGGCGACGGTTATCAGGTCAGGACGAATCCCCGCGTGCTGGTGGGCGAAGAACTTGCCTGTACGACCATAGCCACATTGGATTTCATCGCAGATGAGCACGGTGCCCGTCTGATTACATACCTCTCTCAGTTCTTGTAGGAATCCGTTGTCGAGCACGCGTATGCCGCCCACACCCTGTACAACCTCCACGATGCAGCAAGCCACATCACCCTTCTGCATTTCGCTCTTCCAGGGGTTGATGTCATTCAGGGGGAGGTAGGTTACATGCCCGGCATTGTTCACGGGGGCTATGATCTTTGGATTGTCCGTAGCCTCTACGGCTAACGAGGTGCGTCCGTGAAAAGCCTTCTCGCAACTCAGCACCCGTTTGCGTCCCGTGTGGAAAGACGCCAACTTCATGGCATTCTCGTTTGCCTCGGCACCGCTGTTGATAAGGAACAGGCTGTAGTCCTCGTAACCGCTCATTTTCCCAAGGCGGTCGGCCAACTCGGTTTGCAGTTTGTTCTCTACGCTATTGCTGTAAAAGCCCAGCAGGGAAAGCTGTTGCGCAATTTGCCCTACGTAATGAGGATGGCAATGGCCGATGCTGATAACGGCATGACCACCATAGAGGTCCAGATATTCTTGTCCTTTGTCATCCCATACGTGGCAACCCTTGCCTTTGACAATGTTGATAGGAAAAAGGGGATATACGTCGAAGAGATTCATTTGTTATTTGTTTTTCCGTTTTCTACTACTCACCACTCGCCACTAAAAAGCACTTGCTTTCAGTTGCAGCCCCGTAATTTCCGGCAGGCCGAACATGAGGTTCATATTCTGTACGGCTTGCCCTACGGCACCCTTCAGCAAGTTGTCAATGGCACTCTGTATCACTATCTTGCGTCCAAAAACTCGGGTGCTGACGAGCGCCTTGTTGGTGTTTACTACTTGTTTCAGGTTGATGTCCTTGTCAACATAGTGCGTGAAAGGCGCGTCGTGATAGAAGTCTTTGTACAGTTGCGTTACCTCGCCCGGCGTGATGACCTTGTCCAAACGAACTACCTGCGTGCAGAAAATGCCTCGTGCAAAGTCGCCGCGGTAGGGAATGAAATCCACCGTGATGCCGTCCGTTGCTTCGGGTTCGTCGAGGGTGTCTATAACGCGGGGGGCATTCTGGGGTCGCAGTGCGTTCAGCGTTTGCGTGATTTCGTGCAGATGCTGGTGTGTGAAGAGTTTGTAGACACTCATATTGTCGTTGCGCCACGAGAAATGGGTCGTTGCCGCAGGTTTCTGGCCGGCACCCGTACTGCCCGTGATGGCATTAACGTTGATGTCGTTCGTCAGCAGTCCGGCCTGAGCCAGAGGCAGCAGTCCCAACTGGATGCAGGTGGCGAAGCATCCCGGGTTGGCCAGGTGCTGCGCCTGGCAAATCTCCCGGCGGTAGATTTCCGGCAGGCCATAGACGTAATCGTGATTCCCGGCAATGCGGAAATCCTGTGCCAGATCGATGATCTTTACTCCCTGGGGAATGGCGTTTGCTTTCAGGAACGCTTCGCTCTTTCCGTGTCCGAAGCAGAAGAAAACGACGTCCACCTGGTCCAGAGGCATCCCGTCAGAGAACTGCAAGTCCGTGTCGCCAACGAGTCCCTCGTGAACATCGCTCACTTTGTTGCCCGCGTTGCTTTCCGAATGGGCAAAGACGATATTCGCCTGGGGATGGTTCAGAAGCAGCCTTATGAGTTCGCCTCCAGTGTATCCTGCGGCTCCCAGTATTCCGATATTTATCATGGTTATCTCTCTTCGTCGGGGTGGGCCAGATAATAAGCACGCAGGGGGGTGCTGAGCACTTTGATGAATCCCTTGGCATCCTCGCTGCTCCATGCCTTGGCCGTTTCGCCATATTCTCCCAGCTTGTTTTTTACCAGGTCGTTGGGGCTGTCTACGCCCACTGTGCTGAAACTGTAGGGACGCAGTTCCAAGGTTACCTCTCCCGTTACGTTGCGCTGCGAGCTTGCGAGCATGGCTTCAATATCGGGCATTACGGGTTCCAGGTATTGACTCTCGTGCAGGAACATGCCGTACCAGTTGGATACCTGGTCCTTCCAATATTGCTGCCATTTGCTCAGGGTGAATTTCTCCAGGAAGCGGTGCGCCTCGATGATGAGCAAGGGTGCTGCGGCCTCAAAACCTACGCGGCCCTTGATGCCGATGATGGTGTCGCCCACGTGGCAGTCGCGGCCGATGGCATATTGCATGCCAATCTCCTCAACGGCCTGAATGGCCTTGATCTTGTCCTCGTAATGAACGCCATTCACGCTCTCCAGTTCTCCCCGGACAAAGCCAAGTTTCAGCAGTTCGCTGCCCTCCTTGGTGGGATGTTTCAAAAATGCGCTTTCTGGCAGTCCTTGCTTGGAGTCCAGGATTTCACCGCCACAGATGCTGGTACCCCAAAGGCCTACGTTGTAGCTGTACTTCAATTTCGTGAAGTCTGCATAATAGCCATGGGCGTTCAGGTAGTCCACCTCCTCCTGGCGGCTCAGGTTGCGGTCGCGTGTAAGGGTGATGATCTCCACGCCGGGGGCTTTTACCAGGAAAGTCATGTCGAAGCGGATTTGGTCGTTGCCGGCACCCGTAGAACCATGGGCAATGGCGTCAGCGCCAATCTCTTTGGCATATTCCGCGATGGCTAAGGCTTGGAAAATACGCTCTGAACTTACGGAGATGGGATAGCAGTTGTTGCGCAGCACGTTGCCGAATACCATGTATCGCAGGCTTTTCTCGTAATACTCCTGCGTTACGTCCAGCGTAACGTACTTCACTGCGCCCAGTTTGTAGGCGTTCTCCTCGTTCTGTTTCAGCTGCTCGGCACTGAAACCGCCCGTGTTGGCACATGCGGCGTACACGTCATAACCCATCTCCCGGGTCAGGTACATTACGTTGTAGCTTGTGTCCAGGCCGCCACTGAAGGCAACAACCACTTTCTTTCTCATAGTTATCTTGTTTTTTGTTGTTTTAATGTTATTCCAGACCACGCAACACCAGTTGTTTCATGACATCTTTGAAGACCGTCAGCGAGGTGGGTTCGCCACGGTGCTTCTCCGGGTCATAGAGCATGCCCGTGCAGATGCAGAAGTGACGATCCTTCTCCTCCAGGATATGATGGTTTGTGCATCCCTTGCAGCCGTTCCAAAAGGCATCGTCCGTGGTAAGCTGCTGATAGCTGACAGGCACGTAGCCCAGGTCGGTGTTCATTTTCATCACGGCATCGCCGCTTGTCAGGCTGAAGATCTTTGCCTCGGGCCAGCGTACGCGGGCCAGCGTAAAGGTGTAGTCCTTGATGCGTCGGGCGATGCCGCGCCCCTGAAAGTCGGGGTGAACGATGAGGCCGGAGGTTGTAACGTAGAGTTTGTTTCCCCAGGTCTCGATGTAGCTGAAGCCGGCAAAACGGTCGCCGCACAGGGCCAACACGGCCTTGCCCTCACGCATCTTGGTGGCTACGTAGTCATGTGTGCGTTTGGCGATACCTGTTCCACGGCGTTTGGCCGCCTCGCTGATGGTGTCCAGGATAATGTCAACGTAGCGTTCGTGGCTGGCGTCGGCAATCACAATTTTTATTTCCTCGTCTTGCTGTTCCATTATTGTAATGAAGAATCGTGCGCGTGTGTTTTTATATTTTATTTGGGTAGTTTGCCGCACTGCCAATGGCATCTACGGCTACGCTGCGGTCGGTGTTTTCGCTGAGTGCGACAAAGACGGTGTCGTCGCCTGCGACGGTGCCCAGAATGCAGTCTGAATTGGCATTGTCAATGTCATAGGCTACATGTGGCGCATAGCCCGGCAGCGTTTTCACGATGGCCATCGTGCCGCTGAACTTGATGCTCAGCACACCTATGCGGTGCATGGCGTTGACGCTTGCCTGCGTGTCCTCGACGCTATGGTGAACGCGTGTGTGTGGCAGTACGTATATTGTTTGTCCTTTCTTGCCCACGGCCTTTGTGATGTGCATCTGCCTGAGGTCGCGGCTCAGCGTGGCCTGGGTGCATTGGATGCCAACCTGTTTCATAGCACCCAGTAATTCCTCTTGCGTAGCGATCTCCTCGCTGCTTACAATCATTTTTATCACCTCTTGGCGTTGGTTTCTTAGACTCATTTCTTGTGTGATGGTTTTTATACCGCAAAAGTAGGTATATTTGAAATATTATGCAAGAAAAAGGGATGTTATTTACAAAAATACAATTATTTTTCGTATATTTATTCTTTTTTTGATGGGCGGAAACAAAAAAAGAGAGCTACTTAGAATCGAAATTCTTCGTAACTCTCTCACCCACCATGTGTGGTGCCACCAGGAATCGAACCGGGGACACAAGGATTTTCAGTCCTTTGCTCTACCAACTGAGCTATGGCACCAGGCTTGTTTTTTGTGCTTTCGAGCCTTGTTCTTTTCTCGATTGCGGTGCAAAGGTAGGTATAGTTTTTGAAACGGCCAAACATTTGCGCTTTTTTTTATGTTTTTTTTGCTCAAAAAGTTATTTCCGTTAGTTTTCCCCTTCTCCGTGCAGGCTTATTCGTCAAAAATATATACCTTTGCAGCCGCTATGTCTGTGTGCCTTGTGTGCTTAGGATAGCCTTCGGATAGTAGCGCAGTTGGTAGCGTACCACGTTCGGGACGTGGGGGTCGGGAGTTCGAGTCTCCTCTATCCGACATTTTAATGCAGCGATACTTGTGGAAGTGTCGCTGTATTTTCAAAAAATATATTGTTGTATATACTATTTTTCTGTTCCGTTCGTTATCTAAATAAACGAACAATTTTAAAAAGAGCCTTGAATGGAAGTGTCAGAAACCTCGTTGGCAATGTACGAAGCTACCATGAATACTACGTTGCAGGATATATGCATACGCACGCGTGACGTTTTGGTGTCCGTCGTGTGCCTAATCCTCTTCAGTCCCTTGTTCCTTATCCTTGCGCTGCTTATCAAGCTGGAGGACGGCGGCCGTGTGCTTTTCCGTCAGGAGCGTATCGGGAAGGGTGGCAAGAGTTTTTGTATCTTGAAGCTTCGTTCCATGCGTATGGATGCCGAGGCCCACGGTCCGCAGTTGTCTGTTGACGGAGACCGCGACCCTCGCCTTACGCGAATCGGAGCCTTTATGCGTGCCCATCATCTGGATGAACTGCCCCAGCTGTGGAATGTCCTCGTGGGAGACATGGCCTTCATCGGTTATCGCCCCGAGCGTAAGTTCTTCATCGATCAGATAATGGCTCACGACACGCGTTATGAGCTGCTCTATCAGATTCGCCCCGGAGTTACCAGCTATGCCACGCTCTACAATGGCTACACGGACACCATGGAAAAGATGCTGCGCCGCTTGGAGCTGGACCTTTATTATCTGGATCATCGCTCCTTCTGGTTCGACATGAAAATCCTGTGGATGACGTTCCGAAATATCGTTACGGGCAAGAGATTCTGAGAAACACCGCACAATCATCATCAAAACTTCATAG
>JAQYEW010000047.1 GCA_028723455.1 Prevotellaceae bacterium | reverse complement strand
GAGCGGAAGACGGGGCTCAAACCCGCGACCCCCAGCTTGGAAGGCTAGTGCTCTATCGACTGAGCTACTTCCGCATATCTAAGAGAGTGGGTAGTGATGGATTCGAACCACCGAAGGCGTAAGCCAGCAGATTTACAGTCTGCCCCATTTGGCCACTCTGGTAACTACCCTGAAATTCTTGAGCCTCTTGTCGGATTCGAACCAACGACCCCGAGATTACAAATCACGTGCTCTGGCCAACTGAGCTAAAGAGGCGGGTTGCATCCGATGGCGGGACACCAAGGAACCGCCGTGAAACGGATGCAAAATTAGGCAATATTTCTTATTCTACCAAACCTTTTCGCTTATTTTTTTGAGTTTCTTTGCTTGTCCTTGTATTTTTCCAACTGACGGGTCAGAGAGTCAACACATAGGTCTACAGCCTCCTCAAAAGTATCCGCAATCTTTTCGACGAACAAATTATCGCCTGGAAGAGCAACGGTGAGCGACGCCTCCTTATTCATGGCGGTCTCCGGTTTGGTCACTTTTAATGACACCTCTACCTTTCTTATATCTGTACTGAACTTTTCCAGTTTTCCGATTTTCTTCTGGACGTAGTCTTGCAACTTCTCGCCAGCGTCAAAATGGATTGTCTTAATCTTAATCTCCATAATCGTTGCATTTTAAGCCCTGGGATGGGCCTGGTTATACATAGACTTCAGTTCTTCGAATGTCGTGTGCGTGTAGATTTCCGTTGTGGAAATACTCTCATGCCCCAACAACTCCTTCACTGATTGTAAGTCAGCCTTGTTATTCAGCATCGATGTGGCGAAACTGTGCCTCAACACGTGGGGCGACCGTCTCTGAATCGTGGTTACCTGCGAGAGGTAGTATTTGACTTTTTGCTGTACCTGTGCATTCGTAATGCGACCACCCGCCTTCAGGTTGCGAAAGATTGGCGCAGACAAGCCTGCATCCTCTCCTCCGTCCGACAGACGTTCACGGTGAGCCTGAAGTTCATCGCCCAATTCCTTACCGAACGGAACAATGCGCTGTTTATTGCGCTTGCCGGTTACCTTGAGAGACTGTCGCTCAAAATCGACGTCGCTCCAGTTCAAGCCGACCAATTCCGAAAGGCGAATACCCGTGGAGTAAAAAGTAAGTACAATCAACCTGTCCTGCATTCCGGCAAGGTCCTGCGTAAAATAGTCCCCGTCCAAGAGGCGGTCCATTTCACGTTCCCTCACAAACTGCGGCAGGGGCTTTCCCTGCTTGGGTCCCTGCACAGCGTGCACCGGGTCTTTCACCACCAGTTCGCGCCGCAAGAGAAACCGATAGAACGACTTCAGCGCACTCAGATTACGGCACACCGTGCGAGCACTTTGTCCGTCGTCCATACGGTCCACAATCCACTGGCGGACGATATCCTTGTCCAGCGACTGCCAGGTTATCTCTCTGTCAAGGTCCAAAACATAGGACCCGAACGCCTTCAAGTCCCGTCCATAGTCCCCCACCGTTCGGTACGAACATTTTCGCTCGTCTTTCAGGTAGGCCAGAAATTCGGACACCCACGTATCATCCATATCGTTTCATACTGATATCTCAGCAACGAAATTACGAATTATGATGGACAATACCAAGAAAAATCCAATCTTTTTTTTACTTAATCTTGTTCTGCACGCTGCAACTGCTGTACATAGACAGCACGCTCTCTCTTCAAGCGATTCTTAACAGAAGGCTTGTCGAACTGCTGACGAGCGCGAAGCTCCTTTACAACACCAGTCTTCTCAAACTTTCTCTTAAACTTCTTCAAGGCGCGCTCGATGTTTTCGCCCTCTTTAACAGGAACTACAATCATTTTTGGTTTGTTAGTAATTTAGTTATTTAAAAAGTAATTATATATTTCGCGGCGCAAAGTTAGGTAATTATCCCTAAGCTACAAAACATTTGACTGATTTTCTTTATGTCCGCGGCTTTTGGAAAAGAAAGACAATGCCGCCGGATTGTCCTCACTGGGCAACCCGGCGGCATGCTCTTTTTATCCCAAATGGGGCCTTGATCAGAGGTTGGGATTCAAGGTGTGCCAATCGGCAACGGCGGGAATGATGCCCAGAGAAATAATCTCGTCGCGCATCTTCTGCAGGTGCTCGTAGCTTGAGTTCAAGGCAGCCATCTCCTCCTCGGTACCCTGAGGCTTGGTGAAGCTTACGCCGTTCTGGTCCATAACGGTGGGCATAGCCATCATTACGTGCTTGTAGCCGCATGCGTCGCAGTTAACATAGCAACCTGCGGGCAAGGTGAACTTCTCGCCACCCATTACGGCACCAATCATCTTGATGGCGCAGTAAGAGGGGCTCTGGAATGAACTGCGGCCACGGAGCTTGATGATGTTGCTGCCACCCTGAACGGTGTGCTGCTTGATTTCCGCGAAACGCTCTGCGCTCAGGCCCTTGTCAGCCAGAGCAACGCCGTCCACCTTCACATGGCTGGCGAATACGGCCATCTGTTCGCCGTGGCCGCCGTAGGTGTGAGCGCCCGTAACCTTATCCTGCTGAACGCCGAACTCCTTGGCCAAAGCCTGCTGCAGACGGGTGCTGTCGAGGGCAGCCAAAGAAGTCAGCTGGTTGGGCTTCAAGCCGGAGTGAATCAGAGCGGTAAGGGCGGTAACGTCGGCGGGGTTGAAGATAACCACAACGTGCTTCACATCGGGGCAGAACTCCTTGATGTAATCGCCGAACTGTGCGGCAATCTCGCAGTTGCCCTTCAAAAGATCCTCACGCGTCATACCCTCCTTACGGGGAGCACCGCCGGAAGAAACGATGTACTTGGCACCGGTGAAGGCTTCCTTGGGGTCGGTAGTCCAAGTGATGTTGGCACCGGGGAAAGCACACTGCTCCATCTCGTCAGAAACACCGTGAACACCGGGCTCAAAGATATCATACAAGCAAATGTTGGGAGTGAGACCCAGCATGAGGGCGCTCTGAACCATGTTAGAGCCAATCATACCACCAGCACCTACAATCAGGAGCTTCTCGTCTGTCAAATAAGCCATAGTTTTGTTGTTTAATTATTTTGTTAGTTGA
The DNA here is from genome assembly GCA_028723455.1 of Prevotellaceae bacterium. GTDB lineage: Bacteria > Bacteroidota > Bacteroidia > Bacteroidales > Bacteroidaceae > Physcousia. Next base: position 9,682 of record JAQYEW010000047.1, on the reverse strand, counting down.
ATTGTTCTTTCGGCAAAGATACATAAAATTTTCATGCCTTGGTAATCTTTCGGCGATTAAATTGCCCGTGTCGCCTTGGCAAGCCACGCCTGATCCGCCGGGTCGGACAGCAAGGGCAGAAGATCGCGGCATACCTGTGCATGATAAGCGTTCAGCCACTGACGTTCCTCTGCCGTCAGGAGTTCCGCCACAATGGCACGGAGGTCATAAGGGCAGCGCGTCAGGGATTCCAGCCGCCAGAAGTCGCCAAAACCGCTTTGAAAAGCAGGAACGACAAGGGCCGTATTCTCGTGTCGCACCCCAAACTTATCCTTCATATACAGGCCTGGCTCCACGGTAATGGTCTGTCCTAAAACAAGGGGGTGGGTGGTATCCGGACGACAGTTCTTGCGAAACTGTACGGGGCCTTCGTGCACGCCCAAGCGATGACCCACGCCATGTCCCGTACCATGGCCGTAATCAAAACCCTCGCGCCACAAGGCAAGGCGGGCAAGGGCATCTAACTGGATACCCGTTGTGCCCGCAGGAAATACGGCATACAGTAATTGCAGATGCCCCTTCAGCACAAGCGTAAAGGCACGTTTCTCCTCATCGTTCAGCGGACCTAAGGGAATTGTGCGGGTAATGTCCGTCGTACCGCAATCGTAATGTCCTCCGCTATCCAGCAACAACAGTCCCCGGGGCTGCAAAGGGGTGTCCGTTTCCGGCGTAGGCTCATAATGTACGATGGCGCCGTTAGCACCATAGCCTGCAATCGTTTCAAAAGACAGCCCGCGAAAGCCCGGCTGTTCGGCCCGTAATGCCGTCAGTTCCCTATCCACCCGCAATTCTGTCCATGTGCTTAGGTCTGCCTCGTCCAAGCGGCGCAAGAGCCTAACCATCGCCACGCCATCGCGCAAGTGGGCCTGCAGGAATCCCTCCTGCTCCGTAGGATTCTTCGCGGCGCGCATCTCCGCCACGGGCGAATGACTGAAACGAAGCGCTGGCGCCTTTTCATAGGGTTCTATGTCGATATGCAGCGAGGCAAGATAATCACGAACGTCGGGACTCACCTGCTCCTCATGCACATAAAGGACTCCTCCTCCCTTAGCGCGCAAGCGCAGGAAACTGATGAAGAAGGGGTTGCAGGGTATATCATCTGCCCTTAAGTTCAACGTCCAGGCAATCTCGGAGAGTTCGCGCAAGAGTATATCCACCTTGCCCCGATTCTCTATCCATTGACGGATACGTTCCAGCTTGCTTGCCGCTGTTTCGCCCGCCAATGCGTCGCTCATGCGCTCGATAAGGCTCAAAGGCAGGGCGGGACGGTCCTTCCACAACGAATTGAAAGGGTCTTCGTCAAAGCCCTGAACATGCAACCCGTCCGTATATTCACGCAGCAGCACATCAGGCATCACCACGGGCAGATAGCCCACCCTGCCCTCAACATGAGCGCCCAACCAATCACGGATGGATTCGTCCACGCCGTCTCGTCGCAATACAAAGGGGGTGTCTGCCAACTGCTGCTCGGCTTGCAGCCAATAGCGGCTGTCGGTCCACAGGACTGCCTCGTCCAATGAGACAATCGCCGTCCCCGCGCTGCCCGTAAAGCCCGTTATCCATTGGCGCGTCTGCCAATGGGCAGGCAGGTACTCGCTGTCGTGGGGATCCATGGTGGGGATGATATAAGCGGCGAGCCCTTTGTCTCGCATCCATGCGCGCAGGGCTTCCACACGCTCTCCGATAGTATGCTTTTCCATATACTATGATATAATAATGTCCGCCTACAAATGTAATAAAAGTTTATGTCTTTCTTCTCCTACAGACTCCGAATCTTTCTCCTCTATCGTCCTTGGGCTCCCTGCCTGCCCTTTCCGTGCCTATCGAAGCATGAAACGCAGGCTGCCTCCCTGCACCAATTCTTCGTGAGAGATGCGGTAGCGCGACAGTTTCTTACCGCCCAACTGCATCTCACGGATATATAGAGAGGTCTTCGAGGGACGCTCTGTTTCTATCACCAACCGTTCCCGCCCCCAAAACTTCGGGTCGAGCCGGATGGTAATCTTATCGAATACCGGCGTGAAAAGCGTATAAGCCGGCTCTCCGGGACAATCGGGGTAGAAACCCATCATATTGAAAACCGCCCAAGCGGACATCGTGCCTGTATCGTCATTGCCGGGAATGCCGTCGGGCGCGTTCTTGAAATACTTCCGCAGAAGGCGATGCAACTCCTTCTGCGTGCGCCACTCTTCGCCCTTGAAGTAGGAGAAAAGATGGGCGTACGCAATGTCCGGCTCGTTGGCCGGGTCATAAAGCCCCTCGTCGAACACCCGTTGCAGTTTGTCTACAAACGGCTTCTTCCCTCCCATAAGCCGTGCCAGCCCTTGGACATCGTGGGGTACATAGAACGTGTAGTTCCAGGCACATCCTTCATGGAACCCCGGATTAGGTTCAAAATCCATTCCTTGCTTCGGGTCGAAAGGAGCATAGAACTCGCCGTTCGGCAGGATAGGACGGAAGGTGCCGAATGCCTTACTGTAATAATGCTTATAGCCCGACGAACGCTTGTTGAACAATCGGGCATCGGCCTGATAGCGACCTGCCTTTTCTTTCTCCCCTCGCGCGGAGGCTTCCTTGGCAAGTGCGGAGGCCATGCGCGAAAGCGCGTTATCGGCAATGTAATATTCCAGCGCATGCGACACGGAATTGTCGTAAGGTGCGCGCAACGGCACATAGCCCAGAGAGAGATAATCGTCGTTGTCCGGGCGCAACAGGTTTTCCGCTCCAGGCGTTACGGCACCCTTGCGCATGGCTTCGTAGGCCAACTCAACATCAAAGTCACGCAAACCTTTCAGCCAACTATCCACGATGACGGGAATGGAGGGGTCGCCCTCCATCGTGAGCGTCTCGCGGCCATACAATTCCCATTTGGGCAGCCACCCGTGTTCCCGGTACATATCGAGCATGGAGCGCACCATCTGCAACTGCCGTTCGGGATATACCAAGGTGAGCAGTTGGTGCACGTTGCGATACGTATCCCACAGGGAGAAAACAGTATAACGGTCGCCTTGGGTAGTCAGCACCCTATCGCTTTCCATTGCCGGATACTGACCGTTAACGTCCTGAAGAACATTGGGGTGTATCAGCGTATGATAGAGGGCGGTATAGAAAACGGTCTTCTGGTCGTCCGTCCCGCCTTCCACAAGAATGCGCGAGAGGTCGTTGTCCCATCGCCTGCGCGCCTCATCCCATATCCGGCTGAAGTCCTTGCCCTTCTGTTCGGCATCCAGATTGAGCCAGGCGTTCTCCATGCTTACGAACGAGACACCCATCTGCACTTCTATCTGTTCGCCCTCCCGGGTGTTGAATGTAAGGTATGCGCCTATGTCATCGCCCGCCAGTTCTCCTCCATATTTAGTATAGAGCTTGTATCGTCCGTTATCGGTATCCCATTCGGCTTCCACTCCGGACATGGGACGTTGCTTCTTCCAATAGCCCGAAGCCGCCGGCCGCTTGTTGACACGCATCACGAAATAGATGGGGAACACCGCCTGAGGATTATAGCAGAAGGTGCCCAAGAGTTTCATGCCCTCGAACTCGCAGTCGCTTCTCCGCCGCAGGAACGCGCCGGTTTCGTTCGTAAGCCCTTCACCCAGATTCAGCAACACATGACTCTGCCCGGCGGGGAATGTGAAGCGGGCCACACTGGTGCGCGACGTGGCAGTAACCTCGGTCCTCACCCCATAACGCGTCAGGAAATTGCTGTAATATCCCGGAGAGGCCTGCTCGTCCGTATAGCGGCTCCCATATTCCTTATAGTCTACGGACAACTCGCCCGTTGTGGGCATCAGCAGCAACGAACCCAAGTCGGGACACCCCACTCCGCTGAGATTGACATGCGAATATCCGGTGAAAAAACGGTTGTGATATTCGTAGGGAGCAGACCACCAACGGGCATCTTTGTCATATTTGTTGTCTTCCGACCCCATCACATTGAAAGGCACTACGGACATCATTCCGTTGGGACAAACGGCACCGGGATGGGTGGTGCCGAAGTTGGTAGTGCCGATAAACGGATTGACATAGTCGGCCGGCCGTTTGTCCGTCGCCGCAGTTGCCGCAAACAGGCCAAGAGAAAGGACACAAAAGGAAAACATTCGTTTCATGGCTGCAAGCATCAGATACTTGTTCGCTTTGTAAACTCAAGGATTTCAGAAATATATCCGAAGGCCATTCCCACCACCGTGTCGGCTGCACCGTAATACACCGCCACGCGTTCTCCGTCTTGCAAAGCAGCACAGGGGAACACCACATTGGGTACATCGCCCTGCAACTCGTAGGGAGCAGCCGGTGCAAGCAGATAGTCGCGCGTACGATACAGCACTCTCTCTGGATTCTCCTTATCGAGAATGGCCGCTCCCATGGAGTATCGGAAGCCGTTGCAGGTGGTTATCACACCGTGGTAGAACATCAGCCAGCCCGCTTCGGTAAGGAAGGGCACAGAGCCTGCCCCGATCTTTGTACATTGCCATGCACTCTCAGGGAAAGGAGTAACCTTCATCACGCAACGATGCTCGCCCCAGTATTTCATGTCCGGACTATAACTGATGTAGATGTCCCCGAAAGGCGTATGTCCGTTGTCGCTCGGACGACTCAGCATGGCATAGCGTCCGCCAATCTTCTGCGGAAACAACACCCCGTTGCGATTGAAAGGAAGGAACGCGTTCTCGCACTGGAAAAATTCCTTGAAATCGAACGTATAGCCGATGCCTATTGTGGGTCCGTGATACCCGTTGCACCACGTAATCCAATAACGGTCTTCTATCCACGTAACACGCGGGTCGTACTTATACTCCGACGCTATCATCTCCGTGTTTCCGGCCTTGAAACGGATAGGCTCGTGATTGATTTCCCAATGGATTCCGTCTTTGCTGAACCCGGCAAAGATATTCATCTGCACTGCCTTATTGTCGCAACGGAACACACCGGCAAAGCCGTCGCCAAACGGAACTACGGCACTGTTGAAAATACTGTTGGACGATGGTATTTGGTAACGTCCGATAACAGGATTCCGGGAGTAACGCCACATGACGTCCGTGCATCCGGCCGGACGGTCTTCCCACGGCATGACAAACTTGCTGTTCATATCAAATGTTTATTTAGGTAAGTTAGTTATTAAGGTTCTTTCAGTCATCATGCGTGAACGGAATGAAGTACGTTATCAGCAACGAAGGAACGGCCGCCAGCAATACATAGGAAAAAAACCGCTCGTAACCGAGCAGATCACTGAAAAAGCCGCTCATCATGCCCGGCAGCATCACACCCAGATTCATGATGCCCGACGCAAAAGCGTAGTGCGACATCTGATGCTTCCCCGGAGCGATCTGCTGCATCATGAACAACGTCAAGCCCACAAATCCGAAACCGTATCCGAAATACTCCGCCACAATAGCCGTACCTATCACGTAAAGATTCTCCGGCTGATAGATAGCCAGCAACGTATAGGCCATGAACGGGAAGTTGAACACGATACAGAGCGAAAACAACGTCTTCTTCAAACCGCGCCTCGACACATAAACACCCGCCAGCAAAGAGCCCAGCACAAAAGCCCCCGACCCCAGCACGCCATTGAGCGTACCGATTTCGGTCAGCGAAAGCCCCAAGCCTCCGGCTTCGCGCGAGGCACGCAGGAAGAGCGGAGAAATCTTCATCACGAAACCCTCAGCAAAACGATAAAGGATGATGAAACAAATGTAATAGATAATATGCCGCTTCGTGAAGAAGTTCATTATCACCTCCCACAGTTCGCGCATCACCGCACCGCCCGAACGCTTGGCGCATGCAGGCTTCTGCGTGCAAGGCAGCATCCTGGAATGATACAAACCGAGCACCACAAGCAAAACGGCAACGACGATGAAGATAATCATCCATGCTTCCTTATAGGCCGGCATATTCTCCTGCACCGACCCGCCTTCCACTGCCCCGAACCGCTCGGCCAGCATGCCTGCCAACGCCACCAGACCTCCGTTGGCCACCAACTTGGCGATGTTATAAAAAGCCCCCTGCACGCCGATGTATTTTGCTTGACTGGCAGGCGACAACTCGGCCATATACACACCGTCGCAGGCAATGTCGTGCGTGGCGCCGATGACAGCGATGACAGCCATGGTGGCAATGCTGACGGCAAAGAAATAATCGAACTTCAAAGAGAAAGCCACAAGGCCGAACAAGAGTCCGCTCAACAACTGCGTAACAATCACGAAGAACTTCTTCGTGCGATACATCTCCAGAAAAGGACTCCAGAGAAACTTCAACGACCAAGGCATCATGATAACCGATGTCCAGAAGGCAATCTGCGTATCGGATATGCCCAAATCCTTGAACATGAACGTGGACACCAAGTTCACGGCGATGAAAGGCAGCCCCATGGCAAAATAAGCGGAAGGCACCCAAGACAAGGGGGTTCGGGATGGATTGTGATTCATATCTGTTTCATCTGTTATCTGTTCTCACAGGCTTATCGCCCATTACCAACTCCAATGTGCCTCCGTCCGTTATGTCCTGATGTGTGAAGAACGGCCGGAGAAGTTTCTTTCCGTTCAGCAACATCCGCTGCACGTACTTGTTCTTACGGCTATTGCCTGTGGCTTTCACCCTAAACTTCTTGCCGTCCTTCAGGTTCACTGTCGCCTTGTCAAACAGCGGCCGCCCGATGGAATAGACTGGCTTTCCAGGACAAACCTGATAGAATCCCATGGCATTCAGCACGTACCACGCCGACATCTGTCCGCAATCTTCATTGCCCGAGAGGCCGTTCGGATGATTGGAATAGAGCGTCTGCAAGACTTCGTCCGCCAACTCCTGCGTGCGCCACGGCTGCCCCACATAATTATAGAAATGAATGATATGGTGGCTGGGCTCATTGCCGTGGGCATACTGCCCGATCAGGCCGGAAATATCTGCGGACACCAGTTCGCCTTCCAAGGAAGAGTCTGCCACGAACAAGGAATCCAGTTTGCCGATGAAAGCCTCACGGCCGCCCATCAGCCCAACCAGTCCTTCCACATCGTGGGGCACAAACCAGGTCCACTGCCAAGCAGTACCCTCGCAATAGTCATCGCTGCGGTGATTGGAGGAACGGGGATTGAACGGCGTACGCCAAACGCCCTTACTGTCCAGCCCACGCATAAAGCGCGTGGAAGGGTCGAAGTACCTCATGTATCCCTTACTGAACCCGGCGTATTTCCGGTGGTTCGCCGTGTCGCCCAGCTCACGGGCCAGAACGGAGATACACCAATCATCATACGCATATTCCAAGGCTTTGGCCACCGCCTCATTGTCTTTGTCGCAAGGCACATAACCGATTTTGTTTTTCCAGTATTTGGCTTGCGGCATCAGATGCGGCAAAACCAGAGGCGGACACTGGATAGCGGTCGTGTCATATTCCGCCGTTCGCAAGCAACCGCGATAAGCCGCCTGCACGTCGAAGTCCCGACATCCTTTCATGTAGGCATCGGCAATAAGGGAAACCGCATGATAGCCAATCATCGTACCCGTATAATTACCTGCCAGTTCCCACATAGGGAAGACACCGCCCTCGCTTTCTTTCTGTATCAGCGAACGGATAAAAGCCTGATTCAGATCAGGGTCAATAATCGTCATCAACGGATGGTAGGCACGGAATGTGTCCCACAAAGAGAAGATGGTGTAGACGGGCTGTTCCACGCTGCCCTGATGCACTTTCAGGTCCATACCCAGATAGCGGCCGTCGGCATCCGTAAACAAGTTGGGGTGCATGCCGGTATGATAAAGTGCCGTATAGAAGACGGTCCGTTGGTCCTTATCGCCCGTTTCAATGTCTATCTTGGAAAGATAGTCATTCCAAGCCCGGCGGGCCGAACGGCGCACAGCGTCAAAATCCCATTCCGGCAATTCCGCTTCTACATTCCTGCGTGCGCCATCCATATCGACAGCCGAAACGCCCACTTTCACCATCACCTGCTCGTCTTTCTCCGTCCGGAACTTCAATAACACCTTAGCCGTGGGCAGCAGAGGGCCGCCCTCGTCCAAGGCCATGGAATCCGTCAGCATGGTATAGGTAAAGGGCTTGGAGAACTTGGCATAGAAACTGATGTATTGGTCGAAAGCCCAATAAACGGTCTTCTTGCGCCCGCGAATTTCCGTGTCACTGATTACGGTCAGTTCCATCTCTTCATTCTTCTGACGCTGAAGGCTGTAGTCCAGATCCAGGATAAAGCCGGACTCTTCCGATTCGGGGAACGTATAACGGTGCATGGCCGCACGCTTGGTGGCCGTCAGTTCGGCCCGCACGCCATAACGGTCAAGGAACACGGAATAGTATCCCGGCTCGGCCTGCTCGTTCTCGTGGGAGAACGCAGAGACATAAGCCATCTGTTGGCTCTTTTCTCCCATGGGACGATAGTCCTGACGGCCCACGGTGGGCATCAGCAACACGTCGCCGTAATCGCCGCATCCCGTTCCGCTGAGGTGCGTGTGCGAGAAACCGTTGATGGTGGAATCCTCATAATAGTAACCCGAACAGGCATCCCACTGGTAAATGCGTGTGTCGGGGCTGGGCTGGATCATGCCATTGGGAACAACCGCACCGGGATAGGTATGTCCATGTCCGCCCGTACCGATGAAAGGATTCACGTAAGAGGCGTAATCCTCTTCCGAATCCGAAGAGGCACAATTACATATCGCCATGCCCGACAGCAAGAGACAGCCGACCCGCAATACGATCATTTTCATGTTCTTCATGCCTGATTTAAGTTTGTAGGTTATCATTTGCACTAACAAAAATAACACATTATTCCGAAACTACAACAAGAATGCGACTTGCCAGTGAAGATAAACGAACTATTATTGTCAGATATGCCATTTCTGTAATATCAATGGTATAACATCATATTTACTGAGATATTCAAGTAGAATAATGACTAATACTATCATAATTGCAGATACTATATATGTCCCATAGTTTATAAACCATGGGGGTCTCTCATTTAAAAGTCGACGAGTTTTTCACTTCTGGTATTTTCTTCTTTTTCTTTAAAAAATTTATTCATAGCTCAAGTTGGTCTTTTACAAGTTGATAATACTCTCCTTCCATACTTACTAGATATTGGTGAGTACCTTGTTCAACTATCTTTCCGTTTTTCATAACTATAATATTATCAGCTTTCCGTATGGTACACAGCCTATGAGCAATAATCATTACAGTTTTGTTTGCAAAGAAATCATTCAAGTTCTCACTTATTATTTTTTCGTTTGTTGCATCAAAAGAGTTAGTCGCTTCATCCAAGAACACAAAAGGTGGATTCTTATATATTACCATAGATAGCAGCAAGCGTTGTTTTTGTCCAACACTCTGTCCTTTTCCGTTCAGTCCTATTTTGGTTTGAAATTTATATGTAAAACTAACAATATGGCCTGCTTCATTTGCTATTGTAAAGAATAAAAGGGTATGTTCAAATTATGCTGTCCACATCAAATAGACAAGTTATGCTTATTATTATCTATAGATGTGTATCATCAATCACAGTATCTGCCAAGGGGAATGATAGATTCTGATATCTTCCATAAATTGCTATTTGTTCTTAACAGGCTCTACCGTGTAGCCCTCCTGCCGAAGCAAGTTTAGTACTCCCTTTTCGCCAAGCAGATGTCCTGCGCCTACAGC
>JAQYEW010000046.1 GCA_028723455.1 Prevotellaceae bacterium | reverse complement strand
TGCTGCTCCGTTTCGCTGTCCAGGGCGCTGGTGGCCTCGTCCAGCAGCAGGATGTTGCCGCGCCTTAGCAGGGCGCGTGCGATGCTGATGCGCTGCGTCTGTCCCTCGCTCAGCCCTGTGCCGCCTTCGCCGCAGGGCGTGTCCAGTCCGGATTCCATTTGCAGGACGAAATCGGCGCAGGCCATGTGCAGGGCCTCGCGCATCTGCTGCTCCGTGGCCGTGGGGTCGCCCATCAGGAGGTTGGAGCGCACGGTGCCGCTGAAGAGGGTGTTGCCCTGGGGCACATAGACGAGGTTGCAGCGCGTAAGGGGCGAGGCCGCGGCCGTGGTCTGCGTGTCGTAGAACTCCACGCTCCCGTGCTGCGGTCGTATGATGCTCAGGACAAGGCGCACGAGGGTTGTCTTGCCCGCGCCCGTCTCTCCGATGACGGCGGTGCGGCTGCCGGGGGGGAAGTCGAACGAGAAATCATGCAGGATTTGCCTGCGTCCGCCAGGGTAGGTGTACGAGACATCTGTCAGTCGGATGCCCGCTCCCCGGGGGAAGCGGATGGGCTGGCCTGTCTGTTCCGTGGGCGTCTGTTCCAGTTCTATCAGGCGTTCGGCGGCGGTAAGGGTGCTGATGAGCTGGGGCACGAAGCGTATGATGTCGCGGAAGGGGCCTTGTATCTGGCCCACGAGCTGGATGAAGGCCAGCATGGTGCCGTAGGTGATGGCATGCTGTTGCAGTCCGTGGGCGCCCCACAGGAAGGTGATGAGATAGCCCATGGCGAATCCCGTGTTTACAAGCGTTCCGCTGCCCGCTCCGAAGAGGGTGCGTCGGCGGATGATGTCCAGGAGGGAGTGTTGTTGCTCGTTGAGCTGGTGCAGCGTGCGCCCCTCATGTTCCAGGGTCTTTACGACCAGGCCGTGTTGCAGGCTCTCCTGCATGAGGGCTTGGATGCGGCTGTCCATGTCGCGTGCCTGGCGCGAGAGCTGGCGCATGCGGCGTATGTAGAGGCGGCTGAGGAGGATGAATACGGGGGCCACGACACAGAGCAGGAGAGCCAGCCGTGGTGCCATGGAGAAGAGGAACCAGAAGGCGCCCGCGAAGCGCGCCAGCACGGTGAGCAGGGAGGGCAGGGTGTCGGTGATGGTGGCGGTGATGTCCGCCACGTCGCGCACCAGGCGGTTCAGCGTGTCGCCGCTGTGCCGCGCCTGTACGCCGTTCCATTCGTTCCGGAGCACACGCTCGAAGACACGCCGCTGCATGCGGTTCTGGGCCCGTGTGTTCAATACGCTGCCCATCCAGCGGCGGGCGAAGCCCATGGCCACCTGTGCCACGGTGATGCCCACGAGCAAGAGGGCATAGGGCCAGAGCGTGGCGTGGCTGTCAGGTCCCGTGGCCACGTCGATGGTGAGCTTCGTGGCATAGATGAAGGCGAAGTCGAGGCCCACGCCCGTAATGCCCAAGAGAGCGTTCAGTGCGGCTTGAAGGCGCAGGCCGCGCGACATGCGGATGATCCAGGCTGTTTCTTTCCTCATGGGCGTCATTCGTTGTTGCGGTAGTCGCTGCCCCACATGAGTTTGCTGCGCAGGGTGCTGAAGGGCGAGGTGCCGGCCCGCTTGAGGACGTGGATGTCATAGGGCGCGCGGCGCAGGGTGAGGCTGACGTGTTCGTCGCAGGCCTGGCTGCGTCCGTCGACGGCTACCAGGAACTGGTGGTTGCGGCTGCGTACGTGGAGGCGTACCTCCACGGTGTCGGGCAGGACGATGGGGCGCACGTTGAGCGAATGGGGCGCAACGGCGTTCAGGCCGATGACCTGGCACTGGGGCATGACGATGGGGCCTCCCACGCTGAGGGCGTAGCCTGTGGAGCCTGTGGGCGTTGAGATGATGAGTCCGTCGGCCTGGTAGGTGGTCAGGCGTTGCTGGTTGATCTCCACTTCGATGCTGATCATCGAACTGTTGTCGCGCTTCAGGACGGCCACTTCGTTCAGGGCATAGGGATAGACCTCGGGGTCTGCGCCCTCCATGCTTACTTCCAGCAGGCTGTGTCGCTCCGTGAAGCACTGGTCGCTGAGGATGTCCTCGACGGCGCACTCCACTTCGTCGGCCGGCACGTCGGCCAGGAAGCCCAGCCGCCCCGTATTGATGCCCAGGATGGGAATCTCCTTGTTGCGCACGCGGCTGGCGGCTTCCAGGAACGTGCCGTCGCCGCCCATGCTCACGACCACGTCGGCCTCGAAGTCGTTGTTGTCGATGAGGGCCGCGGGGTGAATCTCAAAGCCCAAGGTGGTGGTGAGGTAGTCGTAGAAGGGACGGTCGATCAGGATGTCTGTGCCGCGTTGCTCGAGGACGCTGATGAGCGTGCGTATGGAACTTGACTTTTTGGCTTGGTGGATATTTCCGAAGAGGGCGAAGCGTTTGCGGTTCATAGGCGCATGAGGGTTGAAAGGTTCGATATGCAAATATAAGGAAATTTAGTTGTTTGGCGGCTTCATTGGATGCGGATTTTTCTTATCTTTGCAATCATGACGAAACTAAGCGTAAACATCAACAAGATAGCCACCCTGCGCAACGCGCGCGGCGGCGACAATCCCAACGTGCTGCGTGCCGCGCTGGACCTGGAGGGCTTCGGCGCGCAGGGCATCACCGTACACCCCCGTCCCGACGAGCGGCACATCCGTTACCGGGACGTGCTGGACCTGAAGCCCCGTCTCAGGACGGAACTTAACATCGAGGGGCAGCCCTCGGAGGCGTTCGTGAATCTGGTGCTGGGCGTGCAGCCTGCCCAGGTTACGCTGGTGCCCGACACTCCTGGCCAGCTGACCAGCAACCATGGCTATGACACACGTGCCGAACAGGAGAACTTGTGCGGCTTGGTGTCCCGCTTCCACGAGCGCGGCATCCGCGTGAGCATCTTCGTGGATGCCGACGAGGACATGGTGCGCCATGCCGCGCAAACGGGGGCCGACCGTGTGGAGCTGTACACAGAACCCTATGCCAGCGCCTATGCGCGGGACCGCGAGGCAGCCATCGCACCCTTCGTGCGTGCCGGCGAACTTGCCAAGCAGCTGGGTCTGGGCCTGAATGCGGGCCACGACCTGAGCCTTGAGAACCTGGCCTACATGCACCAGTGCATGCCTTACATTGACGAGGTGAGCATCGGCCACGCCCTTATCTGCGACGCCCTGTACCTGGGGCTGGAAGAGACGGTGCGCCGCTACCTGGATTGCCTGAGGTAAGGCAGCCCGCAGGATTCTATAATCTAATCCACCACTCTCTACTCACTACTCTCTACTCACTACTCTCTACTCACCACTCACTACTCACCACTCACTAATCCACTAAAAATGATTTACATCTTTCTGGCCAACGGTTTCGAGGATATTGAGGCCCTGGCACCCCTGGACATTTTGCGCCGCGCCGGTTTGCGCGTGGAGCTGGTAAGCATCCATCACGAGAACATTGTAGAAAGCGCCCACGGCGTCAAGGTGATATGCGATATCAATCTGCGTGCCGTGGACTGGGCGCAGGCCGAATTGCTCGTTTTGCCCGGCGGTTTGCCCGGCAGCACGAACCTGGACGCTTGCGAGCCTTTGCGGGCGGGCATCCTGAAGCATGCCCAGGGAGGCAAGCCCTTGGCGGCCATCTGTGCCGCACCTCAGGTGCTGGGTCATTTGGGCTTGCTGGACGGCAGGCGAGCCACCTGCTATCCCGGCGTGGAGGGCGAACTGGGTAAGGCGCAGTACACCGCCGCCCTGGTGGAGCGCGACGGCAACATCGTTACGGGCAAGGGACCGGGAGCCGCCATGGCCTTTGGCTATGCCTTGCTGGAACTGATGGGCAAGGAAGCCGAGGCAGAGGCATTGAAGGAAGGTATGCAATACAATTTCTTGCTGGCGCGATAGGAGGCATGGAAAAGGTCATCATCGTCGTTGCAGGTGGCAAGGGGCTGAGGATGGGTGCGGAGATACCCAAGCAGTTCATGCCCGTGGAGGGACAGCCCGTGCTGATGCGTACCCTGCTGCGTTGCCACGAGGCAGTGCCCGATGCCCGGCTGATACTGGCATTGCCGAAGGACCATCAGGAGTATTGGAAGGGGCTGTGTGCGGAATATGACTTCCGTCTGGCGCACCGGATTGCCGACGGCGGAGAGACACGCTTTCATAGCGTGCGCAACGCCCTGGATGCGGTGTGCGAGGCGGAGGGCGTAGTGGCCGTGCACGATGGTGTGCGCCCTTTCGTGAGTGCGGAGGTGGTTCGGCGTGTGATGCAAACGGCGTGGGAACGGGGGAGTGCCGTTCCCGTCGTGCCCGTGGTGGAGACATTGCGTAGGCTGCATGATTCTGGTGGCAGCCACACCGTGGACCGCGATGCCTATCGCCTGGTGCAGACGCCGCAGGCCTTCCGCATCGACGTGCTGAAGGCAGCCTACAGCCAAGCCTATCAGGCGGCCTTTACGGACGATGCCAGTGTGGTGGAGGCGCTGGGTAACGAGATAACATTGGTGGAGGGCAACCGTGAGAACATCAAGCTCACCACGCCCGAGGACCTGAAATACGCAGCGTTTCTATGCCGGGCGTAGACCTGCATACGGACATCGTCTTCCTGAGCGGCGTAGGACCCCAACGGGCCAAGCTGCTCAAAGAACAGATGGGCATCGCCACCTTGGGCGACCTGCTCACCTATTTTCCTTATAAGCACATCGACCGCAGCAAGCTGTATTACAGCCATGAGCTGACGCCGGAAATGCCTTATGTCCAGCTCTGCGGACGCTTCCTCAGTTTCACCGTCGAGGGCGTGGGGCGCAAGCAACGCCTCGTGGGCCATTTCAGCGACGGCCACGGGGTGGTGGACATGGTGTGGTTCAACAGCATCCCCTACATCCGCAAGGCTTATGACGAGCTGCACACCTATGTGGTCTTCGGCAAGCCCACTTTCTTCAACGGGCGGTATAATATCACGCACCCCGAGGTGGATCCGGCGGAGCAGGTGGAGCTGAGCGCCTTAGGCATGTTCCCCAACTATTCCATTCCGGAAAAGGCAAAAAAACGCGGTGTTACGCAACGCATGATGCAGGGCTTGGTGCGCAACCTGCTCCGACTGTTGCAGGCACCGCTGCCCGAGGTGCTGCCCGCGGACTTGGTGGGCCGCATGCGCCTGATGACGCGCGACGAGGCCGTGCGTGCCATGCACTTCCCCCAAAACGCCTTGGAGCTGAGCGCTGCCAGCTACCGCATGAAGTTCGAGGAACTCTTCTTCGTGCAGCTGAACATCCTGCGCTACACGCAGCTGCGCAAGCGGCAGTATGTGGGGCTGCCGGTGAACCGTGTGGGCGACCTGTTCAACGATTTTTATTATCACCACCTGCCCTTTGAACTCACCGGCGCCCAGAAGCGTGTCATCCGCGAAATGCGCGAAGACATGCGCTCGGGCAGACAGATGAACCGTCTGTTGCAGGGCGACGTGGGCAGCGGCAAGACCTTGGTGGCGCTGATGGCCATGCTCATTGCCCTGGACAGCGGCTTCCAGGCCTGCATCATGGCCCCCACGGAGATATTGGCGGAACAGCACGCCCAGACCTTCCGCCACTTCCTGGGCGATATGCCCGTAAGGGTGGAACTGCTGACGGGCAAGGTGAAAGGCAAGGCGCGCAAGGATATCCTGGAGGGGCTTGCGGCCGGCGGCGTGCATATCCTGGTGGGCACGCATGCCGTGATCGAGGATGCGGTGTGTTTCAGCAACCTGGGCTTGGTGATTGTGGACGAGCAGCACCGCTTCGGCGTTGCGCAGCGCAGCAAACTGTGGGGCAAGAACGCCACGCCGCCCCATGTGTTGGTGATGACGGCCACACCCATCCCCCGCACGCTGGCCATGACGGTGTATGGCGACCTGGACGTGAGCGTCATCGACGAACTTCCCCCGGGGCGCAAACCCATCCGGACGCTCCATTTCTTTGACAACCGCCGTGCGCAGCTCTACGACCATGTGCGGCGCGAGATAGCGCGGGGCAGACAGGTGTATGTGGTCTATCCTCTGATCAAGGAAAGCGAGAAGATAGACCTGGAGAACCTGGAGGACGGCTACGAAATGCTGCGGGCGGAGTTTCCTGACTATCGCATCAGTAAGGTGCATGGGCAGATGAAGCCTCAGGAGAAGGACGAGGAGATGCGCCGTTTTGCCACGGGCGAGACGCAGATCCTGGTGGCCACGACAGTGATAGAGGTGGGTGTGAACGTGCCGAACGCCAGCGTGATGATTATCGAGAACGCCGAGCGGTTCGGTCTGGCCCAGCTGCACCAGCTGCGCGGCCGTGTGGGGCGTGGCGCGGAACAGAGCTATTGCATCCTGATCACAAGTTACAAGCTGGCGGAGGACACGCGCCGCCGCATGCAGATCATGACGGAAACGAACGACGGCTTTGAGATTGCCGAAGAGGACATGAAACTGCGCGGGCCGGGAACCTTGGACGGCACTCGCCAGAGCGGCCTGGCTTTTGAATTGAAGGTGGCCGATCTGGTGCGCGACGCCCAGGTGGTGCAGCAGGCGCGCGATGCCGCCCGCGAGGTGGTAACGGCCGATCCCGAACAGTGTCTTCCGGCCTATGCGGCCATGTGGCAGCACCTGCGCGAACTGAAGCAACAGGAGGTGGACTGGTCGGGAATTTCTTAGCTCCGGATGGCTTCGCGCACTGTCATGTGCGCACTAATCCAAGGATTTATAAAACGCTAAAAAAGCAAAAAAGCAAAAAAAATGTTTTGGAGCCTCGTTCTTTTTCCGTAACTTTGCCATCGGATTATACCAAATTAATCTTAAGGATAACATGAATCAAGACAAGAAATTGGAGAGAACACTGGTGCTCCTGAAGCCCAATATCGTGATGCGCGGTCTGATGGGCGAGATCATTACACGCTTCGAGCGTAAGGGCCTGCGTATCGTGGGCATGAAGATGATGCAGCTCAGTGATGCCTTGCTGGCCGAGCATTATGCCCATCTGGTGGCGAAGCCTTTCTTTCCCATCCTCCGCAACAGCATGCAGGCAACGCCTGTGGTGGCCCTGTGTCTGGAGGGTCTTGACGTAGTGCGCGTGGTGCGTGCCATGGCGGGTCCCACCAACGGGCGCGACGCGCAGCCCGGCACCATCCGTGGCGACTATAGCGTGAGCAACCAGCATAACGTGGTGCATGCCAGCGACTGTGTCGAGGTGGCTGCCGTGGAGTTGGCACGCTTCTTCCAGGCCGATGAGATTTTCGAGCTGGGCGATTTGAACATCAACCGCCTCTATGCCCTGGACGAGCTGGATTAAACGATACAGAAGAACCTAAAACAAACACTATACGAGAGATGAAGTTATTTAAAGCAATCGGCAAGGCACTCCTTGTCCCTATGGCTTTGGTGGCGATGCCGCTGCAGGCCCAGGACCTGATGGTGGACGCCCTTCCCGTTGACAAGAAACTGAGAGCAATCGATTCCATTTCCATTCTGCGCCTGCATGCACGCGAGCAATTAGAAGATGCCGTTCTGGCCGGGCTTTACCCCTCATGGACAAACAACTATGTCCGCTATAATGTGGCAAAGCCCAGCGAGTACCGCATCGATTTGCGTGATTTCTGCATGCCCTGCGACAGCCGCGTCGTTACCAGCCGTTACGGCTATCGTCCCCGTTTCCGCCGCCACCACTATGGTACGGACATCAAGGTGTACGTGGGCGATACCATCCGCGCCGCCTTCAGTGGCAGAGTGCGTGTGGTTGACTATGAAGGCAAGGGATACGGCAAGTATGTCATCATCCGCCATCCCAACGGCCTGGAGACGCTATATGCACACATGTCGAAGCATATCGCCATTGAGAACCAGAACGTGAAAGCCGGCGACCCCATCGGATTGGGTGGCAGCACGGGACGCTCGACGGGTCCGCACCTGCATTTCGAGACACGTTTCCTGGGCGAACTGATTAACCCCGAGGAGATGTTCAGCTTCGAGATGCGCGACGTCAAGGCGGATTTTTATGTCTACCGGAGCAACGGCCGCAACCTTTTGGCGAACATGAACGGCAATGTGGAGGATTACGACGAAGGCCTGAGCGACGCACAGCTGGCCAAGGCGCAGGAGAGCCAGAAGTTCCAGGAGGAGCGTCGCGACCGCCGCAACCGCAGCAGCGTGTATAAGGTGCGCCGCGGAGATACCCTCTTCAGCATCGCCAAGAAACACGGCACTACGGTGGAGCAGCTGTGCCGCATGAACAATATCAGCAAGAACAAGAAGCTGAGCCTGGGACAGATCATCAAGTGTTCATGAACAGCATCTTAGCATAAGAGACAACGCAAGATGGGCGGTGTGGCCAACGGCTGCGCCGCACATCTATATAATAAGGTATAGAGGAATACGCATGACAACCGAAGAACAGTTCCGGGAATTGCTGAAGGAATGTCGCAGCCTGTTCGTCAAGAAACTGCACGACTACGACGCCGCCTGGCGTGTGGAGCGCCCCTCCACCATCACGGACCAATTATATATCAACGCCAACCGCATCCGCACCATCGAAATGAAGGGCAAAGCCCTGGTGGATGACAGCATACGCTCGGAGTTCGTGGGCATCGTGAACTATGCCATCATCGGACTTATCCAGTTGGAAATGGGGCCCGGCGAATCGCCCGACGACTTGCCCGCCGAGAAGGCCGTCGAGGCCTATGACCGCCATGCCGAAGCGTCGCTCAGCCTGATGCTGCGCAAGAACCACGACTATGGCGAGGCGTGGCGCAATATGCTCATCTCCAGTTATACGGATTTGATTCTTCAGAAAGTGTTCCGCACGAAGAAGATACAGGCACTGGACGGGCAAACCTGGGCCAGCGAGGGCATTGACGCCAATTACATGGACATGCTCAACTATGCCATGTTCGCACTTATCCGCCTGACCTATGCCGATGACGCGCAGTCGTAAACTACTCTGTTGGTGGCTGACGAACCTCTGCCGCCTGGTCTTGTCCGCAACATTCATCTTCAGCGGCACGGTGAAGCTGATCGACCCCACGGGCGTGCAGTACAAGGTGGAGGATTATGCCTCGGCTTTCGGAACGGGCGATAGGGTGGGTCCGCTGACAGCCCTGGTGATGGCATTGCTTTTGGCCTTGCTGGAGTTCACGCTGGGTGTGTACCTGTTCTTTGGCATCCGCCGGCATAGGACCACACAGTTCTTGTTCCTCTTCATGTCGGTCATGACAGCGCTGACGCTTTACCTGGCCGTTGAGAACCCCATCACAAACTGCGGTTGCTTTGGCGATGCCTTGGTGCTTACGAACTGGCAGACGTTCTGGAAGAATGTCGTCCTCTTGGGCATGTCCTTGGCTGTAATGCTTGGCTATCGCCGCATGACGCGGTTTATCACGGAACGTAACCAATGGCTCGTCTCGCTCTATTCTCTGGTCTTTGCCCTGGCGTTTGCCTTCTATAACCTCTATGCCCTGCCTGTTGTGGATTTCCGTCCTTACCGCGTGGGACTGGACATTTACAAGGGTGTGATGGACGAGCGCTACGGTACGGACATGAGCATGCGCTACATCGACCTGAGCATGCAGGACGAGCAATACAACGACATCACGGAGCAGTGGCTGTCGGCGGAGGGATACAAGTTCCTCCTTGTGGCGCCTTTCCTGGACAAGGCCGACGATTCCAACAGCGACCGTATCAACGACCTCTATGAATTCGCCGTGGCCAAGGGCTATCCCTTCCTTTGCCTGACGAGCAGCATGAGCAAGGATGTGGAACGCTGGCGCGACAATACGGGAGCAGAGTATCCTTTCGCACTTACGGACGGAACGGTGCTGAAGACCATGATACGCTCGAACCCCGGACTGATCGTCCTCAAGGGCGGGCGCATCATTCGCAAGTACGCCAACACGCAGTTGCCGGATCTGCAAGGAGAAAACGCCAACGTACAAAGTGCGATGCTCAGCGAGCCGTCAGAACATAGTTATCTGCGTGCGATGCTTCGGCTTCTGTTGCTCTTCGTGGTTCCCCTGGCGTTCTTCAGCCTGGCCGACAGGATATGGGTGGGCAGCAAGTATTACCGCAGATACAGAAACAGAAAACGCATTAACATTACAAACCAACTTAATAATTACAGCAATGAGAAAAAAGATTGTAGCAGGTAACTGGAAGATGAACCTGAACCTGCAGGAGGGTGTTGCCCTGGCAAACGAGTTGAAGGAAGCCTTGGCAGCCGAGAAGCCCAACTGTGATGTTGTCATCTGCACTCCTTTCATCCACTTGGCCAGCGTGGCAGGTATCACAGAGGGTACTGTCATCGGTCTGGGTGCTGAGAACTGCGCTGACAAGGCAGAGGGTGCCTATACGGGTGAGGTGAGCGCCGCCCAGGTGAAGAGCACGGGTGCGCAGTATGTGATCCTGGGCCACAGCGAGCGTCGCGCCTACTATGGCGAGACCGCCGAGATCCTGAAGGAGAAGGTAAACCTGGCGCTGGCCAATGGTCTGAAGGTAATCTTCTGCATCGGCGAGGTACTGGAGGAGCGCGAGGCAGAGAAGCAGAACGAGGTGGTAGGCGCACAGTTGGCTGACAGCCTCTTCGACCTCAGCGAGGAGCAGCTCGCAAACGTTATCCTGGCTTATGAGCCCGTATGGGCCATCGGTACGGGCAAGACCGCTACCGCCGAGCAGGCACAGGATATGCACGCTTTCATCCGTGGCGTTATCGCCGGCCGCTTCGGCGAGAAGGCTGCCGAGGAGATCAGCATCCTGTACGGTGGTTCTTGCAAGCCCGGCAATGCCAAGGAGATTTTCTCCAAGCCCGACGTTGACGGTGGCCTCATTGGTGGCGCCGCACTGAAGTGCGCTGATTTCAAGGGCATCATTGATGCCTGGAACTAATCCCTTGATGATGATTATTCGCAAGCCACTCCTTATCTTATCGCTCCTGGTGCCGCCAAGCATGGCGGCACAGGAGCGTTTCACGCAACGCTTGCAGCGTGTGGAGCCTGGCAAGGGTCAGGTGATACTGAAGCAGAGCACGCTCATCAGCAATCTTGTGGATGGTGTGCCCCAGGATGTCGTGCCTGTTACGAAACCCGTGGAGAAGCCTGTATCCGGTGCGGAACCGACAACCGCGAAGGATGCCGACACGCTGAGTTACAATAGCCTGACGAGGCACGTCGGCACGCGTCGTGTGCGTATGAACGGATTCCGTATCCAGGTATATGCCGGCGGCAACAACCGCGAGAGCAAGTTGCGTGCCGAGCAGGCGGAGAGCAGGGTGAGTTTGCTCTATCCACAACTAAGTACCTATACGCGTTTCGTCAGCCCCCGATGGATTTGTCATCTGGGCGACTTCAGGACGCGTGAGGAAGCCTTGGAGGTGCTAAGGGAATTGCGCAGCATGGGAGGCTTCCAGGAAGCGATCATCGTGAAGAGCAAGGTAAATGCTTGGGTGGAGTAAAATCGTTTACTCCACTCTTTTTTTCATGAACTTTTCTTTGTCTACAATGTAGCGCACATGCCGGCCTTCGCCGATTACGCCTTGTGCGTCGCTGGCTGTAAGTTGGAATGTCAGTTTGCGGCCTTCAATCGCTGTCAATGTCGCCGTCGCCTGAATACGCTGGCCCGGATGGGTGGGACGCAGATGGGTGCTTTCTATTTGGCTGCCCACGGTGGTGCTGCCCTCGGGCAGATGGGGAGCGACACACAGCATGGCCGCGTTCTCCATCAGCGCCATCATCATGGGGGTGGACAAAACGGGCAGGTCGCCACTGCCCACGGCAAGCGCCGTCAGTGCCTCAGAGACCGTTTGCTCCGAGGTGAAGGAGATGCCGGTGTTCATACTTCGATAATCGTCGCTTGCTGGGGGGAAAGTTCTGTAACCCGTCCGTTGCGGAATACAATCATTTTGTACTCCTCGCGTGTATATCTCTTGACCAGACGCTGCTGCGTCAGAAGGATGCCTTTGTCGATGCGTCGCTGCATGTCCTCCACTTCCTCCACGGTCCTCAATGGTGTTTTTCTCATTCTTCGTCCGTGTCGTAAAGTTTCTTGAATCTGTTCCATGTCTCATCCTCCAAAATGGTCGTGTGTCCGTCTTTCCATCCGTAGGCTATCTTTTTCGTGGGGCTGTCGCTGTTGTCGTACATCACCCAATAGTCCACAGCCTGGATATAGAGTTGGAAGAGGTTTTTCAGGCCACGCGCATAGCGGCGGTAGATAACGTCCGTGGGGATGTTGTGCCCGCCCTGCGTTACGCGTTGCGCCACACGCCGCACGGCCTGCTCCGGGCTGGCCAGGGAGAAGAATATCAGCGTAACGTAATAGCCGTTGCGTTGCGCCTGCTGCACGAGTTTCACGTAGGAGCGCGTGCTGAGCGTGGTTTCCAGGGCGAAGGTTTCGCCGTCCTTCAGGAGCTGTATCATGCGCTCGATCATCAGTTTGCCAGCCTGCACGGCAACGCTCTCCGGATGAAAGGGCGAGAGGCCCTTGGCAATCTCGTCGGCGTTGACAAACTCGGGGCAGTTCAGCATCTCGGGCAGCACGGTGAACGAAGCCGTCGTTTTGCCCGCACCGTTGCACCCTGCGATGATGTAGAGGTTCTTTTTCTTTTGTTTGTTCATGTTGGTGAGTTATTTGTTTTTCAGCAGGTCGGGTCGCAGCCGCTTGGTGCGCTCGATGCTTTGTTGCAGTTCCCAATCCCGAATCTTGGCCTCGTGGCCGCTGAGCAGCACCTCGGGCACTTTCCAGCCTTTGTATTCGGCGGGACGTGTGTAGACGGGTGCGCCCAGGAGGTTGTCCTGAAAGCTGTCGTTCAGTGCGCTCTGCTCGTCGCCGATTACGCCGGGGATGATGCGTACGATGGCATCCGCCATTACGGCCGCCGCCAGTTCGCCACCCGTCAGGACATAGTCGCCGATGGATATTTCGCGCGTGATGATATGGTCGCGGATACGCTGGTCGATGCCTTTGTAGTGGCCGCAGAGGATGATGATGTTTCCCTTCAGGCTCAGTTCGTTGGCGATGGGTTGCGTGAAAGGTTCGCCGTCCGGAGCGGTGAAGATGATTTCGTCATAGTCGCGCTCGCTCTTGAGCTTGCTGATACAAAGGTCGATGGGTTCGCACTGCATCACCATGCCTGCGGATCCGCCAAAGGGATAGTCGTCCACGCGTCGCCAGCGGTTGGTGCTGTAGTCGCGCAGGTTGTGGATATGCACCTCGGCCAGCCCTTTCTTTTGGGCGCGGCCTACGATGCTCTCTTTCATAAAGGGTTCTACCAGTTCGGGCAGAACGGTAATGATGTCTATTCGCATGCTTTCTTTATTTCGTCTTTTCCAGCGAGCTGCGTTTCTGTCGGCTGTAGCTGCGGTATTCGTCCAGCTCTATTTCTATGTCGGGTTCCTGAAGCTCGCCCGTTTGAGGCAGGGCGAAGCTGAGGTATTTGATGTCTATGCCCCGTGCACGCCACATGCTTTCGTAATAGGTCTGTATGCTGCGTGCGCTGAGTGTGTCTTCGCCGGTTTCGGCATACAGGTTACGCGTATGGATAAGCGGACTGATGCCGTTGGCGCGCAGGAGTTCCTCGGTGTAGGTGAAGAGAAAGTTCGAGTCGGTCTTTACGTGTACGGTGCCGCCGTCCTTTAGGAAGCGGCGGTAGCGGTTCAGGAAGCCCGTGCTGGTGAGCCGTTTCGAGGCCTTCTTCATCTGCGGGTCGCTGAAGGTGAGCCATATCTCGCTTACCTCGCCCGCGGCGAAGAAATGGTCGATGAACTCAATGCCTGTGCGCAGGAATCCCACGTTCGTCATGCCCTCCCTGAGTGCTTCCTCTGCTCCCGTCCACATGCGTGCGCCCTTGATGTCCACGCCGATGTAGTTCTTTTCCTTTGCGCTCTTGGCCAAACCTATGGTGTATTCGCCGCGTCCGCAGCCCAGTTCCAGGACGATGGGTTTGTCGTTATGAAAGAAGTCCGCGTTCCAGCGGCCGCGCAAGGCGAAAGTTCCCTGTTGCTGGAGGACAGCAAAGGGACACTCGATGACCAGGGGATTGGCCGCCATGTCGGCGAACTTAGCCAGTTTTCCTTTTCCCATTATCTGATTTCGTCTACGGGGATGTTGTCCTTGTCGTTATACTCCAGATTCTCGCCCGCCATGCCCCAGATGAAGGTATAGTAATAGGTGCCGGCAGCTGCGTGCATGCTCCATTCGGGCGACATGATGGCCTGTTCGTTCTGCAACCAGACGACGCGGCTCTGCTGCGGTTCGCCCATGATGTGGCTGATGGTCTGTCCCTTGGGCAGATTGAAGTAATAGTAGGCCTCGATGCGCCGGCCGTGCGTGTGAGGGGGCATGGTGTTCCATACTGCGCCGGGCTGCAACTGTGTCAGTCCCATTTGCAGCTGGCAGGGTCCCTCTTGCAGGGCGTCGCGAACGATGAGCTTGTAGATGGTGCGTCCGTTGGCCTCCTCCTTGGTGCCTACGGGCCCCCACACGGCAGCCTTCAGCGAACCCTTGCGCCCGTCCAGCGTTACCCACTGCGTCTTGTAGTGCTTGTGGGCCGTGGCGCTGTTGATGTAGAACTTGGCGGGGTTGTTGCCGTCCTTGGAACGGAAGACAACCTCCTTGTTGATGTCCTTGCCGTTGTCCAGGTGCCCACGGCCGATGTACAGGGCCTCTTTGGGACCCAGGACATATTCCTTGCCGTCCACCAATACGCTGCCTTCGCCCTGTCCGCAGTTGATGATGCCCACCTCGCGGTTGTAGAGGAAGTAAGGCTCCGCGATGGTCTTGTCAACGCTCAGCCCCAGGTCGGTGAAGTTCTCCAGTTTCAAATCCTTGCTGACGGGCATGGCGCCTCCGAAGATGAAGCGGTCGTATTGGCTGTAAGTCAGGTTGATTTCGTCGTCGGCCATCACCTTCTCCATAACAAAGCGCTCGCGCAGTGTCTCCGTGTCATAGTGTTTCACGTCATCGGGGTGGCAGGCCGTCTTGCGCGTTACGTGCTGCTGTGCCGCCATGGGCATGCTTAGGCCCAGTAGGAGGGCAAGAATGGTTTTTTTCATGATGCTTTATTTCGTTGCGTTGTTTTGCTTTCTGTTCCACACCAGCAGTGCCAGGGTGAAGAGGGAGAGGGCGGCGGCACCGATGTATTTGCCGTACTTCGTAGCGCCATAGATGGCCGCAGCCAAAGGCGAACTGGCGAAGTCCAGCGAGCCGGCCATGAAGCCCTCGGGTACCTGTACGGACTTGTCGTCGGGATGTGCCAGAGCCACGCTGTGTGTGGCCTGCGTGAAATCAGGCGACATCCACGTAACGAAGTACAGTCCCAGGACAATGACCACCAGGCCGATGATGAGGCTTTTCACCACGTTGCCCTTGGTGTAGGGCAGTACCAGCGCAAAGACATAGAACATGCCCGCCAGCGAGGCCAGCGGCAGGAACTGGTTGCCGGGCAACGCCACGGCCAGCACCAGCGTAACGGGAATCAGCAGCAGGCTGACGATGAGCGTGGTGGGGTGTCCGATCACCAAGGCGGGCGACATGCCGATGTACAATTCCTTGTCCTCTCCGAACTTTTTGGCTATCAGTTCCTTCGTATGTTCCGAGATGGGCTTCAGCCCCTCGATGAAAAGACTGGTGATGCGGGGGATGAGTTCCATTACGGCACCCATCTTGATACCCAGCCCCAGGGTGGCGGGGATGTTGTCTACAAGTTCCTTTGTGTCGGCGCAGGCCAGACAGCCGATGCCGATACCGATGACCACGCCCAGAAAGAGCGGCTCGCCGAAGAGTCCGAACTTCTTTTTCATGCCCTCGGCGTCAATCTCCAGCTTGTCCATGCCGGGAATCCTGTCCAGCACCTTGTCAATGGCCCAGGCGAAGGGCATGAAGCCTTGGCAGAAGGGCTGGGGGATGGAGATGCCCTCCATGCCGGGGTAGAATTCCTGGAAGCGTTTTGCCGTGCGGTCGGCCAGCACCAGGGTGATGATGTAGCAGATGATGGCGGCGAAGAAGCCCCATGCCACAGGCATGGCCCAACCGGCCGAGGATGCCAGGAAATACACCACGGCACCGATGAAGGCGAAGTGCCAGTAGTTCCACAAATCTATGTTCACCGTGCGCGTGCATCCCAGCACCAGCAGCAGCAGGTTCACTGCCAGGCCCACGGGGATGATGAATGCGCCGATGGTGGTGTTATAGGCCACGCTGGCGGCGGCCGGCCATCCCATATCGAAGACGGGGAGGTTCAGGCCGTAGATTTCCACCATGCTGTTCAGCGCTGGACCCAGCGAGGCGGTAAGCAGACCCGTGATGACTCCCAGGCCTACGAAGCCCACGCCCACATAAAGGCCGCTCTTGAGGCTTTTGCCGAAGGGAATGCCGATGCACAGTCCCAGAATGGTGAAGATGATGGGCATCATTACGGCCGCGCCCAGACCGATTACATAGCTGAAGATTGCTTCCACGGGGTAGTTAGTGAGTAGTGAGTGGTGAGTAGTGAGTAGTGAGTGGTGAGTAGTGAGTGGTGAGTAGTGAGTGGTGAATGGTGATTAGTCGACGCTGATGGTGGTGCTGCCGATGTTATGACCGTCGGCGAAGATGTCGAAGCGGTAAGTGCCGGCGCTCAGGGTCTCGTTCACGTCCCAATAGACGCTTACGGCAAGGTTCTCGCCCGTGTATTCCACATCCTTGCGGATGCTGTATTCCAGTTGGCGGTTCTCATAGGCAAAGGTGCCGCCTTGCGTCAGCACGTTGCCCGTTGGCGTAAGGATGCGCACATAGATGCTCTTCATGCCCGTCTGTGCCGTAACGTTGCGTGCTATGTTGAAGTTCAGTTGGAATTGCTTGACATCCTTGATTTTCCTGGCCGCCTTGCCTTTCTTGTTCTTGGCGATGGCGTTGATGCCGTTGGCGTCCAGCTGCGAGGCGATGGCCACCTTGTCGGTCAGGCTTTCCTTCTCGGCGCTGAGGCTGGAGATATGCTGCTGCGCCTGTTGGTTTTGGGTGCGCAGGTTCTGGTTCTCGCCCTGCAACTCTTGGTTCAGGCGGTTCAGCGAGTCGATCTGCATCACGTAGTTGCGCAGGATGGCACGCAGCGTGGCCAGTTCCTTTTTCAGTCGCAGGATTTCCGCCGCATCGTCCTTCTTGGTCTGTTTCAGTTCGGCCAGGAGTTCCCGGACGCGTCGCTGCTCGTTCTCCAGCTGCGCCACGAGCGAGTCGTTGGTGATCTGCGTTTGCAGCTCGTTGTATTGACGTACGAAATCCTCGTATTCGTTCTGCATCTCCAAACGGTCCACCTCTGCCAGCTCCTCCAGCTGGCGCAGGCGTTCCTGTTCCTCCTTACTTTGTCCGCATCCAATGAGCGTCAGACCCAAGCAGGCGGTGATGAAAATCTTGGTTTTGTCCATTTGTATGAGTGTATATAGAACAAAGGTAGCATATTTTTGCGATATGCACAAAGATTGACTTTGCCTTTTCGTTTTTCTTCCTTAACTTTGCCGACAGGGAAACCAAACCAACTCAATATGCGTAAATTAACCCTACTGTTCGCGTCGATGCTGCTGACTGTGGCATTGAGCGTTGGCGCCCAAGTGTCGCGCCTGAACAAAACAACGGCGCAGGTTCTTTTGCAGGACGGCCGCACGCTGTACGTCGATTTCTACGGTCCCAACATTTTCCGTGTCTTTATGGACCCCAAGGGTGGCATTTTGCGCGACCCCGCAGCCCAGCCCGAGGCTGCCATCCTGGTGCAGAACCCACGTCGTTATGCAAGTATCGAGGTGCGGGGCAACGAGATTGTCTGTGGCGAGGTGAGCCTGCGCGTGGACACGGAGAGTGGTGAGTTGCATGTGCAGCCCACGGACATTACCATCTCCGCCCCTGTCTTTACGGGCAAGCGCACGCAGATAAGCGTCAGCCGTGGCGAGCAAGAGTACGATTTCGGCGGCGGCGTGCAGAACGGACGCTATGCCCATGCCGGCAAGATCATCGCCATCGAGAACACCAACAACTGGGTGGACGGCGGCGTGGCTTCTCCTACGCCTTTCTTCTGGACCACCAAGGGCTATGGCATGATGGCCTATACCTTCCGTCCGGGCAGGTACGACTTCGGCGCAACAGATCCCTCACAGAACATCCTCAGCCACGAGACTGACTACCTGGATTACTTCGTGATGCTGGGCAACGGCTCTGTACCCCTGCTGAACGCCTTTTACCAACTGACGGGCAACCCTGTCCTGCTGCCCAAGTTCGGTTTCTATCAGGGACACCTGAACGCTTACAACCGCGACTATTGGACCGAGGCCAAGGACGGCTTCATGCTCTACGAGGACGGCAAGCGTTACAAGGAGAGCCAGAAGGATAACGGCGGCATCCGCGAGAGCCTGAATGGCGAATCGGACAACTACCAGTTCAGCGCCCGCGCTGCCGTGGACCGCTATCTCGACAACGACATGCCTCTGGGCTGGTTCCTTCCCAACGACGGCTACGGTGCCGGCTATGGCCAGACGGGCACCCTGGACGGCAATATCCGGAACCTGAAGGAGTTTGGCGACTATGCGCGCTCCAAGGGCGTGGAGATAGGCCTGTGGACGCAAAGCGACCTGCATCCCAAGGAGGGCGTCGAGGCACTCTTGCAGCGCGACATCGTGAAGGAGGTGCGCGATGCCGGCGTGCGTGTCCTGAAGACCGACGTGGCGTGGGTGGGCTCAGGCTACAGCTTCGGCCTGAACGGTGTGGCCGACGTGGCGCAGATCATGCCCTACTACGGAGGACAGGCGCGCCCCTTCATCATCAGCCTGGACGGCTGGGCAGGCACGCAGCGTTATGCGGGCATCTGGACGGGCGACCAAACGGGCGGCGAATGGGAATATATCCGTTTCCATATCCCCACCTACATCGGCAGCGGCCTCAGCGGACAGCCCAACATATCGAGCGATATGGACGGCATCTTCGGAGGAAAGAACCTGCCCGTCAACGTGCGCGACTTCCAGTGGAAGACTTTCTCGCCCATGCAGCTGAACATGGACGGCTGGGGCAGCAACCCCAAATATCCCCAGGCCTTGGGCGAGCCGGCAACGGCCATCAACCGCTGGTACCTGAAGCTCAAGAGCCGCCTGATGCCTTATACGTATAGTATCGCTCACGGAGCCGTCAACGGCGAACCCATGATTCGCGCCATGTTCCTGGAGGAGGTGAATGACTACACCATGGGGCTCAATACGCAGTACCAGTTCATGTATGGCCCCAGCATCCTGGTGGCTCCTATCTATAAGGCAACGCGTGCCGACAGCCAGGGCAACGACGTGCGCGACCAGATCTACCTCCCCCAAGGCCTTTGGTACGATTATTTCAACGGACAGGTTCACCGCGGCCGGCGCATCATCAACGATTTCGAGGCTCCCCTGTGGAAACTGCCCGTTTTCGTCAAGGCCGGCGCCATCATCCCCACGCACAAGCCCACGAACAATCCCACGCAGATGGATGCCCGCCTGCGCTGCTATGACATCTATCCCGCGCCCCAGGGCGAGAGCGAGTTCACGGAATACGACGATGACGGACGCACCACCGCCTACCTGGAGGGGGAAAGCGTGCTGACCACCATCCGCCAGCATGCCGACGGCAAGGGCAACCTCCGGGTGAGCGTCCTGCCGGCCGAGGGAGATTACGAGGGCTTTGAGCCGGAAAAGACCACCCGGCTGCGTGTCTATCTGGCAAAGCAACCCAAGAAAGTATCGCTCAAGGTGGGTGGCAAGAAAGTGCCCCTGACTCCGGTGGACACTTATCAGGCCTTCAAGCAGACCCCCAACAGTGTCTTTTTCGGCAAGAGCGACGTTACCTATATGGACATCCGCGCCTTGATGGTGAACGTTGCCACCGTGGATGTTACTGCCAAGGAGATCGCCCTGGATATGACGGGCGTGGCGGTGGATACCACCGATGTGCTGCTGCGCAAGCGCGGGACGCTCGCCGCTCCCCAGGCAAAGGTGCAAAAGGCGAACGCCTACGACGTTACCCTCTCCTGGCCCGCCATTGCCGCGGCCGACTATTACGAGGTACTCTTCAACGGCCAGTTCTTCAGCAACATCCGTCAGACAGCCTATACCCTTGACAACCTGCTTCCCGAGACGGCCTACAGCTTCCGGGTGCGTGGCGTGAACAAGGACGGTGCCGGCGAATGGGCATCCTGCGCCGCGACAACGGACAGCGACCCCCTCCAGCATGCCATCCACGGCATGCGCGGCGAGACCACCTGTGCCAACCAAGGCGGCCAGGACGTGCGCAACCTGTTCGACTTCGACCAAGGCTCTACCTGGCACACCGCTTGGGGACAGGCCGCCGTTCCCTTCGAACTTACGGTGGACATGCGCAGCGTGAACGTGCTGGACAAGATGTGGTACATGCCCCGTCCCGATGCTGGCAACGGCACGCTTCTGGAAGGCACCGTGCAATATAGCCCGGACCGCAAGACATGGAGCAACGCCGAGCCATTCCGCTTCGCGCAGGACAACACCACGAAGGAGGTGCGTTTTGCCGGACATCCCACGGCACGCTACGTGCGCCTCAAGGTTACCAAGGCCGTGGGCAACTTCGGCAGCGGACAGGAGCTTTACCTCTTCCGCCAGCCCGGCACGGAGAGTTTCATTCCCGGCGACATCAACCAGGACGGACGCATCGACGAGAACGACCTCACGAGCTACATGAACTATACGGGTCTGCGCCAGGGCGACGGCGACTTTGAAGGATACATCTCCAAGGGCGACCTGAACCGGAACGGCCTCATTGATGCCTATGACATCAGCGCCGTGGCCATTGAACTGGAGAGCGGCGTAAGCAGCCGACGCGTGGATGCCGTTTCGGGCAAGGTCAGCGCGAGCTTCGATAAGCCCGCCTATCAGGTGGGCGACGAGGTGCGCCTTACGCTCAAGGGCAATGCCCTGCGCAGCGTCAACGCCCTGAGCCTGTGCATCCCCTACGATGCCGCTCAGTACGAGTATCTGGGCGTGGAGCCTGCCGAGGGCGTCCGCCAGATGTACAACATGACCTACGACCGCCTCCACACCAACGGCCAAAAGGCCCTCTATCCCACCTTCGTCAATCTGGGCGAACAGCGTTACCTGGAGGGAGATGTCCCCGTGCTCACCGTCAGGTTCCGTGCCAAGCGCGCCGGCAAGCCCAACCTCAAGGCACAGGACGGCCTGCTCGTGGACAAGTACATGAACACGCAATCGTTCTGAAGACCCTCAAACAAAAAGAGTGGCTATCGCCGGAATGCGATAG
>JAQYEW010000045.1 GCA_028723455.1 Prevotellaceae bacterium | reverse complement strand
TGTGATTTGCTTAGAATTTCTTACCTTTGTAGGGTAGAGTAACAACCAACAAGACCATAATGCCATGATTCCGCAAGTTGTGATTTGCTTAGAATTTCTTACCTTTGTAGGGTAGAGTAACAACGTTACCTGGTTACGGATGACCGCAAGAGGCGTTGTGATTTGCTTAGAATTTCTTACCTTTGTAGGGTAGAGTAACAACGGACGAAGCGTGGATACCACGCTACCTATTGTTGTGATTTGCTTAGAATTTCTTACCTTTGTAGGGTAGAGTAACAACATACATCAGAAATGTCATAATCAGCATATAGTTGTGATTTGCTTAGAATTTCTTACCTTTGTAGGGTAGAGTAACAACAATAATAACGGAGGGTACTTCCTTAAGAAGTTGTGATTTGCTTAGAATTTCTTACCTTTGTAGGGTAGAGTAACAACGCATTTTCTGAACATAAACAAAAAGAATTAGTTGTGATTTGCTTAGAATTTCTTACCTTTGTAGGGTAGAGTAACAACGATAGCAGAAGAAAAATTTGAGTTAGCATTGTTGTGATTTGCTTAGAATTTCTTACCTTTGTAGGGTAGAGTAACAACGTCCTTGTTATCCTGTTGAGGGCATGACCTGTTGTGATTTGCTTAGAATTTCTTACCTTTGTAGGGTAGAGTAACAACGTCTAACGGTGTACGCACAATCCATATAGGGTTGTGATTTGCTTAGAATTTCTTACCTTTGTAGGGTAGAGTAACAACGATTCTTATGATACCGTGCTTGCTCCTGCGTTGTGATTTGCTTAGAATTTCTTACCTTTGTAGGGTAGAGTAACAACGCACGGGCGGCACGGTGCTGACGGCACGCGGTTGTGATTTGCTTAGAATTTCTTACCTTTGTAGGGTAGAGTAACAACATCCTGGGATCCGATAGATAAAGCAAACAGGTTGTGATTTGCTTAGAATTTCTTACCTTTGTAGGGTAGAGTAACAACACTTCACCGGCTCCAAGGAAGAGGAGAAGAGTTGTGATTTGCTTAGAATTTCTTACCTTTGTAGGGTAGAGTAACAACCAGAACGCCAGGGACGTTCCGTTCCGCTTTGTTGTGATTTGCTTAGAATTTCTTACCTTTGTAGGGTAGAGTAACAACATGGTATGCGTAATTATTAGATAAATAAGTAATTACGGGGTGTTGTTAGAAAAGAAAAAAGGTTACTCGAGAGAGGAGGATTCAAACGAAAAGTTGAGAATCCTCCTCTCTATTTTTTACATGTGTGGGCAGCAAATCAAAAAAGCTCCAATTGTTGTCCGGGTGCATTGGGAGGCAAAGGCTTGGCTCCATAGAAAACTTTGATGTCCGAGAATTGTTTGTCTGTGATGCACATAATGGCTACATGACCAAACTGAGGCAGGAAATTACTGACACGCTTGATGTGAACCTCGGCATTTTCCATGCTTGCGCAGTGGCGGACATAGATAGACATCTGGAACATGGTGAAACCGTCGCGCTGCAGACGGGTGCGGAATGTAGCATAGGCCTTACGGTCCTTCTTCGTGGCCGTAGGGAGATCGAAGAATACTATAACCCACATGATGCGATATTCACTAAAACGGCTGTCCATGGGAAGAAGATGAAGGTGTTTCCGAATTATGGCATATCCAAAACGGGGTAGGAAATCTTGCGTAGTTCTCCGGCAAAGCATTTGTATAGTGAGGCCGTGGTCTGAGAAACCGCAACCATCAACGGGCTGCGCTTGCCGGCGATAATGACATCCAATGTGGGGATGGCAAGCAGACGCATTTTGAGGTCTCGTGTCAGCTCGGATATGCCATCAATGCCATATTCGTGTATCAGTTGAAATACGAGTTGGTCGACATAGGGGCGATAGGGCTCCATAATATCGTCGGCTAAACAGTAGGCATTGTAACGGTTGTGGTGATGGATTCCCAAGGTGGGCAACAGTCCGGAGGAAACGAGTGCGCGGGCCAGCACGGCTCGTAGGATGGCGTAGCCATAGTTAAGCAAGTTGTTGGGTGGCATTCCTTCGCGTCCACGGGTGAAGCGTTCCAAGCCGGGGATGTCAGCGAACAGGTTTTGCCAATAGTATGCGGCCGCACGTGCTTCATGCCCACCGGCATCTCCACTCCTTACATCGTTTGCCCAATTTCGCATGCAGCCGATTTCCGTTTGGCAACATTTGCCAAGCACAGAGGCTTGATTTTGTATCTTGGCATGGATGGTTTGTTGCCACAGTTGCTTCTTCAGGGGCAATGAGGCGGCAATCTGAGAGGCGAAGCGTTCGGATTGCGTGGTGTTTCCAGCCAGAGGCAGCAAGAGACCTGTGGGCATGCAATGACTGTCGCAGGTTACTACGGCCGCATTGTTTTCCAGCAATGCGGCAAGGAGTCCTTGCGTCAATGTGATTTGCTGGTGTTCCAGAACCAGCATGCCGATGTCCTCAATGGGTTTGGTTACGTGAAAGCTCTGTTTGATGTTCTCGTGCAGATTGCTCTTGTCCACGTCTTCCTGTTTAATGACCATTTGGCCGAGACGTAGCGAGAGGTGAGCAGGATTGCTCACATAGATAGTCTTCTTAATCATTACGGTGGTGGTTTGATGGTTAATAGAATATGGATCATCGCTGTTGTCTATTTTACCTTCAGTCCGTTGATTTCGATGATGTTGCCTAAGCGGTCGACACGGATGGGGATACATTTTTCCTTGATCATCTCACCGGTAAGGGCGCGCTCCATTTTGTTTTGTGCCTCAAACTCTTTCTTGTCTAAGATGATGGAGGCTATGTTTTCTCTCAAAAAATGACATTGATTCCCTGTACAACTCACCATTTTATAAATACGGTTATGGTCAATGTCGGCGGTGGAAAGTTGTTTCCCAATTTGGGAGATTGTAGGCAGATACACCAAGTCGCCGGGCGAGAGCACGAAAGTTGGGGGCAGGCCATTTTCGTTGTCTGGCGCGGGAGGTAGGCCTTGCTTCTGGCGATCAATGGCTTCGTTAAGCGGAACACTGTAGTAGGTTCGTTTTACCTCCATCTCTCCTGTTTTCTTGTTTTCGATGTTTTGCTCATAAATAGCAAAGAACAGATTCGTTCCCTTGGCCGCCTCAACGAACTTCTTGCCCTTGTTCCCCGTCTGGCCTACCGCAAACTTATTGGCTTGTTCGAACACGCGCACCTTCCGGATGGGCTGGTGTGAACGGCCGTTGTTCAGGCTTTGGATATTGAGATTCATCTCCTCGATACCTTCGGGTGAGAAAGCGGTCTTGGGGTCGTTGCCACATTGTTCCAACCAGGCGCGGAGAATCTTCTGGATGCCCGTGTCGGTAATGCTTTCGATGGCTTTTTTGTCGAAGGTGGTGTCTAAAGGTTTACGGGACGCGAAGTAACGGTTGTTGGTTTCGCGGGTGTAGTACATTACTTTGATAGCGTCCAGGTTCACCTCCGCCCACTCGTCCTTGTGATGTGTAAAATGAGAGGTGATTTGCTTGACGTTGTTATGGTACAGTTGAGCCACGGTTGCCAGTTCCTTGCGGAAATCTGCGTTCACGATTTGGGGAATACACGTGAGGGCTTCCTTTAGCCTGACTTCTTTTATCCTCTGCAGGTTTACTTCGCCAAACACAGTTTCCTTGTGCATGGGTTTGCGTATAGCCCATTGGTCGCCTTTGGTTTGCGGCACCTGACATTTCTGCCCATCCACGTAGCGGGTGAAACGGTTCTTTGTGCGGTTGATAACACGTAGGTTTTGCTTGAAGCTGACAATGATGTTGCCCAGTGCGCTTTCCACATCTTGGGTGAATGTGTTCCAGGGCTTCTTGAAGGTGTCGGGAATCTGACGTTCTTTCCCTTTGATTATTATCTTTTTATAGTTGCGCAACTTGTGCGACAGTTGTTGGCGAAGCGTCTCGTTACCGGATTTTGCCGCCTCGTTATTCAGGAGCTGGACATGGCTGCGTGTAGTGCAGGCGATGACAATGGCATCCATGGCATGATGGCGGTGGTCGATGCGCTTTTTGTTGAATCCTTTCTGCAAGTCGAGTGGCATGCAGGGAATTTCGTGGCCTTCCTTGTTAATTGTGGTAAAGGATTTTCCTTCATTTGCGGGCAAAATGTTCAGGCGTTGGAAGCGTGGCAGAATGATGTGGTTCCAAACATCGTTGATGCCCCATTCTTTCTTCAGGCGGTCCGTAATGCTGCCGTTGGTTGTAATCAGGTTACGTGATGTGGCGTTGTCTTTGTCCGCCTCGTCGCGTACGATATGGCTGAGCAGTGCTTTGACGTAATTGGAGATGTAGCGGCTGTCGTTCATCTGCCGCTCGATGAATCCGTCGGGGATGTCATCCATCAGGAGGCGTTGCATCTTGCCATTGTTGTGTGCGAAGTTTTTGGTAACGTGCTGGGTGTATGTATCCTCTCTGAAAATGGTTACGCTCTTCCCATTGCCCAGTTCCACGACTTCTCCACCATGATTGCGGATAAACTCCATGCCCGTTTGGTTATCCTTTATCTTGTTGACGGCGGCCTCACAGATTACTTTGTTCTGAAAACTGTCATCGAAGAAACGGGAGCGTGGGATGATGTGCTCTATCTCATATTCCGGCGTGAAGAGCCGGGCCAGGGGAATGGGCTGACCGGTGTAGGGAGATATATATTTTTGGTCCAGCCAACTCTTGTAACGTGCAATCTGGCTGGAGTTGGGTGCCGAGAGTTTGGTCATTTCACGGATAAAGTCGTAGTCTTCATCCTCGGTAGTGAGTTGGTCCAGCGCATTCTCCTCATAAATCTGCAACAAATCCTGCTGTGAAGGAGAATAGGGAATTACGCCCTCGATGTGATAAGTAGGGTTGACGAATTCCGTGAGCAGAGCCTTGATGCGTAGGTTGCGCGTCTCGTTGCTGTTGATGCGGTCTGTGGCCTTTTTGCGTTCTTCGGCAGTCTGCTTGAGATTGCGTCCCATTTCCAGATGGATTTCGTCAATACGGCCTGTTTGCCTCCAAATGTCGCGAACGGTGCGCAGGGTTTCCGTTACCACCTGTTCCACGACGGGATTGCGCAGGGAGTGTTGCTTGAAACCCTTCAGGAAGGTGTCAATGTCATCAGGGGAGTTCCATTGTTGGGCATCGCCTTGCTCGCTGTGCCGCCCATAGACAAGATAACAAGCCAGGTGTAGCGGCATGCCGTGGCATTGACTGATGTCGCTGAGGCCCGATAATTGTTTGCGGGTTTGTTCGTTAACGGTTTCGTCTGCCTCGCCGTCAATGATATGGTTGATGCGCAGGCGGGTAGGCTCGTCAATAGCCTCCATGTTCCAGTATTTCCCCATACGCATAAGGGGGAGCAGGCGTTTAATGGCCTTGGCGGAATAGGCGCCATAGTCTTTTTCAAAAGCGGGAACCTTGGACATGGCTTCCGCAAAAGCATCGGGCAGATGATTCCGCCCGGCATAGTTTTGGAGGGAACGTCGCAGTTGGTCTTTGTCGTCCACGGAATATAGGATGTGCCATAATTGCTCTTCATGCTCCGCCGTCAGGAAACCTGCGTCGACGTTTGCTTTCTTAAGCGCGGAAAGCAAAGCGTAACGCGTCTCCATACATGGGTACTTCTTTTCCTCCCGAACATAATTCCAGCGATACTTAAGTGGTTCCTTTTTGCCGAACTTAATATTCAGGCACTTGCTGAAGAAGTTCTTTTCGTCCACCTCCTTTTCTTCGCTCAGAATGTCAAAGATGCGTACACGGCTATCCTCGTCAGAAAGGAATGTGTCAGTAACATCATAGTCGAGCATGACACGCCCATTGACATTCGCCTTTAATTCATAGATTCTTAGGTTGCTGATGAATTGCCACAAGCGGAACTCTTGGAAGAGAGGGTGGGATTTGGCAATACATTTCACGCCTGCACGATGTTCCTTGCCGTCTTTGCCGACGTAGGTGTGGCTCTCGTAGTTACACTCGTCTATTTGGCTTTTCTTGCTGCGCAGCGGACGCTGGTAGAAGAGGATGTCATCCACCAGGAGATAGGTGAAATCGCGGTTGGCGATGGATGCGCGATAGGCGTTATTGCTGGGATATAGTTCCCCGATGCAGGCGGCATAGAGCTCGCGGTCCTTTAGTTGAGGCAGGAACTCGGATTGCTTGTCCACAATCTTTTTGAGTTCTTGTTTATAGAAAGCGCGATCAATGGTACGGACAAACTGACCGATTATCTTTTGTTCCGGATGCTTTAACAGCGTGCCGAAGATAAATTCCCCCACCTCCATACCCGAGTTGTGAAGGCTCTTTTCCGTTTTCTTCTTGAGCAAGCCCCAGGCATCGGGTTTGGGACTGGAGATGCTCCGCTCGATTTCTCCCTGTTTGTTCTTTTTGGGTTGACCATCGCTGTCAAGCTTCGTGGTTATGATGAAATCCCGCACTTGACCTTCCCAGTCGGGCTTGGAGGCAAAACTGCGGCGATAGGAAAGGCCATTCTCCAGTTCCATGTTGTACCAGTGCTTGTTGCGGTCTTTCTTGTCAACCTCTTCTTCCGTTATGCGAATGATTCTCAGGCTTTCCAACTCTTCGGTCTTGTTCGTATCTTGTTCTTCAAACTCATCGCTCTGACCACGCAGGAGGTGGTAGCCACGCTTCTGGTTGAATTGCAGCAGCACCCATGCCAGCTCCTCGGGGGTAAGGGCTTGGGTGAGCGCTTTCTTGCGCAGGTAATAGAGGGTCCAGTCATAAGGAACTTTGGCGCCGTTTTCCAACCATTGCGGGTGCGCCTTGCGGAACTCGGAGAGCATTTCCTCGTAGCTGTCCTGGAACAGGAAGTGCATCTTTCCGTCATCGCCCTTTCGCCATGCCAAGAGGGTTCCCGTTTGGAACTTGCCATATCGTGTGGTTGCCGATGCGAAATGTTGGGGCAGGAAGCCCATGACGTTGAGCACACGCAATAAACGTTCACGGCGCAGCGCGCGACGCTGATAAAGTCGTCGCATACTACGATAACGTGTCCGTTCGCTGGTTTGAGAGACGGAATTGCCTTTGTCGAAATCGCCTAATTGTGCGGCATCCATGGGGATGATTCTGCTGCCGGCGGCTTCAAGACCAATGATGGATCCGTTGTCTTCCTCATTTTGCTCCTGATTCACTATTGCCCAACCGATGCTGTTGGTTCCTAAATCTATTATGGGGCACAGAACGAAGCGTATGCCACAGTGTAGGCTCGAAAAGTGAGTAAATTTGTTTAATTACAATGTGTTAGGGCTGTTTGAGTGCTAATGGCTCCACAAAACGAAACGTTTACATAGGTTTAATTTTGGTTTACATTTAAGGGCATTTCGTTTACATAGGGCTGACGAAAGGTTTACATACTGAGGGCTGCACGTTTAATCGTGTGGCCCTCTTTGCCTATATACGCTGAAACCCCTTATTTATAGCGGTTTCCGTGGCATATGAAGGCATATAATGCGGCTTACGTATCTTATATTAGAACAGTATCGGAATACCGTTAAAACGCAATTCAAATGAGAGGCAAAAAGTGGGGAAAAATTTCTGTTTTTCGCGCACTGGGATTAGTGGTGGAATTAGAAACTGGGCTTAGTTTTTTAGATAACTGGGCTTAGAAAAATAGGTTTTTGGGGGGTGCGATACGAGGGGGTGAAGATACTACTTTTTTGATGATATGTGCGTTTTTTGTGCCGATAGCCCCCCCCTAAATGCCACCACTTTTCTGTATTGTACATTATTAAATAACATATTATCAAGTACTTCCCCCCTTTTTTGAACAACAAAAACAAGGGGACTCTATCCGACGGGGGTAAATGGGGGAGAGATAGAGGAGAGGTCAGGGGTACGCTTGGTAACTCATGAACACACCATATCCTTGTATTCTTGTTGCTTATAAAATAACGCGATATCAACTACTTTGCTGTTTTTGAGGGACAAAAAGGGGGGCGAAGGAGAAAGAGAGGGAGAAAGAGGAGGGTTGGATAGTGTTCTGGAGTATCTCTCGCTATTCTTTCTCACGCCAACGCCCACCTCTGATGGCTTTAAGGTATTCTATCCGACGTTCGCAGCACCTGAAGAGCGGGCATTGGAAACAAGCCTTTCTTTTTCAATAGTTAGTTGGCGGACTTGCTCTTTGAGTTGTCCGATTTCCTCTGCTTGTTGTATTATCTTGGCATCTTTCCGTTGTATATAAGGTTCATACGTCTTGAATACATCAGTTAAAGCAGACTGATCCGTTAGGGGAGCAGGCACGTCTTCAGGTTGATTAGGTAATGTTGCAAGTCCTGTTCCTGTAAGGAGCCACATTGCATTAACATCGTATGAAATTACGATTTTCTGTAAAATATCAGCTTTAGGAATAACTCCCTTGATATAGCCTCTTATATTAGCCTCGCTAACCCCTAATTTGGCAGCAAAAACTGTATTTTTACCACCTGCAAGGGTTTTGACTAAATATTCTATCCTCTCGTGTATAGTCCCGTTTTCCGTCATAAATCACTTTTAATCGAAAATAATCACGATGAAACTTGCGTTATTCGTGAGAAATCACTATCTTTGTAGCGTATTCCAAATGGAACGGCTCCCAAAGATACGAAAAAGAGGCATGATAGACAAAAGATAAATTAAAAAAAACAAAACCCCAAGACCCGGAAGGGCAACAGAATTATGGTTACAACTTACAACAACACGGAGAAAAAGATTATCGTTGCGTTCCACGTAGCGCGAGGCGGACAGCATTTTAACCCCGGCCATAAGACCTACCTCCCCAACGTCAAGTGCCTTCTTGACTATTTGCCATACAGCCCGGAGGATGTCATCGTCAAGGAGGATGCACAGGGCAACCCATTCCCGGAAGAGAAATGGGTTTGGTGCGACGGCAATGGGGAGGTGCTTCTTTGGGGGCGCGCTGCCATCGAGGCCGAGACGGGCATCCTTGACTATGACGGCGAATACGACACCTGTATTGTCCGCTATCTGGAGGACTGCACGGAGGACGAGATCTCTGTCCTGTTCCAGGCATATCTCGCCGGTGAGGTTACCGATGAGGACATTGCTAACTATGTTTGCGAGAGCGAAGGCTACAGGCGCATTGTACGTGTGAAGAACAATGATAAAGAGACCATCATCCTTCTGTCGGACCACAGCGAACTAATTCTGAGTGAGGACATGCTGGAAGATGATTCCGCAGAATCCATCAGAGAGTGGCTTATCGATGAGAATGTGGATGAGAAGTCAGCCAAGTATTGGGCAGACCAACTGGAATACAACATTTAATGGTTAAGGTAAGAGATTGTAAGATGTAACGCGGAAAGCACGGATTGCCAGGGGACACCCTGTAGGGTTCGACTCCCTGTTTCCGCCCAAAGTAACAATAAATTAAATAAGTGGAATTATGGAAAAGTACATTCACATTCAAAAAACAGATCGAGATTTCATCGCCAAGGCTTTCAAGGTTACTGATCGCACGATTTTTAATGCCACGCACTTCGAGGATATTAACGAAGGCAACGACCTTATGAGAAAGATACGTTTTCTGGCGTTGCAGCGTGGTGGTATCGTGATGGTGAAGGCTCCTGAATGGGAGGTGTTACATGATGCCGACGGATATATGAGATACTACAATGGCGATGTACTGCTTGAGTTTTCCAAGAAGGAGCCCGTGTGTGATGTTTACAAGCGTGGCGAGAAGGTGCGCCACTATGACAATGTGATGACGAGCGACATTCAGGGCATTCAGGACTGGGCTGCGACATTGAGATAGCAGGAGGGCGCACCATGGAGTATCGCGACAATAGACTTTGCATATCCTACAGCGAACTTGTTGACAGCGGGATTATGACTGAACCAAGATACAAGTACAAGGCTTGGAAAGGTCAGATAGACGTTGTCCGCCGTGGAGGTGGCGCAAATGGCTGTTGTGCTCTGATTGCCATAGACAGTCTGCCGACCACGTGCAGGGAGGCTGTCGAAAAAATGTATCCCGGCGGTGATGAGATGCGCGTCAAGGCTTGGGTGCTGTCCAATTACGAGATGGACCAAGCAGCCGTCGCCTTCTTCCACGACCGCAGCAAGACAGGTGTTGACCTAGATGATAAGAAAAAGCGTGAGTACATTATCAATGCCTCTGTGCTGAACTGCTGCATTAAGCTGTATGAACGAGCTCGAGACAGCCAGCGCTTGTTTGGGAACAAGTATAACTGGGACATGATGGCCAAGACAATCGAAACCTTACGCGTAGAATTAGGGCATACACTCCCCGCCAGCACACTACGATTTCGCAAAAAGGTAAATGATTACAAGCGTAATGGTTACGGTTGCTTAATTAGCGGTAAGTTTGGCAATCAGAGCGCAAGGAAGGTTGACCATAAGACCAAGCAACTGGTTCGTGGATTAGCAGTTCTTCCCAACAAGCCATTCAACAGCAACGTACATGAAATGTATATCAGCTTTGTTTGCGGGGAACTTGATGTTTACGACCCCAAGACTGGAGAATTATTCAACCCCGATGACTTCACTGATAAAAATGGCGACCCCAAATATCTCAGCGAAAGCACCATCAATAATATCCTGAATGAGCCAGCCACGAAGATGCTGATAGAAAAGGCCCAGTCAAGCTGGAGTACCTTCATGCACGAACAGATGCCTTACATGCACCGTCATAATGGTCGATTCTCCTTGAGCCAGATTACCATGGACGACGTGGACCTGACACGCAAGCTGAAGGACACAAGGCAACGCGTTCATGCCTACTACGCCTACGATGTAGTGAGCCAGTGTGTGATTGGTGCTAGCTATGCCAGAAAGAAAGATGAGAGGCTTGTTGTTGACTGCTTCCGCGATATGTTCCGATTGATAGCCCGTCATGGTTGGGGAATTCCTGCTGGTATTGAGGTAGAGAATCACTTGATGAGCCAGTACAAGGAGGGCTTCTTGAAGGCCGAAAACGTATTCCAGTTCGTTCGCTTCTGCGCCCCTCTGAACTCCCAAGAGAAATATGCCGAGCCATTGAATGGTGCTAAGAAGCGCAGCGTGATCCACAAGAACCACGAAGGTATCGGACGTTTCTACGGAAAGGGCAAGTGGCGCCAGGAATATAAAAAGATAAGCGACGAAACCAACGAGCTCTATGAGGACAAAGAGTACTTCACATGGGAGCAGTTGATTGCTGACGACCGTCAGGACTGTGAAGAATGGAATAACACCCTGCACCCCAACCAGAAGATGTATCCCGGTATGACCCGTTGGCAAGTGTTGGAGGCGAACATCAACCCGAACCTGCTACCATACGATGCAAGGACACTAGCCTGGCATATTGGCGAGAGGGTGGAAACGAGCATTCGCAGAAACTCCACGGTAAGAGTAGCGCATGAAGATTGGTGGCTAAGCAGTACAAGTATTCTGGAACGCCTAGAGCCCAATAATTACAAAGTAACAGCCTGCTTCCTACCCGACGATGAAGGTATCCCACAAGAGGTGTTTATCTACCAAAATGGGAAATACATTGATACGGTGGAAAGAGTGAACACTTACAGCCGTGTGATGGCCGAACAGACCGAAGAGGATAAGGCCGCCTTCGTTGAGCAGCGGAAGAAAATTGCAAAGTTCAACAAGTATGTAGAAGAAAACGCTATCGACAGACTGGGAGTCCTGAAGCCAAGTCTACAAGAACGGCAAGAACCCATAGAACTGATAGCCTCTGTTGCCCAAGAGTACGAGCCGAAGTTGCCACTTCCTAGCGCATCGAATAGGGCGGTCGCAGATATATAGGAACTGCCAGGTGGTGTAAGGAGGCACACCCTGTTGACAGGTGACGGACTAATGAAGTCACTTGAGGGGAGGTTGCAGGGTTCGATTCCCTGACTGGTACATTTGAATAATATTAAAATGCCATTAGAATATGATTACAACAGGCAACAAGCAGCGGATTTTGGACGCAATAGCAGCCAACCGCAAGAATTATCCAAGTGATGCCAAACACGCATCTTCATTGGGCATTTCCCCCAGTGTTTATAATGGGCTAAAAAAAGGCATGACAGAGAAAGCCTTGAGCGATGCCAACTGGGTGAACATTGCCAGGCGATTGGATGTGAATCTCCGTGAGACTATTGAGTGGAGAGGAGCGGAAACGGAAACGTTCAAGTATATCAGCCTGCAGATGGAGGCGTGCCAGGAACGTAGCCTAAGCGTTATACTCTGCGACCTTCCGAATATTGGCAAGACCTATACAGCACGCTGGTATGTGAATGAACACCGCAATGCCGTGTATGTAGATTGCTCGCAAGTGAAGACCAAGCGTGCGCTTGTAAAGAAGATAGCACAGGAGTTTGGTGTTGGAATCAGCGGCAAATATCAAGACACCTATGAGGATCTTGTGTATTATCTGCGCTCTATGGAGCGTCCGCTGGTAGTTCTGGACGAAGCCGGAGACTTGCAGTACGAAGCTTTTCTTGAGCTGAAGGCTCTGTGGAATGCCACCGAGATGTGCTGCGGTTGGTATATGATGGGCGCCGACGGACTACGAGCCAAAATCAATCGAATGGTGGAGCATCAGAAGGTGGGCTATGCAGAGATATTCTCCCGTTACGGCGGAAAGTACAGCCGTGTAACCCCGGACCAGGAAGATGACCGCAAGGCGTTCCTGATGGAACAGGCACGTGCCGTAGCAAGCGTGAACGCTCCGAAAGGCACGGATATTGGTCAGATAGTACGCAAGAGCGGCGGCGGGCTTAGGCGAGTATATACGGAAATTGAAAAACTGAAGAAAGGAGCATGATATGATGACCAAAATAGAAATGGAGGCTATGGAAGCCGTTATCGGCATGCGTAAGGAAATGGCAAAGGCCAATGAGATAGACTGGGAGCAGCGCAGGTATGAGATAGCCAAAGACTATTATGTTATGGCATGTAGTCAAGCTAAAGCTCGTGGTGGTGAGACAGTGGGAGATCTTTTAGAGGCCGCAGCGTGGGTGTCTGTGGTTGCTGCAGAGAAACTGATAAAAGTCCTAAAAAAGAAGTAATGAGCAAACGAGCGTACAGTCCGAAAGAGATTGCCGCCAAGAAATGGGTAACATTACCCTGGGGCGAATTATGGAGTGAGCCATTTGGCTTTCCTGCAGAAAATGCCTCTTGGTTCATCAGCGGTG
This sequence comes from Prevotellaceae bacterium, assembly GCA_028723455.1. GTDB lineage: Bacteria > Bacteroidota > Bacteroidia > Bacteroidales > Bacteroidaceae > Physcousia. Next base: position 839 of record JAQYEW010000045.1, on the reverse strand, counting down.
CAAGTGCGCAGGGTAAGAGCTCATTCGTTATGCAGCTAGGCAAGGAATTATGTAATTACGGACCCGTTGCTTATGTGAGTTACGAGGAAGGGGTAAGCCAAAGCTTCCAGCGAAGAATGGACTATCTAAAAATGAACGAGGTACAAGGACGCTTCCGAGTTGTAGTAGATGAGTCAATCGAAGAACTTGCAGAGCGATTATCCCGCCCTAAATCTCCGAAGTTCATTATCGTTGATTCATTCCAGGTAGCATGTTGGGATTATGGATGGAGTTATCCTGCAGCTGTAGCATTGATGAAGAAATTCCCCCGCAAGTGTTTCATCTTTATCAGCCAAGAGCACAAGAGTGCTCCTTCTGGTAAGCCAGCGGAAAGCCTTCGATACATCTGTGATATGAAGGTTCGCGTGATAGGTTATAAGGCCTACTGTTTGGGCAGGTCCATCGGTGAAGCCGGTAACCATTACGTCGTCTGGAAAGAAGGAATATTAAGAACGTCAAACGAATTATAACACTATGGAAAAAAGAAAGAAAATCTACATCAGCGGTGCGATAGCGCACCACGACATCGAGGAGCGGAAGAACGCCTTCAAGATCGCGGCGGCCTACTGTAAGGTCTGCGGCTTCGAACCGGTGAATCCATTCGACAACATCTACCACCGCTGCGGAGTCGGGGAAAAGGCCGACTGGCGCGCCCACATGCGCGCCGACCTGCAGATGCTGCTGGAATGCGACGCCATCTGCATGATGGACGGCTGGGAGGAGTCGAAGGGCGCCAAGCTGGAGCATGACGTGGCAAGCACCTGCGGCATGACGGTGTACTACGAGAGTGACGTAAGGAC
>JAQYEW010000044.1 GCA_028723455.1 Prevotellaceae bacterium | reverse complement strand
GAAAAGGCGCACGGTTCCGACAGCGGAACGACCGCACATATCGAGCGTTTCATCATCCCGAAGAACGCAGACCCCACACGGACGCACCTGAACCGAAAACTCGTTGCGTACCCCGACGGGATAAAAGACCGTTCGGCGGCTATTCAGAGAAGATTGGAAGAAGCGGGGCTGACACGTAAAATCGGAAACAACCAAGTACGGGCAATCCGCATCAACGTGTCGGGAACGCACGAGGATATGGAGCGCATCGAACGGGAGGGCAGGTTGGACGAGTGGTGCGCCGACAATCTGAAATACTTCGCCGACACGTTCGGAAAGGAGAACATCGTGGCGGCTCACCTGCATAGGGACGAGGAAACGCCGCACATACACGTTACTCTCGTCCCCATCGTCAAGGGAGAGCGCAAGCGCAGGAAACGAGAGGAACAGACGAAGAAGCGATACCGCAAGAAGCCGACCGACACCGTAAGGCTGTGCGCAGACGATATCATGACACGGCTGAAATTGAAGTCCTACCAAGATACCTATGCCGAAGCGATGGCGAAATACGGGCTGCAAAGGGGCATAGACGGATCGAAAGCTCGCCACAAGTCCACGCAGCAGTATTATCGGGATATACAGAAACTCGCCGATAGCCTCAAATCGGAGGTGGTGGATTTGCAACAGCAGAAAGAAACGGCGCAGGAAGAACTAAGACGGGCGAAAAAAGAAATACAGACCGAGAAGCTGAAAGAGGCGGCAACCGTCGCAGCCACCAACATCGCCGAGAGCGTCGGTTCTCTTTTCGGCAGCAACAAGGTCAAGACATTGGAGAGGGAGAACACCGCCCTGCATAGGGAGGTAGCCGACCACGAGGAAACGATAGAGGCACTGCAAGACAAGATACAGACCATGCAGGCAGACCACAGCCGAGAGATACGGGAAATGCAGCAGAAGCACGGCAGGGAGATAGCAGACAAGGATACAAGGCACAAGGAGGAAATATCGTTTCTGAAAACGGTAATCGCAAAGGCGGCGGCATGGTTTCCCTATTTCCGTGAAATGCTCCGTATCGAAAACCTCTGCCGCCTTGTCGGGTTCGATGAAAGGCAGACAGCAACGCTCGTCAGTGGCAAGCCGTTGGAGTATGCAGGCGAACTCTATTCGGAGGAACACAAGCGGAAATTTACGACCGAAAAGGCAGGTTTCCAAGTGCTGAAAGACACGACAGACAAAACGAAGTTAGTCCTTACCATCGACCGAAAGCCCATTGCCGAGTGGTTCAAGGAACAATTCGACAAGCTAAGGCAGAACATACGCCGTCCCATACAACTGCAAAGGAAAGGCAGGGGGATGAAACTGTAATAGGCTTATTGCATTGAGAAACAAAAAAGTACCGTTCATGATGTCTTATGAATGGCACTTTTTTCTTATATTTGCGCCTAAAAATACATCGGGAACTATGCTGGGGGCGTGACGAGCAAAAGACTTTCGGGAAAATACACGTAAACACTGAATTAGATGTATTAACTAATAAACATCACTTTAATATTATGGCAAAAATAAACAAAACTCATTTAATCATCTTGTTCGTCTTTTTATTGTGTGTAATTGTTGTTTCAATACAATTTTTGCACAAGCCAACTGACCATAAGAGTAACTATTCCCTTACAGATACTATATCTAAAATTGTATCAGAATATCCCGGTGAAATCGGAGTGGCGGTAATCATAAATAGCAGAGATACTATTACAGTCAATAATAAAAGTATCTATCCAATGATGAGTGTATTTAAGGTTCATCAGGCATTAGCCCTCTGCAATGATTTTGACAGCAAAAGGATTTCACTTGATACCTTGATAAGGATAAACAAGGGTAAACTTGACCCGAACACTTGGAGTCCAATGTTGAAAGAACATTCGGAACCTGAATTTTCCTTGCCAATTAGGAAACTGCTAAACTATACACTTATACAAAGCGACAATAACGTAAGTAATCTTATGTTCAAGAGATTGCTTGATATTGCCAAAACCGACAGTTTTGTTGCCACAATCATTCCACGTTCAAGTTTTCAGATAGCCTATACAGAAGAAGAAATGTCTGCCGACCATGATAAGGCATATTCAAACTACACATCACCTCTCGGAGCTGCAATGCTTATGAACCGATTGTTTACTGATAAGATTATTAGTGATGAAAAACAAGACTTCATTAAAAACACATTAAAAGAGTGCAAAACAGGTACAGACAGAATTGCGGCTCCGCTACTTGATAAGGAAGGTGTTGTCATAGCCCATAAGACTGGTTCAGGGTATATTAATGAGAACGGAATACTTGCAGCGCACAATGATGTAGCCTTTATACGTTTGCCCAATAATGAATACTACACACTGGCTGTATTTGTAAAGGATTTTAAGGGTAATGAAACACAGGCTGCAAAAGTCATAGCCCGTATATCTGAAACCGTATATTCATTATTGCCTCAATTTACAGAATAGCCTTTACGTTATACATTCAAGCCTCCGGCGTGGTTTTCGCTGGAGGCTTCTGATCTTTGAACATACAAAAAGCAAAAAGAAAGCGATATCGAAGCGTTATACCATAAAAACAACCTGCTGGTTATTACAAAATGATATTGCGTACCCAGCTGACCGATGCGGATCTCCCACCATGCGAACAAATCCCGGTAACAAAATGACAAAACGGACAATGTTCCTAACATGCCAACTTGTAAATGGGATGAATGATTTTCTTTTTCGCAAGTTGATTTTATAAAATTGCCGCCGACAGTTCGTACTTTCGGAAAAAGATGTTATATTTGCAAATGAAAGAGTTATTTGACAGCATAGCAACGCAAAACGCTGAAATTCGCACGGTTGCTAACTCGTTACCACTACTTCTCAAATAATTCGCTAAAAGTTTATTTCTCAATCGGTTAAGTCAAACCGATAAAAATCTAAAATAGAAGAAGCCCTGATGGATGAAGAGGAAGTCCCCTTGGACAAGCGTGATGAATGGGCTGAAGTGCAAAATTACACCCAAGCTATGAATCAGGCAATACAAAGGTTGAACACACTTCCGCTGTCATCACGTCTCATTAGGGAAACCCACAAAATCTTGATGAGTGGTGTAAGGGGTAAGAATAAATTTCCAGGTGAATTTAGAACATCCCAGAATTGGATAGGAGGAGCAAGCCCTGCAGATGCGGTATTTGTACCCCCTGTGTTTGGAGAGGTGCCGAATCTTATTTCTGATATAGAAGAATTTATACACAATCCGGTTTGTAACCTTCCAGACCTTATAAAAATTGCCTTAATACATTATCAGTTTGAGACGATACATCCTTTCAGTGATGGAAACGGACGTGTCGGCAGATTGCTAATTACACTCTACTTAGTAAGCAAAGGCATTCTGAAGCGTCCAATACTCTATCTTTCAGATTTCCTTGAGAGCCATAGGCGTAGTTACTATGACAAGATTATGGGGGTAAGGTTTGGGGATGACGTTGCAAGTTGGACTAAATTCTTTCTTGAAGGTATCATTGAAACCGCAGCAAAAGGTACAGATGCTCTGAATGACATTATGAATCTTCAAAGGGAATATGAGGAGGAAGTCAAAAAAATGGGTAGCCGTTCTGCTAACGCTCTGAAAATAATAGATACGATGTATCAAAATCCATTTATCGACATAACCAAAGCATCCATCGTGATAGGGCAGTCGTTCCCAACTGCGAAAACGCTTATAGAAGATATGGCACGTAGAAACATCCTACAAGAGATAACAGGCAGTAAGCGTGGGAAAAAATATGTACTCTCAAAATACATAAACATTTTTATGAGATAAATGCAAGAAGGCTGACGAAATTTGTCAGCCTTTTTTGGTGGTACGATTGCGGATAATCATTTTTTTTCATTCTTTAATGCGTAGGATTTCGCAGGGTCAGAAACAAGCATTTGGAGTTCGTGAAAACAAAATAAAGGGGGGCTTTATTTTGCATTCCGCTCGGTTTGCACTAACTTTGTATGTTCGAATACATTATTATAATAGCAAATAATACAAAGATATGGCATTGAAAGCTGGAATCGTAGGCTTGCCCAACGTGGGCAAGAGCACCCTTTTTAACTGTTTGAGCAGCGCCAAGGCACAGGCCGCCAACTTCCCCTTCTGCACCATCGACGCGCAGATGGGCCAGGTGAGCGTGCCCGACGAACGCCTGACGAAATTGGCGGAGATTGTCCATCCCGGGCGTATCGTGCCCGCCGTGTGCGACATCGTGGACATCGCCGGCCTGGTGAAGGGCGCCAGCAGGGGCGAGGGCCTGGGCAACCAGTTTTTGGCCAATATCCGCGAGTGCGACGCCATCATCCACGTGCTGCGTTGCTTTGACAACGACAACATCGTACACGTGGACGGCAGCGTGAACCCCGTGCGCGACAAGGAGATCATCGACCTGGAGCTGCAGCTCAAGGACCTGGAGACCATCGAAGGGCGCATGCAGCGCGTGCAGAAGGCGGCACGCGTGGGCGGCGACAAGCAGGCCAAGATAGAGCTGGACGTGCTGGAGGCCTACAAGGCGGCCCTATTGGAGGGCAAGAGCGCGCGCACCGTGAGCTTCGAGACGGAGGACGAGCAGGCGGCAGCCCGCGGCCTCTTCCTGCTGACGGCCAAGCCCGTGTTGTACGTGTGCAACGTGGACGACAAGAGCGCCAAGGAGGGCAACGCCCACACGCGTGCCCTGGCCGAGGCTGTAAAGGACGAACAGGCGGAGATCCTGATCATCAGCGCACAGACGGAGGCCGACATCGCCGAACTGGAGAGCTACGAGGAGAAGCAGATGTTCCTGGAGGACATGGGGCTGGAGGAGAGCGGTTGCAACCGCCTGATCAAAAGCATCTATCACCTGCTGAACCTTCAGACCTTCATCACCGCCGGCGAGATGGAGGTGAAGGCATGGACGTTCCAGAAGGGATGGAAGGCCCCCCAGTGTGCCGGCGTCATCCACACGGACTTCGAGAAGGGCTTCATCCGCGCCCAGGTGATCAAGTACGAGGACTACATCCGCTATGGCAGCGAGGCCGCCGTGCGCGAGGCCGGCAAGATGGCCGTGGAGGGCAAGGAATACCTGGTGCAGGACGGCGATATCATGCATTTCCTGTTTAATGTGTAAGGGAGTGGAGTGGTGAATTGGTAAATTGGTAAATTGGTGGAGTAGTGAATTGGTGAATTGGTAAATTGGTGGAGTAGTGAATTAGCGAATTAGTATTATGCAGACACATAAGGATTTGGTTGTATGGCAACAATCGATAGATTTGGCGGAGACCGTATATTTATATACAAGGCAGTTTCCTAAAGAGGAGACATTTGCGATGGTTTCCCAGATGCGTCGTTCGGCCACTTCTATTCCTATGAATGTAGCAGAGGGCTATGCGCGTTATTACTACAAAGAAACGCTTCATTTCCTTTATATTGCAGTAGGTTCCGCCGCTGAACTCGACACACAGGTTATCATCTGCAAACGTATAGGTTACTTGGACGATTCACAAGCGTTCTTTCTGGAACAACAAATCACAAGCATCCGCAAAATGCTTAATGCACTCATCAAATCACTGAAAAATAAAATGAATAATGGAATAGATCCCAATCACTAATTCACCAATCCACTAATCCACCAATTCACCAATTCACCAATCCACTAATCCACTAATCCACCAATTCACCAATCCACTAATCCACCAATTCACCAATCCACTAATCCACCAATCCACTAATTCACCAATCCACTAATCCACCAATTCACCAATCCACTAATCCACCAATTCACCAATCCACTAATCCACCAATCCACTAATCCACCAATTCACCAATCCACTAATCCACCAATTCACCAATCCACTAATCCACCAATTCACCAATTCACCACTCCACCAATTCACCAATTCACCAATTCACCACTCCACCAATTCACCAATTCACCACTCCACCAATTCACCAATTCACCACTCCACCAATTCACTAATCACTAATCCACTAATCACCACTAACTATGCCACTTTACATTCATTGGAATCCGGACCCTGTATTCTTTGAGATCGGGTCGTTCGCAGTACGCTGGTACGGCCTGCTGTGGTGCCTGGGCCTGCTGGCCGTCTATTTGCTGGAGCACAGGCTGTACAAGGAGCAGCGCATTGCGGAGGAGAAATTCGAGCCGCTGTTCTTTTATAGCTTTCTGGGCATCATCATCGGCGCGCGCCTGGGCCATTGCATCTTCTACGAGCCGGAGCGTTTCCTGACCAGTTGGGAGGGTATCGTTACGATGCTCCTGCCCATTAAGTTCGACGCCGCCGGCGGATGGCACTTTACGGGCTACGAGGGTCTGGCCAGCCATGGCGGCACGCTGGGCCTGATGACAGCCCTTTGGCTTTTCGTGCGCAAGACCGGACTGAAACTGCTGATGGTGCTGGACAACATCGCCATCGTAACGCCCATCTGCGCCGCCGCCATCCGCCTGGCGAACCTGATGAACTCGGAGATTATCGGCAAGGCAACGGACGTGCCCTGGGCCTTCGTGTTCGAGCGCGTGGACATGCTGCCCCGCCATCCCGGCCAGCTCTACGAGGCCCTGTGCTATTTTGCCTTCTTCTTCGTGGGCTGGGCCTTCTATCGCCTGCGCCCCCGTTGGGTGGGCACGGGCTTCTTCTTTGGGCTGTGCATCTTCCTGATCTTCACGGCGCGTATCCTGATCGAGTACGTCAAGGAGAACCAGGTGGACTTCGAGAACGGTATGCTTATGAATATGGGCCAGCTCCTGAGCGTGCCCTTCGTCCTGTTGGGTGCCTTCTGTATGTGGCGCGCCCTGCGCAAAGGCAAGGATGAGATAACGAAATAAAACAAGGCGACATTGGCAGAGAAAACAACCCCCATGATGCAGCAGTTCCGCGAGTTCAAGCAGCAACATCCGGACGCTATGCTGCTGTTCCGCTGCGGCGACTTCTTCGAGACCTACGAGGACGATGCCGTGGAGGCCTCGCAGGTGTTGGGCATCACGCTGACGAAGCGCAACAACGGCAAGGAGGGTGCGTCCCAGACCTATATGGCCGGCTTTCCCCATCATGCCCTGGACACCTATCTGCCGCGCCTGGTGAGGGCGGGCAGGCGCGTGGCCATCTGCGAGCAGCTGGAGGATCCCAAGCTGACGAAGAAACTGGTGAAGCGCGGCATTACGGAATTGGTAACGCCGGGCGTGGCCATGCAGGACAATGTGCTGAATTACAGGGAGAACAATTTTCTGGCAGCCGTGCATTTCGGCAAGCAAAGCTGCGGCGTGAGTTTTCTGGACATCTCCACGGGCGAGTTCTTCGTGGCCGAGGGCACGACGGACTATGTGGACAAGCTCATCGGCAATTTCCAGCCCAAGGAGGTGCTTTTCGAGCGCGGCCGCAAGAGCCTGTTCCAGGGCAGCTTCGGCACCCAGCTGTGTACCTATGAACTGGACGACTGGGTGTTCACGGAGGCTACGGCCATGAAACGCCTGCTGAGCCATTTCCAGGTCAGGAACCTGAAGGGCTTCGGTGTGGACCACTTGCGCGGCGGTATCGTTGCCGCGGGTGCCATCCTGCAATACCTGGAGCTGACGCACCATGCCCAGGTGGGCCAGATCACCACTTTGCAGCGCATCGAGGAAGAGAAGTACGTGCGTCTGGACCGCTTCACGCTGCGCTCGCTGGAGCTGTTGGGCACGCTGTCGGGCGAGGGGCGTTCGCTGATGGACGTGCTGGACCACAGCATCACGCCCATGGGTGCGCGCCTGATGCGCCGCTGGGTGGCCTTCCCCCTGCGCGACGTGCGCGAGATCGAGGAACGCCTGGACGTGGTTACGCAGTTCTTCCGCCAGCCCGACCTGCGCGATGAACTGGAGAACAGCCTGCACGAGATCGGCGACCTGGAGCGCATCATCTCGAAGGCCGCCGTGGGGCGCATAGGGCCGCGCGACATGGTGCAGCTGCGCATCGCCCTGCAGGCCCTGGACCCCATCCGTACGGCCTGCCTGGGCAGTAGCGAACCCACGCTGCGGCGCATGGGCGAAGAGATGGACCTGTGCGCGGACATCCGCGAGCGCATCCTGCGCGAAGTGGAGCCTTCGCCCCCCCTGCTGCTGAACAAGGGCGGCGTGATCCGCAGCGGCGTGAGCCGGGAACTGGACGAGCTGCGCGACATCGCCTATCATGGCAAGGAATACCTGTTGAGCATCCAGCAGCGCGAGGTGGAGCAGACGGGCATCAACTCCCTGAAGATAGGCTACAACAACGTCTTCGGCTATTATCTGGAGGTCAGGAATACCTTCAAGGACCAGGTGCCCCAGGAGTGGATCCGCAAGCAGACTCTGGCCAACGCCGAACGCTATATCACGCAGGAACTGAAGGAATACGAGGAAAAGATCCTGGGCGCGGAGGACAAGATCATGGTGCTGGAGGCGCAGCTGTTCCAAGCCCTGGTGGACGACCTCGCCCGATACATCACGCCCATCCAGCGCAACGCCCAACTGGTGGCCCGGCTGGACGTGCTGCTCAGTTTCGCCACCTCGGCGCGCCTGAACCATTACGTGCGCCCCGTGGTGGACAACGGACTCACCCTGGACATCCGCCAGGGGCGGCATCCCGTCATCGAACAGCAGCTGCCGCCCGACGAACGCTACATCCCCAACGACGTGCTGCTGGACACCACGTCGCAGCAGATCATCGTCATCACGGGCCCCAACATGGCCGGTAAGAGCGCGCTGCTGCGCCAGACCGCCCTGATCACGCTGATGGCGCAGATGGGATGCTTCGTGCCCGCACAGAGCGCACGCGTGGGGCTGGTGGACAAGATATTCACGCGCGTGGGAGCCAGCGACAACATCTCGATGGGCGAATCCACCTTCATGGTGGAGATGAACGAGGCGGCCAATATCCTGAACAATATCTCGGAGCGATCGCTCGTGCTCTTCGACGAGCTGGGCCGCGGCACCAGCACCTACGACGGCATCTCCATCGCCTGGGCCATCCTGGAGTACCTGCACGAGAACACGCGCGGACATGCCCGCACGCTCTTTGCCACGCACTATCACGAACTGAACGAGATGGCGAACACCTACCAGCGCATCCACAACCAGAACGTCAGCGTGGCGGAATCCAACGGGCGCATCGTCTTCATGCGCACGCTGAAGCCCGGCGGCAGCGAGCACAGTTTCGGCATCCATGTGGCCAAATTGGCCGGTATGCCCCAGGAGATCGTAAGGCGCGCCAACGAGGTGCTGGCGCAGTTGGAACAGGAAAAGGACAGGGAGATAGGCGGCCGCATCCAGTTGCAGAGCGCTCCGCAGGGCGTGCAGCTGAGCATGTTCCAGCTGGACGACCCCGTCCTGGCGCGTGTGCGCGACGAAATCCTGCATCTGGATGTCAACAACCTGACACCCCTGGAAGCCCTGAACAAGCTGAACGACATCAAGCGCATTGTGAAGGGATGACAATTCCAAAACGCACTTCCAGGGGCACGCACGGCGAAAGGGAAAACCAAGGCATGGTATATTTGTACAATCTCACGATATTGCTTAACTTTGTTATAAATACCCGAATAATAAACAACAATGAACGAACAACAGAAGCAATCAATCATTGAAGCAGGGAAGGCATATTTCCGCTCGACAATCATACCTAATCATCTCAGGAATCTGGAAAAACTGAGTCTCAGAAGTTTCAATATCAATCCATTCTTGATAAATTATCTGGCAGCCTTTCTGTGTGGTAACACAGAACCTGTCAGTCTTGCAAAAGCCTTGGTTTACCCCCGCATTTTGGGAACCAGCCTCAATACAAGTTTCGGCCAAAATATTCAGGTCTTCATCTCGCAATTGCAGGAGGTTGTAGGAGGGGCTTCGGGGATTGACGGCATCGACATCGAATTTGTCGACGCACTGGATGGCAGACGAAAGTATTGCCAGTGCAAGGCAGGCCCTCAGACAATCAACAAGGATGATATCGCCTCCATTTTAGGACATTTCAAGTATCTGATGAACAAATCGCGTTTGGACAGGATGGGCTTGCAGTTTGACGATTTGATTGTCGGTGTCTTTTATGGGGAGAGAGAAGATCTCTCAGCATTCTACAAGGCCATTGATTCGCACTATCCTGTGCTCTGTGGATCGGATTTTTGGGAACGCATCACGGGAGACTGCAACTTCTATAACAGATTGTCCAAGGCCTTTGGCCAGGTTGTAGAGGAAGATGGTATAGACGGTAGCAGGCTCATTCTAAGTAAGGTGAATGAGATAGCCGGTGAAATAAAGGAAAAAGGTGGTTTATAGGGTATGATGTTTATTTCGGAAAATAATCTTGCGGCTCTTGTGGGAACATCAAATCACACGGTCCGCCGCTGGGCGGCGAGCGGTAAATTCCCATCGTGCAACCAGAATGGTACGCTCGGCTTCAACATGAAGTACTTGATGGATTTGCCTGAGGTGAAAGCCATGTTTGAGAGCCGTTGGGACGAGGAGTCCGGTGTCGTGCCGGTTAGGCGGTACAATTCTGTGGAGCTTTTTGCCGGTGCCGGCGGTATGGCACTGGGGATGTCCCTGGCTGGTTTTCATCATGTGCTGCTGAATGAGTTTGATGCCTCTGCCTGCCAAACCCTAAGGGTGAACAGGCCTGATTGGAATGTTCTTGAGGGGGACGTGCGTCATGTGGATTTCACACCTTTGAGGGGCAAGGTAGATTTTCTCTCTGGCGGTTTCCCTTGTCAGGCTTTCTCGTATGCGGGCAAGGGAGCCGGATTCAATGACACACGCGGTACGTTGTTTTTCGACCTGGCGCGCGCTGTTAAGGAAATCCAGCCTAAGGTGTTCTTGGGAGAGAACGTCAAGGGTCTTCTCTCTCACGAGCATGGCCATACACTTGAGACCATCCGCCATGCGATAAGCGAGTTGGGATATACGCTTGTTGAGCCGCATGTGCTGAAAGCCATTATGTACCAAGTGCCGCAGAAACGAGAACGTCTGATACTCATTGCTATTAGAAACGACATCGCACCGCATGTGCGTTTTCATTGGCCGTCTCCCTACCAGAGGGTGTTGACCTTGCGCGACGCATTTTTTAAGAGCGTTATTTACAATAGCGATGTTCCCCACTCTGAAGGTGCCAAGTATCCGGAAAAGAAGCAGCGCGTTTTGGAACTTGTTCCACAAGGCGGTGATTGGCGCAATCTTCCTGAAGACATTGCCAAAGAATATATGGGTGGAAGTTGGTTTTTGGGTGGGGGAAAAACGGGTATGGCCCGTAGGTTGTCTCTCGACGAGCCTTCCTTGACGCTCACATGCTCGCCTGGACAGAAGCAGACAGAACGGTGTCATCCACTGGAAACCCGTCCATTGAGCGTACGCGAATATGCCCGTATCCAGACCTTTCCCGATGATTGGCAGTTTGAGGGCACGATGTCTGAGAAATACAAGCAGATAGGAAATGCCGTACCTGTAAATCTGGCATGGGCTGTGGGACGATCGCTTATCCGTTTGTTTAACGACATAGAATCAGTTTTTCCCTCAGAAAGTGCGGATTGCAAAAACGCTGTGCAAGCAGTTATGGAGAGTGAACACTCCGGCATGAATCAAGGATGACATAAAGCGAAGAAAGCTCCCTGCAAGGGGAGCTTTCTCGTAATCTTTAGTTGCCGCCTCTCACGAGGAAGCAACGGGTCATTTTATACCTAAAACAAACTCTAAATCAATCTTCTTACAATCTCAAACAAACTAACACGACCCAATGTTCTTTTGTCTTTCGACACTGCAAAGGTAGCAAGAGAAAACGAAAAACAATACATTTCGCAAGTCTTTCATTTTTTTTTGCGCACTTTATTGATTTATGTCAAATAAAGCCTGATTTTCGCATGGGGATTACATTTCTATCCTGCCTTATTTTCTTGTTGTTTTTTTTCGCAATCTGCCTTATTTGCACTACCTTTGTAGCCTATATTTTAACAAGGAGAAAGAATAAAATACAATACATAGCAATGGCAAGAGATTACAATTTCAGGGAGATTGAACAGCGATGGCACCGTGCGTGGGTGCAGAACGAGACCTACAAGGTGGTGGAGGATGCCGCGAAGCCCAAGTTTTACGTCCTGAACATGTTCCCTTATCCCTCGGGTGCCGGTCTGCACGTAGGCCATCCCTTAGGCTACATCGCCAGCGACATCTATGCCAGATACAAACGCCTCAGCGGCTACAACGTGCTGAACCCCATGGGCTATGACGCCTATGGCCTGCCTGCGGAGCAATATGCCATTCAGACGGGCCAGCACCCCGAGATAACCACCTTCGCCAACATCGACCGCTACCGCGAGCAGCTGGACAGAATCGGGTTCTCGTTCGATTGGAGCCGCGAGGTGCGCACCTGCGACCCTGCCTATTACAAATGGACGCAGTGGGCCTTTCAGCAGATGTTCAACAGCTATTTCGACCTCGGTTTGCAAAAGGCACAGCCCATCGCACAGTTGGTGAGCCACCTGGAGCAGAGGGGTACGGCCGGGCTGAACGTTGCGCAGACCGAGGAGCTGAGCCTGACGCCGCAGGAGTGGCAGGCACTGGACGCCAAGGCGCAGAGCGAGGTGCTGATGAACTACCGCCTGGCCTATGTGGCCGAGATGATGGTGAACTGGTGTCCCGCCTTGGGCACGGTGCTGGCCAACGACGAGGTGGTGAACGGCGTGAGCGAGCGCGGCGGCTATCCCGTGGAGCAGAAGAAGATGCGCCAGTGGTGCCTGCGCGTGAGCGCCTATGCCCAGCGTCTGCTGGACGGCCTGGACACCATCGAATGGAGCGAGAGCATCAAGGAGACGCAGCGCAACTGGATAGGCCGCTCGGAGGGTGCCGAGGTGGTGTTCAAGGTGGCCGGCAGCGACGAGACCTTCACCATCTTCACCACGCGCGCCGACACCATGTTCGGCGTAACCTTCATGGTGCTGGCTCCGGAGAGCGAACTGGTGGACAGGCTGACGACGAAGGAGCAGCAGGCCGAGGTGGCTGAATACATCAAATACGTGAAAGGGCGCACGGAGCGCGAGCGCATGATAGACCACAAGGTAACGGGCGTGTTCAGCGGTTCCTATGCCGTGAACCCCTTCACGGGCGAGGAGATTCCCGTATGGATCAGCGAGTACGTGCTTTCGGGCTACGGCACCGGCGCCATCATGGCCGTGCCTGCCCATGACAGCCGCGACTATGCCTTCGCGCGCCATTTCAACCTGCCCATCATCCCCCTGATCGAAGGGGCCGACGTAAGCCGGGAAAGTTATGACGCCAAGGAGGGCACCGTAACGAACAGCCCCCGTCCGGGCGTGAAGCCCTACATCGACTTCTCGCTCAACGGACTGAGCGTGAAGGAGGCCATCGCCGCCACGAAGCGATATGTGGAGGAGCAGGGGCTGGGTCGCGTGAAGGTGAACTACCGCCTGCGCAACGCCATCTTCAGCCGCCAGCGTTATTGGGGCGAGCCCTTCCCCGTCTACTACAGGCAGGGTGTGCCCACGATGGTACCCCAGGAGTGCCTGCCCGTCGAGCTGCCTCAGGTGGAGAACTTCAAGCCCACGGAGACGGGCGAACCCCCCTTGGGCAATGCCCGGATGTGGGCTTGGGACGAAGTGAACCGCAAGGTGGTGGACAAAGCCTTGGTGGACGAGCGGCACGTCTTCCCCTTGGAACTGAACACGATGCCGGGCTTCGCCGGCTCCAGCGCGTATTACCTGCGCTATATGGACCCCAAGAACACGGAGGCATTGGTAAGCCCCCGGGCGGTGGACTACTGGCGGAGCGTGGACCTCTACGTGGGCGGCTCTGAACACGCCACTGGCCACCTTATCTACAGCCGTTTCTGGAACAAGTTCCTCTTTGACCTGGGCGTGAGCCGCACGGAGGAGCCCTTCCAAAAACTGGTGAATCAGGGCATGATTCAGGGACGTTCCAATTTCGTTTATCGTGTGCAGGGCACGAATACCTTCGTAAGCCTGGGCCTGAAGGAGCAGTACGACGTTACGCCCATCCATGTGGACGTGAATATCGTAAGGAATGATGTGCTGGACCAGGAGGCCTTCAAGGCCTGGCGTCCCGAATATGCCGATGCCGAGTTCGTACTGGAGGACGGCAAATACATCTGCGGATGGGCCGTGGAGAAGATGTCCAAGAGCATGTACAACGTGGTGAACCCCGACCGTATCGTGGAGGACTATGGTGCCGACACGCTGCGCCTGTACGAAATGTTCCTGGGTCCCGTGGAGCAGAGCAAGCCTTGGGACACCAACGGCATCGACGGCTGCCACCGCTTCCTGAAGAAGTTCTGGCAACTGTTCTGGGACAAGAACGGCGTTTTGCAGGCGGACGACAGTGAACCTGCGGCGGAAAGCATGAAGAGCCTGCACAAGCTGATCAGGAAGGCTACGGCAGACATAGAGGTCTTCAGCTACAACACCACGATTCCCGCCTTTATGGTGTGCACGAACGAACTGCTGCAACAGCAGTGCCGAAGCCGCCGGGTGCTGGAGCCTTTGGCCGTGTTGATAGCCCCCTTTTGTCCCTTCATTGCCGAAGAACTGTGGCATGCGTTGGGCAGGGAAGGCAGCGTTTGCGACGCCCAGTGGCCTGCGTTCGAGGAGCGTTACCTGGTGGAGAGCACCGTCAAGATGCCCGTGCAGTTCAACGGCAAGGTGCGCTTCACGCTGGAATTTCCCGCCGATGCCTCGAAGGAAGCCATCGAGCAGGCCGCGCTCGGCGACGAACAGTCCCGGAAATACCTGGATGGCATGCAGGTGGTGAAGACCGTCGTCGTGCCCGGCCGCATCATCAACATCGTCGTGAAGCCTGTCTAAGCGGCAGGAAAAACTTTAATACCCTTTTTCAAACAAGCAAACAAAAAATGAAATCGCCAAGAATCAGCCCCCATGCCGTGTGGGACTTTGTCAAGGACCTGGTAATCATCAATGCGGGCATGGCCATCTACGCCTTTGGTTGGGCGGGCTTCCTGTTGCCCTATCGTATCACAACGGGTGGTCTGGCAGGTGCCGCGGCCATTCTGCAATACGCCTCCGACATTCCCATGCAGGGCACCATCTTCCTGATCAACGGCATCCTGCTGATGATCGCCTGGTGGCAGTTGGGGTGGAAGTTTACGCTCAAGACGGCCTATGCCGTGGGTGCTTTGGTGCTGTACCTGGACCTGGGGCAGAAGTTGATGACCGACGATGCGGGACACCTGATCCAGCTGTTGGGCGAGGGGCAGGACAGCATGGCCTGTTTCCTGGGCGCCTCCATCAACGGTTTGGGTATCGCGCTGATATTCCTCTCCGGCGGCTGCACGGGTGGCTGGGACATCGTGGCGGCTGTGGTGAATAAGTACCAGAATATTTCCCTGGGCCGTGTGATGCTCTTCCTGGACTTCTTCGTCATCAGCAGCTGTTGGTTCATTTTCAACGACTGGCGCATGGTGGTCTTCGGATTCGTTACGCTGATCGTGTACACCTATGTGCTGGACATCGTCCTGAACTCCAGCCGCCAGGACGTGCAGATAACCATTTACAGCAAGAAGCATCACGAACTGGGCGAGGCCATCCGCGAGCTGACGGGCCATACCAACACGCTGATCTACGGCGAGGGCGGATGGAGCCACGAGGAACTGAAGATAGAGGTAGTGATTGTCCACAAGCGCGAGGTGGTGTCCGTGCTGCGCCTGATTCGCGACATGGACCCCGAGGCCTTCGTTACGCAGCACCGCGTCGAGGGCGTATATGGCAAAGGATTCAACGTTATCAAAGGATAAATCCCTTCAAACCATTCTAATAGTTATGAGAGAAAAAATCCCCTTCAAGGACATCTTGCAGATGCTGGCCGGCATCGTCGTCTACTGTATCGGCTACACCTGTTTCATCCTTCCCTACCAGATTACGACGGGCGGTGTGGCTGGTGTGTCGGCGCTGATTTACTATGCTACGGGCTTCCCCGTCAATGTCTCTTACTTAGCCATCAATGCCGCTCTGATAGCCATCGCCCTTTATACCATGGGCTGGCGCTATTGTCTCAAGACGATGGTCAGCATCGGCCTGATCACCCTGGGTCTGAGTTTCTGCCAGGAAATGGTAACGACCATAGGGCCCGACGGCCAGAAGGTGCTGAAGCAGATTGTGGGCGAACAGAAATGGGTGGCCTGCGTTATCGGCGGCCTGGCCGAGGGCTTGGGCCTGGCTTTCGTGTTCCTGGCCGGCGGCAGCACGGGCGGCACGGACATCGTGGCCAGCAGCGTCAACAAGTACAAGGACATCTCGCTGGGTCGTGCCTTGCTCATCACCGACCTGACGATCATTACCAGCAGCCTGTTCATTATTCATGACATCGAAGTGCTGGTGATCAGTTATATGACGCTCATCATCAGCATGACATTCCTGGACTTCGTTGTCAACAGCACGCGCCAGAGCGTACAGTTCACCATCATCAGCGAGCATTACGACGAGATAGCGCAGCGTGTGAGCGAAGAGATTGAGCGTGGCGTAACCATCCTGAACGGTCAGGGATGGTACAGCAAGGAAGCGCGCCAGGTGCTCCTCATCATGGCGCGTAAGAACGAGAGCCGCGAGATATTCCGCCTGATACGCCAGATCGATCCGCGCGCCTTCGTTACGATGAGCAACGTGGAGGGCGTCTTCGGCGAGGGATTCGATGTCATCAAGAAGTAAGGCCATGCGGGAGATCATCATGGCCACGAACAACGCCCACAAGCTGCGCGAGATACAGCAGATCCTGGGCAGCGGCTACCGGGTGCGGGGCCTGGCCGATATAGGCTGCACCGAGGACATACCGGAAACCAGCGACACCCTGGAGGGCAACGCCTTGGAGAAGGCGCGCTATGTATGGCAACGCTACGGCCTCTCCTGCTTCTCGGACGATACGGGACTGGAGGTGGAAGCCTTGGACGGTGAGCCGGGTGTGTTCACCGCCCGCTTCGGTGCGCTCAACGGCTATGGCGACGACCATGACTCCCCGGCGAATATCCGGTGTCTGTTGGACAAGATGCAGGGGCAGAGCAACCGCCGCGCACGCTTCCGTACCGTAATCGCCCTGATCGAGGACGGACATGAAATGCTTTTCGAGGGCGTGGTAACGGGAAGTATTGTCCGCGAACTGCGCGGCACAGACGGTTTTGGCTATGACCCCGTCTTCGAGGCCGAGGACACGGGGCTTACCTTTGCCGAGATGGGGCCCGCGGAAAAGAACCGCATCAGCCACCGCGCCCGCGCCACCCGCCAACTGATTGATTACCTGCAACGCTAATTGTTTTTCTCCATTCCCAGCCTATGAAACGCTCTTTCGCTCTCTTGCTCCTTATTGCCCTCTGTCTGGCTCCTCTGTCAGTTTCCGAGGCTCAGGCCCAGGCAATCGGTCAGTGGCAGGTGTACCCCGCCTATACCAATGCCACCGCAAACGTTGTCATGGGCAGCCGCGTCTATGCCCTCATGGAGCGCAACCTGCTGTGCTATGACACCGAGGACCAAAGCGTGAAAACCTACAATAGCCTGGAGGATCTGAGCGACGTGCGTATCACCCACCTGAACGTCAGCACCCAGGCGCAGCGCGTGATCCTGGTGTATGACAATAGCAATATCGACCTGCTAGACAAGGAAGACCGGGTGGTGAACCTGGACGGCTTGAAAAACTCGTCGCTGATGGCTAAGGAAGTGAACGCCGTGGTGGTTGAGGGCGGTACGGCCTATGTGCTTACGGGCTTCGGCTTTTTGGAAGTGGACATGCGCGAGGGCGTTATCCGCGACACCTATCGTTTGGAGAAAAGCCTGACGGGCATCCGTTTCACCGACACTTATGTCTATGTAAGTACCGCGTCCGGCGTGCTGCGCTGCGCCCGCAACGCCACTTGGAACGAAGCGGCGAACTGGACGGCAAGCACGGACTTCACCGTGGCCCAGGTGTGCTATGTGCCTGCCGAATACAACTTGGCGGGAGGTCTTTATTGGCATAGCGATGGCCTGGACGGCCTGCGCGGATACAAGCGCAATGCGGACGGCAGTTATGCCCCGGCCGCCGGACCCATCCGGCCCAACAGCCCCGTGCGCGACCTTTTCTACCGCATGCAGTACGTGGGCGACCGCCTGCTCGTCAGCGGCGGCGTGAACACGCCCTATGCCATCTACCAACCCGCCACGGCCATGATCTTCGAGGACGGCCGGTGGAGCTACCTGGACGAGCAGGGCCCCAAGCAGCAGTATCCCACCCTGCGCCATTACAATACGACGCATCTGGTGCAGGACCCCACGGACGCCAACCATCATTTCGCCAGCCCTTACCGCACGGGACTCTACGAGTACCGCGACGGGAAATTCACCGGCCTGTACAACAAACGTAATTCTCCGCTTCAGGACATTGTGGAAAAGGGCAAGCCGCTGGGCGATAACTACACCAGCGCCACCGCCCTGAAGTTCGACGGCGAAGGCAACCTGTGGATGGCCAACCAGCAGACGGACACCATCGTCCGCGTACTGACACCCCAAGGCAAGTGGCACAGCCTGTATTATGAAGACATTGTCCAGGCACCTACGGCATACGATTATCTCTTTACCACGAGTGGCGTGAACTTCCTGTGCAGCCATCGCATAACGAACCGCGGTTTCTTCGGCTTTACCACCAACGGCACGCTCAACACCACGCGCGACGACGACCACCTCCTGCGCCAGACACTGACGAATACCGACGGCACCAGCCGCACGCCCGACCAGTTCTATTGCATGACGGAGGACCTGAACGGCCAGGTGTGGTGCGGCACGAACCTGGGGTTGTACATTATCGAGGACCCCACGCGTTTCTTCGACAACGATTTCCGCTTCCTGCAAATCAAGATCGCGCGCAACGACGGCTCGGGACTGGCGGACTATCTGCTTGTCGACGTGCCCATCTCGTGCATTGCCGTGGACGGTGCCAACCGCAAATGGATAGGCACGGCGGGCAGCGGCCTGTTCCTGGTGAGTGCGGACGGCCAGGAGACCATCCATCATTTTCAGGCGAAGCATACGCCGCTGCTGAGCGACAACATCCAATGCCTGGCCATTCACCCGGCCACGGGCTTGGTGATGATAGGCACGGACAGGGGTCTGTGCAGCTACATGAGCGATGCCTCGCAGGCTTTGGCGGACCTGGATGCCGACCGGATTACGGCTTATCCCAATCCCGTAGGGCCGGACTATGACGGCTTGGTTACCATCGACGGGCTTACACAGGACGCAGAGGTGAAGATCACCTCCTCCACGGGCCAGCTCATCCACAGCGGCACCAGCAATGGCGGCCGCTTCACCTGGAACCTCAGGACCCGGGGCGGGCGGCGTGTCAGCTCGGGCGTGTACCAGGTGATCGCCAACACCGGCAACGGCAGCAAGGCCGTCGTGAACCGTATTGTTGTCATCAAGTAAACCATCAATTTAATTCCATCTTAACTTATTTTTTTTCATCAGACATGAAAGAACTACTATTTCCATTGCTTAGGCCTTTGACCTTTGGGTTGGCAGTTTTCACGCTCTCGTTGGGCCTTGCCATGCCTGCGCAGGCCCGTCCGGCCACTGTCGCTGAGGACAGCTGCGGGGTTGTCATTCCCCGGGAGTATGAGGAGGCTATGCGTGCCAACGCACGCCGTCGCGTGGCTTCCCACTTCTCCACGCCCTCCAAGGAATCGGTCATCAAGAACAGAGGAAAAATATACACCTTCCGCCTGGCGGCCTGCATACTGCCGGAATACATCCGGTCCTCGGAAGGATATGGCAATATCTCTTCCGACCCAAATCAGGTCGTAGAGGCCGTAAACAAATGGTGGGAAGAACTGGAACAGGGTCTTAACGCCTATTACACCAATGCCGTGGGTGTCAGGTTCGAGGTGGTGCGCAACAACAAGCTCATCCTCTTCGATTATAATGTCAACGGACTGCAACTGGACCGCAACAACATCACCGACCAGACACGCCTCTTCCTGAGCAAGCAGATCATCGACAAGGCTCTTGGCGCGGACTCCACAAAATATGACCTGGGTATCCTCATCGGACGTCCCAACAAAAGCCGTAATGGCGTTGCCCAACTGGGCAGTGCGGCCTATGCCACGCTAAAGGGCAGCGCATGGGCCGTCAACAATATCACGACCATCGCCCACGAGCTTGGCCACAGCTTCGGTGCCGAGCATACCCACCTGTATTTTGACGCTATCTGTACCGAGCCGGGCAGCGGGCGCAGCATCATGAGCTACGGCGCACCGCGTGATTTCTTCTCCCTGCCCAGCATCTACCAGATGCGCAACACCCTGTACAACATGAACTACTATTCGGACGCGGCGCGTACGCGAATCGTGAGGGTGAACCCCAGCGAAACGGTAACGCCCTATGCCGAGGAAGCACAGGGCGCACAGCCGATGCTGGACCGCCAGCGCATCAAGACGGAATACACCATCACCAGGGGATCCGACTTCCAGTTCTATCTGCCCACGACCACGAAGGGCGACGGTGCCGCTTACTACTATAATGTCAACGCCTTCGACATTTCCAAGCAGGACATGGCGAACGCCAACACGCTGCGGCCCTCGTACAAGGAGACGAAGGACAGCTGCATCGTGTTCCGCTCCCATTGCATCGACCCCTCAACCATCACCAATACCACCAATTATCTTGAGCCAAACTCGGACTATTCCGCCACGGGAACCTATACCTTCATGGCCGCCGTACACGACCATTCGCGCTACGACGCCATGCGTATCAAGGTGAATGTGGTGGATGGCGACCCGTTCCAGATCAACGGCGTACAGCTGGCCAGCACGACCATGAACAACTACGGTCTCGGTCGCGAGGTGAAGATTTCGTGGAACCCCTGCACGCAGATTTATGGTGCGGACAGCAAGGTGCGTATCCTATTCTCTGACGACTACGGCAAGACCTTCAGATATGTGCTTGCCGACAATGTCCTGAATGACGGCTACCACGAGTTTATCCTGCCTTACTTCAGTATTGGCAAGGTGAACTACGAGAACTGGCATAATTTCTCCACGGGCGGCGGACGCTTCAAGCTGGAAGTGGTGGGCGAGGCCGCCTGCGGCATCTTCCCCAAGCAGGACTATATCTACCAGAGCGGTCAGGCCATCGGCAGCGGTTATGACTTCACGCCGTCGCAGCAGCGCGCCATGTTCCGCACCACGGACAACAGTCCCTTGCCAGCCCCTTATGTGGAGGTAGGGAGCATGGATGAATTGCCTGAAAAGGTAAATACGCTGGTGGCCTACAGCACCAGACAGGCCGGTGTCTCCAAGGAATGCCAGTGCGTGGAAACCGTGGAGGGCAGTCTTGTACGCCGCAGCTGGAAAGCGAATATCAACAATCTGGACTATACCTATACCCAGCTGGTCAGGCTGCCGGAAACCGTCAGCGAGTCCGGTCTTGCCCGTGCCTCGGCACAGCAGTTGTCCTATATGGCACGTCCCCTTTACGCCAATCTGGGCGCGATAGGCTATCCCTACGACTGGCTTCCCGAGGCCGGGGAGTTCAAGAGCGCATACGAGCGGGTATATGACGGTACGGATATACGCCGGGACATTACGACTGCCGATGTTGACAACCTGAACGAGCGGATGACCCTGCTCTCGCAGATTGGCGACGACAAGGTGGCCAAGCCCCAGGACGGCAAGTACTACCGGATACGCTCCTATCTCAGCCCCTACAACCGCGACACCTATTATTATATGATGGACGACAACGTGCGCGGACAGCACCTTGTCAAGAAGGAATCGGACGCGCTGCTTACGGACGCTGAGCGGCAGAACGCCCGCTGGCGTTGCTATGTCAAGGACGGCAAGTACCATTTCGTGAGCGACCAGGGCCGTGAACTGTTCAGTCCCGAGCGTCCGGAGGGTGCGGAATACTCCAATATGACCAGTGAGTTCAGGAACTTCAGCAATATGGGCATGGAGCGTACGTTGCAGCGCGGCTACACCTGGGGAGCGCTCACCATCATCAACAGCCAGGGTTTCGGCTGCATGGTGGGGCTCAACGGCTACTATTCCGTAGTGAGGGCCGCCGGCACCAATCTGGCCATGACGCCCGACCAGCGATGCAACAGCAACGACGGACTGACGGTTTCCACGGACTTCCAGTTCGTGCCAACCAATGAGGAGGACTATACAGCACAGACGGATTCCATCATCATCGCCCTGGGCAGCGCGGACACGTATAAGTTTGCGGACAACGGCCGGACCTGGTACGTGAAGCAAGCCGGCGGGGAGGGTGTGAACATTGTCTATGCCAAGGGTGCTTTCACACCCGGCGATAACGGGCGTGTAAGCCTCACGTTGCCGGAAAAGGTTACCGTCAACGGCCGCCAGCATACCGTCGTGGGCATCGTTTCCCGGGAAGTGAACACCGGGGCAAGGCTCGACAATAAGTTCACCTACGGACTGGGCACGGCCTTGGGCGACTTCGATTTCGACCTTGTCATCCCCGCTACCGTCCGCACCATCGGCGACAAGGCACTGGCGCATTGCGTCCGCCTGCATGATGTGGTTCTCGGTGGCGGCAGCCAGTTGGCCACCATCGGTGCGGAAGCCTTCAAGGGCAGCGGCAATATGCGCCTGTCCCGGACATTGCTTGACGCGCCCTTGTTGACATCCATCGGCACGGAGGCTTTCAGCGGTACAGCCCTGCGCCGCCTCTCCCTGAATTGCCGTCAGAACGCCATCCAAAGCGGCTCGTTTGCGGGTGCCAAACAGCTTGAGTACCTCGACCTGCGCAGTGCCGGCGGCAGCACGGATGTTACGCGCAGCCAGGCCGGCCTGTCCGCCCATACGCTTGTCTTTACCAACGACGGTAACGAAAAGACTGGGGAGGACGAGACGAACGTGGTGCGCTTCAGCGGGGCGAAAGGCACGTGCAGGCGGCTCGCCCTGTACGACCTTACGAAAGACAGCCAGGGCGGCTACACGCTGTACGGCATCTCGGTACCTGTCTCTGACGACAACACGGAGGCCGCATTCACAGCCACGGAGGCTACCTTCAACCGCACCTTCAATAAGGGCTACAGCACGCTCTGCCTGCCCTATGCGGCCGCTTTGCCGGAAGGTATGCGCGCCTATCGCTTTGTAGGCCGCACGATGCGGGATGGGGACTATACTTATTTGTTCACTTCCGCTCCCAGTCTGGAGGCCCATGTGCCTTATCTGATACACTGCGAACAGGCCGGCCTGAAGATTGGCGACGCAAGCCATGTGGAAGTGAAGGCCGCCACACGATACACCATTGGCGATGCCATAGCCTCACCCGCAACGGGCGACGGCTTTGTGGGCACTCTGTCTGCCGTCAGCCACGACGATGCCTTGGGACACAATATCTATACCCTCAACGCCACGCGTCAGCAGTGGCTGCGCATCACCGACCGGGATGGCGTAATCAACGCCAATGCCTTCGTGGCTCCCTTCCGCGCCTGCTTCGTTGATGCCGCCGCAGCCGGAGCCAGGAGCATCGGCTTCAGCCTGGAGAATTCCACTACGGATATTGAGACGCTGCCCTCGGAGAGCCGGGTACAGACAGGCATCTACACCATCGACGGACGCAAGGCAAGCGGGGACGTCAGCCGATTGCCCAAAGGCCTGTACATCATCAACGGCCGGAAAGTCGTTATCAAGTAAACCATCCGCATCGAACCTATGAACAAGAAAATGACTTATATAAGACCACGCATGGCTGTGCACCACGTGGACACATTCCGCCCCATCGCCGATTCCGGCCACAAGATGTTGTCCGGCAAAGAGCCGCAAAGCGAACCCTCTGCCGCCAGGGAGCATAACTTCTGGGAAGAGGACGGCGGACTGTGGTAGAAACCCAAATATAATTCAGAAGGAGATATGTCAAAAACCGACATATCTCTTTTTTTCCTTTTTCAGACTATTTTTTTTGTGTTTTTTTTAGAAAAACACGCCATAAAAAGCAAAAAAATGTTTTTATTTGCTTGTGTTATTGAAATAATAGTTATATTTGCCATCCGAAGAACTTAAAATCAAGAATCAAGCCTTGAAGAACGAATTCTTTTGCCCGTAAGATTCGTGACATATCCAGCAAAAATGCATAGTGCTGTTATGTTTTAATCACGTTTGAAAGCTGCTTACTCGCTCTTTGGCATTTACTTTCCAACCCCATGCCGGCCGTAACAACGGCTTTTTTGGGGTGCTGTATTATTGACACAAATGAAAAACACAACTAAATAACCATGAAACAGAAATTTCTTACGACAATTGCTTTGGCCGTAATTCCCTTGTTGGCGGCGGCCCAACCCAAGCCGGACTATTACACATCTGCTAAGCTCGATGGAAAGAATGGGCGAGAGTTGGAACTTGCGCTGAAAGAAATTGTGTATCCGCACACCAAGGTGAGCTATAATTCCCTGTGGAAGCATTACGAGACCACGGATCCGGGTCCCTCGGATTCCATCCCGGCCACAGCGACAAAGCGGGACCTCGTTTACGACATGTATGCCTGGATGAGTCAGTTCCCCAAGTTTTATCAGGATAATGACCACAGCCAGACTTCGGGAATCAACCGTGAGCATTGTGTGCCCAATTCCTGGTGGGGTGCAGAAAAAGGAAACCCTGAAGCATACACAGACCTCCACCATCTGGTGCCCAGCGACGGCGCTGCCAACAATGCCAAGAATGATCATGCGTTGGGAGAATTCAAAACGGGAATGACACTGGCTTGGCCAAAGGAACCAAAACATAATTCTGATGGCTATACCTATGTGTATGCTGATACGCACGAACATGTTGAGGGTGTTGAGTGCACTGCCTGTGCTTCGCATGTATGGGAAGTAAATCCAGACGAGTATGGTGGGGATAGTCGACTTTTCGAGCCTGCCAATGAGTATAAAGGCGACTTTGCCCGAATGTACCTCTATGTAGTTTGCGCTTACGAGGGAGAACTGGAATGGAAAGTGAACTACATGTTCGATAGCGATGCACAAAGGCATACCACCATCAAGGATTGGGCCCGCGACCTGTTGCTGAAGTGGCATCGTCAGGATCCCATCAGCGACAAGGAGCGCGCGCGAAACAATGCGGTGGAAAGTATCCAAAATAACCGCAACCCTTTCATTGATTATCCCGAACTGGTGGAATATATATGGGGAAACAAGAGTTCCGAGAACTTCTCCCTAACCAACGCCATCAGTGCTTACAGCGACGAATACAAGAATGGTGTCATCAACGAAGAGGACGACATTACGAAGGTGGTGCAGGCACCGGCTATTGTCTTCACTTTCCGCACTACCTTGGCTCAAGGATTCACGGGTAAGACGGTAAGTGCAAATAGCGGCGGAACCGTTACCTACCGTTCTTCCAATTCTGCTGTTGCCGAGGTGGATGCCCAGACGGGTGCTGTAACGCTGAAGAAGGTTGGTTCCGTAATCATCACAGCCACTGTTGCCGAAACCGATGATTATAATGCCGGTAGCCTTTCATATCAGATTATTATCGAAGAATAAATTCAATTAACTCATCATCATTATATATATATTATGAACAAGATTTTCACACAGCTGATCATGCTGCTATGTCTGGTAGGTGTGGGCGTGGAGAGTGTGTGCGCTAACGATACGCCGTACAAGAGCATTCCTTTTAGCGGTTGGGCTGAAAGCATCAACACCTATTCCGACGCGGAATGGACCGATCTGGGATGTACATTCTCCTATGCTTCCAATAACCGAAAAGGTTGGGATTATGTTCGAATGGGCGGAAAGAACAATACTGCCACGTCCAGCATCAAATACAATTCCGCATTGTCCGAGAATATCACGAAGGTTACCGTGAAACATAAGGGTAAAACCAATATCAATTTCACCATCAATACTGTTACGTTGTCGGTATTCAGTGATTCGGATTTTTCCAATCAGGTCGATGAGGTTGTCGTATCCTCTCTGGAAGTTGGTGTAAACACCCCTGGCACGATTGATTTTACACCATCATCGGGTACTTCATGGCCGGCGGACAGTTACTACAAGGTTTCGGTGAACTGGACCGTTGAAGGAAAAACGAACTATGGATTAAACGTTTCCAGTCTGGATTTTCATACAGGAGTCCCGGTTGTGGAAGAGCCTAAACAAAACCCCACGCTGACGCTGGAGAATGCCGCCACAGTACGTGTGGGAGACTCCTACACGCTGGATGCAACCCCCGTTCCCACGAGTCTGGTCATTACCTATACCCTTCAGGATGGTGCGGACTACGCCAGCCTGACAGGCAACACCGTAACCGGTAAGGCCGCAGGCATGGCTACCATTCATGCGGCCACCAACCGGACGGAAACTTATGAAAGTGCGAATGCCAACATACAGATAGCCGTATTGGAACAATCGTCCAATACTACCCTGAAGGAGCTAACCCTCGAGGCGAAGTCAAATAATATTTACTATGCTACATTCAGTAACGACAAGGTTACCTTCTTTCCAAGGATTGAGGAAGGCATGATACAGCCTACGACGCTCAAGAAGGTTACTTCGGAAAGCGATGGGCGTCTTCAGGTGGATGAACTTGCATTGGAAACACTCTCTGACGGTGGCACGGAAATGAACGGTTATTTCGTTCCCACCAACACGGGCGTGCTTATCCAGGCTTCGTTTGACGCAGGCAACGACCCTGCGAAGATTCCTTTCTATACGGTCGAGAACAAACTTGTGGATGCTTTTGCTGAGAATCTGATGCACCCGGCTTCCGAGGAAATGGCAGGCGATTACAAGTTCTACAAGTTGGCTTATGACGACGCTGAAGCCCAGACCGGTTTGGGCTTCTATTGGGGTGCCGACGATGGCGCCGCGTTCACCATCAAGCCCGGTACGGCTTACCTGCGTCTGCCCAAGGACTCCGGCATCCGTAGCTTCGTGTTGGACGATATTGTTGACGCCATCCGGGCAACGGAGGTTGGGGAGCGTGCTGACAACGCCATTTACAACCTTCAGGGCCAGCGTGTCAAGTCTATGCGCAAGGGCATCTATATCATCAACGGTAAAAAGGTCGTTTTAAAGTGAGTAAGAAGAAATGAATTTGAAAATCCAAAAGCAGGAGAACATGTACGCAAAAAGGAGTTATATTGCCCCTGTGGTAAGTTTCCTGGAGGTGGATCCGGAAGCGGTGTTGGCTTCCAGCCCTTTTGCCACACACAAGGAGGCGATGCCCAAAGACCGTAATACGGACAATTACGGACGGGAGGAGCACTTCAACTTCGAGTGGTAGTCCTCCATTTTAGTCAAGACGAAAATACGAAAGGCGGGAAGGAGCAGCCCCTGAGGTGTGGGACTGCTCCTTCCCGCCTTTTTTTTAGAGCGGATAGTTCTCGTAGTCGTAGAGCTGTGTGCTCAGGTAGCGTTCGCCGGTGTCGGGCAGCAGGACCACGATGCGCTTGCCCTTGTTCTCGGGCTGTTGGGCCAGTTGCAGGGCGGCGTAGGCCGCGGCTCCGCTGCTGATGCCCACGATGAGTCCTTCGTAGAGGCTGAGTTCGCGCCCCGTAAGCAGCGCGTCGTCGTTCGCCACTTGTATGATTTCGTCCACCACGCTGCCGTTGTAGGTCTGTGGGATGAAGCCAGCGCCGATGCCCTGAATCTTGTGGGGGCCGGGCTGTCCGCCGCTCAGTACGGCACTGTCCGCGGGTTCTACGGCAACAATCTTTACCTTGGGGTTATGCGCCTTCAGGGCTTTGCCCACGCCGCTGATGGTGCCGCCGGTGCCCACGCCGGCCACGAAGATGTCCACCTGTCCGTCCGTGTCGTTCCATATTTCCTGGCCTGTGGTGCGCTCGTGCACAGCGGGATTGGCAGGGTTCAGGAACTGCCCCAGGATGACGGCGCCGGGCGTTTCGTTCTTCAGTCGCTCGGCTTCGGCTATGGCACCCTTCATGCCATTCAGGCCGGGGGTCAGTACCAGTTCCGCACCCGCCGCTTTCAGCAGGTTCTGACGTTCCTTGCTCATGGTGTCGGGCATGACGATAATGGCCTTGTAGCCTTTGACACGGCTGATCCATGCCAGGCCCACGCCCGTATTGCCGCTGGTTGGCTCGATGATTGTGGCTCCGGGCTTCAGGACTCCCTTTTGTTCCGCGTCCTCGATCATGCTGAGGGCGATACGGTCCTTGACGCTGCCGCCGGGATTGAAAAATTCCACTTTGGCCACCACCTGGGCCTGTGCGCCCTTGACTTGTGCGATGCGTTGCAGATCCACCAGGGGGGTGTTGCCTACGAGTGTCGTAAGGCTATTGAAAATCTTTGCCATAGTCTGCGTTTTTTTTAGTTTTTGATTTGTATGCTGCAAAGGTAGGCAGATTGTTCCAAGGATACAAATTATTACGGGAACGCAGGCAATAGTTTCTGTGATTTCTTTTGTTTGTAGAATTTATGTTCTTTTTATCGTCTTTTTCTCTTGATAAACAGAATG
>JAQYEW010000043.1 GCA_028723455.1 Prevotellaceae bacterium | reverse complement strand
ACTTTAAGCACTTCTTCTGCACATCTTAAAGGGAAATAATCCCACGAATTGTATTTCTGCTGATAGGCTTTGCCTAACTGTGTTATCATAAAGGCAATGTTTTCCTTGTCGGATAGTGCTGTCAGGAATACTCCATTGCGTGTGGCTTCTGTTGAGATTCCATGTGTTTGAATCAGCCACTCATCACGAACAAAATGTCCATTAGTCAGTTCTATGTTCACCCATTTACCATCTTCTCCTATATGTTTTACATACATGTGTCTTGGTGCAAAGGCAAGAGAGGACTGGCCGCCAAGTTCATCACAGAGTATCTTATAATATAAAGGTAGCGATGTGCATTGTCCTGTATGAGTTTTCATATTCATGGAATTTGACTTCGTGAAGTATTCAAATAAAGCAAAGTTCGGAGCAGACTTGTATTGTTGGATATTATCCACCTCTATGAACCGCTTCAAGATATATGCTACGCTATCAATGTCATGACAGAACTTCTCATAATTCATCTTGCCACCAGAATATGCACTCTCAATTTTGCATATAGGTCATCTGATTTACTACCTCTCCGCCCAGTCGCCACGGTCCAGGCTGCGATAGCTTACAGCCTCCGCCACATGGTGCATCTCTATGTTTTCCTTGCCTTCGAGGTCGGCAATGGTGCGGGCGACCTTGAGGATGCGGCTGTATGCACGGGCGGAAAGGTTCAGCCGCTCCATGGCAGCCTGAAGGAGAGTCATCGTTTTTTCGTCCAGTCTGCAATATTGCTGGATCATGCGGTCTGTCATTTGGGCGTTGCAATGGATCAGTTTCGATTCCTTGTAACGCGCTGTCTGCACCTTGCGTGCAGCCATTACGCGCTGACGGACGTGTGCGGAAGGTTCGCCGGGCTGTTGCCGGCTGATGTCCTTGAAGGGTACGGGCTGTATTTCGCAATGAATGTCGATACGGTCCAGCAGTGGTCCGCTGATTTTGTTCAGGTAGCGCATCACTTGTCCGGGCGTGCATACGCAATGGTGGGTGGGGTCGCCGTAATAACCGCAGGGGCAGGGGTTCATGGAGGCGCAGAACATGAAGGAGGTGGGATAGGTTACCGCATATTGGGCCCGGGAGATATGAATCTCTCTGTCTTCCAAGGGTTGGCGAAGCACTTCCAGGACGGAGCGCGAGAACTCGGGCAGTTCGTCGCAATAAAGAACGCCGTTGTGTGCCAACGAGATTTCGCCCGGCATGGGGTGTTGCCCGCCGCCCACAAGGGCGACCTGGGAGATGGTGTGGTGAGGACTGCGGAAAGGACGTTCCATGACGAGTCCTTTCTTCTTGCCAAGTTTGCCTGCCACGCTGTATATTTTCGTGGTTTCCAGGCTCTCGTTGAAGGTAAGGGGCGGAAGGATGGTTGGCAGCCGCTTTGCTATCATGCTCTTTCCGCTGCCCGGAGGGCCTACCATCAGGATGTTATGACCTCCCGCAGCCGCTACCTCCATCGCACGTTTGACATTTTCCTGTCCTTTTACATCGTGAAAGTCAATCTCGCAGTGGAGGCTTTGCTCGATAAAGGTTTCTTCAATATCGAAAGCGGTAGGTTGGATGGCGTTGGGCGAACCGTTCAGAAGGTCCGCAACTTCGCTCAATGTGCGCGCGCCGTAAACTTTCAGCCCATTCACGACGGCCGCTTCCTGTACATTGTCAAGGGGAAGGATGATTCCCTCGTAGCCTTTTTCCCGGGCTAACATCGCCGTGGCAAGGGCACCGCGGACAGGCAACAGGGTGCCGTCCAACGAAAGCTCGCCGATGAACATATAGCGCATGAGATGGTTGGGCTGAATGTCGTTGGAGGTGGCCAGAATACCTACGGCTATGGGCAGGTCGTAGGCGGAGCCTTCCTTCTTGACATCGGCGGGGGTGAGGCTGATGGTAATGCTGCGCACCGGGAAGTCGAACCCGCTGTTCTGGATGGCTGCTACAATGCGTTCGTGGCTTTCCTTGACACTGTTGTCGGGCAATCCCACCAAGTAGTACATCACACCGCGTGAGGCGTTGACCTCCGTCATCACCTCAATGGAATGAATGCCTTGAATGGCGGCAGTGGGCACTTTTACAAGCATACGGTTATTCTACAATGCCAATGATGTCCTGTACAGTCTGGAAGCCGTGGCGGTCCAGATAGTCGTTGATACCCTGAACAACCTTTACGGAAACGGTAGGGTCTACAAAGTTCATGGTGCCAATCTGGATGGCGCTGGCCCCGGCCAGGAGGAATTCAACGGCATCCGCAGCATTTGAAATGCCTCCAAGCCCGATAACCGGAATCCTGACGGCACGCGCCACCTGATACACCATTCTCAAGGCAATGGGTTTGACGCAGGGACCGCTCAGGCCGCCTGTGCCAATGCTCAGCGTGCGTTTGCGGCGTTCGGAATCTATGCTCATGCCCATGAGGGTGTTAATGAGCGATACGCTGTCGGCTCCCTCGTCCTCTACGGCACGGGCAATTTCGGTAATGTCCGTAACGTTGGGCGACAGCTTTACGATGAGCGTCTTGTCGTACGCCTTGCGCACCGCTTTGACCACGCTGGCTGCGCCCTTCGTGCTTACACCGAAAGCCATTCCGCCATCGTGAACGTTGGGACAGGAAATGTTCAGTTCAATGGCGGGGATGCGCTCCAAAGCGTTTACGCGTGCCGCGCATGCAGCATAGTCCTCTGGTGAGGAGCCGCTGACGTTGACAATCATGTGCGTGTCAATATCCTTGATCTGAGGATAGATGTGTTGTGCGAAATAATCGACGCCGTTGTTTTGCAGGCCGACGCAGTTGAGCATCCCCTGTGGCGTTTCTGCCATGCGGGGATAGGGATTGCCTTGACGTGGGGCTAAGGTGGTACCCTTGACTATTATTCCGCCAAGTTGGCTGAGGTCGATAAAGTCGGCATATTCAAGGCCGTAGCCGAAGGTACCGCTGGCGGTCATGACGGGATTCTTAAGGCGCAGGGCGCCTATATGCGTACTTAAATCTGCCATTTCAGTTTCTTGATATTAAAGATAGGACCTTCCTTGCACACACACACGTTGCCCAAATCCGTGTCCTCGACACAGCAGAGGCAGGCTCCCAGACCACATGCCATCAGGTTTTCCAACGAAACCTCGCAAGGGATGTCCTTGCCGAGTGCATAACGGGCAACGGCAATCATCATGGGTTTGGGGCCGCAACAATAAATATGGCTGAAACGTTCTTGTGACAGAACGCTGTGTTGGGTAACAAAACCGCGTTCGCCGGCGGAACCGTCTTCAGTGGTAAGCAGGACACGACCGTATTTTTCAAACTCCTCCAGTTGCATGAGGTCTGCATGACTGCGCGCTCCCAATAGAAACGTGGGCGTGATTCCCATTGCTTTTAACTGGCTACCCAAATAGAGCATGGGCGCAATGCCTACGCCACCACCGACAAGCAGGGGAGCGGAACCGCACTGTTCTGTCGAAAAACTATTGCCCAAGGGAAAGATGACATTAACGGAATCTCCTTCGGCAAGTCGGCCCAGCTGTGTTGTTCCTTCGCCAATCATGTGAATGAGCAGCCATAGTTCGTTGGCAGTACGGTCCACGTGATTGACGCTGATGGGGCGGCGCAAAAAGGTGTGTGGAGCATTCTCAACCAGGAGTTGAACGAATTGCCCGGGAAGAATCTCTGGCAGAGGGTTTTGGGGATCCGTAAGGCGCAAGAGGGAATAGCCGGGAGTGGGATGGCTGTTCCCCGTAACCTTAAGGTCAAGCATGTATTTTTTCATGTATTTTGCGATATACATTATAATATATATACAAAGATAGCGAAAGGGGAAGAAAACACAAAAGGATAGGGTATGAAAAAACCACCAGCAGTAATGGAATACTACATGGTGGTCTATCAAGAAAGGAAATGAATGCTTAGGTATGCTTAATCCTTGGGTCCAAAAACCTCGTAGGTTCCGTCGTCATAAAAAATACGAATCTCAGTAACCTTACGTTGGGTAGTGGAAATATTTTTTACTTTTTTCAGTTGCTCTAAAACCATGTTCAAGGACTCGTTGTTCGGCGTTCCCAATGCCATGGCACCAACAATACCATTGGGCATGGAAGAGGAAGAGGCGGAGGAGGGGATGCCTTCAGCCAGAAAATTCAGTTGTTGACCCTCTGAAACAGAATTGGTGGTATGGCTGATAGACAGGGGAGAACCAGAGGTGTTTTCTGTTTGTGTGTCGGTTGCGTCTATGTCCATATTGCCCTCGCCGAACATCAACCATTGCATGCTGATGTTTGGAAACTCTTTGTGGAGTGCCATAATATGATTCATCGTTACGGAGGTGCGGCCGTTGAAGATGCTGGAGAGGGTTGGGGCGGTGATTCCCGTGATGATTGCAAAATCCTTCTGGTTCATCTCTGCCTTCTCCATTAACTGGCGTATGCGGTCCTTGATGCTGGGGGTAGGAGTGTCGCTCATATCTTAATTTCTTATGAGGCAAAGGTACAAAAAATATTTAACACCATAGAATTTTGAATTGAAAAGTTAGAATTTTGTGTTTGGAAAAACTTTTGATATTTAAAATTTAGAAACACGTAATCTTCGAGGACGAAATTGCGTGTTGCGTAATGTGAAATCCCGAATCACGTAGAGTATATACTTGAATATAATGGATTAACAAAACGACATAAACATTTGGTTTGTATGTTGTAGATACAATATTATTTGCCATTTTTACGTGTAATGGGCATGAAACCCGAAAACAACCCCCATAAGACCCAAAACATTTCCCTTAAAACTTCATTTTCTTTTTGTAAATTACTGAAAATCTTTTTGAAATGACAGGCAAGATTCCCGTAAATATTATTCATTATAATTATTCAAATCTATTGGTTTTGGTATCGAAATCCAGAATGTGAAATACAAAACCCACTCCTTTGGGATTCGGAAATTTTTGCTAATTCCGAATCCGGGTTAAGCAAATACAAACTTTAGATTGCGATTTTACAAACCGTGATTTGGGTTTTAAAATCAAGAAAACGACAAAAATGCGGAGAAAATGCCCTTTTTACTTCTTTTGTCCAGAGGGCTTTCTTCTTCAAAAAGAAGGTCAGTAATCGAGGTCAGAAATCAGTTTAATTGCTTAAAAAAGAAAGAAAAAGGGCAAAAAAAAGATTCCCTGAATTTAGGGAATCTGGAAGAGAAATCAGTGCAAAATGAAGAAAACAAGCTCTTGGAGAAGCTCTCCCGGTGGTGTTTTTGCCCCTCCAACGCCTTTGGATTTGGCATCTGTCTGTCGAATTTTGTCCAGAATAACCACAACCTTTCTTCCGGCATATTTTTGGCGTGCATCATAGATACCGTTTTTAACCGTCCATTCGTTTTTCCCAAGCCATTGGGCAATACCAGCAGGCGATTGGTTGGGAGCGTAATATGCCAACATGACATCGGAAAAGAAGGAGAAAAGCGTAGATAACAATGGTGGCAATGCAAAGTTCTTCGGACTGTTGTAAAAGTAATTTACTATTTTGTTTGCCTTCGCAACGTCGCGTACTGCCAATGCTTTTTGTAATTCAAAGTTGTTGTACTCTTTGCTTACTCCCGTTTGCTCCTCCACCAGGTTGTCTGTAATCGTGTCTGAGCCTTGGGGGACGGCAATCTTTAGTTTCTCCATCTCCGACGCCATACGGGTAAGGTCCGTGCCCACGTGTTCGCATAGCATCTGTATTGCTTTGGGTTCTATCTTAAGATGGAGCTCTTTCGCATGTTGATTGATAAAGGACGGTAGTTGGTGTTCCCACAGGCGTCGGCTTTCCATGACCACACCGCCATACTTCTTAATATCGTTGACCAGGCTTTTGCGGCCATCCATAAGTCCGTGCTTATGGCAGAGAATAAGGACGGTGCTTTGCATGGGGTTTTGGACGTAGGACGCAAGAGTCTCCTTCGTGGTGCAGGATTGAAACTCACGTACCATCACCACCCTGCGCTCCGCCATCATGGGGAATTGGCGAGAGAGATTGATAATGTCGTTGCCACGTTTGTCGGAACCATATACAATATCGAGGTTGAAGTCGCGTTCCTCGGGCTGAAGTAGGTGGTCAAGGATTTCTTGGGCAACGCGGTCGATGTAATAGTCCTCATCGCCATGCAGCAGGTAGACGGGTGCTATGTGGCCCTGTCGTACCTGCTGCATGATATCCTGAGGAGTAGTGCCTGAGGTTTTTACCATTTTATGAAGGTGGGATTAGATATTGAATTTCAAGTGGCGTACGGTCTTCTTGGCCTGTTTGATCATTTCCAGCGCTTCGATGCCAATCTTTACGTGGTCCTGTACAAAGTTTGTTGTAACCATATTGTCGCTCTCGGTAGTCTTCACGCCTTCGGGGGTCATAGGATTGTCGCTAACCAGCAGCAGTGCGCCCGTGGGGATTTTATTGGCAAAGCCACAGGTAAAGAGGGTGGCCGTCTCCATGTCTACGGCCATGGCACGTGTGGCACGCAAGTGTTCTTTGAAAACCTCGTCGTGTTCCCACACTCGGCGGTTGGTTGTATATACGGTACCCGTCCAATAGTCGTGGCCTCTGTCCCGGATGGCTGAACTGACGGCACGCTGCAACATGAAGGCGGGTAGGGCAGGCACTTCGGGTGGAAAATAGTCATTGCTGGTTCCTTCGCCGCGTATGCCGGCCAGAGGTAGGATAAGGTCGCCCTTGAGCGTCTTTTGGGAAATACCTCCGCACTTACCCAGAAAAAGGCACGCTTTGGGGCGAATAGCGCTTAGGAGGTCCATGATGATGGCAGCATTAGGGCTGCCCATGCCAAAGTTGATGATGGTTATGCCCTCAGCCGTTACGGCTTGCATATTAGGATGGTAATCAGGCTCTGGTTCGAGACCGAACTGCTCGCGGAAGATGTCGATATAGTTGTTGAAGTTTGTAAGCAGAATATAGTCTGCAAAATATTCCAGCGGGCGTCCTGTATAGCGCGGAAGCCAGTTCGTTACAATTTCTTTCTTCGTTTTCATCTTATTAATTTCTTTGGTATTATTACTGTAATCCGCAAAGATAGCAACTTTTCACATCAAACGCAAGGTGGCATGGCTTGAATATAGTAACTTTGTACCAAAAGATAATGAAATCTTGATGAAAGCGATTTTTTTTGATTTTGACGGTACATTGGCAAATACAGCTGATGGCATTGCGGCAACGTGTGCCGAAACCTTGCGTCGGATGAATTGCCCTGTGCCTCAGGAGGAAGAGGTGCGCAAACTTATTGGCTTGCCACTGAAAGAAACCTTGCAGCAGTTGGGCGGTTTGGATGGTCAGGCAGCAGAGGAAGCGACCCTGTTATATAAGAAGTTATTTCCCCATTTCGAGGCGCTGTTGGTAACAATCTTCCCTCATGTGGATTGTACTCTTGCCCAATTGAGGCAGCGTGGTATTCGCTTGGCGGTATGTACCTCGCGCGACCTTCATTCACTGCGCTTGATTATGGATAAGAACGGACTGACGCAGCATTTTGACATTTTGGCAACGGCTGACGATAACCTTAACCCAAAGCCTGCTCCTGATATGGTGGAGCATCTGCTTGAAAAGATGCAGCTGGATGCCAAAGATGTCTGGGTGGTTGGTGATACTACTTTCGATATTGATATGGGCAATGGAGCAGGATGCCACACTGTGGCTGTTGCTTATGGCAACCACAGTGTGGAACAGTTGCTTGCTTCCCGTCCCACGAAAATGGTCTGGGATATCCGCGAGTTACTGGAACTTGTTTAGTCTAACTGCCCTCTGTTTCATGAAGGTCTGCATCCGTCTCGCCACGTTCAAAAAGGGTGGCGATGTGTTGGATAACTTCTTTTTCCGAGGGTCGCTTGGCATAGATGAAATTGATGAGTACATCCATGGCAGCAGGAGTTTGTCCGAGGATGTGTAGGGCGGTGGTGCACAGGCCGTGACTGTAGCCTTGCTCCTGCATTAGGGCGAATAGTGCGTTGTGCTTGCTCGTCATAGTCTGTTAGTTTAAAGGTTAGGTCTGTCGCAAATATACGAATTATTTTTGATGTTCACCAGCTTAAATAAGGAAATCTCACTTATTTTTCTTATTTTTGCATATATAAAAAGGAGAACTGATGCAGATACTGATAGGATGTGCCAAGGATATGACTCGTGGGGCGGGTACGGAGCTTGTGCTTCATGAACCTCGCTTTCAGGATGAAGCCCGCCAACACGCGCTTCAGATGATGAACTATTCTCCCGAGGAGCTGCGCAACATGTTGCACATTAGCCCTGCATTGGCCAAGGAAACGTGGTTGCGTTATCAGCACTTCTTGGACGATTCGCCCCTTCAGGCGGCACTGCTTGCCTATACGGGCGTGGTCTTCAAGCACATGGGCTTGGCGCATTTCACGTCAGAAGACTTCAGCTATGCACAAGCGCATCTTTGGATTACTTCTTTCCTCTATGGGCTGTTGCGCCCTTTGGATGGAATCCGCCCCTATCGCCTTGAGGGCAAAGTGGTGCTCCCCCAGTATGGCCAAAGCATGTTGGCGTATTGGCGTCCGCGCCTGACTGATGTTTTCATCGCATCCATCAGGGATGATGACGGCCTTCTGTTGGACTTGGCATCGAATGAGATGCGTAGTTTTTTTGATTGGAAGCGTGTGGAGCGGGAGGTCAGGGTCGTTCGTCCTGAGTTTCTTGTAGAAAAAGAGGGCGTATTGAAACAGGTTACGGTGTATGCCAAGATGTGCCGCGGAGCCATGGCGGGACACGCCTTGCGACATCGGCTTGCTTTGCCCGAAGCACTTCAGGATTTTACCTTCGAGGGCTTTGCGTTTGCCTACAACAAAGATGCGCAGACTCCCCTTTTTATCATGAATGATTGATAACCCTAAAAACAAATAAATATGCAGATTGGAGACCGTATTCCCGAAATGCTTGGTAAGGACCAGCAGGGAAATGTTATCAAGGCCAGCGACTTCCGTGGCCGTAAACTTGTACTTTATACTTACCCACGTGCCAATACGCCCGGCTGTACGGCTGAAGCCTGTTCGTTGGAGCAACACAAGGCGGCGTTGGCGGCAAAGGGCTATGCCATTGTGGGTGTGAGCCGTGATAAGGCCGAAACGCAGCAGAAGTTTGCAGACAAATACGCTCTTTCATTCCCTCTTATTGCTGATACGGAGACGGAGTTGCTTCAGGCTTTGGGGGCTTGGGGCGAGAAAACAAATTATGGCAAGACCTCGATGGGCATCATTCGCACCACCTATTTGGTAAACGAGGAAGGCATTGTGGAGCACATCTTTACGGGCAAGCAAGTCAAAACAAAAGTTCACGCAGAGCAGATTCTGGACCTGCTGGACGGAAAATAATAGGTGATGATTCCCAAACTGGAGAACAGGAAATGGAAGGTGCTCGAAAGTACAAGGCTGCTGAGTAAGGGCACTTGGATGAATCTGCGCCAGGAAAAGGTACAATTACCCTCGGGGGCGATTGTTCCCGAATGGTTTGTTCTGGAGTTCCCCGCATGGGTGAACGTCATTGCTATCACCAAGGATGGCGATTTTGTGATGGAGGACCAATACCGACATGCCCTGGGAGAAACGCATTATGAGTTGGTGG
Source organism: Prevotellaceae bacterium (assembly GCA_028723455.1). Classification (GTDB taxonomy): domain Bacteria; phylum Bacteroidota; class Bacteroidia; order Bacteroidales; family Bacteroidaceae; genus Physcousia. The sequence goes on along the minus strand of JAQYEW010000043.1, from coordinate 13,340 downwards.
CCGGTGTCGTGGATCCCGGCGAAACGCCTTTACAGGCCGCGCAGCGAGAGTTGAACGAGGAAACGGGTTATGGGGGCGGTCAATGGGAACTGTTCATGACGGTTTCCCCTAACCCTACCAATCATACGAATCTTAGTTACACCTTCTTGGCAACTGGTGTGGAGCGATTGGGCCAGCAGCACCAAGAGCCTACGGAGGACATTCATGTGGACATCTTCACAAGGGACGAAGTGCACGAACTGTTGGAAACAGGACAGATTGTGCAGGCGCTCCACCTGGCACCTTTGTGGAAGTATTTTGCACTGTATCCCAAGCAGGACTGACCATGAGGCATAGTACCCATCAAGGTATGCGCAAACAACTTGTATATATAATAGGTATAGCGGGGACGCTTCTTTCCCTTTTGTCTTCCTGCAGCGAGACGAAAAATCTGGCTGCGGATGAAATCCTGTACACGGGTATCAAGCGTGTGGATTATGATTCCCATCAGGTGTCTGCGGATGCGGCACAAGAAGAGGGGGTCATAACAGCCCTGGGCAAAGGCTATCGTGCCATAGACAACTTGCTTCAGGGGGATGCCTCCGCCCTGCGGGAATTGCAGGATGAGCAACAGCTTAGCAAGCATCAGCGGGACAGCCTCGGTGCTCTTCTGCGCCAGGACCGTGAAGCCTATGAATTGGCCAAGGCGGAGGTGGAGGGCGTATTGGCCAAGGCACCTAACAATTCTTTGATGGGATCTTCTTACCATCGCTTCCCTTTGCCGATAGGCCTGTGGATCTATAACAGGAATGTCTATAAGACCTCACGTTGGAGCCGTTGGCTGATGAACAATTTTGCGGCCAATCCCATTTATCTGACCGAACTGAATCCGCGTGTCCGAACCCGTGTGGCTCAGAATACCCTCCGCAATTTTGGCTATTTCCATGCACAGGTAAGCTATGACACCATTCCGGAGCGTAATCCCAAGAAGGCTAAGGTAGCGTATAGTGTTCACCCCGGTCCCTTGTTTCGCTTGGATACCATCTCTTATCAGCGTTTCGATGCTACGACGGACAGCCTGATACGTGCCACCATGCATCAGAGCCTGCTGCGTCAGGGTGCACCGTTCAGTGTGCGTAATCTGGACGGTGAACGTACGCGCCTGAGTACGCTTTTGCGCAATAACGGCTACTATTTCTTTTTGCCCTCGTTCGTTACTTTCCGTGCAGACACCCTCATGCGTCCTTTGCATGTCCAGCTGCAGGTGCGTCCGCTCGTTGGCATGCCCGACGAGGCGCGTCGCCGGTATTATTTGGGATGTACGCGCATCCACCTCTATGACAACGAAGCTTATGAACTGGTGGATAGCATAACGCAGCATAGCACCACGTTGGCCTATAGCGGTTCCCCTGGCCGCCCTCCCTTGAAACTACGTGCCATGCGTCGCAATATGCGCTATCGCCGTGGAGTGATGTATAGTCAGGAAGGGGTAGAGCACTTGTATGACGCACTTAATTCCATGGGCGTGTTCTCGCAGCTTAACATTGATTTCGTCCCCCGCGACAGCGTAGGCTCTGACACGTTGGATGTCCTGGTAAACGCCCGTTTGGATAAGCCCTACGACAGTGAGTTCCGGGCAAACGTGGCCAATAAGAGCAATGGCCTCTTGGGCCCTGGTGTCAGTTTTAGCATGTCACGAAAGAACGCCTTCCGGGGCGGAGAAACCGTCAGCTTGAACGTACATGGCCGTTATGAGTGGCTGACGGGGGCGCAGAGTCAGGGTAACAGCCAGAGCATCAACAGTTATGAATATGGCGTGGACCTGAATCTCTCTTTTCCCCGTCTCACAATGCTTACGCTGGGCCGGCGCATCGGCCGCCGGGCCATCACCAGCACCAACTATAAGCTCTCGGCTACGTGGCTCAATCGCAGCGGGTATTATGGACAGGTATCGTGGGGTGCACGGCTGACCTATAATTATCAGCGTAAAAAAACCATTCGGCATGAGCTAACCCCCTTCCGCTTGGATTACAATCAGCTGTTGCATACCAGCCAGCGTTACGAGGAAATCATAGAACAAAATCCTGCCCTTTATGTGAGCATGCGCGACCAGTTCGTGCCATCTATGCAATATACCCTGAACATGACCAGCCGTCCCGATGCCCGCAACCCCCGGTCTTTGAGTCTGGAGATAAAGGAAGCCGGCAACGTAACCAGTGCTTTCTCCCGTGTCATTGGCGACGGATGGCGTCAGAATGACAAGGAAATTCTGGGTGTGCCCTATGCGCAGTATGTAAGGGTAAGCGCCCAGGTAACGGAGAAATACAAGGTCCGCAGCACCCGTACCTATCTTGTTGGGCGTCTCTTTGCGGGTACCGTTATCAGTTACGGTAATAGCACGATGGCTCCCTACAGCGACCTCTTTAGTATCGGTGGCGCCAATAGTATTCGTGCGTTCGGCGTACGCAGCATTGGTCCGGGAAGTTATCTTCCTGAGAGTTCGCGGTATAGCTATATCGATCAGGTCGGGGACTTGAAACTGGAAGCCAATCTGGAATATCGTTTTCCGCTGATTGGCAGTCTGGAAGGAGCAATCTTCCTGGATGCCGGAAATGTATGGCTTCTCCGTCCCGATGATGCCCGTCCTGGCGGCAGCTTTAATCCCAAGACTTTCGGCAGGGAAATCGCCTTGGGTACCGGCTTCGGTTTTCGTTACGACCTGGATTTCCTGGTTGTCCGTTTCGATGTGGGTATAGGTATCCATGCCCCTTACGAAACCTCACGACGTGGCTATTACAATATGCCTAAGTTCTGGGATTCGCTGGGTTATCATATTGCTGTGGGCTATCCTTTCTAAAATTTAAAGCGATAAAAGGCGCGTTAACTCGTAAAAGTTTATTAACTTTGTTGCGTAATATACTATCAACTAAAAACTATTTACACGAAATGAAACCTACACTTTTCCTTTTGGCCGCTGGTATGGGCAGCCGTTATGGTGGTTTGAAGCAGTTGGACACGCTTGGCCCCCAAGGTCAGGCCATCATGGACTATAGCATCTATGACGCTATCCAGGCTGGGTTTGGCAAAATCGTATGGGTAATTCGTCGCGATTTCGAGGAGCAGTTCCGTACTCAGATTCTGGCCAAGTACCAGGATCATGTGCCTTGCGAACTTTGTTTCCAGAGCCTGGATGCTCTGCCCGAGGGATTCAGCGTGCCCGAAGGTCGCGAGAAGCCCTGGGGAACGAACCATGCGGTCATGATGGGCGAGGGTGTCATCAATGAGCCTTTTGCCGTGCTTAACTGCGATGATTTTTATGATCGTGATGCCTTTAAGGTGTTGGCTAAGTTCCTCAGCGACCTGCCCGAGGGTAGCAAGGGAAAGTACGCTATGGTAGGCTTCCGTGTGGGCAATACCTTGAGCGAAAGCGGTACTGTAAGCCGTGGCGTGTGTGCCAGCGACGAGCAGACCCACCTGCTGACCGATGTGGTAGAGCGTACGAAGATTGAGCGCCATGATGGTGTAGTGCAGTATCTGGACGAGAACGACCAGTGGGTATCTATCCCCGACACAACGCCCGTAAGCATGAACTTCTGGGGCTTCACTCCTGATTATTTCCAATATTCTAAGGAATTCTTCAAGCAGTTCCTGAGCGATCCCAAGAATATCGAGAACAAGAAGAGCGAGTTCTTCATCCCCCTCATGGTGGATCATCTGATCAAGAAGGGCGAGGCTACTTGCGAGGTGCTTGACACCACCTCCAAGTGGTTCGGCGTAACCTATCCCGAGGACCGTCCCGAGGTAGTTGCCAAGTTGGCCAAATTGCATGAGGCTGGTCAGTATCCCGAGAAGATGTTCTGACCAAGACACAGCGCAAAATCATAAAGCGTCCGGCGTTGGGTATGCCCCAATGCCGGACGCTTTATTTATCGCGAAAAAAACATATATTAGTTTCATTCAAAACATATATTAGTTTTTGGAAAATTATATATTTGTTTTTGCCAAAACAAATATATGTTTTTTTTTGAGGGGGGTAAGAACGGCTAAAAACGATAAGTTTCATCGAAATTATCCGCTCATGTTGTATGGGAGAATGACGATTGGTTTTGTACCTTTGCCAATGAGAATTAAAAACAAAATACAACAAACAAAAATGAAAACATTGGTTCTTTTTGGTTCCACAACAGGAACAGCAGAGTCTGTCGCAAGGATGATAGCCGTTAAGTTGGCGGCAGAGGTGTTGAATATTGCAGATGCGACAAGCAGTCAGATAGCAGCGGCAGAAAGACTCGTACTGGGTTCATCCACATGGGGGCTGGGCGAATTGCAAGATGACTGGTATGATGGCATAGATAAACTGAAGCAGACGGACCTTGCGAACAAAACCATTGCTATTTTCGGTGTGGGCGACTCTGTGGGGTACAGCGACACCTTCTGCGGGGCAATGGCCGAGTTATACAAAGCCGTCAAGGACAGTGGCGCAAGACTTGTAGGAGCTGTCTCAACCGAAGGATATAGCTTCGACGCCTCAGAGGCCGTTGTTGACGGTCAGTTCGTAGGCCTGGCTTTGGACGAGGACAATGAGAGTAACCGAACGGAAGAAAGAATAAATGACTGGTTGAAAACCATTTAGCCAGTAATAAAGGCATAGCCTCCACAAACCGGAAATGGAAAAGTTTTCCCGTAGGATAGGGCGGTTATTAGAAAAAGTGTATCTTTGTAACATAATAGCATTACAGATTACCGGGTCTGCATGTAAGGTTTTTGTAAGGGAAACAGTCGGATTATGTAAGTATTAAAAGCATATATATGAAAGAGGCGCTTGACGTTCTAAGGCAGCATAAGGATGTGGCTTTGGCCACTATCGGAAACGGAAGGCCGCAAATGCGTGTGTTCCAGATCATGAAGCAGGAAGATCACACCTTGTGGTTTGCCACGGGGGTTCACAAAAAGGTTTATGCGGAATTACAGGCGAACCCTGCCGTGGAGATTCTGGCCATGGATGGGAACGTTTCTGTCCGCGTAAGCGGTGATGCTGATTTCAATGTGTCTGATGACGTTTGCCGCGAGATTTTTGAATCCAATGCGGTCCTTCCACGACTTTATCCCGACTACAAGGCTTTGGCTTACTTCCGTGTCGTCATTGATCGTTTGGATTATTACGACCTTACGCCTACGCCACCTATCCTACGCCATTACGACCGATCGGCAGGGACTTATTCGGATTTGAATCCGTTTGGACAAAAACAATAGTATTATGAAGATGATGCCGAGAATCAGGTTAGATTTTTCCAGCGGTACTGGAATACGGCTGTTGGCACTAATGCTATGCTTTGTTGTTTTCATGACGGATGATCTGCAGGCTCAGACAACAACGGACTTGTGGATTCAAAATGGTAGCCGAAATATTTACGGTATTATCAGTAAGCCGAAGAATGAGGCAAAGAAACAGCCGGTGGTCATCATCTCCCACGGTTTCAACGGTAATCATTCCTATGGGCGCAGTTACTTTGAAACCTTGAACAGCATGGGGTATCAGGTCTATGTCTTCGATTTTCCTTGCGGCTCGCTCAGTAGCAAGAGTGATAGCAACACCATGAATATGTCCGTGCTGGACGAGGTGGGCGATCTGAAGGCCATCATTCGTTATTTCCAAAAGCAGAAGGACGTTGACTCCCGTAATATCATTTTGATTGGCGAGAGCCAAGGAGGCCTGGTTACGGCATTGACCTCGGCCTCTATGCCCAGGAAAGTGAAAGCGGCGGTGCTGGTCTATCCTGCTTTTTGCATTCCGGATAACTGGAATGCACGTTACCCGACGGAAGCGGACATTCCCGACACCACAAGGCTGTGGAATGTTCCATTGGGCCGCCGTTTCTTTCTGGAAGCCAGAAAGATTGATGTCTTTGGCAGCATCAGGACATTCAAGAAGCCCGTATTGATTGTTCAGGGCGACAAGGACCCTGTGGTGTCCATGGATGATTCGCGCCGTGCGGTGGGTATCTATAAGGATGCGCGTTTACACGTCATACCCGGCGCCGGGCATGGATTTAATCCCAAGGAGCAGCAGCAGGCACTTTTGCAAATCAAACAGTTCTTACAGAAATTGGGCAAATGAGCAGCCGTAGGAATCGTTCTGCTGCATGGCATTATCCGGAATGACGATTTCCTCCATTGTCTTTCGCTTCTTTTCCTGTGCATGATCTGCCGGGTAACCAAGCGGAATGAGTACGGCCGCTTCCTCGTTATCGTCAAGGCAAAACAGTTTCTTGCACATATCTGTGTCAAAATTGCAAACCCAACAGCTACCAAGACCTTGCTCCGCCGCTGCCAGACATAGATGCTCAACGGCAATGGCAATGTCAATCGTACCATGTTGTTTTCCGTCCGGTCTGATCCACTCTTGCTGATGCAGTACGGAGGCAACAACAATGACCGGAGCTGTTGCGAACCAAGGGCGGTCATAACAGGCCGCCAGTTTCTGTCTGTTCTCTTCGCTTGAAACGATGCGGAAATTCCACGGTTGTTTGTTACATGCCGAAGGAGCCAGTCGGACGCACTCCATGATATACTCCAACTTTTCCTGTTCAACCTGCCAAGGCTGAAAGTTCCTGCAACTGTATCTGTTCTTGACTAAATCCAGAAAATCCATCTTTTTTGTTTTTTGTGTTTGTGTCGTGGGAATTACTTCTTTTACTTTCTGACAATCACACTCCCGCTGGCCTGGTGTGTAGCCGATATAATCAGTACTGTTTTATTCATCGGCTTCCCGGTTTTGTTATTACAAAAATAGTGATTTGCCTGCAAATACAAAGTTAGAATAGCATAAAAGTGCCCTATTCGGCTTTTTTTTGTATTTTTGTAGACGGGAATGTGGTCTGGCATTACTCCGGTATGCCTCATAACCCATTCCTGCCTATTTCTCAGATGTTGCCTTTAGATTTTTGTTATGAAAGAGCTCAAGTGCCCCAAATGTGGTAATGTATTTCAAGTTGATGAAGCAGACTATGCTTCTATTGTCTCCCAGGTAAAGAATGCGGAGTTTGAGTCGGAAGTGGCACGTAGGCTCGAGGAAATGAACAAGCGTGTGCAGGCCGAACAGCAGTTGACGAACGCGAAGGCAGCACAGGCCTTTCAGTCTCAGATTTCCAAAAAGGATTTGGAACTGGGTACGAAAGACGCTGAAATTGAACGTCTGAAATTGCAGTTGCAGAACATTGCGGCACAGAAACAGAACGAACTGGCCATTGCGCTTGCGGAGAAGGACCAGACCATCGCGCAGTTGAACGCTACGATTGCACAAGGCGAGAACAAACTTCAGTTGGCAGTGATGGAGGAGCGCAATAATGCCCGGCAGAGCGTGCAGGCAAAGGAAAACGAGATAAGTAAGTTGCGCAGTGCCGTTGATCTGGAAAAGCGCGAGGCACAGATTCATGAGGCAGCCCTAATCAAGCGTCATGAGGAGGAACTGCGGATGAAGCAGGACCTTGTGGATTACTATAAGGATTTGAAGACCAGAATGTCCACCAAGATGGTTGGCGAGACACTGGAGCAGCATTGTAGTATTGAGTTTGAGCAGTATATCCGCCCGATGATGCCGAACGCATACTTTGACAAGGACAACGATGCCACGGACGGGACCAAGGGTGATTTCATTTTCCGTGATTCGGAGGACGGCACCGAGTACATTTCCATCATGTTCGAAATGAAGAACGAAATGGACACCACAGCCACCAAGCACAAAAACGATGATTTCCTGAAGAAGCTTGACGAGGACAGACGTAAGAAGGACTGTGAATTTGCTGTCCTTGTCAGTATGTTAGAGGCTGACAATGACCTATATAATAATGGTATTGTTAACAAAAGCCATCTATATCCTAAGATGTACGTTATCCGTCCGCAGTTCTTCGTTCCCTTTATCAATCTGCTTGTCCAGGCCTCAAAGAAGAGCCTGGAATACAAGAAACAGCTTTTGCTTGCTCAGAGCAAGGAGGTGGACGTAACTAATTTCGAGGCGAAGATAGAGGATTTCAAGAGCAAGTTCGGCCGCCATTACGAGTTAGCCTCAAGGAAGTTTGACGACGCTGTCAGACAGATTGACGACACCATCGCAAAGCTACTTAAAATCAAGGAGAATCTCCTTGGCTCCGAGAATAACCTGCGGCTTGCCCAGCAGGATACGGAGGAACTGACCATCCGCAAGCTGACATATAAGAATCCCACCATGAAGGCCAAGTTTGAGGAAGCACGCAAGGCCGGCGATGCAGATGTTTCCGGTTCTTAGCCATGGGGAAAAGGATCATTTTTACGAAAGAGAACCAGATAGAGTTCATAGGTAGTAGAGTAGGCGAGCCGTTGAAGAACATCACGCTATTTAATTCAAAAACAGATAGTATTTATTTCAATCAATTGTTGGCATTTTTCTATAACATTTTTCATTGTCTGATTTATGGAATCCGCTTAATAATATCAGTGAATCTGTTTGCTTTGAGACGTCTGTCCTTGAGCAGGATTCTCAAGTTGCAAACTGTCGAGATTCTCTTTTAGAAGGGAATATGTGCCAGCCAATGTGGCTCCGCCAGAGCAGAAGTACAAAAGCACTGTCCCTCGCAATTTTTTGTACACTCACTACGCTCCAATCATAGCCTTCGTTCCGAAGGGAATAGTCAGAAGACACAAAATGAACCGTAGTTTCAGAATTAAGTAACTGGTTTTCGGTTTTGCTGCATGAAACAAAAAAAAGAACTTAAGATGAGGGGGAATAGGAGGCTTGTTTTCTTCATGATTCTTTCTTTTGGGATTTAATAATTACATAAGGCATGTACTTTTTCTATTGTTTAAAAGACAGTGTATGATTTTAACTGTTATTTCTTACCTCGTTTTTGTGAACGTGGCTACGTTTTTCGTTTACGGTGTCGACAAATGGAAGGCGAAACATTCCAAGTGGCGCATCAAAGAGGTGTCGCTTCTGTGTCTGGCTGTAATCGGTGGCAGTGTGGGTGCGTGGTGTGGCATGACCGTCTGGCATCATAAGACTCGACACAAGAAGTTCAAGTATGGTATCCCGTTCATCCTCCTCGTGCAGATTGCAATTTTCCTGACATCAGTTGTCTGGATGTAGATGAAGGTTTTTTTGCGTTTTTATGGTGTTTAGGTTTTGTCCTGTGAAGGAAAATTCTTACCTTTGAAGTCAGAAAAGCATGCTATTGCCATTGTTAAAACCATACATGGTTTATGCTACTTCCCAGCCAATACCCCCTTTATAAACTAATATGAAAACAGAAACGCTTTCGCGCACCAAAAAGACAATTGTCGGGGTGCAATTTTTGTTTGTGGCTTTTGGCGCAACGGTTCTTGTACCCCTGCTGGTGGGTATCAACCCTTCCACGGCATTGTTTACTGCTGGTTTGGGTACCTTCATTTTCCATTTCGTTACCCATGGCAAGGTGCCTATTTTCCTTGGAAGTTCATTTGCCTTTATTGCCCCGATTATAGCCGCCACAGAGCGGTGGGGGCTGCCGGGAACACTTGCCGGACTGACCAGTGTTTCATTGGTTTATTTTCTGATGAGCGCGCTTGTGAGATGGAGGGGAAGACAACTCTTGAACCGCGTCTTTCCACCGGTGGTTATCGGTCCTGTCATCATCCTTATAGGCTTGTCTTTGTCGGGTAGCGCAGTGAACATGGCGAAAACCAACTGGCTTTTGGCCTTTGTCTCTTTGACAACCGCCATTTCTGTGCTTACTTTTGCCCGAGGGCTGATAAAACTGGTACCTGTGATTTGCGGCATCATCGTAGGCTATATGGTTGCCGCCTGTTTGAATCTGGTGGATTTTGCCCCTGTGGCCGCAGCTCCGTGGCTAACCAATCCCATCTCTTTTTCAACGATAACGCATTTTCAGTGGGAACCCTTCTTCTATATGATTCCTGTTGCCATCGCACCTGTCATTGAGCATATCGGTGATGTGTATGTGGTGAGTGCAGTGGCGGATAAAGACTTCGTGAAAGACCCGGGGCTACACCGAACCATGTTAGGGGACGGACTTGCCTGTCTGGCATCTGCTTTCTTGGGTGGTCCGCCAGAGACCACTTATTCAGAGGTAACAGGGGCCATGTCCATCACCAAGGTTACAAGCCCTGCGGTGATTCGCATTTCCGCTGCAACCGCCCTTCTGTTCTCTGTGATGGGCAAGTTGAGCGCCCTTTTGCAGTCCATCCCGCAGGCGGTGCTGGGTGGTATCATGTTGCTGCTTTTTGGTACGATCGCCAGTGTGGGCGTGCAGAACCTGATACAGCATAAGGTGAATATGAACGAAACACGCAATGTGATTATCATTTCCGTAACGCTCACGATGGGTATTGGCGGTGCGGTGCTGTCAACAGGAGAGTTCGCTCTTTCTGGTATCGGACTATCTGCCATCATAGGCGTTATTCTCAATCTCGTTTTACCCAAACAAAAGCGATAAGATACAAGTATCCAACTCATTAGTAACGTTTTTATCATTTTCTTATTTATGAAGCGTTTTTACATGTTCGTGTCGTTGACGCTGAGCGCATTGGCTTTTGTGCGTGCGCAAAACGTTCAGTTGCATTATGACCTTGGGCACAGCCTGAATGGTAAGTTGAGCCACCGCCCGAGTGTAACTACCACGGTGGAGATGTTCAAGCCCGACAGATGGGGCAGCACCTTCTTGTTTACTGATATCGACTATCAGCGTGATGGGGTAGCGGGTGCCTATTGGGAGTTCGCACGTGAGCTCAATCTATCATCCAACAGGCAGTGGGCTGCACATGTGGAGTACAACGGCGGACTGACCTCTGACGAGGATACATGGATTGCCACGCGCTTTCAGCACGCTATCCTTGCCGGCGGAGCATGGAACTGGCATTCGGGGGACTTCTCGAAGACTTTCTCCGTTCAAGCCATGTACAAGTACTATTTCCGCAACAGACACTATGGCGCAAAGGCATTCAGTGGTTTCCAGATTACGGAAGTATGGGGCATCACTTTTGCTAAAAAACTTATCTCTTTCAATGGATTCTGTGATCTTTGGTACGACCCCAATGTGGACGGTAACCTGATACTGTTGGCTGAGCCTCAGTTGTGGGTGAACCTGAACGCGCTGAAGGGCATGAAAGGCGTGAACTTAAGCATCGGTACGGAGGTGGAGTTGTCAAACAACTTCGTTTGGAACAACGATGGGCGGCATGACAAGTTCTATGCCATCCCCACCATTGCTGCCAAATGGACTTTCTGAATCTCCCCTTGGCTAAACTAATTAACTGGAAATAATATCTTAATTTAGAATAATGATGTTACAAAAGCTTTTCGGCTTCGACCCCTCAACCATGAAGCTCCGCACAGAGATCATTGCCGGTGCCACGACTTTTCTGACAATGAGCTATATCCTGGCCGTGAATCCCTCTATCCTTTCCTCCGCGGGAATGGACAAAGGCGCCCTGTTCACGGGCACTGCCATCGCTTCCGCCATTGCTACACTGCTGTTGGCCGTGATGGCCAAGTTGCCGTTTGCACAGGCTCCTTCCATGGGTTTGAACGCTTTCTTTGCCTATACCCTCTGTCAAGCCATGGGCTACACCTGGCAGGAATCTCTTGCCATCATGTTTGTTGAAGGCTTGCTGTTCATCGGCATTACTTTCTTTAATGTGCGCGAGCTGATTCTGGAAAGTATTCCTAAAAACCTGCGGTACGCAATCTCGGCCGGCATTGGCATGTTCATCGCCTTTATTGGTCTGAAGAACTCTGGCATCATTGTTGCCAATCCAGCTACTTTCGTTGCCTTGGGCAGCTTTACTCCCAACGCCACCTTGGGTGCCATAGCCATTATCCTCAGTGGTGTGCTGGTGGCGCGTCGTATAAAAGGAGCCTTGTTCTATGGCATTATCGTGGCCACACTCGTTGGCATCCCCTTGGGTGTAACCGACATCCCCGACGGATGGTTGCCCGTTTCAGCCCCTCATTCCGTAAGTCCTATTTTCTGCCAGTTTGATTTCAATAACTTTTTCACCTTGCAAACCGCATTGGTTTTGTTCAGCCTCTTGATGGTGAATATCTTTGACACGGTGGGCACACTGGTGGGACTCGCAGAAAAGACCGGTATTGTACAGGCAGACGGATCCATTCCCCGTGTGAAAGAAGCGATGATGAGTGATGCCATCGGCACGACTGCAGGTGCCATGCTGGGTAGCAGCACGATTACCACCTATGTCGAGAGTGCGTCAGGAATTGCGGAGGGCGGCCGTTCGGGTGTAACCTCTCTTGTAACCGGTGTGTTATTCCTTCTGGCTTTGTTTCTCTCGCCTATTTTCCTGCTCATCCCAAGTGCAGCCACCAGTGGTGCTTTGGTGTTGGTGGGTGTGCTGATGCTTGAATCAGTCAAGAAAATTGAGTTGGGCGACGTGAGCGAAGCTTTCCCTGCCTTTATCACCATGATAACGATGGTACTGTGCTATTCCATTGCCGACGGCATCTGTCTGGGCATTCTCAGTTTTGTAATCATCAAGCTGTGCACCTCGCAATGGAAGGACCTTAATGTAACTCTTGTGGTGCTATCCCTTCTGTTCGTCATCAACTTCATCTTTAAGGAATAGGGTAGGGGGATTTGCCCTATGCTAAAGTTCATATATATCTAAAACTAATCATAAGGCAGAAGGAAAAGAGAAGGCAGTATTGTTTTCTTGTACATCCAAGCCAGAGTATGGATGCTGTGCGAAGCCCCGTGAGGACGGGCTTCGTGCAGTTTTTTTTTAATGATTATTGTATCACCAAGTACTTGTTTTATGAAAAGTAGGCGTACAATAGTCGTCCCTTAAAAAGAGATGCTAAGCGGGAATTGATTCATCAATGACCTCTCTCTTAGCATTTCTCTTATTGTTTTGAACAGGAACAAAAGAGCTCTCATGGCTCTTTTGAAGTTGTAAGCAGCCGCCGCCAATAGTAGGTTCACAGCATCCCCAGTTACACCCTTGTAAAAGTTGCGACCTAAACGATAGTCTGATTTCAAGTGTCCAATGGTAGGTTCTATGCCTGCTCGCTTGCAGAATAGCTTGTGTTTCTTCCGCTTCCGATACCTGCTGTCTGAGGACCTGGGGGTATCCGGTATCAAAATCTGAGTCCCATTTACTTCTTTCTTACCCCGATAACCTCTGTCACACCTGGGTAGTGTTTCAAAAAGTGTGTCTGAGTCAAGTTTGCCTTCGGAGTGATGTTGCAAAGTTAATCGTTATTTTTGATTCTCATATCAAGATCGTTAATTTTGTGATATAGCCAGACGAGGAAATAGGCTTTGCAGAGGAGTATTCCTTCGCTATATGGCTGCTCCTAATATTGATTGATCCTC
>JAQYEW010000042.1 GCA_028723455.1 Prevotellaceae bacterium | reverse complement strand
TGTATTCAAAACCCAGAACTACAAGTATCTCCGCTTCTATGTCGACGACACCTATTGCCCCAACGTGGGAAAAACACGTGGCTATTTCCACGTAGCGGAGTTCCAGCTCTTCAAGGGCGAGACCATCGTGAACCCCACCAGCCAGGCCATCGCCATGGGTAAGGTTTTCACCGATATGCAGACTGCCCTTGCAAATGCCAAGGCAGAGGGCGACAACATCACGGTTGACACCTACACCGCCCTGAAGAATGCTTATGACGCATTCAAGGCCATGTTCGTAAATCCTGACACGCTGCGCAGCAAGCTCGAGAACATGAAAGATCTCGACAAGATGATTGTAAAGGGTAACAACCCCGGTCAGTGGAAGGACGAAACCGTAGCCGCCACGGTCAAAGACCTCTACAACGCTGCCAAGAAATACGATAAGGACGGCAAGTACACCTTGGCCCAGAGCCAGAAATATGTTACCGATCTCGACGCGAAGATGGAAGCCATCCTTGCTGCTGCCAACAAGGTAGATCCCAGCAAATGGTACACCCTACAGTTCCCCACCGAGGAAATGTACAACACCAACGGATGGAACAAGGATGGTGCGAAAGAGTATATGAAGAATGAAGTTCCCATTTGGCCCGCTCTCTTTGGCAAGTATGTTGCTCCCGCTACCCTCAAACCCCTTGCGGAAGGTCAGGACGCGAATGCTACCGCTCGTGAATTCGAGAAAATCAACCCTGAAGATATTGTATTGGGACAACCCCTTTACTATCTTAACGATATGGATGCTGAAGAAGACCTCAAGAAGTTCCGCTTCGTGGCCATAGGCGACACCGCTTATTTGATTCAGAACAAGGGCACAGGCCTCTATCTGCGTGCCACAAGCGCTTCCAGCGCCGTAACCTTGAGCATCATCCCCAGCGTATGGACCAGCAAGGCAATGGGCTTCGGCAAGGTGATGGTAAGCGGTAAGAATCCTCTTACGGGCGAGAATCAGAACCATCTGCACGCCCAGAGAAATGGCAACTCTCTCGTAACCTGGGAGGCGAACGCAGCGAACAGCAATACCGGCTTCCTGATTGCAGAGGCAGAGACAGTAGAAGCTAACTACGACGGCAGCGAGTTCAACATGTCTATCCTCCCCGGCAAGGTGAACAACTTCTGCTTCCCAATGTCCGTAACCGGAGAAGATGAAGACCATTGTCTCTATGGCGTACAGATTGAGGGCACAGAGATTACACTCGAGAAGTTGGCCGACAACACCGCAAAGGCAGGTGAGCCTTTCATCTACATCGAGGGCAAAGTAGAGGAGTACAACAAGAACGCCGAAAAGAGGATTGTGACATTCAAGCACGGCACCGAGGTAGTTCGTGAACCCCTTACCGTAGGCAAGCACGTGGGCCTCTTCGCACAAGCCACTGTTAAGGCTGGCAACGTAATTACTGAGGACAACAAGCTGACCCGCGCATGGAAGTCAGAGACCAATGTTCCTGCGTTCAGCAGCTACATCCACGCAGAAATTGCAGCCGACCAGACCGTCAACTTCAAGATTGGCGAAAACGTATTCAACAGCATTCAGGAAACCGTTGCCAAGGCAGTCAAGGGTGGTGAGATCTACACCATCGACGGCAAGTACGTGGGCAAGGGCAACCTGAAGAGCAAGCTCAACAAGGGCATTTACATCATCAACGGTGTGAAGGTTATTGTTAAGTAAGACTTTACAGACATCATCCCATGGGGGCGCGCAGCAATGCACGCCCCCATTTTTTTGTCAAAAAAGAACAACTATATTTTTTTCTGGCAGGGATTTTCCGTATCTTTGCATGATAGAGTATGTAAATTATTAACCTAATAATCGACAGATGAAAAGATTTTCTACACTTCTCATTGCCCTTTTCACCCTGCTGCCTTTCGCAACAGCAGATGAATTCACCGGTAAAGTCGTAACCATTTCCAAAGCAAATGAAATGGTTGCCGGGAAATGGTATTCCTTGTACCACTCCCAGATAAAGGCGTTTTTGGACGACCGCGGGCTTGCCACACTTACAATGAATACAACGCCTGTTTTTTCGTTCGCGGATGACGTGCGCGGAGAACTTGTGCAGTTCGAGACAGCCGCAGGCGGTTATTACCTGAAGAATGCCAAGGGCAACTACATCAAGGCCCTCACCGCCCAAGGTGCGGAAACCAGCACTACGGAGAAACTCGTCTTTCAGGTTGTTTTCAACAGCGCGGACAACAGTGTAACGCTGAAGAACGACAGCTACTACCTGAGCAGCAACGGCACCTATGCCACACGCAGCACCACCAGCGCCGCCTGGACACTGTACGAAGTAAGCCTCAAGGCTCAGAACGACCTGACCGCCGCCCAACGCCGCTCCTTGCAAGACAAGCAACTCAAAAAAACAGAGGGCGTTCTCGTACGCCTGAAGAACAAGCGCAGCAACACAAGCTACCTGACAGCCCGCTCTGCCAGCGAGGCTGCGGGCGCCACCCTCAAGAGTACGACTGAAATGAGCCAGATATGGCTTGTAAAACCCAACCAGGGCGGCAATACCTTCCTGAATGCACAGACCGGCACATACCTGACAGGGGAATACGCCACCTTGGGCAACGAGACACGCCTCTACGTACAAAACAGTCCCAACAACGCAGACACGGAATACTGCGTCAACATCAGCGACAAGTCCGATTTCAGCGGTCAGAGCTGTCTGAATATGGGAACCAACGGCACCTCCCTCCACCGCTGGTCCTATGCCAACGACCCGGGCAGCGACTGGAACATTGAGTTTGTCCACGAGCTTACCATTCAGGACGTCATCAACAACATCGCCCAAAGCGACCCCTATGTCAAGACGCTGGAGGCCGGCAAGTACTATAGAATCTATTGCCTGAACAAAGAACGCTATATGTCCGATTTGGGTACCCGCATCATCGCCACCCCCCTGAAAGAAGAAGACTTCCAACAGTATTGGACGGTTACCCCCTCCGGCGCGGGCTACGAAATCAAGAACGCGCTGACCGAGGACTATATCCAAGCCCAGACCAACATGAGCCAGCCGTTCCGCACCGCCCCTGCGGCCAACACAATGTACGTTTCCCGCAGCAACAATGCGATGCGCACCACCTGGTACATCAAGAGTTCGGCACTCGTACAAAGCGGCATGCATTGCGACGACGCTAACAACGTGGTGCTCTGGACCAACTCGAACCCGAACAACCAATGGGCGTTTGTGGAAGCCACAATCAACGAAACGGAATTACAGGCTGCACGCGACAGACTCAAGCAATACGAGAACATGGTTGCCAACCAGGCGGCCATCCAATCGGCCCTTGACGCACTCTTCGCCGACAAGGCCTGCACCCGACTCAATCCCTCCATCGCTTCGCTCAGTGACACCCAACTGGAAGCCAACGCCAGCTATCAGACCCTGCCCGCAGATATGCAGGCCATGGTAAAGAAAGTGAAGAACAACACATGGGGCCTGAAGGCGGCAACAGCCACAACGGCCGTTCCCGACGGCAGCTACGAACGCTTCTTCCGCATAAGCGAATACAAGCCTTACAGCCACTACCAAAACATGGCATGGGAAACCGGCCAAGGCTACATGTTCGGCAGACTAAGCAACCCCACAGGCATCTATCTGCCCGCAGGACAAACCGCCTACATCTACGTTGACCAACCAGCCTCCGAGGGAGTAACCCTCCAACTGGAAGCCGTGAAAGTAAACATTGAGAACTGCGGCGGTGAGCGCAGCGGCGAGACGACAAACTTGCAACAAGGCCTGAACCTGATTTCTTATTTCGAGGACAAGGTGCTGTACATTTTCCATCAGGTGAACAACACTTCCCGCAACGTAACGGATTTCGCAAACGCAAAGATTCACATCGAGGGCGGCACCGTGTACGGTGTCTTTGACACCACCCGCGGCATGAAGAACCAGGACTGGACGAATATGACGTCTGCGGGGCTCATCAGCAACTTCGGCATCCTGAACATGAAGAGCGACCACCTTGTAATGGTATTGAACCGCGAGCGTACCCAAAGCGCGCTGGCCGACGCACGCTCCAAGTCCGGAACCACCTACACCGACGTAGAGGCTCTGCTACACATCTGGAACACCATCGTTGACATCCAGGAAACCTACCAGAATCTCTCTAAGTTTGGCGACCGCCTGCGCAACATCTGGAACGTATTCTCCATCGACCATCAGTACATGTACGCCACATCCAACGGCACCTACTACGAGAACAGCACCCTGGCCACCGTCATGAACTACCACACCCTGCTGCACAATTCAAGCACCATGTGGGGACCCGCCCATGAAATCGGACACAACCACCAGGCACTGATCAACTGCGTAGGCGACACCGAGGTGTCCAACAACTTGTTCTCGAACATCGTCATGCACGAGTCGGGCATCAGCACCACGCGCGGATTCACGCCCAAGGACAACTTCACCTCGCTGGCCAACGGTAAGTTCTGGATTGACCGCAACATCTGGACCCGCACCCGTATGTACTTCCAGCTCTACCTCTACTTCGTCGACCAAGGCGTTGACCCTCTCTTCCTCCAGAAGCTCTTCGACGAATTGCGCAAGGACCCCATCGCTACTTCCGGACAATACAAAAACGTTACCACCCCCGAAGGCAAAGTAGTGTACGCCCAGATCGTCAATGGCAAGGACAACTACCTGAAATTCGCCAAGAAATGCTGCGACGCCTCCCAGACAGACCTCTCGGAGTACTTCGAGGCTTACGGCTTCTTCGTTCCCGTTACGGACTACTATGTCGGCGACTACAGCGACTATGTTGTATCTACCACGCAGGCCGACATTGACGAGGCCAAGCGCTACATGAAGAAATACACGAAGAAAGCCGGCAATATCATGTTCATCAACGACTTCGCCGAGAAGCACCTGGCCAAGGCCGACAACAAGTTCGGATGCATTGTCCCCAGCGGCGGCTACCGCAACCAGTACAGCTACTCTGAGCCCCAGTACACCATCGGGGCGGAGGTGAAGACCGGCGACTATGGCAAGTACAACCAAACCGAGGACTACCAGATAACCGGCGACTACTACACCATCAGCGGATCTACGATAAACTTCAAGGGCAAGAACTTCCTGGGACACAAGGTCTATGACCTTCAGGGCAATCTGGTCTGGGCCTCTTGCAATACAAGCGAGACCATCCCCAGCAACATCCGCAGCCTCTTCCCCGACCAGGTGGTTGTAGTTGGCGTTGACGCCAACATGCAGGATATTCCCTGTGCATACTATGCTTCAGGCACCAGCCCCGTTTACAAGGTGGCTGTTACCTTCCCCTCCGGCACCACCAACGAATGGTGGCTGAACAAGAACGTTGACACCTATCTGCCCACAAACGCCGTCGGCGTGGTTACGGGCAACAACGAGGCCAACGACGAAGTGCTCGGCAGCCGGAACATCATCAGCAAGGCCGGCGTGGCCCAAAAGTTCGTGATTGACGGCACCCAGCCCATGACGATTCCCTCGGACTTCGTGGCCCGGAGCCTCGTCTTCACCAAGCCCGCCACAGGCTATCAGGCACTCCGCCTCCCCTTCGACGTTGCCGACGGCAAAACAATTGAAGGCAACAAGGTCGTGCAGAAAGACGTTGTAGCCGCCGGCAGTGCCGTGGTAGTATCGGGCAATGCCAGCTACGAGCTTAGCAACGCAGCCGTGAAGGCCGGCGAGTTCAAGGCACAGGAAAGCGGCAACGTACTGAGCGCCGACGCCCAGAGCGTGGTTGCCAGCGAGGGTCCGTTGACTCCCTTCACCTTCAACTTCGACAGCACGCTGACGATTACCGCCATCAACGCCATCCTCTCTGCTCCGGACGCCGGCAACCATGAGGTCTACGACCTGAACGGCCGCAATGTCCAGCGTGTGCGTCAGGGCGGCCTGTACATCGTGAACGGCAAAAAAGCGCTTGTGAAATAAGACACAGACAAGATACATCCTTCCAAAAGACACCATGCCTGCTGGCATGGTGTCTTTTTTTATCTATTAGTTTTCACAAAAACATATATTAGTTTTGGGCAAAACAAGTATTTGTTTTTGTGAAAACATATACTTGTTTTTTTCACCCAAAATTATTCCGCGACAGATTTTGTATTCTCTCCGCTTTCCCATAACTTTGTATGTCAGAAATTAACCAGGGATTACATGATAAAACAGCCCAAAGAACAGCCGGCGGAAAAACGGCGGAACTACACACTCCTCATCCTCTTCCTAAGCCTTTGGGCTTGGAGCGCCCTTTACTACGCTCCCGTGCTGCGCATGGCACGTGAGTACTCCTTTTGGGCACCCGACAGCCTGCTCATGAGTTACGAACAGGGACGACCCTGGGGACCCTTGTGGGTTTTCGGACTGATGCTGCTGCAACTGTTCCGCTGGCCTGTGCCGGGTGGCGCGCTTCTGGCACTCCTGCTGACGCTCGGCACGCATCTTACGGCCTATTGCCTGCGGCTGCGCGGCTGGTGGCGTTCCCTGCAATTTGTGCCTGTCGCTATATTTCTGTGTACGGTAGCGTACGCAGGCTATAACCTGTACTTCGAGGCCGAGACGGGTATGTTCATGGGCGTTCCCGCACTGTATCTGCTGGTCATCAGCGTATTGGCGCTTATCATCCGTTCATTCAGCCGCAACCATCACATCCCCACCCTGTTCTCCGCCGACGGCCTGAATCCCAAACAAACGTTTACGGCTTCCGTACTGGCTCTTCTGCCGGCCCTCCTTGCCGTAGGCATTACCCATTGGACGCGCCCCTTCGTGCGCGTTACCGCCCAAATGCAGTGCCAGATGATGGAACAGGACTGGAGGGCGATGCAGCAGACGGCCCGCGACAACGGCGAGCTAAGCTACCGCCCCATCATGGCCTATTACGCCATAGCCACCGTGATGCGCGGCGAACAGGGCACCCGCATGTTCGACCTGCGCATGGACTATGACGACCCCCACATCCAGGGCTTTGACAAAGGAGAGAACATCGGCACGAACTATTACCTGATGGATTGCGACCTGGCCGCCGGCCTGGTACAGACCGCCATTCACCACGGCATGGAACAGATGACGATGAACGGGCCTAACCTGCGCGCGCTCAAGGTGCTAACCAAATGCGCCCTGCTGACGGGCGAATGGGAGGTGGCCCGCAAATACCTCCACATTCTGGAGCAGACTCCCTTCGAGGGGGATTTCGTCCGGAAGTACCGCGCGATGCTGGATAACGAGGAGGCGGTGAACGCTGACCCCGAATTCAAGATGATACGCCTTACCGAACCCGTTCGGGACATGATGGAGAACCAGTTCATCCAGCCCGTCTTCCTTGGGTACAACGCCGCCCTGATGGAGGGTCGTTCCATCAACGCCCTGTGGAACAGTCTCAGCGTACTTGCCTACAGCAAGGCCATGCCCCAGTTCATCGCACGCTGCCAGCCCCTGCAAGGCAGCCCCCTGCCCGAGACCTATGCACAGGCCCTGGCGCTGATGTCCGCCAAACAACCGGAGCTATTGCAGGCATTTCCAGACATACAGATGCAACACACACGCATGGGAGCCTTCCTGACACACGTAAGTCCCCTGATGGGCGACCGGGCCGGCAACGCACCCAATCTCTACAAACAATACAAAGGCTATTATCCTTACTACTATTTCTTCGGCAATCTGAAGGCAACGAAGAAACCCGACGAAGGCCAATCCTCCTCGAAATCGGGGGTAAACTAACCCAAGCGCACTGACCGTAATGAAGAAAACTCTTTCCATACTTACCCTTTGGGTGATTCTGCTGTCCGCCTGCGGCCGCAAGGCACAGAGCGTACCCTCCGAAAGCACGCCCATCCGACAGGAAGCAGACATCTACCCCGACTACAAGGATGTTGTGATTCCTCCAAATATTGCTCCGCTGAACTTTATGCTTTGCGACAGCCTGGCTCAGGACATGGTGGTGCTGTTCAAAGGCGCAGGAGGAGAATTGGTGGTTGGCGGCAAGAATGACCTGAAAACCGACATCGACACCACGGCCTGGCGTTCCCTGCTCAGGGAGAACAAGGCACAGAGCATCCGCGTTACGATTTTTGCCCGCCACGATGACAAATGGGTAAGCTATCCGCCCTATACGCTCCACGTGGCGCAAGAGGATATCGACCCCTACCTCAGTTATCGCCTTATCGAACCCGGCTACGAGCTCTATCGGCAGCTGGGCCTCTATCAGCGTAACCTGACCAATTTTGACCAGCAGCCCATCTACGAAAACAACCGCAGTTACGACGAAGAGCACAACCATTGCGTCAACTGCCACAATTATCAGAACTACAGTACCAAAAACATGCTTTTCCACGTGCGCGCCCAGCACGGCGGCACCATCATCGTGAACAACGGGAAAGCGAGAAAGGTTCAAATAAAGGGAGACAGCATTCTCTCCGCCGGCGTTTATCCCTCGTGGCATCCCACCCAAAACCTTGTAGCCTTCAGCACGAACATCACGGGACAAACCTTCCACATGAAATCACGCGAAAAGATAGAGGTCCTGGACGAACGCAGCGATCTGCTGCTCTATGATGTCGAGAAAGACCATGTCCGGCTTGTCCTGAACGACAAGAAAGAACTGGAGACCTTTCCTGCGTGGTCGCCGGACGGCAAATACCTCTACTACTGCGTGGCCAAAGAACCGGCTCCGGAAGAAACTGTCCCCGACAGTCTCTTAGGCATGAAAATGATGCGCCATTACGACAGCATTTTCTATGACATACGCCGCCTGCCATTTGATGCCGCAAAACGTAGTTTCGGGCCGAGCGAACCGGTGGTGGACTGTGCCAACCGCCATCGCAGCGCTTCCTTTCCCCGTGTCAGTCCCGACGGGCGATACCTGTTGTGGGCGGAGGCGGATTACGGACAATTCCACATCTGGCACCACACGGCCGACCTCTTCGTAAAAAACCTGGAAACAGACAGTATCTATGCCCTTGAGGAAGCCAACAGCCCCGACGTGGACAGTTACCACACCTGGAGTTCCAACGGGCGTTGGATCGTATTCAGCAGCCGCCGCATGGACGGCAACTACACACGTCCCTTCATCGCCTATTTCGACCGGCAAGGCCGCGCCCACAAGGCTTTCTGCCTGCCCCAGCGCGACCCCGAACACAACATTCTGCTTCTTAAAAGCTATAATGTGCCCGAACTGACAAAGGATGCCGTACGCACTACGCCGGCAGCACTGAAGAAAGTCATTTACGAATAAGATTCACCACTTAAATAAAAACATTATGCGAGTAATCATTGAACCCGACTACGCTCAGCTTTCACGTTGGGCAGCATCGTATGTAGCAAGTAAGATCAACGCGGCTCAGCCCACCGCCGAGAAGCCCTTCAAGTTAGGCTGCCCCACCGGCTCATCGCCCTTAGGCCTCTACAAGCACCTTATCGAGCTGTACAAGGCCGGCAAGGTAAGTTTCGAGCATGTTGTTACCTTCAACATGGACGAATACGTAGGTCTGCCCGAAGACCATCCCGAGAGCTATCACAGCTTCATGTGGACGAATTTCTTCAGCCACATCAACATCAAGAAGGAAAACGTTCACATCCTGAACGGCAATGCAGCGGATCTGGAAGCAGAATGTGCCGCTTACGAAGCAGCCATCACAGCCGCCGGCGGCATCGACCTCTTCATGGGCGGCATTGGTCCTGACGGCCACATCGCCTTCAACGAACCCTTCAGCAGCCTCCAAAGCCGCACTCGCATCAAGAGTCTGACCACAGACACCATCATTGCCAACAGCCGTTTCTTTGACAACGACGTGAACAAGGTGCCCAAGACCGCCCTCACCGTTGGCGTAGGCACGGTCATGGATGCCAAGGAGGTGCTCATCGTATGCAACGGACATAACAAGGCACGCGCCCTGCAACACGCCATCGAGGGTGCCATAAGCCAGGAGTGGACCATCAGCGCGTTGCAACAGCATCCCCACGCAATCATCGTTTGCGACGAGGCTGCCACAGACGAACTGAAACACGGTACCTACAAGTATTTCAAGGATATCGAGAAGGACAATCTCTAAGACAGAGGAGAATAAAAAAAGAAAACCGCTGCTTCAAATCCCCGCTTGGGAGAACCTGAAGCAGCGGTTTCCTTTATCCGCTACAATCAATAGAGCGTGTTCTCAATAATACGACCCATCTGCCAGATGCAACGGATGTCCAGTTTCTCGTCCAGGATGAGGATATCCGCATCCTTTCCACGCTGGAGGGTTCCCTTGCGGTCGTTGACGTTCATGATCAGAGAGGGAGTCTCGGAAACCATGCGCACGGCATCCTCCAAAGGAATACCCGCAATGTTCACCGCCGTTCTGATCAGGCGGTCCATAGTGGCGACACTGCCGGCCAAGGCACTGCGGTCCGACAATTTCGCTACGCCATCCTCAACGATCACACGCTCGTCAAAAGCCTGTGCATTGGCATCCGCAGCCGCTACGGCCAAGGCATCGGTAACGAGGGCCATACGCTCCACGCCCTTGATCTTATAGACCATACGCAAAATCGTAGGAGGCACGTGGATACTGTCGGCAATGCACTCTACGGTCATGTCATCCACCAGGTAGATGCTCTCCACCGTTCCCTCATATTTGAACTCATGCTTGTTGTGGAAACCGGGCATGGCATTGTAGAAATGCGTAACGTGGCGGGCACCGGCGTCAAAAGCAGCCTTCACGTCCTCATAATTGGCGTGAGTATGGCCGATAGAGGGTACGATGCCCTTCTCCGCTATGTAGCGGCAGAACTGCAAGGCACCGGGCAGCTCGGGAGCAAAGTCCCATCGTTTCAGACACTTGCTGTTCTCGGCAATGGGAATATACTCGTTGGGATCAGGGTCTTTGATCCAAGCGGGCTGCTGGGCGCCGGCCTTCAAACGGTTGAAATAGTGTCCCTCAAGGTGCAAGCCTAAGATGGGACTCAAGGGGTCTTCCATCAGCTTGTCGCACGTTTCCACCGCTTTCATAATCATAGGCACGGTGCTGCTGCTCAAGGTGGGGAAGATGCTGGTGGTACCGTGCTTGGCATGAGCCTCGACAGCCGTAAGGAAAGCTTCTTCGGTGCCTTCCTGGAAATCGCGTCCGCCGCCACCGTGAACGTGCATTTCAATACCGCCGGGAACGATGTACATCCCCTTGGCATCAATGATGTTGGCGCCGATGATAGCCAGGTCAGAGTTCGTAACTTCAAGGATCTTATGGTCGCGCAAGATAATGCTTCCATCCTTCAGCCATCCTTGGGGCGTAAGAATGCGACCGTTAATAATTTGGGTTAACATAGTAATCTCGATTTATTGTTTATTTTGCCATATCATACACTACCTGCATGATCTCCTTGCCCAAGCGGTCAGCAGCTTCCATGGTGCCGGCCTCGCTGTAAACGCGGATAATAGGCTCTGTGTTTGATTTGCGCAGATGAACCCATTTGTCGGGGAAGTCAATCTTCACGCCATCGATGTCGTTCACCTGCTGGTCCTTATACAATTCCTTTACCTTCACAAGAATGGCATCAACATCGGTGTCGGGAGTGAGGTCGATACGGTTCTTGGCAATCTGATAAGGAGGATAGGTGGCACGCAGCTCGCTGGTCTTCAGGCCGCTTTTCGCCAGATATGTGAGCACAAGGGCAATGCCTACGAGGGCATCGCGACCGCTGTGGGCAGCAGGATAGATAACGCCGCCATTGCCCTCGCCACCGATAACGGCACCTACCTCGCGCATCTTGGTTACCACATTCACCTCGCCCACGGCAGCCGCACTGTATTCGCAACCGGAGAAGCGATTCGTAACGTCGCGCAAGGCACGGGTGGAACTAAGATTGCTCACCGTATTGCCGGGCGTGTGCTGCAAGATCCAATCGGCCACGGTAACAAGGGTGTATTCCTCGCCATACATCGTGCCGTCCTCGCAGAACATGGCCAGACGGTCCACATCGGGGTCCACGACAAAGCCAATGTCGTAACCGCCTTTCTGCATCTCGGCCTTGATATCTCCCAAATTCTTTTCCAAAGGCTCGGGGTTATGCTGGAAATCGCCGTTGGCCTCTGTGAACAAGCCCTTGACGTTCTTCACGCCCAACTGCTCAAACAGTTTGGGAAGAATAATACCGCCCACGCTGTTCACAGCATCGAAAGCCACGCTGAAGCCTGCCTTGCGGATTGCGTCGGCATCCACCAGATCCAAGCCCAGCACCATATCGATATGTTTCTGGTCGTAGCTGTCGTCCTCGCGGTAATGACCCAGATGGTCCACATCGGCATACTCAAAATCCTCGGACTCGGCAATACGCAACACCTCCTCGCCCTCGGCCTTATTCAGAAACTCGCCCTTCTCGTTCAACAACTTCAACGCGTTCCACATACGGGGATTATGGCTGGCCGTAAGGATAATGCCGCCATCGGCACCCTCCATCGTTACCGCTATCTCCGTGGTGGGCGTGCTGGCCAGACCGATGTTCACCACATCGAATCCCATGCCCATCAAGGTGCCACATACCACCTGCCTCACCATCTCGCCGCTGATACGTGCGTCGCGGCCCACCACAATCTTGTTGCTCTTCACAGGAGAAGTGCGACGGATAATCGTAGCGTATGCGCTGGTGAACTTCACAATGTCCAAGGGGTTAAGCGTGTCGCCCGCACGTCCGCCGATGGTTCCGCGGATGCCCGAAATACTTTTAATAAGGGTCATAGATCTTGGTTTTTTATTGTTTATTTTGAACTACAAATTTACGGAATAAGAACGGAATGGGAAAAGAAAAAATCGTTTTTCTTACTTAATTTCCTTATCTTTGCATTAGGAACAAAAACATTGCTTTTTTCAGCCCTATGCAAAAGTCATTTTATCTGATTTCTCTTCTGCTGAACCTTTCCATGACCACTGCCCTACAAGCACAGGAAGGAAACACGGAGAACCCTTTTCTGCCCTCCCGGCTTCCCGCACCAACGCAGAAGAACGGCAAGCGATTGGTATGGCACGACGAATTCAATGGCAAGGGAACACCCGACACCACGCATTGGCGCTTTGAAACGGGCTTTATGCGTAACCACGAGGACCAATGGTACAATGGACACAAAAACTGTTATATGAACGGCGAAGGAGCCTTGGTGATCGAGGCCCGGCGCGAAACAGTCAGCAATCCACGCCACGACCCCAACAGCAACCACTGGGCAGAACAACGCTCCAAGGCGCAATATACCAGCGGTTCGATGCAAAGCCGCTTTACCTATCGCTATGGTCATGTCGAGGTACGTGCACGCCTTGCCACCGCAGCAGGAGCCTGGCCAGCCATTTGGCAGGTAGGCACAGAGTGGGGATGGCCCGAAGGCGGAGAGATAGACATCATGGAATACTATCCTGCACGCTCGCCCCAAGGAGAAGCCACGCCCAGTGTGCTTGCGAATTGGTGTTGGGGCGGCAAGGAACGCTACAAGGCAACTTGGAACAGCAAGGCAATCCCTCTTTCTCACTTCACCCGCCACGACCCCCAATGGGCGGAAAAGTATCACGTATGGACACTTGATTGGACACCTGACTCGCTATGTATTCGCTTGGACAACGAGATATTGAACGTGGGGTCCCTGGGACAAACTGTCAACCCACGCGACGGACGAAACCCTTTTAGCGGCGAAGATGCGCCGAAGAATCTGCTATGGCTGAACCTCGCCTTAGGCGGAGACAACGGAGGTCCCATCGACGACAATGCTTTCCCCATGCGTTATTATGTGGATTATGTACGTATCTACCAGTAATTTTTAACTCAAAATACCATTCATGAATCATCTTATTAAAAAAATCACACTGCTGGCCCTGGGACTGAACATGATTGCTCCCCTTGCCGGCAATGCCAGACCCAAGAAAATGGACCCTAACCCACTATTGGTTAAAAGCCCGCTGCCCTACGGCGCTCCACGCTTCAGCAAGATCAGTGAATTCCACTATGTGCCCGCCGTCAAGGTGGCTATCCAAACTCAACGCGCCAACATCCAACGCATCGTGGAAAACAAGGAAGCACCCAACTTCCAGAACACCATCGTGGCCCTGGAACGCAGTGGCGAACAACTGAACAGCGTGTTGAGCATCTTCTATGCCGTAAACGGTGCGCACAAGACAGAAGGCATTGAAATAGCCGAGAAAACCATCACGCCTCTGGTATCAGCCTTTGGCGACGAGGTGAATTTCAACGAAGCGCTCTTTGCCCGCGTCAAACAGGTCTATGACCAGGAACACAACAGATTGCAGGGCGAAGACTTAAGGCTCTTAGAAGAAACCTACAAAGGATTCGTTCGCTCGGGCGCACTTCTGGACAAGGCACAAAAGGCTCGCATGGAAGAAATCAACGCTCGCCTAAGCCAACTGCAAACCGAGTTCACCACCCTGCTACCCAAGGCCACTGCATCGGCAGCCGTATGGGTGCAGACCAAGGAAGAGCTGAAAGGCCTCAGCGAAGGCGCACTGGCACAATGCGCACAGGATGCCAAACGTTTAGGAGGCAAAGCACCTTACTGCATCGTGATTACAAACACCGTACAGCAACCCATCCTCAGCAGTCTCGAGAACCGCGACCTGCGCAAGCGTGTGTACGAAGCCAGCATCCATCGTGCCGACGGTACCGGCGAATTCAACACATCGCCCCTCATCGTTGAGATGGCACGCCTGCGTGCAGAGAAAGCACAACTGATGGGTTATGCCACATGGGCGGACTTCTCTCTTTCCAAAACCATTGCCGGTACCCCCCAGCGTGTGCGTGATTTCCTGGGAAGCCTCATCAAGGAATATCGCCCATTGGCTGATGCAGAGACACGAGAAATCGAACAGTACGCCCAACGCACCGAAGGCAAGGACTTCCGTCTACAACCCTACGACCGCATGTTCTACTCCGCCAAGATGAAAGCCGAGAAGTTCCAGTTTACGGAAGACGACGTAATGCCTTACTTCAACTTGGATTCGGTGCTGGTGAACGGTGTATTTTACGCTGCCGAAAAAGCCTATGGCCTTCACTTCAAGCGACGTACAGACCTGCCCACCTATCATCCCGACATGCAGGTTTATGAGATTACGGACAAGAGCGGAAAGACCATTTCCCTTTTCTACACCGATTTCTATCGCCGTCCCACAAAACGAGGCGGCGCATGGATGAGCAGCTTTGCCAAACAGAGCAGCCTGACGGACCAGCTGCCTATCATCTATAATGTCTGCAACGTTGCCAAGGCACCCGAGGGCCAGCCCACCCTGCTTTCTTGGGACGAGACACAAACGCTCTTCCACGAATTCGGTCATGCCCTGCACGGCATCCTGAGTCAGTGCAAGTACAACACACTAAGCGGCACGGCCGTTCCCCGCGACTTTGTGGAGTTGCCTTCGCAGTTCAATGAATATTTCGCATCACAACCCGAGGTGTTTGCCCATTACGCCCGCCACTATGCTACGGGAGAGGCGATGCCTACGGAGTTGCGCAACAAGATGCTTGCCAGCAACACCTTCCACGCAGCCTATTCCTTAGGCGAGAACCTGGCCGCATCGTCGCTCGACCTGCAATGGCACATGCTAACGCCCTCACAAGTTCCCTCAGCCGAAGGTATTCAGGCCTTCCAAACGGGTGCGCTAAGCGGCATGGGAATCTTGGACGAACAGATTCCTCCCCGTTACCTGACCTCCACCTTTAACCACGTTTGGGGTGGCGGCTATGCTGCCGGCTATTACAGCTATTTATGGACCGAGGTGCTGGCAGTAAACGTTGGCGACACCTTCACCAAGCGTGGCGCACTGAACGGAAAGACAGGCGATGACTTCCGCCGACTCATTCTAAGCAAGGGCTATACCGTTGACCTCATGAAGGCATTCAGTGATTTTACCGGGCTCCAGCAACCCGATGCCAGCGGCTTTATGAAAGCCCGCGGACTGAAATAACGACAAATGAACAAGAAGAAAGGCGAACAAAAAATGTTCGCCTTTCTTCTTGTCGACTGCTATCAAAGTACCTCCGGCAATTGGAACAGCCTTGTGCCATTGCTTCCTTTTACAAGCACTAAATGACCGGACACTTGTGCCAAGGCAGGCTTCAATTCTTCTACGGTATCGTAGCATCGCATACCGGGCAGCGCCACCTTACGGAATTCGCCACCCACAAGGATAACGTCCCGGGCATGTTCCTTCAGCCGCTCCGCGATACGTCTATGCTCCGCCTCGCTATCTGCCCCCAACTCGCGCATCTCACCCAAAATCCAAAGCTTGTGAGCGTGCCGAATCTGCTCGAAGTTATCCAATGCCACCATCATGCTGCTGGGATTGGCGTTATACGCGTCAATGACAAGCTCGTTGCGCTTGGTACGACGAAACTCGGAACGATTGTTATGTGGCTCGTAATTCTGCAAAGCCTGATTGATTAACGGAAAGGGAACACCGAACTGCATGCCGACAGCTACGGCGGCCATGATATTATGGATGTTATAAGCACCTATGAGGTGCGTCTGCACCACCTGCCAGGGCGTGTGCTCCTGACGATAGCGAATCTTGACAAAGGGATTACATTCCACGACCTCTCCCCATATCTCGGCGCCCTCAGCACCTGTCAGCCCATAGCGCACTGCACCCAGCCCATCGGCCATCTCCGTCAAACCCTCGGCACTTACATTCAGGAAGATGCCTATCTTATTATGCTCGCGAATATAATCATAGAGTTCCTTCTTCGTACGCTTCACGCCTTCAAAACCGCCGAAGCCCTCAAGATGCGCGCGCCCTACGTTCGTAATAAGACCCATATCAGGATCTACCAACCGGCTCAGCATAGCGATCTCTCCGGGATGATTCGCACCCGTTTCGATAATGCCGAAGCCGCCATCATCCTCCAGTGTCAGGAGGGTCAAGGGCACCCCGATATGGTTATTCAAGTTGCCTTGCGTGAACTGAACGGGCGCTATCTCAGAAAGCACGGCAGCTATCAATTCCTTTGTGGTGGTCTTGCCGTTCGTGCCCGTGATCTGGATGATCATCTTCGAAGGCATCTGTTCGCGATGATAATGTCCCAACTGTTGCAGCGCTTCCAACACATCATCCACCAACACACAGCGCTTGTCCTGCTCCGCCACATCTGCGTCATCCACCACTGCCACGGCACAACCCGCCTGCAAGGCTTTAAGGGCAAATTGGTTTCCGTCAAAGTTATCACCCTTGAGCGCAAAGAACATGCTGCCCTTGGGAGTATGCCTGCTGTCCGTGGTAACCACACGATGTTTCAGGAACAGGGCATAGAGTTTCTCGATATCCGTCATCGTTAATTTTTCTTTTGCGATACAAAAATACAAAATAGTATCATAGCGGAGATGCTTGCAGGGCGTAAAAATTTGTTTAAACGCAGAAATCTGACTAACTTTGCACCTATATATAAAAGCAATTAGCCCAAGATGCGCAAACCTGCAGCATATTCCATAAATATTCACGGAAGGTTGACGGACCTCTCGCGTCCCTTGGTAATGGGCATTCTGAATATCACTCCGGACAGTTTTTACGCTGGCAGCCGCAAACAGAGCGAGGAAGACATCCGTCAGCGTGTGCAGGAAATCCGCGAGCAGGGCGGTAGCTTCATTGACATTGGCGCTTACAGCAGTCGGTCCGGTGCCGATGACGTAAGTCCGCATGAGGAAATGGAGCGTTTGAAGCGCGGGCTAAGCATCATCCGCGAGGAATGGGAAGATGCCATTGTCAGCGTTGACACCTTCCGCGCTGATGTCGCCCGACAATGCGTTGAGCAATTCGGGGTAGAGATAATCAACGACATCTCAGGCGGAGAACTGGACCGGGAAATGTTCCGCACGGTAGCCCAGTTAGGCGTGCCCTACATCCTGATGCACATGCAAGGAACGCCGCAAAACATGCAGCAGGCTCCGCATTACGAAAACATCACCGCCGAGGTGATGCGATACTTTGCCGAGAGAATCAACCGTCTGCACGAATTGGGCGCAAAGGACATCATCCTCGACCCCGGCTTTGGCTTTGCCAAGACCCTTGAGCATAACTATGAACTTCTCCGCCACATGGAGGTCTTGCATGAATTTGGCCTGCCCCTGTTGGTAGGCTTCTCGCGCAAAAGCATGATCTACCGCCTGTTGGGGAATACGCCTCAGGAAGCCTTGAACGGCACGACGGTACTAAACACCATCGCCCTGGGCATGGGAGCCGCCATCCTACGCGTCCATGACGTGCGCCAGGCTGTTGAGGCAATTAAAATTACGGAGGCATGCAGGCAATAAGTATCAAAGACATCCTGGATATCGTACTGGTGGCGCTCATCATGTACTATGTCTACCGCCTGCTGAGGCACACACGCTCGGCATACGTGTTCTATGGCGTGCTTACCTTCGTGTTCTTCTGGATTGTCGTCTCTCAGATTCTGGAGATGAAACTCTTGGGTACGCTCCTGAACCAGCTTATCAACGTGGGCGTCATTGCCCTTATCGTCCTCTTTCAGGAAGACATCCGACGCGTCCTTTACAGCATTGGCAGCAGCCATCGCTTCCGCCGCATCATGAACCACCTGAAGAACGAGAAGAACACCGGCCGCCTGACAGATGACTTCCGCAACGACCGCGACACCATCATCCCCATCGTCATGGCCTGCATCAATATGAGCAAACAGAAGGTGGGTGCCCTCATCGTTATGGAGAACGACATCAAACTGACGGAATTCGAGCGTACGGGCGAAGAGCTGGATGCCAAAATCAGCCAGCGCCTGCTGGAGAATATTTTTTTCAAGAACAGCCCTCTGCACGACGGAGCCACCATCATCCAGGGTGGCAAGGTGCGCTCGGCAGCGTGCATCTTACCCATCAGCCACGACCTGGACATCCCCAAGGACTTTGGTCTGCGCCACCGTGCCGCACGCGGCATTAGCCACGAAACGGATGCCCTGGCAGTGGTCGTAAGCGAGGAAACAGGCAACATCACCGTGGCCTACAGCAATCAATTCCAAAGCCACATCACCGCCGAGGAACTGGAAATCATCCTGATGAAGGGACGCTTCTGAGGGATAAAACATATAGAAACAACCTAACAACTAACCAATAATATGAACATTATAGACACCATCGTTGCCAAGGCCAAGGCCAACAAGCAACGCATCGTGCTCCCCGAGAGCCTTGAGGAGCGCACACTGACCGCTGCCGACCAATGTTTGGCAGAGGACATCGCAGACATCATCCTCATCGGCAATCCCGACGAGATTTTTGCATTGGGCCAGAAACTGGGTCTTACCCATCTTGGCAAGGCAACCATCATTGACCCCGCCACCAGCGAGAAAACCGAGGAGTATGCCCAACTGCTTTTTGAGTTGCGCAAGAACAAAGGCATGACGATTGAGCAGGCACGCAAGAAAGCGCTCGACCCCCTCTACTTCGGTTGCCTGATCATCAAGAACAACGATGCCGACGGACAGATCAGCGGTGCGTTGAGCACCACAGGCGACACCCTGCGCCCCGCCCTGCAAATCATCAAATGCGCCCCGGGCATCACCACCGTAAGCGGTGCCATGCTGCTCATCACACAGGCGCATGAATACGGTCAGGACGGACTCCTCGTTGTGGGAGACGTCGCAGTAACGCCCGTTCCCACGGCCGATCAGTTGGCACAGATTGCCGTATGCACCGCCCAGACAGCCCGCGACATCGCCAACATCACGGACCCACTGGTTGCCATGCTTAGCTTCAGCACCAAGGGCAGTGCCAAGCACGAGGTGGTGGAGAAGGTGGTCGAGGCCACCCGTCTGGCTCATGAAATGGAGCCAACGCTCGACATTGACGGAGAATTGCAGACCGACGCCGCCCTTGTTCCCAGCATCGGCCAGAAAAAGGCTCCAGGCAGCAGGATTGCCGGCCACGCCAACGTGCTTGTGTTCCCCAACCTGGAAGTGGGAAACATCAGCTACAAGATGGTGCAGCGCCTGGGCCACGCCCAAGCCATCGGCCCCATCCTTCAGGGCATCGCACGCCCCGTGAACGATCTGAGCCGCGGCTGCTCTGTCGAGGACATCTATTATATGGTAGCCATCACCGCCTGCCAGGCCATTGGCGCTAAGCAAAAGAAAGCAAAAGAAGAAGCATAAACAACCCGATAAAATAAGACTGATAGAATGAAAATTCTTGTTTTGAACTGCGGAAGTTCATCAATCAAATACGCTCTCTACGAGATGGAGAACGGCACAGTAATCACCAGCGGCGGCATCGAGAAAATCGGCTTGCCCGACAGCTTCATCAACGTGAAGCTGAATGGCGGGAAACACAAGATCGACAGCCCCATTGAGGAGCACACGGCTGGCGTAAAATTGATTTTCCAGGTACTTACAACGGGTCCGTACGCCGTGATGCAAAGCCTGGAAGAGTTGGATGCCGTAGGTCATCGCATGGTACACGGCGGCGAGAAGTTCAACCAGAGCGTTCTGCTCACTCCCGAAGTAATGGAGGCTTTTGAAGCCTGCAACGACCTGGCTCCCCTGCACAACCCCGCAAACATCAAGGGCGTGAACGCCGTAAAGGCCTTATTGCCCGATCTGCCTCAGGTGGGCGTATTCGATACGGCCTTCCACCAGACCATGCCCGACTATGCCTTTATGTACGCCCTGCCCTATCATCTCTATAAGGACTATGGCGTACGCCGCTACGGTTTCCACGGCACCAGCCACCGCTACGTAAGCCAGCGCGTGTGCGAATTCCTGGGCGTGCAGCCTGAAGGCAAGCGCATCATCACCTGCCACATCGGCAACGGTGCCTCCATCGCCGCCGTGAAGGACGGCAAATGCGTAGACACCTCCATGGGACTCACGCCCCTGGAAGGTCTGATGATGGGCACACGCTCGGGCGACATCGACGCCGGTGCCGTAACTTTCCTGATGGACAAGCTGCATCTGGACACCAAGGGCATCTCTAACCTGCTGAACAAGGAGAGCGGACTGGCCGGTATCAGCGAACTGAGCAATGACTTCCGCGACATCATGGCCGCAGCCGAGGAAGGCAACGAAAAGGCTCGTCTGGCCAAGGACATGTACTACTATCGCATACGCAAATACATCGGCGAATACGCTGCCGCCTTGGGTGGCGTGGACATCATCCTCTTCACCGGCGGTGCTGGCGAGAACCAATGGGAGGTACGTGCCGGTGCCACACAGGGTCTTGAATTCATGGGCGTAAAGGTGGACATGGAGAAGAACAAGAACTGCCGTGCCACGGAGGCAATTATCAGTGCCGACGACAGCCGCGTTACCGTCTGCGTCATCCCTACAGACGAGGAACTGATGATCGCCCTCGACACAAAGGCTTTGGTAAAATAAGCACGAACACATATTATATATGAAAAGCGAGAGTGTGTCATAATACCATTCTCCCTGAATCGACTATTATTTTTAAAGAACAACCGCTATCAAAGAGTCCGAAACTCAATGATGGCGGTTGTCATATTTGATTAAAAGGGTGCAAACTTTCAATATGAACGAATACTTCTCAAAAACCTTTGTTTTGACACTCCCTCTTTCGTTTTAGCAGAAGAAACATGCGGATTCATACGAATATCTAAAATGGTATCGGCAGGCACAACATTGTGAATTGGACGATAACCGTCATGATGAACGTTCAAAGCGGATATACCACGGGGGAGCCATATCACGAAATGTCCGTTTGAGTCAGTAGCAGTCCCCATGCTCCAATCTTTACAAAAAATCCAGGCATCCGCCATTGGATGGCCATCCTCACACTTTACAAAGCCTTCGACGCGACGGCGATGCTGCATTATCTCCGGATGTTGCCGCATATACGTTTCGCTAAGCGTGTCTGGTAGAGTCGTAATCTCAATAACAGCCAAGTGCGACGATTGGAGTCCGTAGGTATCGGCAAAGTGCTTGCGCGAACTCTCATCTTTATATACCATTATGCGATCTATTATCTGATGCTGCCTGTTAATCACGACGTATGGGTTGGATAGCAGTTCACGACTAACGGTATCAGGATGGATAACGCCATTCAGAATTACGACGACAGAATCACTGTGTCGTTTTGTACTTTCAGTGCCGGCAATGCGCATGGCATTCGTCCCCATGCCTAACGAGCTGGGGGCGACAAGCATTTTTGTCTGTCTTTCCTTACTTCTTTGTAGTTTCAGACCCGTTTTTCCGATGCTTTTCGAGACACGAAGAGAATCTGTTGGGACTGAAATCAATGCGGGTTTCTGCGCCAATATCGGATTACCCTTTCTTTCATCTTTACCCGGATTAAGGACGAAAAGCAGAGCCATAGTAACAGCGATGCCCATACCGCCCAAACATGCGACAACGCGCCAAAATTTTAGTTTGGCATCCTTATCAATGACTTCGTGTTCAAACTTTTTCCACTCTGCATCCACATCGGGCATCTTTATTCTCTTGTCAATATCTTCCATCTTATTTTGCAATTTTAAGAGTTTGTCTGATTTTTGCCAGCGAGCGTGTAACATGCTTATTAACCGCAGACACACTAATGCCCAATACTGTGGCAGTCTCCGCATACGTCATTTCTTCGTCGTAGTGCAGACTCAAAACGCGTCGGTCTTGCTCCGTCAGGTTATTATCAATGACCTGACGAAGTTGCTGCAACAATTCTTCATGTCGCTCACTGTCATGCGCAATTTCGTCTTGCAGAAAACCTTTCTTTACCCGTTGTTGTAACTTTCTGGAACACAATACGTGCAGACACTGATTCCGAACTGCCGCCAACAAATAGCCACGAATACAATCCACACCTATCTGTGGTTTCGTTTCCCAAACTTTGGCAAACACCTGATGAACAGCATCCATGGCATCGTCAGCATTCCCCACCATGGAAAATGCCATGCGATACATGTGCGGATAGTTGTCCTTGAACATGTGTTCAAACGATTGTTTACTATAATCCATAAATGTTATTTGGTCTTTAGCCACATATTAGACCCCCGAATGGCAAAAACAAATACCCCTTGATGCCAATATAATTTAAATTTATCGGATACACGAGGCAAAAATACGAAAAATATCAGGAGTTACCGTAATTCCTCCCAAACACAATATAATATTGAAAATATTAAGATTGCTATAACTTCAGGAAGATAAAATTGGATTATCCCTAAATTTTACTTATTTTTGCAGGAAATGAAAAACAATTCGCATTATCCCTAAATCCATTTAACATGGTAAAAATAAAACATTACAGGCATAACAGTACAATGAAAAAGATCAAACCAGTATATAAGAAAATATCAGTATGCTTGATATTTCTGTTAGGTCTCCTTTTATGTCAGGCATGCACAAAAGATGACAATACCATTATTCGCATAAAAATAGAAACTAATTCTGATGAACCCGTTAGAATTTATGGGATTAAAGATAGCGGAGAAAGAGGAATTATTATAAAAAGGATATTTGAAACAACATATGAGTTGGAAAATAATAATTATTCATATGGTGGTTTTTCAATAGACGCAAGATGCAAGGATGAAAATACTTTGATAACAATTAAGGTTTGGGTAAACGGAGAACTTAGGAGCAATGTATATGGAAATAAATATTTAAGCACTGGATATATACACATTTAAACAAGTATCCATTCCCCCTACATACAATAAAATCAACTGTGCCAGTAGAGATAAAACATCTCTGTTGGCGCAGTTTTTCTATTACCAACTAATCGAATAGGGATTTCCCACCCTCCGTTTAGTGAAATCCCCCTTGATTCCCTCCTGCGGCAGTTGTAACTTTGCATCAGAGATAAAACAAAGATGTCTGACAACACAAAAAAATACGACTATGAAGACCACAAGTTTTTTTGCCATAATGGCCGCAGCACTCATGATGAGTACCGTAACTGCCCATGCGGATAACCGCTACCGCAACAACCGCTATGGTCGTTATGACCGCCAGGACCGTGGAGAGGTATATTTCAACAGTAATACAGGTCGTCTGGAGGACCGCGTCAACCAACTGGAGGACCGACTCTATGACGTAGAGGACAGGCAGGACAGGCAAGACGATCGCTTGGACCGCATGGACTATCGTCAGGATCGCATGGATTACCGTCAGGACCGCATGGACTATCGTCAGAATCGAATGGATTACCGTCAGGACCGCATGGACCGCTACGCACGCTACAACGGATATGACAGATATGACCGTTATGACCGTTATGACATCCGTGGCTACGAAGACCGCGTGCGCTATCGCGGAGGACGCTGGCACTATCACCGCAACGGACGCTGGTACGGCTACGACTACTACATCACGCCCTCTTACTATTACAGCCGCCCCTTGAGCACCTTTGGCAAGGCCGTTGTGGGTGCAGCCGTTGTGGGTGCCGTGGTAAGTGCCCTGGTAAGATAAAAGCGCATGCGCAAAACATACAGTCAGTCCGTTCATACAACCTTAGATTCACAAAAAGCCGCAAGTTCATCCGCTTGCGGCTTTTTGTGTTATTACGTGGGAACCGTGAAAAATTCCGCAAGATTGACTATCTTTGCAGATAAATAAAGATATAAAGATAATGAAAATCACACCACTGAAACTTTTTTCCCTCTGTTTAATTAGTTTGCAATCGCTCTTTGTATGGAGCAATCCGATAGACGTCGCACTTGCAAGGCAGTATGCCGAGCAAAGCGGACTGCTGAAAAAAGGATCAGCCTGGAAAGACGGCGCACAGCGGAAAACCCGACGAAAGGAAGCGCAAGCCTCAAAACTTCAACTCGCATACACGCTTCTTAATGACAACGACAGTGGGCACGAACCATTGTTGTATGTATTCACCCCGCAGTCAGGACAGGGCTATGTCATCATAGCGGCTGATGATGCCGTCGACCCCGTGGCCGGCTATTCGCCACAAGCTGTGTTTGACGGCTCTTCCATGCCCTCCCAGTTGAAAACCGTATTGCGGATGATGGGACAGTCCGTCGCGGAGGCTGCCGGCAGTCAGAAAAAGATGTCGCAGGCCAAGCAGCGTTCCGAGACAAGCACATCAAACACCCTGCGACAGCCCATAGCACCCTTGCTGAATGACGTCAAGTGGGGGCAGGGCATGCCTTTCAACAGCATGACGCCTCTCATAGATTCCGAACATGCCGTAACAGGATGCGTTGCCACGGCACTGGCGCAGATCATGTACCATCACAGGCATCCCCGGCAAGCCCACGGCAATGCCTACTACAAGTTTGACAACTTCTTCAAGCCGGGCAAGAACATTGTATTGGGAGAAAACGGGGCGTATCAATGGGATATGATGCACCCGCAGTATGCGCCCGACGGGAGCTATACCTACGAAGAAAACAATGCCGTAGGCCTGCTCCTCTACGAAATAGGAGCCGCATGCCGAATGCAGTATTCGCTGGCGATGAGCAGCAGTTCGGGCGCGAACGCCCTAAAGGCCTTGCACCAGAATTTCGACTATCCCGAAGCCCAACTCGTCCGGCGTATGAACAAAAGCGCACAGGAATGGGAGGATATTATATATAACGAACTTGCCTCCAACCGGCCGGTATATCTTGACGCTGTAGCCGCCGAAAGCGGTCATGCTTTCGTGTGTGACGGATATGACGGCAAAGGCTACTATCACATCAACTGGGGTTGGAACGGCCAGGCCGACGGCTTTTTCAAATTCTCGCTGCTCGCTCCGCAGACAAGAGGCATAGGCGGAGGCGGCATAGGGGCATTTGTCGTCGACCTGCAAGCCATCATAGGCATTGCTCCCGCAGGGAGCATATCCAAGCAGCAGCCGGACTACATCTTCCTTGCAAAAGCCCTGACCAAGACATCAGATTATACCGACGCCTATCCCAAGTTTGACATCAGGGGCTTACGCCTGGAATCATACGAAGAGACAGAAGCCCAATTCTCCTTAGGCATACGTGACGAAAAGGGGAATATCATCAACGTAGGGCAGCCCTCGGCATGGAGCATAGCCAAAGAGTTCACCTACAACAAGATTGAAGTAAGGCTTTTGCCCGAACGCATACCGCAAGGCAGCTTCACGCTGTTTCCTATCTTCTCGCCCAAAGGGCAGAATGTCTGGCAGGAGATACCCGTAGGCAGATACTTCAACTCCGCTGTTACCGTTTCCAATGTTAACGGCAGATTCTCGTCCGAAGAAGAGAAGAGCACTCCCAAGCTGGCAGTCGAAGCCGACAAGCAATACCTTTTCGCAGGAAAGAAAAACACGCTCACGTTCACGCTGACCAACCTCGGCGAAACGGCTTATTCCTCTTACGTATCGGTCTATTTCAGTCTTGAGCAACCGGACAAAACACAGCCCCTTGCCAAAGACCTGGTGAAGAAGCGTACCATGTCCATACATTTGGAGCCGGGAGAATCGCAGCAGTACATTGCGGAATATACGCCTCCGACCGGTCAGGAGCAATGCTTTGCGTCCATTACCTACGACGCCACCAACGGACTGAGCGATGAAGCGACCATCATTCCTTCCGACATTCTCGGCACGCAGAGCCTCTTGCTGAGGGATGCGGTGTTCTACGAGGCGGCCTTAACAGCCGGTTTTGATTCTGCCGGCTATCAGTCCTACAAAGACCAGCCGCTACATGTAACCATCAACATGGAGTCCATGGCAAGCGGAAGCTACAAGGGTTCGTTCGCTTATCTGCAACTCCACGTCATGTCAGAAGACAAGAGAGAGATTGTACATAAGTTCAAGGAGTTTGAAGTGTTGCTCGAAAAGAATACCCAAGAAGCTGTGATTGCTGGCGGAGAGGTGTATCTGGACGAAGGCGATTATAACCTTGTGCTGACGAGGAACGACCGCAGCGGCAATTCCATTGTCTATTCCACACTGGCCGAAGTGCCCCTGAAGGTGCTTCCAAAGCCAATTACCCCAGACCCGACAACCACGATTGCCGACACACGGCAGGCTGACGCTCCGCTTGGTTTCACGCTCCGCGACGGCTTGTTGCGTCTGTCAGACAGTTCAGGCATTGACGCCATCACGGTCCATGATATGAGCGGACGCCGCGTGGCAGCCGCAACTTCCGTGTCCTCCATAAGTCTTGCCCATCTCTGCAACGGCACCTATGCGGTTAGCGTTACAGCCGGCAAACGCCGCAGTACATTCAAGATTGCGCTGTGTCGCTGACGGCTTCATCCCTTGTCTGCGACGCGCTGCTTTGCCTCCAACACCGGGAAAGCAAACGTTTATATTCTCTTGAGACAAAGCGCACGCAAAAAAACATATAGTTAATTTGCAAAAAACATATAGAAGAAACGGGCAAAACAAGTATTAGTTTTGTCCGTTTCTTCTATATGTTTTTTTTGAGGACTAAATAAACGCTGAAAACGGCTTATTTCTGTTCCTTGCGAATCTCCTGGTTTACGGCCTTGATCTTCTCAGCCAGCAGGTTCAATTCGCCCTTCAGCTTATCCACCTTACGTTGGATTTCCAGTACCAGGCTGTTGCCCTTTTTGCTGCCTACGCTCAGGAAGCCGAGGTTGTTCTCGTAGGTCTGGATCTCGTTCTTCATCATCTCGAAGGCACGCTGCAGGCGATCGCGCTCGCGCACCAGGTTGCTGCCCTCCTTCTCCGCCGTTACCTTCAGGGCGTTCTTGAAACTGCTCAAACGACGCTGGGCCTGGCTGAGATTGAATTTCTTGTACAGGGCATCCACCACCTCGTGGTACTGGGCATATACCCTGTCCTTCTCGCGCATGGGCACATGACCCACTTCGTTCCATTGCTGCTGCAAGCGGCGCACCTCCTGCGCGGCGTTCTCCTCCGTCTGCTCCAGGAGGTCCTTGAGCTGCTGAATGATACCCTGCTTCTTCTCCAGGTTCTCGTTCTGCTCGGCACGCTGGGGGCCTTGGGCTGCCTTCTTCGCCTCGAAGAAAGCATCACAGGCGCTGGTGAAACGTTTCCACAGTTGGTCGCTGACCTTGCGGGGCACGGCACCAATCTCCTTCCATTGCTTCTGCAACTCTACGAGGGCGTCCGTGGTCTTGCGCCATTCCGTACTGTCCTTCAAAGCCTCGGCCTGCTCTGCCAGGGCGGTCTTTTTCTCCAGGTTCTCCTGCAGGCTGCCCTTCACGTTCTGGAAGTACTCATGCTTCAGCGTGAAGAACTTGTCGCAGGCGGCGCGGAAACGCTCGAAAATCTGATTGTTCTGCTTCTGCGGAGCGAAACCGATGGTTTTCCACTGTGCCTGAAGTTCCAGAATTTGCTTCGTGGTCTCGTCCCATTGCGCAAAGGTGCTCAGCCCATCGGTCTGGATAGCCTCCACCTGTTCGCACAGGGCGGTCTTCTTCTGCAAGTTCTCCTCTTCCTGTGCCTTGCGGTTCTCGAAATAATCCTGATGGCGCTTGCGCACGATGGTGCTGGCGTCCTTGAAGCGTGTCCACAGGGATTCGCGCAGGTCCTTGCTTACGGGACCTATCTCTTTCCAATCCTGGTGCAGGGTCTGTAATTTGTTCAGCGCCTTTACCACGTCCGCCTCCTCCTGCAGCTGCTCGGCCTTTTCGCAGAGGATGGTCTTGGCTTCCAGATTCTTCTGGAAATCGTAGACACGCATCTCGTGGTTCTGCTTCAGCATGTCATAGAACTGCTCGACATAAAGCTGATAGCTCTTCCACACATCGGTAACGGCCTCGGCGGGCACGGCGCCTATTTCCTTCCATTCGCTCTGCAGCTGGCGGAAGGCATCATAATTATTGTTAGCCTCGTCGGGGGTGGTGGCGAGGGCCTTGATCTTCTCAATCACCGCCTGCTTCTTCAGCAGGTTGTCCTGGCGTTCCTTCTCCTGAGCCAGCAAGGCATCAGTGCGACGCTGACGGATGGTCTGCAACGCCTCCTTAAAGGCTTCCTCCGTGGGGTCAATGGCAGGAACGTACTGTTGTGCATCGCCGCCGTTGTCGATGAACTCCTGGCGCAAGGCCATGGCATCGGCATGATGATAGCGGTAATAGAGCTGCTTCAGGAGATCCAGCTCCTGTTTGTCCGCCACCTCTTCAGCGGCGGCAAGTTCTTGGGCGCGAGCCACGACTTCCTCCTTTGTCTTCATCAAGGGGATGTTGGTGTCCTCCGCTTCCTGCAGAGGGGTCTCAACGGCTACGGCAGCAGGTTCTGCTACGGGAGCCTCAGCCTGGGGGGTCTGATCAAGAGTGTCCATAATCAAGATAGATTAGTTGTTTTAGTTATGTTTACTGGTTTCGTTATCCGTTGTTTAGAACCACGATTTTCGTTTGAAGTACCACCAGAAGATGACGGTAACAAGAATACTGATGAGCAGGGCCACGGGGAATCCCCATGCCCATGTTTCCATGCCATTGAGCAGGTTCATGCCAAAGAGGCCACTGATCATATTGGGGCACATCATGATGATGGAGATGCTGGTCAGGATCTTCATCACCTTGGACATGTTGTTGTTGATGACGTTGGCATAGGTGTCCAGCGTACTGTCCAGAATGTTGGAATAAATGGCGGTGGTTTCGCGTGCCTGCGTCATCTCGATGCTCACGTCCTCGATCAGGTCGGCATCCAATTCGTCAACGGGCAGCTTGAATTTCAGTTTCGAGAGCAGGTTCTCGTTGCCACGGATGGAGGTAATGAAGTATGTCAGGCTGTCCTGCAAGCGGCTCAATCCGATCAGGTCCTCGTTATCCACATTGCGGTCCAGGTTCTGCTTGCTCTTGTCAATCAGTGCGCTTATCTGTTTCAGACGCTTCAAATACCATACCGCGCTGGAGAGGAAGATGCGGAACGTCATGTCCACGCCATCCACAAAGCCCAAACCGCGCTTCTGCTGATAGCTGACGAAATCAATCATCATGTTGGTCTCGTAATTGCAGATGGTAACGCACACATTGCCCCGCATGATAATACCCATGGGGATGGTGGTGAAGGGTGTGCGCGAGCGCACTTCCTTGACATAGGGAATACGCAGAATAATCAGAACCCATCCGTCGTCCACGTCGTAACGCGCACGTTCGTCGGTATCGGCGATATCGCTTACGTAGTAGTCAGGCACACCAAGTTTCTGAACCAGAAAATCGGTATCTTCCTGAGAAGGGCAGGTAACTTGAACCCAGCAATCGGGTTCCCATGTGTCGATGGTACGCAGACCATGCTTTGTTTTCCAGAATGTTCGCATCGGGATAAATCCTCCGTCGTTTGGGCTGGTTGGATAAAAATGATAGTCCTAAGCATTGGGAGGAGGCATCGCCTGGCGCGCCCGGTCCCTACAATAGCATCAAATTATCCGCGTAATAGTCGTCCATAATGATTTGTACTTAGTGTCTATTTAACTCGTTCTGCAAAATTATGTATTTTTGCGTTAACGACAAAAAGAATAAAGAAAAAGTTGAGGTTTCCAGAGTCAGAACACCTCCAGATGTACCTCGATGGTGCAGCGGTAGGTCTTGTCGTGCTCGTCCTTATAGACAATGCCTTGGCGGACGACGTAGGTCTGCCCTTGACGCAGGCGGCCCGGGTACTGCCCCACCTTGCACTTGAAGTCAACGGGAGTCATCTCGGCAAAGATAGCGGCGGAGGAGTCGTATCCCGTTACGTAGCCGCCGGTGCTGAACCAATGCCCCAAAACCGTGGCGGAACTGGTGCTGGTGGTTGTGGTGCTGGTGGTCGTGCCGCTCTTGCTGATACCAACAAAGCGAGGATTGGCCGTCGCGCTGGCTTTCACGCCCTTCAGCTTCTCCGTACTGATACCCAAGACTTGTGAGATGGCATCCATGTCGTACTGAACGGTTACGCTGCTGTAACTGCCGGCACTGTATGCCAAACGGGCATGAACCACAAGGGTGTCGTTGCGGCGTTGGTAGTCGGCGGAGAAATCGGCATCGGTAAAGGTATGCAGAATACCCACGGGACTGGTGCCGCGTGTGCGAATGCGATAGGGCCATTGCTCGTCGTTGGCTGCATTGTTGTCCCATTCATGGTGCCACCATTGGGTGGGAGCACCCATTACCACCAGCCAAAGGTTCTTCAAATCATCAGTGGCTGAATAGGTAACGGTCCCTGTCTCACCGCTCTGCATCGGCTGATAGTCCAGGCTGCCGTCTTCACGCTGCGCCACCAATCCCCAGCGCCAACCGCCCTTTGCCGTCTCGACATGGCGGTATCCCGGGGCGTTCTTGAGACCTTGGAAATCAATCTCCACGGCACTGCCCTTGGCCGGAAGGCGCAGGGGCGTGATGTTATAGCCATAGTTCTGCGGGCAATGTGCGCTGTCCACCTGATACCACTCCTCTCCATCCACATCCACGCTGTGCAGGCGCATGGGATGGCTCCCCACACGGTTCTTCGCTGCCTCGCGGATACCGGGCGTGTCCCAAGCGGCCATGTGGGCAAAAACATCGTACATGAGGGCGTTGAAATCCTCATGACTGAGGTTTTGAAGACGCTTGATGG
Organism: Prevotellaceae bacterium; assembly: GCA_028723455.1. Lineage (GTDB taxonomy): Bacteria > Bacteroidota > Bacteroidia > Bacteroidales > Bacteroidaceae > Physcousia. Next base: position 10,706 of record JAQYEW010000042.1, on the reverse strand, counting down.
CGTCCACGGGATCCTCGGGACGAATGCTCTCGCGCCACAGGCGGCCAATGAAATCCCGGCCAAAGCGGTCGCAAAGGAAGTCCTGATAAAAGCAGTTGTAATAGCGCGCATCCTCGTGCATCAGGTTTTGGTGGTGGCGGGCCATGTAACCCTCAAAGTACTCGCCATCGGTAAACTGCCGCTCCGGATACACTTTATAGGCCATCCAATTCGCACAGTCCTCCCAGAAACCATTGCCGCCGGCGCCATTGGGACCCAGCCCGTAGTTGAAGCCATGCTGGTCATCTGCACCACAATCCACATTCGTCAGGTACTGGAACGTATGCCCCACCTCGTGCGCCACGGTGTGTCCGCCACGCGCACGCGCTGCACCGGGCGACAGATTCAGCGTTCCTACCTTGAGGTCCTCGCCGCTGCCGCTGGCTATCCAGTTGTTGGTATTATAGGCCCGAATCAGTATTTTATAGGTGTCTGTGCTGCTTTTGCCCGGAATCACAAAGCCCAGAGGGCCTGCGTACACGTCCCACGAACGCTCGGCTGTCTGCAAGATGTAATCGATGTCCGCCGTGCTCCCCTTTTCCCAAAAGCAAACGAAGTGTTCGCTCTCCTTGGAACGCCGGAAACTCCACTGGCTGTTGTCGTTTGTAAAGTCCACGTTCATGGACGAGGGCTTGTAAAGGATACGTCCGGGGTCGGAAAACTGGAACCGACCGGGCGTTGAAGTCATGTAGCCCAAACTGCGGCGTCCGCTGCCGTCCTTCTTGGTGAGCGTCATCAGAGAGTTCTTAAAAACGATCGTATCATATTCGCTGATGTCCCACACGCGGTTGGGCATAAAGCGGTCGTCGTAACGATACCAAAGGCTGTCGGGGTGCTGGGCCATTACTGTTTGCGCACCCGTCGTCGTCAAAAGGCCCAAAGTAAGAAGTGTATGGAGAATTTTCATCGCTTGGTAACCTTGAAGGATTTCACATCGCTCCGGATAATATACGTGCCTCGCTGCTGGCGTTCCAGATCACCAATCCTGCCCAGACGCTTACCATCCAGACTGTAAAGAGAGGCTTCCGACAACTCTTTCCCATCACTTTGAACGACAGTAATGGCATCCACGGTGCCATTCTCGCCGTCATAGTCGGTAGCGCTGATGCGGAAACAGGCCACATCGGCAAAGGAATACTCCTGGGTGTTGAGCGTAAAGGAGCCGTCGTCAGCAATCACCAGCTGAGGGTTGACTTCGCCACCCAATTTGTAGAACACACGCAGTCCGTTACTCAGTTCCAGGACCAGGCTCTTCGCGCCGGCCGTAAGGCTGACTGCCGCAAAAGCGGAAGCCAGCAGCCACGTCTTATAGATTCTTTTTTGCATGGTCGATAAGGTTCGTAAGGTCAATGAATTGCTGAACACTCAGTTGCTCGGGACGCTTGTTGAAAAGATCGTCCTGAAGGAAAGCCGCACTCTCCAGCCCCAGTTCTCCCAAAAGAGGCTTGATATTGTTGCGCAGGGTCTTTCGGCGCTGGTTGAAGGTAGTCTTCACCACACGGCGGAACAGGGCCTCGTCGCAACCCAAATCGGTTACAGCGTTGCGTGTCATGCGGATTACGGCGCTCTTCACCTTGGGAGGAGGATTAAAGACGTGCTCGTGAACGGTGAACAGATAGTCCACATGGTACCACGCCTGCACCAGCACGCTCAATATGCCATAGGTCTTCGAGCCTGGCATGGCGGCCATGCGCTCGGCCACTTCCTTCTGAATCATGCCCGTGCACATGGGGATGAGTTCCTTGTAATCCAGCACGCGGAAGAAAATCTGACTGGAAATATTATAGGGATAATTGCCCGTCAAGACAAAAGGCCGGCCGTCGAAGGTATGCTCGAGGTGCATCTTCAGGAAATCATCCTCGATGATATGCTCCTCCAGTTGGGGATATTGCCGGCGCAGATAGGCCACGCTCTCGAAATCAATCTCCACGACCTTCAAGGGGCGTGGCTTCTGAATCAGGAACTGCGTCATCACGCCCATGCCGGGACCCACTTCCAAGACAGGCAATTCGGGCATGGCATCCACAGTATCGGCGATGTCCATGGCGATGCTTAGGTCGGTCAGAAAATGTTGCCCGAGGAACTTTTTTGGCTTTACCAGTCTCATCCTTGATTTTTTATATTACTTTTGTAGCGCAAAGATACAGAATAAATTGAAAATACACGTAAACAATACAACCAAAGTTGTTCTCTCGCTCCTTTTGGCAAGTGCCATCATGTGGTGGATGTATCGTGGCACGGCATGGGAAGACGTTCAGCGCGCCGTCAACACAGAGATGCGCTGGAAATGGATGGTGCTGAGCATGCCTTTCGGCATCCTGGCCCAGGTGTTCCGTGCCACACGTTGGCAACAGATGTTGCAAGCCATGGGCAAACGTGTAAGACTAAGCACCTGCGTCAACGCAATCTTCCTGAGCTACGCAAGCAGCCTTGCCGTGCCCCGTATCGGTGAGTTTCTGCGTTGCGGCACACTAAAGCGATGGGAAGGAATCCCCTTCTCCGAGGGCGTTGGCACGGTGGTCAGCGAGCGCGTGCTGGACATGGCCATCATTCTCCTGCTTACTCTCATTACCGTAGCCACGCAGATTCCTGTCTTCTCGGATTTCATGACGCAAACGGGCATGTCGCTCACAAGCATGATAGGCGGGTTTACAACGATGGGCTATGTGGTTACGGCCGTGTGTGGCGTGGTAGCCATCGCAACGCTATGGCTTTTGGCACGCAGACTGCAACTTACGCAACATGCCAGCCGTGTGGCGAAAGGGATGCTGACAGGTATGTTGAGCGTGCGTGGCGTGCGCCATCCGGGGATATTCGTATTCTACAGCCTGGGGATATGGGTGGCCTATTTCCTGCATTTCTATCTCACGTTCTATTGCTTTGACTATACGGAGAATTTAGGCCCCTTGCCCGCCTTGGTGGCTTTCATGGTCGGCTGCTTCGCCGTGCTGGTACCTACGCCCAACGGAGCCGGCTCTTGGCATTTCGCCGTGAAGACCGTCCTTGTGCTCTACGGCGTGGCCGGCAGCCAAGGCGCGATGTTCGTTCTTATCGTGCATACGTTGCAAACCCTTCTGGTGGTGGTTCTGGGCTTGCTGGCTATGGGGTGGCTGGCGTTTACAAAGAAACGCAACTGAAAAGCCTACTGCTTCGTATCGGAAATCAGAGCAAGCGCCCTATCATAATCACGCTCATTCACCAGGACATTCACGCTCATGGCATTGATACCGCCATAAATCTGAGACATATTCTTGCCTTGAAGAATACACTCCACACCGATATCGGCCAAAAGGCCTTTGACAAGCTCGGCCTCAAACTCGTTCTGACAGGTCTTCACTATTCGTAGCATAGGCGTTAGGTTTTAAGTGCTGCAAAGCAAAGTTATGAAATTTTCGACTCTGATACGCACTTTCAACCTTAATTATTTTTTTTTAATCCTGCCCTTTGCCTTTATGTCAAGGAAAAGGGCTATTTTTGTAGTATCAGAACCAAACTAACAAAAAGCAACTACTTATGGAAAAGACCATCAAAGACCTCGAGCCCAAAGCCATGTGGCATAATTTCTATCTCCTGACCCAAGTTCCGCGTCCAAGCGGCCATCTGGAGAAAATTCAGGAATTTCTGCTGAACTGGGCCAAGGAACGCGGTATCGAGGCATGGAAGGATACAGCCGAGAACATCGTCATGCGCAAACCCGCCACACCTGGTATGGAAGGCCGCAAGACAGCCGTGCTGCAAGCGCACATGGACATGGTGCCGCAGAAGACAAAGGAAAGCACGCACGATTTCGTCAATGACCCCATCGAGACCTACATTGAGGACGGTTGGGTGAAGGCAAAAGGCACGACCTTGGGTAGCGACGACGGCATCGGCGTGGCTGCAATCATGGCTGTGATGGAAAGTAAGGACCTGAAGCACGGCCCGCTGGAGGCACTGATCACCGCCGATGAGGAAAGTTCCATGTACGGCGTGATGAACCTGAAGGCTGACACGCTGACGGGCGACATCCTCCTGAACATCGACAACGAGACGCTGGGCGAATTTGTTATCGGCAGCGCCGGCGGCGTGAACATCAACATGAGCCTGGGATACAAGGAGCAAGAAACGGAGCAAGGCGACGCTGCCTTTAAGATCTCCCTGAAGGGCTTGAAGGGCGGACATAGCGGACTGGAGATCTGCGTAGGCCGCGCCAATGCCAACAAACTGATGGCGCGCGTAGTGCGCCAAGCCATTCAGGACGACGACGCGCTCCTGGCCTCGTGGGTAGGCGGCAATATGCGCAACGCCATTCCCTCAAGCGCAGAAGTTGTCCTTACCCTTCCCAAAGAGAACGCCGAGGATTTGAAGGACCTGGTTGCATACTGCCAGCAGGTGTTCCAGGACGAGTACCGTGGCATTGAGGAGGGTATCAGCCTGAGCGTTGAGCCAACAGAAATGCCCAAGGCTGTCATGCCCCAGGAAATCCAGGACAACGTTGTGAACGCCATCACGGCTTGTCATGACGGCGTACTGCGCTACATCCCTTCCATCCCCTCTGTTGTAGAAACCAGTTCGAACTTAGGCATCGTGAATATCCAGGACGGCAATGTAAAGATTCTGGTTTTGGCACGCAGCAGCAACGACACCATGATGGAATATATCCAGGAGCGACACGAGGCTTGCTTCTCGATGGCAGGCATGAAGGTGGACTTCAGCGGTCAGTACGGTGCTTGGCAGCCCAACTTCGACAGCCCCATCACGGCAAAAATGGTAGAGGTGTACAACAAGATGTATCCAGATACTCCCGCCAAGGTGGAGGTTTGCCACGCAGGCTTGGAGTGCAGTATCATCTGCGCCGTTTATCCCAACATGGACCCTGTAAGCTTCGGCCCCACACTGCGCAGCCCCCACACCCCCAACGAGCGTTGCGACATCGAGTCCGTAGCCAAGTTCTGGGACTTCCTCCGTCAAGTATTGGAAGAGATTCCCGCAAAATAACACCAACAGCAAATGAGAGACCTTCTTGTCCTACTTACCTTCTCGCTATCCACACTGGCAGCAGCGAAGCCTGCCAAATCGTTGACAACGCTTTTGGGCGACGTGCTCAGCATCGAGCAGACACACCCCGACAGCGTATATCCGCGTATCCAGCGCATCGAGGCCTACAAAGCCGCGGCAGCCACGCCACAGGAACGGGCCATGACCGCCTTGGCCTTAGGCAAGCTATATATCGAGCGCAGCTATATGGCACAATATGCCGGGCACGAGCGCTTCGAACAACTCAGCCACGCTAATTTCCGTGAAGCCTTAGCGCAGCCCGACATGCTTGGCAACATGAAGGTAAAGGACTGGAGGCCGCTGACCGTACTGGGCGGTAAGGACAATCCCATGGCCGAAGATATGCTCTATCTGGCTTGGCAGACCGCACGCAACTCGTTAGGCGCACAGGTCTGCGACACGCTGCCCGGCATTCCCTCTACGGGATGGATGATTCGGCACTATGAGCGTCAGGGCAACCGCCGTGCCGCCTTCTCCATCGTGCTGGATTCCTTGCTTGAAAGCACCACGCCTGTCTTGCAGATGGAGCGCGAGCTACACAAGGTGCGCGACCGCTATCAGGACGTGCCTGATGCGGCGGAGGTGTACATCCACCTGAGCGAATGTGAGGGACTGAGCCAGGAACAGCGCAAAGCCTATCTGACGGAGGGTCTCAAACGCTATGCCAATTACAAAGGCCGTGAGCGCCTGCAAAACAGATTGCTGGCACTCACGGACCCCACTTTCCAATGGACAGGGCCAACGCTGCTGTATCCCGGCAAGACCTACGACTGGCAGTTCGAGGCGAACAACCTAAGCGGCGTAAGCTGGCAGGAAGGTAGCCACGCTTTCGATACCACACGAAGCGATGTCGAACGCACACGAGACACCATCCAATGGCATGCTCCTTTGGTATTGGGAAAACACGAGTTGTGGTTCCTGCCCCAACCGCGTGTGAAAACAAAGACAAAGGTTCAGAAACTGGAGCAGGAGATGATGGTCAGCCGTCTGCAACTCTTGACCCAATGGTTGCCGGAGGGGCAGTTGCGCGTCCTTGTCGTAGACCGTGAGACCGGCAAGCCCCAACAGGGCGTGCTGGTAGAACAGTTCCATTCCGATGACGATACATTGGCCTTTGCACGCCAACGCACGAATGCCCTGGGCAGCGTGATTATCAACGTCCCGCGTAAGGGCAGTTACTACCAGCCAGTGTATATCCGCCTGAGCAACGAAGAGGAGCGAAACCTCGGCATCCAACACTTGACATACTACCGTACGGGGGGATACGTGCCGTACAACACCCAGCGCCGAACACAATTCTACACCGACCGCAGCGTTTACCGCCCCGGACAGGAAGTGAAAGTGGGTGGCATCGTCTATGAACAAAGAGGATGGGAGATGCGTACAAAAGCCGGCGACAGCGTTACCCTCGTACTGCGTGATGCACAATACAAGGAAGTGGAACAGAAGACTGTGGCCACAGACGAATTCGGCGTTTTCGACGCAACATTCCAACTTCCCACCAACCGCCGCCTGGGCACATGGTCCATCTATCTGCAAGGCGAGTACCGCACCACGCTGCGCGTGGAGCACTACAAACGCCCCACATTCAGTGTGGAACTGGCGGACAGCCTGCAACGCACGCCTGACAGCCTTACCTTCCGCGGTACAGCAGTACGCTTCGACGGTACGCCTCTGCGCAACGCACGTGTATCAGCCAACAGCCAACTGCAAAGCTTTTGGTATCGCCCACACAACACGGCCACACAGACCTACAACGACACCGTCAGCACGGACGCAAACGGTCATTTCAGCGTCAGCGTCCCCAACGACACCACAAAGCACTCGCTTCAGGTTGTCTTGAACGTCCTTGCCAGTTACGGCGAACAGCAAGAGGCCAAGCGTTCCTTTACGCTGCGCCCCTATCGTCCGCAGCCCGAGAAGGCGGACAGCACTTTCCTGGTGACTTGTCCCCGAGATAGTTTTGACGCACAACATCCGACGGAACTTGTTCTGAGCACTACTCGCCCCCAGGCATGGGTTTATTACACGCTCAGCGCAAAGGGAGAAGTGGTCATGGACACCTTATTGAACATTCGCCAAGGCAAGACCGCCCTTCCCCTTGCCTATAAGGACAGCTACGGCGACGGACTTGTTGCCACCTTCGCCACCACCTTAGGCGAAAAGACCTACATCCACTCGCAAGAGATCCGTTTGGCTCGACCCGACACGCGATTGCAGCTGCGGTGGGACAGTTTCCGTGACCTGACACAACCCGGAGCACGAGAGCAGTGGAAGTTGACCCTGACCCGTCCCGACGGACATCCTGCCCGGGCCAATGTTTTGGCTACGGTCTACGATGCCAGTCTGGATCGTATCCAGCGCCATCAGTTGGCGCTGAACGTAACGCTCGGCCATTGGCTTCATGGCATCGGCTACCACAACCTAACCTACCCCGCTACGGGTTCGCTATTTGAAACCTATCTTCAGAAGCGCAAGAAGGAAAAGCTGAAGAACCACGACGCACACCTTGACGAACAGTGGTTCGAGGCTGACGCTCCCATGCTTTACGAGACAAGTGCGTTGGGCACTCCCCTACGTATGTACAAGGCATCGCGCGCCGCTGCCACGATGACGCTGGATGCCGCACCTCTTGCTGCAACACAAAGTGAAAGCATGGAGGAAGCAAAGAACAAGTCTGTTTCCATAAGAGGGTACGGCAAGCCCGAGTCAGACACAGACGCTGCCCTTCCCTTGCGCGAGAACTTCCAGGAGACGGCCTATTTCAATCCGCGTATCCGCACCAACGCTCAGGGCCAGGCCGTCATGGAGTTTACCCTGCCCCAAAGTGCCACGACGTGGCGGTTGAAAGCCGTAGCCCATACGCAAGACTTGATGCACGCCACCTTTGGGCGCGACATCGTGGCTCAAAAACCCGTGATGGCTCAAGCCCGTCTGCCACGTTTCCTGCGTGCCGGCGACCAAGCCATCCTACGCGGAAGCCTGACGAACAACAGCAATAAGGAGCAACACGTTTCTGCCACCTTACAAGTATTGGACGCAGAAAGCCGCAAGGCTGTCCTCACCCAGCGTGTCAGCCTTGCCTTGCCCGCTCAAGCCGACACCACCCTCTCCTTTATATATAATAAGGAGGACGAAAGGGATATCCTGGTGCGCTGGAGCGTAGAAGGCAAAGAGGGTACGGACGGCGAGCAGCACCGCCTCAGCGTATTTCCAGCAACGGAAGAAATGGTGAACACCCTTCCCATCACCGCTCCGGAAGCAGGCGCTTATCAGTTCGATTTGAAACAGCTTTTCCCCGACAATGCGCAAAATCGCAGCCTCGTCGTGGAATATACCAGCCATCCGGAACAGTTGGCCCTTCAGGCATTGCCTGCCTTAGCGAGCAAGTACCGTGGTGATATCCTGTCCATCACCGCCGCCTATTACGCGCAGGTTCTGGCCAAGGAATTGGGCGTGGAGGCCGAGGACAGCACAGAAGCCCTGCTCCTGCGTATGCGCGATATGCAACATGCCGATGGCGGCATCGCCTGGTATCCCGGCATGCCTTCCTCACGTTACATGAGCCTTGAGGTAGGTTTCCAACTGGCACGCCTGCAAATGCTCACGGGCAAGGCGCAGGACGGCGGGCTGCTGACGGGTATCGTCCGCTATCTGCTGAACGAACGCAGCCGCGTCCGCCTGCTGTGGGGCAGCGACGTTCTGCGCACGCTCTACGTGGTGCAAGCGACGCAGGTCAAGCTGCAACGCGGCGAGCAAGCCAAGGTGGACAGTCTGCTAAGCATCACCAAGGACCTGAAACCCGAGAATCTGGATTTGGAATGTCAAGCCCTGGCGGCCATCGTGCTGCACCGGCAAGGACTGGACCGCAAGGCGCACGCCATGATTGAAGCCTTCCGCCCACGTTTGGTAAGCGCTCCCCTCAAAGGCACCTACATTGAATATCCCCAAGGCCCCTTCCGCAGCATCGACCGCAAGCTGGATATTCATGTACAACTGATGGAGGCCCTGCAGACCTTAGTTCCCCAGAGCAAGGAACTGGGCGGCATGCGCCAGCACCTGCTCCTGCAAAAGCGTACGCAAGTATGGGACACGCCCATCCGCAGCGTCAATGCCATCTTCGCCCTTATGCACGGCCAGCAGAAAGAAACACAGATTGCCCGTGATGTATTGCAGTTGTGGCAACAAGGAAAGAGCGTTCCCACAAATATCATCGCCGCAGACAACACCCTGGGCTATGCACGCGACAGCATGGATGCCACACAGTTGCCCACGAAGTTGCGCCTGCAAAAAATGAGTAAGGGACAAAGTTGGGGCGCAGCCTACGCCACCTTCCGCCAACCCTATACCCAAGCGGACGCTGACACCACGGGCTTGGCCGTACGGCAAAGCATACCCACGAATGCACAAGCCGGCAACCGCATCACACTCACACAGCGCATCATGGCCGACGGCGATTATGAATATGTAAGCGTAATCATCCCACGCCCCGCAACGCTGGAGCCCGTGGAACAACGCTCCGGACTGCATTGGCAGGACGGCCTATGCTACTACCTCGAGGTTATGGACAGCGAGCTGCGCTACCATATTCTCAGCATTCCCCGCGGCCACTATCGCCTCCAACAAGACTATTACGTGGAACGTCCCGGACGCTATCACACGGGCATTAGCCGCATACAATGCACCCTGGCCCCCGAATTCCAGGGACGCGACGCCGACCACGTGATAGAAGTAAAATAAAGACAAAGGAAAACAACAACCGAATGAAAAGAAAATATCTGTTTTTATCTGCTTTGGCCTTATCCGCCGCCGCTTGGGCACAACCCAAAATCAAGGTGGATGCAGAGAGCAGAAAACTGGGTGAAATGATGTTCCAGATGCCCAAGACCGTAGAATACAAACTGCAAAACGCAGGCAACGCTCCGCTCGTCATCAACGAGGTGCACCCCAGTTGCGGATGTATCAACGTCAGTTTCCCCTCCACTCCCATCGCACCGGGCGAAAACGCCACCATCACCGCCGTTTACGACGCCATGATGTTGGGCACATTCTACCGCGAACTGGCCGTTTACAGCAACGCCGCCGAGCAGCCTCTCTATCTTTCCTTCACGGGCAAGGTGGTGGAGAGCAACAGCATCAGCAGCATTGAGGAGGAATACCCTATCTCCATTGGAGACATCCGCCTCAACACCAATGCCATTGAGTTCGATGATGTGCAGAAGGGAGACAGGCCCATGGCCGAGCTGCGCGTGGCAAACCTGGGCGACAAAGATTTCACACCCCGCTTGATGCACCTGCCCCCTTACCTCAAAGCCGAATATTACCCGGCCACCATCCGCAAGGGACGTGTGGGCAAGGTGCGCCTGACCTTGGACAGCAAGGAATTGATGATGGACGGCCTGAACCAGACCAGTATCTACATGGCACGTTATTTAGGCGACCGTGTCAGTCCGAAGAACGAGATTGTAATCAGTGCAGTGCGCCTGCCTGACTTCCACGGCCTGACAGCAAGCGAACTGGCAAAGGCACCCAACATGGTACTGATGGATGGCGACGAACTGGTACATAAGGCCGACTCCGCCATGCGTCCGGTATCCATCATCGAAATACCGCGCCAAGGAAGGAAGCGT
>JAQYEW010000041.1 GCA_028723455.1 Prevotellaceae bacterium | reverse complement strand
GCAAGCCCTACCGAATGGGGGCTGTCCCCCATGGACAGCGTGCACTCCGAGATAGAGCAGAGCAGGGAGGCCATCCGAATGGGCGTGTCGGACGACATGAGGCGCACGGGCGTAGACATCACACGCGGGCTTATACGTATTGTGGGCGAGAAGACGCGCGTGGAGGGCAATCTGGACGTTTCCGATGGCTTGGTAACCTTGCGTGATACCGAGGGCATCGACAGGGTCAGGATGACCAGCCGGTCCGTCGGGGCGCTGGACGCGCAGACGGTGGCAGCCACACGGAGGTTCTCCGTAATCCGGGAGGTGGCGGCAGGCACACAGCTGCGTTTCGACATGCTGGACGGGGCTTTGCTGGCCCTGGAAAAGGACGCGCAGTTCTGGGGCAGCGGAAGCATCAGCGAAATCTACGAGAACACGGGCGACTACAACGGCTACTCCATAGAGATAACGACATACGAGAAGCAGGCGGACGGTTCGCTGTTGCCGACTGCAAGTCACGCTCCGTGGAACGCCATAATACCGCAGGTCTACAGTTACAGGGTACGGCTGGAGAACGCCTCGCAGACGGCCGTATACTCGCAGGTAAGTACCACGGACGTCGCCAACGGCAACACGGATAACAGCTCCGTGGCGTACATTGACCCGGGCAAGGTTATCAAGGCGGCGCAGAAGGGCGGCTACAGGCTCTACCTTGACGTGATGAACGGTGCGGAGATAGGTGCGGAGATAGGCGCGTCAGGCAGCGCGAAGACGTATGTGGTGCGTGCGGAGCTCATCCTGAAGGCCGTAACGGCCTCCAAGACGATAATCGGCAACGACGGCATCTATACGGCGCACGGGCAGAACCATTACCTCTACTACGGACAGGACGGATTCCTTGCCGGCGTGGAGAGGAGCGACCTTATGGATGGTATCTCCTCCGTTGGCGCGTTGAGGGCGAAAAAGGACGCATACCCGGAGGTGTACCACTATGCCAAGAACGACCGCCTCTGGACGAAGAACCGGGCCACGGGGGCGGCGCACATCGCGGAGTTTGCGGTGAGTGATAACGGGCAGGTGGTGTACCGGCCCCACTGGACGAACTCGCAGGGCGCGGCGAACTACCAGCAGACGGACGGCGCGGAGCGGGACACGGGCAATGTCTGCATCGTGGCGGCATCCACGGACGCCGTGGTCTACGATACCGCCGTGGCCGTCCAAGGCTCGGCGGACTCCTCCAGCCCCGTGCTGGACATCAGCCGTGCGGAACACGACGGGCACGTGCTGGAGCTGTACCTGATAGACACCGCCAACCAGGGAACGGACGGATACAATACCGTGTACATCGGCCGTGGGAGTCTTATGGTGGACCTGTTGGGAAAAATGAACGCCCAAGGGAACGCCGGTCATGTGCTGCCAAGCAGCACACAGAATGCGCCGGGGCTGAAGGCCGTGCAGATAGAGCGCAGGGTCCGGAAGATGAGGATGCTATTCGTGAAGGAGTACCGCACCGTTTCAGAGGTATATAATAACGTTTGGTTAATTACAGGAGTAGAATAATATGATAGGAATCAGAGCGAGATTGATTACAGGCAGGAACACGCTGCCCGCCGGATACGTAGAGTACAGGTACATCAAGGGGGACTACACGGGAGGGGCCAGCCCTGTCCTGTTGTCGGACTACGTGCCTAACCTCTCCACGAAGATACGGCTGAAGGTGAAGACGGCGATGGTGCTGCACAATACGTCCCCACACGGATTCACGGACCCGAATTTCACTTTTGTGGCACATCCCACGGCAAGCAGGACGTGGCAGCAGAACTGCTTCGGCATCACACGCTGGTCGTACTCGCAGGACACGTTCACCGTGTCGCGCGGCTTCGCCAACAACACGCTCCGTCAGATTGTCCCTAACACGGAGTATGTGCTGGAGGTGCGCCAGCACGAGCACGGGAACGTCATCTTCGTGGACAACGGATTCACGTACTCGGTGGCCTATCCCACGTCAAGTCAGGGGATGTCCCTGTCCAGGGGATTGCCGTTGTACGGCGGCGTGATCTATAACCACGACGGGAGCATTAACAAGTATCTGTACCACACGGGACGCCTGTACTATTACAGGATATACGAGGGGGATACCCTCGTGAGGGACTTCGTCCCATGCAAGAGCCCGGACGGCACATACGGGATGTACGACCTCGTTACGGGGCGTTTTTTCGCCAGCGCGACGGCGGTGGCGTTCAAGGGAGGTATTGACTAATATATAAGCAAAGCATGACAGAGCAAGAGATCAGGGAAATCAAGGATGCGATATTACGCAGTGCCGTCAAGGTGGAGGACATGCCCGTTACGGACAGCCTGGAGGGGGTTACCACCCTCCCGTGTATCATGGGCAATGAGTACGTACGTGTACCGTTGCCTGCG
>JAQYEW010000040.1 GCA_028723455.1 Prevotellaceae bacterium | reverse complement strand
GGTTTACATCCTCGTCAAAGTGGTTTTTCAGATATTCCACCGTAGCTGCCTTGCTCGTCGGATATGAAAGACGGGCTTTCACGAGTTTGCGGAACACTTCGTCGTCAATCCTGTTGAAGCCAATTCTGTCAAACGTGCGATCCAATATCAGGTCGCACCCATTGAGAAGGATGTTGCTAACATTAGACAAGACACGACGGACTTCTTCGCGCTCACGATTGCACGCCTCGCGTTCCTCTCCGAAGAGATCAAGCTGAGGATGGCGGCGGATATTTTCACGGGAAATCCATTCCTTTGCCTCATTGATAAGACTTTCAACCTCATTCGCACTATGCGCAATGCCTATAGTGACAAGTTCCTTCATCCTACCTTCTATTTTCTCGACAACAATGACTCCGATATTGCCAGATGGGTATTTCTTTTTGCGGACAAACATAGTTGAAATACATTTCGTGTCACCCGAAATTAGGTGACACAAAGATGCAAAACATTGCCTGTCAATTAGTTATATTTTCAGTTAAAAATGAGTGACGAAGTCAGGAAAAAGAAAGCAAAGCGCCCGCTATTTGTATCACTACAAAACGGGCGCAAAAGTGATTTATAACTCTAAAATCATCACTTGATAACCTCAGATAAATAATGCTGGCGCAAGGGTTGGGTGTGGTGCTTTCCCGTCAAACGAAGTTCACGCACCTGGCGTATGTCCTTGGACGAAGCTGCTACCATCACTTGATAACGCCCTGGGGCGATATTCCATTGCCCATCGGCGTAATAGCCCAGTTGTTCGGGATAGAGGCGGAACTTGAGCGTTTGCTTCTTCCCTGGTTTTAGGCTTACGCGTGCAAAGCCCTGCAGCTGGATGGGCTTGAGTTGCGAGGGATTGTCGAGGGGCGACACATAAAGCTGCACCACCTCGTCGGCACGCACCCCTCCCGTGTTCTTAATGTCCACGCTGAGGGTGAAGGAAGCGTCCGTTGTAGCTACCTCCGCTGGCATACGCATATTGCTATATGCAAAGGAGGCGTAACTAAGGCCATAGCCGAAGGGCCAGGCAACGCGCGCGTCGTCCTGTACACCATAGCTATAACAAAGCGCGTCGTGGGTTTCCACGGCGGGGTAACTGACACTGAGTTTGCCCGAAGGCGAAACATGGCCATAGAGAATGTCGGTCACGGCATTGCCGCCCTCCTCGCCAGGATACCATGCTTGGATAACGGCCTTGCACTGCGCAGCCAAATCGCCCAACACCTGAGCACGACCACCAAAGACCACCAACACAACGGGTTTGCCCGTTGCCAGCAGTGACCTTACATATTCCTCCTGACGTCCAGGGAGCGTTAGCTTCGTGCGGTCGCGATTTTCGCCACTGAGCATGACGTTTTCACCCATGGCCGCTACGATTACATCGCTCTGTTGAGCCAAAGCGAGTGCATCGTCCCAATGGGCGGGCTCGTTGCTGCGCACCATGCGCTGGTCGATGATGCGCTGCTGCGCCACACGTGGGTCTCCACCCTGTTCCATGATGGTTTCGGGTTCGTCCGTCCATTCGCAACCACGTGCATAGGACAGCACGCCACCGCGGGGCATCTTCGCTTCCATACCCTCTTTCAGGAACACATACTTCGGACGCATTGCGCCCTCGTCCTTATGCACCCAGAAATAGCGCATGGCTTGGAAGGTGTAATCGCCAGCCAATGCCCACATGGAATTGGCGTTGGGGCCTGTCAGGAATACGCGTCCACCCAAGGCCGTGAGTTTCGTTTCCGAAAGCGGCAAGAGGGCTTCGTTCACGCCCTGCAACGTATCGTTCTTGAGCAAAACGACGGATTGCGTGGCCAGTTCGTAGGACAGTTGGCGCGCCTGTTTCGTATCAAATTGGATATATCGCTTGCTGTAAAGCACAGGATTTTTATCCAAGAGCCCCAGTTTGGCTTTCAACATCAGCACGTGCTTGACGGCCTTTTCCAAAGCCTGTTCGCTCACAAGGCCCTTTTCCAGGGCTTCGGGCAGGTGGGCATAGGTGTCGCCATTGGGAAAATCCACCTCGTTGCCTGCATTCATCGCCGCCACGCAGCGTTGCAGGGGTGAGAGCGTATCGCCTATTTGGGGAATAGAGCCGTAATCGCTGACGGTAAGTCCGTCGAAGCCCAAATAATTGCGTAGCAAGTCTTGCTGGAGCCATTTGTTGGCCACGCACTTTACGCCCTTCATTGCATGGTACCCCGTCATGAGCACTTGGCTATCGGCCTTGCGCATGATGGCTTCGTGGGGCAGGAGGATATCCTCCATAAGCTCCTTTTCAGGCGCATCGCCACCGCCGCCATAGCCCAGGAAATGCTTGGTGCAGGCGGCCACGCCCGTGCGCAGATTGCCCTTGTGTTGCAGGCCTTTCACGAAGGCCACACCCATAGCCGCCGACAGGTAGCCATCCTCGCCATAGGACTCTTCGAGGCGATTAAACGAAGGGTTGCGCACCACGTCCACCATGGGCGAGAGAGCCAGCAGTCCGCCCATGCTACGCAGGGCAGTAGCCGTAAGCTGGGTCTTCTTTTCTGCCAGCGCCGTATTAAAGGAGCAGGCCAAACCAATCTGTTGGGGATAGACCGTAGCATCCAGGGCATTCACGCCCGTAAGGGCTTCCTCGTGCACCAAGGCAGGGATGCCGTTGGGTGTGTTCGCCATGAGCCACGCTTGCAGCTGCGCCACGCGGTCGCGCTGTTCATTGGGCGAGAGGCCCATGTCCATGGCAAACTGCGGGATATGCCCGATGCCGTTCGGTATCAGTTCCCTACATTTCGTCTCGTCCAGCACGCCCGCCGGCGTGAAGAGTTTGGACATATACATGCTTCTTAGTTGCGCCACGCGCTCCGCACGGCTCATGCGGTTGTATAATTGATTTACGCATTGCTCCATGTGCTTTGTGTTGCTTGCGGGGCAAGCAACACAAAGGAAGGCAACCACGATGCTAAAAAGTGCTCTCATGGTGTGAAGGGATTATGCGTCTGATTAGTATTTGAAGGAAACCTTGCCCTTGACATCGGCGGCAGATGCAGCCACATAGATGGTGAAGGTGCCGTTCTCCGCTACCCAAGCATGGCGCGTTTCGTCAAAGTATTTCAGGTCGTCGTCGCTGATGGTGTAGGTAACCACCTTGCTTTCGCCGGGTGCCAGGGCAATCTTGTCGAAGTGTTTCAGCTCCTTGACAGGGCGAACCACAGAGGCTTTGTCGTCGCCTACGTAGAACTGCACCACTTCTTGACCAGCCACCTTGCCCGTGTTCTTCACCTCCACACTAACGGTGCGGCCCTGGATGGTGGGTTTACCGTATTGGAAGGTGGTATAGCTCAGGCCAAAGCCGAAGGGGAAGCGTACCTTGGTCTTGAAGTAATCGAGCCAACGATAGCCTACCAAGATGTCCTCGCCATAGATCTGCGACTCGTCCTTCTTGGCACCGTCGCCAGGAGTTTGCTCGAACTGGATGTTCTTCCATCCCTTGATGGCGCTTTGCAACAGCAGTTCCGAGTTCAGGGGCTGACTAATCTTGCCTGTCAGCGTCTGGGGCAATTTGTCGGGCGACACGCCAGGATAGCCCACAGCGCCCATCTTGTGCGCAGGATAATCGTTCAAACGATAAGCGAAAGAGAAAGGCAGTTTACCCGAAGGACATACGTCGCCCGAAATGATATCGGCCAAGGCATGCCCCGATTCGCTACCCAGGTACCAAGATTGTACCAAGGCGGGGGCACTTGCCAACCAAGGCATATCATAGGCGTTACCGCTTACCATCACCAAAATCGTGTTCTTATTGGCAGCCAACAATTCCGCAACCAATTGGTCCTGACCGAAAGGCAGGTTGTAGGTCAGGCGGTCGCCGCCCTCGCAATCCTGGAAATGGTTCTTGTTCAAACCACCCACATAGATAACGTAATCCACATTTTTGGCCATTTCAACGGCCTCTTGGCGCAATGAATCATAGAGGCTCTGGGGCAATTCATCGGCCTGGCCGAACATGGCGCGACCAGAAACGTAGCCCTTGGCATAGGAAACCGTGCAGGCATTGCCGAAGCGTTCCTGAATACCACGCAGGGGCGACACCTCGTCGCGTGCCTTGAGTTCGCTGGAACCACCGCCTTCGCACAGGCTGCGCACGGCGTTCTCGCCCACTACCAAAATACGTGCATTGGCTTTGGGAGCCAAAGGCAGGATGCCGTTGTTCTTCAAAAGCACGATGCCCTCTTGCGCAATCTTACGCGCTGTGGCCACGTGTTCGGGCGAATTCATCGAACCAAAACCACGGTTCTCGGCCATAGAGGTGCGCAAAATCAGGCGCAGCATACGGCCAGCCTTGTCGTTGATAACGGATTCGGGCACCTCGCCCTTGCGGCATTTCTCCAGATAAGCTTTCGCAAGATAGTATTTGTCGTAGGAGTTCAAGGGAGCTTCCATCGAAAGACCATCGGTGAAACTGCCCATTTCCAAATCCAGGCCGTTGAAGATAGCCTCATCGGTGTCGTGCGCAGCACCCCAGTCGGAGATAACAGCGCCGTCGAAGCCCCACTCCTTCTTCAGGATGTCGTTAATCAAGCGACGGTTGTGGGTGGCGTACTGGTCCATGTACTGGTTGTAGCTGCCCATAACGCTCCATGCTCCACCCTCGACAACGGCGGCATGGAAAGGACGCAGATACAGCTCGTAGAGCGCACGGTCCGACACACGCACATCCACATGATTGCGGAACACCTCCTGCTCGTTCAGGGCGTAATGCTTGACGCAGGCTGCCACGCCATTGGACTGCAAGCCCTGGATATAGGGCACGCACATACGTGAGGCAAGGATGGGGTCCTCGCCCATGTACTCGAAATTGCGACCATTCAAGGGCGTGCGATAGATGTTCACGCCAGGGCCCAAGAGCACGGACTTATTGCGATAGCGCGCTTCCTCGCCCACCATGCGTCCGTACTGCGCCGCCAGCTGTGGCTGCCATGTGGCAGCCAAGCAGGTGAGCGCGGGGAATGCGGTGCAAGAGTCGTTGGTCCAATCGGCGTGGTCCCAACTGTGCGTTTGTATCTCCATGCGAACGCCGTGGGGGCCATCGCTGGTATAGAGTTCGGGCACACCCAGACGTTGCACACCGGGACTCATGAAACGGGTCTGTGCATAGCTTAGGCGCACCTTCTCTTCAAGGGTCATCTTCGAGAGCAGTGCCTGTACCTTGGCTTCCAATTCCTTGTCGGCAGCGCGCACAGAGAGCAAGCCGAAGGAGGCTAGAATCAATAAAAGGATTTTCTTCATATATCTGTTTGGTTTTATTCTTTAGTAATTTTGTTAATGGTATAGCCATTGCCCACGAAGAGTGCACCGTCCTGGGCATTCATCAATTCCAAGGAGAGATCCGTAAGGGTGTACTCCAGAACTGCATCGCCACTGATCATGATATCGCCACGATTGGGGTCGCCCAAGCCCGTAAGGATATTGTTCCACCAAGCCGTGGTCATGGCTCCCTGGCCATCGCCCGAAACATAAGCGCGAACGGTATTGCCAGGCACTACGAGGTTCTTGAACTGCTCCTTAAGCAAATCGAAGGGCGTGCCCCAGGTAACATCGAAGCTGCCTTCCCAGAGGGTTTCCTCGGTGGAGGTAGGAGGCTCGTTGCTGATGGTAATCATATCGCCGCCATAGACATTGCCCGCTGCGTCCGTAAGTGTGATGCGATAAGCACCCAAGGGAAGCGTGGCAGGCACTACGTACTTCACATAACTCTTGTCGCCATTCTCCACGAAGGTTACGGGAATTTCCACGCCATTGATGGTAATCATCGTTACCTGGTCCATGTTCTGGCCATGCAGCTTGGCGTTCTGGCCAGGCACAACCTGACGGTCCTTGATATCGTTGCCAGGAGTGGGGTCTGTTGCCAATGCCTGCACAACGAGCTTGCCCTTGCGCGAGGTAGTCTTGCCCTTGGTAGTGGTGGCCACAAGTTCCAGGACATAATTACCCGCCAGGAAGGTGTGGTTGATTTTCTTGCCCTCGTGGATTTGCTCGCCATCCACGCGCCACGTTACCGTGGTGTGGAGTGCGGGCGTTACGGTAGCAGAGTCCACAAAGGCCACGTCGCGTGCAAAGGTTTTGTAGACTGCGGGCTCGCCATTCTTCCAATCGCCGAACCAAGGCAGCAGGATTTGTGGGAAATCGTCCTCGGAAGCAGTGATGTAGCCATCATTGTCCTCTGAACAAGCGCTTAACATGCCCATGGAAAGCGCCACGGCTATGGTTGCCAAAATATATAATAGCTTTTTCATTTGAATGAATATTATCGTTAATACCTAATTACGAATTTATTGGATGGTGTTGATGTCTACGAAGTTCTGCTCGGCAGTGTCCCACCAAACGCGGTTGTGCCAATCGTCCTTACCGCCCATGCGGTCCACGGCATCCTTGTAATTCACACTGTTGTACTTAGCCTCCAAGAGTGGATAGCGCAGGCGAGTGGGCGTTTGCATATTGGGATCCTCGTGGGGGAAGTCGCCACGCACGGGGAGAAGGGTGCGGTCGGCCAGTGCGGGATAGTCAGCACGGCGCAGGTTTGCCCAACCCTCGCTGGGGTTCGTAAGGTGCAGAATCCATGCCTGGGTGTTGATGGACTCGCGGGGATTGCTGCCCAGAGGATTGTCGGCAATGTATTGGTCCACTTCGGCGTCAGAGATTCTTGATACCAATTCATAATGGTCGTTCAAAAGCTTCATAGACGCACGGATGCCTGCTTGATAATGGCTGTCGGCATCGCCAGGAACGCTCCATCCCTTCGATGCAGCCTCGGCCAACAGGAACTTCACCTCGGCAGAGGTCATCAAGATGCCTGGGCAATCGGCGTTGCAGAAAGCCACGGCAATCGTGGGACGCAACATACGTGCAGGATAGTTGTTCTTGTCATAGCCCTTTTCGGGATAAGCCTTGGCCAATTCGTCGAGCGTAGGAATCTCGTAGTTGTCGGGAGCACTGATCCAATCGCTCCACCAGGCATCGCCTACGTTACAGGGAACGATACCGCTGCCGCCACGCTCGCCCCAAGCAATTACCTCGTCCGTTACGTCGATATTGCCCAAGGTGCCGGTCTGGCTGCGTGTGGTGTGCAGATAGCAACGTGCAATGCGATACAAACGGGGGTCGTTCATCTTCTTCATATAATTAAAGAAGGTAGAGGAAATGAAGGAAGGCGACTCGGGGTCTTGGCCATAAATCATTTCGCCCAGGGCATTGGCGCGGAAGTCGTAATCCGTGGCACCATCGTATAGCGTGAAAGGAGCCTTCAGATGCTTTACGTAGGCATCCATATCCGCCGACTCAATGATGCCGTCCGTAGCGTTCAAGGCAGCTTCAAACTCTGCTTGTGCCTTTTGTGGAGCTACGTCCGAGATACGCATGGCATAGCGCAGGCGCAGGCTGTTGGCATATTGTTTCCAGGCCTGTACCTTGCCGCCCAGGGAGGTTACGTCGCCCGAGATGCGATCTTCGCCCGTTCCCAACTGTGCCACACAAGCTTTCAGTTCCGAGAAGATGAAGTCATAGACCTCCTCCTGCGTATCGTACTTGGGATTGGCAATGCCTTTGATGTAGGACAGACCTGCCTCTGTGCAAGGAATATCGCCATAGATATCCGTGAGCACAGCCATCATGTAAGCACGATGAATACGCAAGGCCGCATTGGTGTTGGGCATATTCTTGGAGTTCTCGATAGCGTCCACCAGGTTCTTGATGCTATTGGAATAATAGCGATTCCACAGGAGTGCCATGGTGTTGTCCTCGGGATAAACGGCTCCTGCATAATTGGAAACGTTCCATCCGCCCGCATAATACTGCGTGAAGCCCGTGATGTAGCAACGATAGGTGTCCATCAGCGAGAAATCGCCATAGGTTTGCAACAAGGCATTCGTCAGCTGCGCATTGGGGTCGATAGCGTTTACCTTTGATTCGTCGGTATTGATCTCTTCCATGTGTGCATCGGAGCAAGCGCTCAAGCCTCCGAGAGAGAAAAGCATTGCGAAGGATGCCACACAAACATATATCTTTTTCTTCATGGTTTCTTGTGATTAGAATTTAACATTTACATTGAGGCCGTAGCTGCGGCGTGAGGGTAATGAACCGTATTCCAGTCCCAAACCAGAGGTGTTGTAGTTAGAATCGGGATCAATATTAGGAATGTTCTTGTAAACAATGAATGGGTTACGTGCTACGAAGGAAACCGTAAGGTCGCTGACGTGCTTGCCCAACCACTTCTTGGGGAAGTTGTAGCCGAAGGTAATCTCGCGGCACTTGACATACGTATTGTCATAGATGAACATACCGGGCGCCTTGGCAACAACGCTCTTCCAATAGTTCTGAGGATTTACGGGATAGGTGTTGGGGCTGTAGGTGCCATCGCCATTGTCGATAACGCCCTTTGCAATGTAACCCTCGCACTGGCCCGATTCGCGCCATTCGGCCTCGGACATACCAGCGGCCTTGCGTGCTTCCTCCGAACGGTACCATTCTTCACGACCTTCCAACGTTGCATTGGCCTTACCCGTCAGGTAGGCTGAACGCATAGAGAAGGAATAGAGGTCGGCACCCACCTTCACGTCAAAAGCAGCAGTCAGGCGGAAGTTCTTGTAAGAGAAGGTAGAATAGAAACCACCTGTCCAATCCCAAGAGGCATTGCCCAGGGTACGCAGGTTCTCGTCGTACAAAGGCAGACCCGTGTTCTTGTCAATCAGGATATCGCCATTTTCGTTGCGCTTGAAATCAGTACCCAGGATAGAACCGAAGTTCTTGCCTACCTCGGCACCCACGGAAACGCCTGCCCAGCTAGCATCTGCTAATTGGAAGTAGTCCATGCCTTCTACGAGTTCCAATACCTTGTTGGAGTTCTTCGAGAAGTTGATACCTGCGTCCCATGCAAAGTCCTTGACCTGCAACACGCGGCCATTGATAGCCAATTCAACGCCCTTGTTCTGAATCTTACCGGCATTCACGAGGCGGCTGGTAAAGCCAGAGGTTGAAGAAGAGGCCAGACCAATGATTTGGTCCTTAGACGTCTGGTTGTAATAGGTGAAATCAATGCCCAAGCGACCATTGAAGAACTTGGCTTCGAAACCTAGTTCGTAAGAGTCCGTCATCGTGGGCTTGAGGTTCATATTGGGCTGCGTTTCGTTATTGATTAGGCCAATGTTGAAGCCTGTATAAGCATATTTACCCGTAGTATAGTTCATTGCCAACTGATAGGGGTCGGTGTCCGAACCTACCTTGGCCCATGAAGCCCGTACTTTACCAAAGCTCAGGACACGCTTGTCTTTGATAAACTCAGAGAATACGATGCTTCCCGACACAGAGGGATAAACGTAAGTGTTGTTTGAAACGGGCAGCGTAGAAGATCGGTCGCCACGCAGCGTGCCTTCCAGATAATAGGTATAGCGATAACCCAAGCTGGCGCTACCATAGATTGAATTGATTTGCTTTTTGTAAGTGTTGGGCAAAACATTCTTCTCGGCATAGTTCAGGATGGAAACGCCATCCAACTGTTGGTCGGTACCGGTAATGAAGGTGGACTTGTTATCTACCTTATAGATATTACCACCCACCGTTGCATTCAGGTCGAAATCGCCCCAACGATTGTTGTAAAGACCCAAGATTTCTGCATTCAGCGTGCGGTTATTGAAAACCTGGTTGGTATATTTACCAGCCAGCACACCGGGCGTTGAACGTGCGATAAATTCTACGAAATCCACGTTGTTGATGTCCGTACCAATGGTTCCCTGCACCTTGAAATGCTTGTTCACGTTATAGATAGCCTTGGCCGAGAGGCGGAAGACATCCTTCGCGGTGTTGTTGTCGCATTTGTAGAGGTCCCAATAGGGGTTGCGATTGTATTGGTCGTTACCATTCCAGCGACCATAGGTGCCATCGGCATTCTGATAATTCTTCAGCCACTCTTGGTTATAGGTGCTGGCAAGGGTCATGAGGTTCTTGCCCACATTGCTTTGCGAATCGCCCAAGGCAGGACGCAGTTTCACGTCCTCGCGCGTATAGTTGGCGGTGAAATCAAAGTCCACAGGACCAGCAGAGGTGTTCACTCTGAGGTTGAAGTTGTCGCGGCTCATGTGGGTATTGGGCAGGATGTCCTTGTTACGCATATCGGTAACAGAGAAGCGCACGCCCGTCTTGCCCGAACTGATACTTACGATGGCGGTGTTCTGGGCCGTTAGTCCAGTGCGGAAGAACGAAGCGGTATTGTTGGGGTACATCAAGAAAGGACGTACCGCACCATCGTAATAGGTCTTGTCAATCATATCGGCCTTTACGCCCCAGCTTTGGTTCGTGCCCGACGAAGCATCCAATTCGTATTGGCCGTTGTTGCCCATACCATAGATATGCTGTACGTCGTTCCATTTTGCCAACTGCTTGTCGAAGGTCATCGAACCATTGTATTCCACGCTCACCTTTTCCTTCTCGGCCTTCTTGGTGGTAATCAATATCACACCGTGAGAGGCTCTGGAGCCATACAGCGCAGAGGCGGCAGGACCCTTGAGGACGGTCATCGTTTCAATATCATCGGGGTTGATGGCAGAGATACCATCGCCCAGGTCGTAACCGCCCTGTTCGCCCGCACTGCCAAAATTGGTGTTGTCCAAGGGCACACCATCAATGACATAAAGGGGCTGGTTGTTGCCCGTCATCTCTGTGGTACCACGCAGCATTACTCTGGTGGAACCAGCAGCGCCGCCTGCGGTATTGCTAACCACCAAGCCAGCCACCTTACCGGCCAGCGAGTTAATCACATTGGTTTCTTTGGCTTTGGTCAGTTCCTCGCCCTTCACCTCTGAAACGCCATAGCCCAGCGCCTTGCGGTCGCGCTTAATGCCTAATGCCGTTACAACCACTTCGCTCAGCGCCTTGGATTCCTCTTCCAAAAGAATCTTCATGGTGCTTTGCGCCTTCATGCGACGGGGTTTGTAGCCAATGAAGGTTACCTCGATTTCATCGCCAGGTTTGTATTGCAGCACAAAGTTGCCATCCACGTCGGTCAGCACGGCTTTCTGTGTTCCCAGCACTCTTACCGTGGCTCCCATGATAGGGCCATGTGCGTCATAAACATTACCTTTGACGGTGTTCTCAACTGGTTGTTGGGTAACAAGGCGTTCCGTTGCTTGTGAAACGGAAGCCATGGCCGGCATCGACAACAAGCCTGCGCCTAGCAAGCATAGTAAAGTTCGTTGTTTCATCGTTGTTAATTAAGGTTGTTTTTATGGTTTGTTGTTTATTGCTTTTTATGGTGCGTAGGGGGTCTTGGCGCCTTCGCGAATACCCTCCAGTATCCAATTGGCCTTTACCGCCATACTTCTCTTGCGGTCGAAGATGCCAAACTTTTCCTCGCCATTGCCAAAGACATTGTTGTCCCATACAAAGGTGGAGAAGCCACGCTTGCGTGCTTCGCTCACCAGGAAACGACAATAATAGGTCATGTTTTCGTGGATGCGGTCGGTTTCCGCTGCTTTGTAATGATCCGTTACGCCCCACTCTCCTATCATGATGCCTAGACCTTGGCTGCCCCATTCCTTTACTACATTGTCAAAGAACTTGGTCATTACGGCCTCATCACTGGGCGATGCGCCAAAGGCTTTGTAAGGCTCGCCCCAATAATAATATTGTCCGCTGCCGCAATAGTCCCAAGGATTATAATAATGAAACTCCACGGTCATGTAATCATTGCCATTGCCTTCCGCATCCTGAGGAACGATGAAATCGCCATTATAAAGTCCGAAGTCGGCATTGCAAACATAGGTTTGCACGATAAGGTTGCGTTGAGCATTCTTGCCGCCCGTAGCGCGTACAATATCTATGAAGGTCTGGTTATAGGCATTCTGCACCGCCAGGTTTTCAGCCGTTGGTTTGCCCCAGTTGTCGCGCACGTGCACTTCGTTCGTGCCTGCGAAGGCCAGGCGATAATCATAATCCTTGAACTCCGTAGCGATATTCATCCACAGGAGGGCCAACTTCTGACAGTTCTCTGCCTGATAAGCATAGGTGGGACGCCCCTCCAACCATTTATCGTGGTGGGTATTGATGATTACCTTCAGGTCATATTCCAAGCACCAATCCACCACTTCCTTTATGCGCTTCATCCATGTCTTGCTGACGCTCATGGCCGAAGGGTTCACAATATGATGTTGCCAGCGCACGGGAATACGAATGGCATTGAAGCCCGCGTCGCGCACGGCCTTTATCATTTTTTTCGTAACAACGGGATTGCCCCAGGCCGTTTCTGCCTGGTCAGCGCCTGCGGGATTACCTATTTCAAAGGACTCTCCGTCCACGCCTGCGGCGGAAGATTCGAATTGATTGCCCAGATTCCAGCCAGCCGTTATCTCGCGGTTCCATTGTTGGGCTGTGGGTGCTTCGGCGGTGGGTACAACGGGTGGCGTTTCCGGCTGCACATTGGGTTCCACAGCAGGATGCGCATGACAGTTGATTGCCATCAATGCCCACATCAACAAGAAAGAAATTCTGAAGTGTTTATTCTTCATGCTTGGATTGATTTTAAGGAAAGAGTTTTTTTCAAGTTTGTTCACAAATGTAAACAAGAAAAAAGAAAAACAGGGTCAACTATCTGTCATTAAAGGTTTGTTTCCTATTTTCCGATAGAAAACAAACCTTTTCCACAAATAATTGTCCTGTTTCTGCGGGAAAGCCTTGTTCTAGGCCGCTTGTCGGACCCTAGGCTTATTTGTATTTCGAGGGCGAAGTGCCGAAGTATTTCTTGAAAACGGTACTAAAATACTTGGCATTGTCGAAGCCAACGGCCACGGCAACATCCCCCACATGATGGCCGTCGCGCAACATGGCGGCAGCACGTTCCAGGCGAATGATGCGGATAAAGTCCTGGGGCGATTTGCCCGTGTAGGACTTCAACTTAATATAAAAGACCGTGCGACTCATGGCCATGTCGCGGCACAGGCGGTCGATATTAAAGTCGGTATCGGAGATATGATCCAATATCAACTTCGTCGCCGTGTCCACGAAAGCGGGGTTGTCCTGCTCTACGGGTTCTGCCTCTTGTGGTTCATCGGGCGTGGGTTGTGCTTCTTCTTGCGCATGGGGCGTGTTATCGCGCTCTAGCACACCAAGTACCAAGCGCATATATCGGTTGTGCAAACCGTAGGTCCACCAGGCACCATAGAACAAGGCTGCCACCAAGGCAATGTAAATACACCACATCCACCACGAATTCCACCACGGGCGGGCCACCGTAATCAACAATTCACGCTCGTCAAGCACAATTTGACTGGTCTGGCTCACTGCACGCAACACCAAACGGTGCGTACCGGGTTCCAGGTTCACAAAGCGGATGTACTGCTGCGTGGTCATCTGGCTCCATTCCCCCTTGCCCACTTTGTATTGATAGGCAATATCGAATTGGTTGCGCAGATTGATGCTCTCGATATACAGTTCGAAATTACGTTGGCAATAGCTTAGGTTCAATTTCCCCTTTTCAAGCATCCGCGCCACCTCGTCGTTAAAGGCTTCGGGGTCGTCGTCGCGACTGCTCACGCCCGTAAAACGCAGTTTGGCCGTATAGTTCAACTTCTGAACAAAATGCGGATTTACCACCACCGCCCCGTTGGTGCTGCCCAAGAGCAGGTTGCCATTCTCCAGCAAAGCGATGGCGCTGTGGGTATATTCGCGCTGAAAACCATAGCAATAGTTCACATCCACAATATCATCCAGGCTATCGGGGAAGGAAAAGGACAGACCGCGCTCCGTGGCAAACCACAATCGCCCTGCCTTATCGGCCATCACGCTCATCACCACGTTCGAGGGCAAGCCATCGGCCATCGTCAGTTGGCGACACGTGTTTGTGCGCAGGTCATAGACATAGAGGCCGCCGCCGTCCGTAGCAATATAGATATAACGCTCGTCATGAATGAAAACGTCCAGGACGTAGCGGTTCACTTCATTGGGGTTCGACGAGAAATAATGCAGTTCCTTTACCTCGCGCTGCCCAGGCGTTACCAGATACAAGCCCTTGATAGTGCCCACGGCCATACGCCCATCGGGCATCATCGCCAGCGATTCCACGTTGTCCACGGGATAATAACGCAGCCCCTGGGGCGTTACTTCGGCCAACTCGGCGTCCTGACATCCTATCCACAGATGGCCGCGACGGTCGCTGAGCAAGGCATGCACATGGTCTTCGCCCAACGTGCCATTGAACGTGCCATAGCGCTGCGTTACCCGTCCTTGTTCGTCAATCTCGCAAACACCGTGGCCATACGTGGCAGCCAGCAAATGACCATCGGGTGCTTCGCACATAGCCAGCACTACCAAACCACGCGCCACATGACGCCATTCGTCCGTCAGCGGGTTCAGCATACTGATACCATCGTCCGTACCAATCAACACGGACGAGGGCGAGCGTTCCAGAACGGCATTCACGTGGTCGTTAATCAAGGACTGCGTATTGTTGCGCTGGTGCTGATAAATAGCCACCGTACTGCCCACGGGACGTGCGATGTCCACGCCGCCCGAATAAGAACCGATGAAGATATTGTTCCAACTGTCCACCAGCAACGCATAGATACCATTGCCGTGCAGCGTGCCACTGACCTCGTTATTGGCATTGAAAAGCAGCGTAGCACGATGGTCCGTAGGCGACAAACGCCCCACTTGGTACACACCCGCTCCGTCAATGCCCACCAACATCGTTGTGCAGTCATAGGGCACAATAGCGCGCACGGGCGTTTGCGGCACACCGGGCACGGAAGTGCTTTCGCGCTCTCCGTCCACAAGTACCAAGCCCTGGGCATAGGTGCCCAACCAAAGGCGTTTCGTGTCCGTATCGTAATGACCGCTCACGGCATCGTAGGGCAGGTAATCGCGCAAACGTCCCTTTGGTGCCGCCCTGTGTTGTGCGTCCAGTGCTTTCACGCCCTGGCGCGTGCCAAAGAGCAGGGTGTTCTTGGCCGCAAGCAGGATGCAGTTGGCATATACCTTGGGCAAAACACATGTGGCCTTGCCCTTGCGCAGCACATAAATGCCTTCGCTCATGGCCAACCAATAGGTGTCGCCCTCCTTATATATATCGTTGAATTTGTTATAGCGTGTGTAGAGATGCGTTATGTCCGCCACCACATCAAAGCGATTCTGCACCGCATTGTACTGGTAAATACGTCCGCCCTCGTCGAAGACTTGCAGCAAACTGTCGCTGCCCTGAACAAAACGGGGGTTGCAACCTATCAGATTATGGTTCGTGGCATTGTCCATCAGGCTGTAACTAGCAATGGCCGAACCATTATAACGTGCCACACCGCTTTTCGTCGTTATCCACACCGCCCCATCCGCTGTTTGTCGCAAGGAATAGATGCGTTGGTTCATCAATCCATTGCTCATATCCAGATGAGAGAAGGTAAAATCATTCACGCTAAGCGCAAGTGCCCGGAAGGGCAAACACAAAATTGCAAAGACCATTACCATCCTTGCAACCACATTATATATAGGTATTAGATTCTTATGCGTCATTGGGCTAAATAGTCCAGAAGATTTCCAAATACAAATATAATAAAAAATGTTTCTATTGCCGCACTTCCGCAAATGATATTTTGTATTTCTAGGGTCGAAAAAACCTCCACACGTTTTGATCAAATTCTCTATATGTTTTTTCAAAAAGAAAGCCCGAAGCCTGATTTTACTGGGCTTCGGGCAAGGTTTCTATGCACTTCTGAGTTTTACCGGACAGCAATAATTAACTTTGTCTCCTGTGAAAAACAGAAAATCTGACAGAAAAACTTCAAGGTTGTGGGCCAGGCTTACGGAGAGTCCAAGGCCACCTATGTGCTCTTCATGGGCGGTATCCGCAAGAAAGCCTTGCAGGCCAATGCCATTGACGAGATGTCGCGCAACGCCAACCTCAGGGGTGCTCAGACCCTGACGAATGTTACCACCCACATGTCCGTCAAGATGATCACGCCTTTCTATGTTGTGTACACCTGCACTGCCACGGCCAATATCGTGGAGTTCGAGTAAACGGACCGTGGCAAGAAAAACGGGAGGTCAAAATGTTTTGATTCTCCCGTTTTTTCTTTCAAAATGACAATCCCTTTTCTCTCGAATCCCATGTGCTTCCGGAGCAGATAAAGCCGTTTTTTGTTTCATGGAGGTGGTTTTGGGAATCTTACGTTGTGTTTTTGGGCAAACAAATACATGTTTTCCTCCTATTATATATATGTTTTTCCTTTTTTATGTGCTTGTTTTGCAGGGTCGCTACAGCGCAAATTGGACGTTTTTCTTGTTGTTCACTGATTCTTTTCGTTGTAAGTAATTGATAATTAAGTATTCTTTTGGATGCCTTGTTTGCGACAAGGAGGCGGGGTTTTGGAAAAGAAGGGCAGGAATCGAGGTTTCTGTTTTGTTAAAAGGTAACGGATTCTTCTCTTTTGCTGACAAAATGTAAGCAAACGCCTGTTCGCGGAGCGACGCTTTCCCTTGTTTTCCTTGCATTTTTCCAATAACCCCCTCTTTGACTTCCTTTTTGTACCGTTATTGGCAATAAATCTTCCTTTTTGTAAGAAAAATTGCATTTTGTTGAACTTTTTATTAGTTTTTGCTTGTTTGTTTTGTATCTTTTTCCTATCTTTGCGATGTCTTTAGTACAATTACTATTAACTTAAAGGTAAAAAGTCGTATGGAAGCAAAAAAAGTTTTAGAGGATCTCAAGAGAAGGTTCCCCAATGAGCCGGAGTACCATCAAGCCTTAGAGGAGGTGTTGCCCACCATCGAGGAGGAGTACAACAAGCACCCCGAGTTCGAGAAGGCGAACCTCATCGAGCGTCTCTGTATCCCCGACCGTATCTATCAGTTCCGCGTAACGTGGACCGACGACCAGGGACAGGTGCAGACCAACATGGGCTACCGTGTGCAGCACAACAACGCCATTGGCCCCTACAAGGGTGGTATCCGCTTTCACCGCAGCGTGAACCTGGGCATCCTGAAGTTCCTGGCTTTTGAACAGACTTTCAAGAACTCCCTGACCACGCTGCCCATGGGCGGCGGCAAGGGCGGTTCCGACTTCAGCCCCCGCGGCAAGAGCAACGCCGAGGTGATGCGTTTCTGCCAGGCCTTTCTGCTGGAACTGACACGCCATATCGGTCCCGATGTCGACGTGCCCGCCGGTGATATCGGCGTAGGCGGCCGCGAGGTAGGTTATATGTTCGGTATGTACAAGAAGCTCACGCACGAGTTCAGCGGCGTGCTGACCGGCAAGGGCCTGGAGTTCGGCGGCAGCCTGATACGCCCCGAGGCCACGGGCTATGGCAACGTGTATTTCCTTCAGGAGATGCTCAAGACCAAGGGCGAGAGCGTCAAGGGCAAGCGCGTGCTGATCAGCGGCGCGGGCAACGTGGCGCAGTACACCGCCGAGAAGGTGCTCGAATTGGGCGGCACGGTGCTCACCATGAGCGACTCTGACGGTTACATCTATGATCCCGACGGCATCGACCGCGAGAAGCTGGACTATATCATGGAGCTGAAGCAGGTGATGCGCGGACGTATCAAGGAATATGTCGACCAGTATCCCACCGCCAAGTATGTCGAGGGCGCACGTCCCTGGGGCGAGGTGGCCGATATCGCGCTGCCCTCCGCCACGCAGAACGAAATTAGCGAAGAGGAAGCCAAGACCCTGGTGGCCAATGGTGTGATGGCCGTCAGCGAGGGTGCCAACATGCCCTCTACGCCCGGTGCCATCCGTGTCTTCCAGGAGGCTAAGATCTTCTACGCTCCCGGCAAGGCCAGCAATGCAGGCGGCGTAAGCGTAAGCGGCTTGGAGATGAGCCAGAACTCGGGACGTATTTCATGGAGTGCCGAGGAGGTGGACAGCAAGCTCCACTGGATCATGGAGAACATCCATGCCAACTGCGTCAAGTACGGCACGGAGCCCGACGGTTATGTCAACTACGTCAAGGGTGCCAACGTAGCCGGCTTCATGAAGGTTGCCAAGGCCATGATGGCCCAGGGCATCGTGTAAGTCTCATCTTTGACTTTTTCGCACGAAGCCCCTTTTGAGGGAATAATATTTTTGAGCGGGATATCATTTTGCAATGGTATCTCGCTTGAACCAAAATTATGTTTTATTAATATTGATTATCAATACGTTACAGATGGTCGTTTGATGCATTGATACCACAATGTTCCCAAACTATCACACCTATAGCAATTGAAGTTCAAGAGGCGACTATGAGACTTTTTACCACGGAACGGCAATTTGTAGTTGTTAACACTTTAAATTGCCGTTTGGGTGTTATCACTTTTGAATCTGTTCTTGTGCAACGGTGATTGCATCATTGCTAAGTTCATCATCGCCTACAGCATCAAGAACTTTATCTGCTAACCACAACGTCAGCATCTCCTTCTCGTCCTGATGCAAGTACTTTGCGAGCTTGATCACATGTTCGCGCTTTGCCCGTCTGTCACCCCGCTCAATTTTGCTGAACATAGGTGTGTCAATCTCTAATAGTGCCGCCAACTGTCGTTGCAACACTCCTTGCTCGTCTCTGAGCTCTTTAATTTTACTTCCGAATAACATATCTATATCATTTTTATTTGTCTTCTTTCGTAATTGTGATTTCCCAATAGCCACCACGGTCAGCACCGATGCGCCTAATGATACCTGCCTCTCGAAGCTTGCGGATTTGTTTCTCGACACCTCGCGCCGACATATCTATTTCCATAGCTATTTCTACAGCAGATATTGTCGGTTTGTTCTTGATTAAATCAAGGATTTTCTCCGAACTTTTTGTGGTTTTCTCCGAACTTTTCTCCGAACTATACCTATTTATCTCCGAACTTTGGTCACATCCGTCATGAATGGGAATTGTTACCAAGAAAGTCAAACGATCATCGGTCGTCTCAAAGATAGCACGAGGCGAACCATTCTCAGCCAACTTGGCCTGAATGGTCGGGACGCCCGTTGAACGGCCTTCCGTCAAATCAAGTTCCTTCAAGAAGTCTCCCAAACGACGGTTACGATAGCGGCGGCTCTTTAGCATGTCGCCCCTTTCTATGTCCTCTTTTGGAATGCTGCGGTCGGGGCCTGGACAGTTAAGGATTGAGATTCCCGTTGGCTCAATCGTTATCTCGATAGGCTCATGTTGCATGAAATCTCTATGATATACTGAATTCACAACAGCCTCTTCTATTGCGTCGTAGGGATAGTTCCAAAAGCGGTCTGCCTCCTGCCTTCCAGAAACTTTGCGTACATGCTCTTTGAGTACATTGCTTTTGATGTAGCCCATCGTCGCTTTTATCATTTGCGGAACACTACCTTTGAACGTCACTTCCGTGAAATTGTTCGGATCTTTTATCTTACCATTGGGGAATGTCACCACGTCAATCTGAGTGTAGGGAAAGAGCTTGCTCGGATTCTCGCAGAACATCATGGCTGCCACGTTGCGAATCAGGCGGTTCTCTTTTGGCCCCGTGTATAGTTCCATCTGCTCAAGAATCTTTGGAAGAGGTATCGTTGCCACTTGGTCAGCCAATCTGCTACCCACCTTAACGAGATGGTCGCGAAGTAGTACCAGCGAAATGTCTTCTAACTGAATATCGTCGTTGCCGCGCTCATCAAATGGTACACGACTGGCCAATTCACGCAGTTCGTCCAGTATCTCACCCTTAGCGATGATGCTGCTCGAACCACTACGAATGTAGAAATACTCTTTGCTACCACTCTTTGCAATCACATTCTCAGGCACAGAGTAAGGACGATTGATGCCGGCAGGACACCATATCACCAGTACCTGCTTTCCATCCACCTCTTCAACGCTTGTCCTTGGCATGTAGTATGGTGACAACTTATTATTGTAGCCCACCATGTTCTGAAGGATGCCGTCAATTTTCTCAATGGGTACACCTTCCACAGGCCGAATTGCCATCCCAGCATCATCACTATCCACACCCACGAGGATGTACCCTCCACCAAGGTCTTCGAAATCATTGGCAAATGCACACACGCTATGGTATATGCTTGCCGGATTCCAACCCTTCTTAAACTCAATCCTGTTGGACTCTATCTTCTGCTTGTTCAGCAGGTCTTCTATGTTTATTGCCAGTGCCATAGCTGTTGTATTATTCTTTTTGTTTCGAACTTAGTAAATGACGATTAAGTTTTATCAAAAAAACTTAAGCATTTTCTTAGATGTAAATGATAATAATAATGTTTTTGTTTTTAATAGCGAGTACCGCAATCATATGATATTACAGTAACTTCTGCATCTCCAGGTTGTATCAGTTTATTATAGCAACAGACGGAATTTCCACGTTCCACATCATCAAGAGTAACGTATCGACTCGTCCATTTTACCAATCCCTTCCATTTATTGAAGTAATGTACTGTAATATTAACCTGTCCATTGGCATCAAATTCAATAAAAGGTAAGTAAACAGATCTGTCTGCACACATTTCTGAAATTATAGATGTTGGCAAATTGTCCAGATCTTCTTCCAAGCATATCAGTTCTCTTTGTACATAATTAGCATGGCCTAATGTTGGGAGGAAGTATTTGAGGTGGTCAAGCAAGAATACTTCCCATGCACTATGTTCATTCCATCGGGCCGTTATGTATTTTGATGGCAAATCAACACTTTTAGATTGTTGGCTATCTAATTTCTTAAGTATTATTTTTGACGGCTTATAGTTCTCGGCGGTACTATAAATGGCATCCTTGTATTGAGTACAAGAAGCAAGATGTAGTTTTTGCAATAATGTTTCTCGTATCGCTTTTCTTGGAGATTCGCATTTTACATTTGGATAATACTCTTCTTTGGCATCTGTATCATGGAAATATGGTTGAGAATAAAACCCACCCATAGGTTTCTCACCATATAAGTGTCTATAGATACCTAAGGTCTTATTGGGATTAATCTGTATAGTTGTAAACGGTTCCAATAAGAAATTGGCATCTATTATGTTAAAATCGTCTTCGCAGTTAATTTTATAATTATCAGCGATTATCTGCTTAACAGCCTTATATGTTTTTCCAAAGTAGTTCATGTTCATTTCTTCTCTTAATTCTTCAAAAATAAATTCAACTTGTTCATTACAATTTGTACAAACAGACATCTGACCTTGTAATGAAACACCTTGCTGTGGCGCAGATTCGAAGTGAATCCAATCTAACCATTTTGAGATTGTTCCACATTTCATACAGAACATGTGGCCTTCATGATAACCTTCAACCTGTTTATGTAATTGTCGTTCAATCTCATTCCAACCAAATGGATTTCTCATTGCATTATAATAGATTCCAGAGTCGTTGATACCCCAGTACGAAGGTATAAAAGCAATATTCGTAATTACACCGAAGGCCTCAGCTCTACAAACTACCAATATTCTACGATAGCCTGGACGATATAACTCAATTACTGTACCATATCTTTCTGTTGGAATAAAATCAATCTCTATATTAGCGGCCATTTGTGAGACATAGTTTTCTAATGCAGAAACCACATTCTCTTTTCCAATGATGGTTTTACCTAAAATCTCGCTATAGCGGACATCATCACGCATAGCTAACTTAATTTTTGACACATCACGGTTTACAAATGTCTCATATAAGGTTGAATACCACACAGGTACTTTGCCTTCTTTCAAACTAAGATGTTCAAAAGACTCTATTAATTGAAGAAACCTTTTCGCAGGTGCGCAACCATCATTAGACGCATCTATACATAGTTGTTTAGAACGAGTGAAATCTTTTTCTACTCCATCACCAAAAAATAATATCACGGACAGAAAATACTTGCTCATGGAGTAGCCTTGTTTAGCAGACAGGGCAAACATCTCTATTGCCCTACGTCTATCAGCTTTAGGATTCTTCGCAAGATAATATCCATAGCGGCATTGAGCCTCAGGATTTCCCTCTTTGGCTTTGTAGAATTCTTCTCTTACGAAGTCTGGCAATTCCATAATTTGCTTCTGTTCATTTACTGACTGTTCTTCCATAATCTGATCAAAAAGTTGCTTGGACATAGGAATAATGCATTCAGGGTCTTCAGACTCATGTGAATCAATGATTCTTTGTAACAAAACTCTTGCTTTCTCAGTATCTCTATTTAGCGTATTATTTGGTATTCTGTCTCCTTGATACCATAATATGGCAAGATTCCACAGCAATTCATTGCAACAAGGATTCTCTTCCTTGTCAACATATTCATTTATAAAAGCGATAGCTTCTTGATATCTACCGGCAATACTCCATAATGCCACAAATTTATTTAGTGCGGCATACTTATTTCCATAATATATTGCGATATCAAAGAATTGGTTGCCCATTTCAATGTCACCATCTATTCCTGCAAACATTGCTCCCATATTATTGGCAGCGTCATAAACTCCTTCATTCATTGCTGTTCCATATAAGAGTTTTACGCTGTCGTAATAAGATGGCATTTGGTCTTTAAGTAACACTATCAATAACCAATTGAAAGTTAGAGCACACTCTCTAACTGACATAGAATTACCAAACGGATTATTAACTACAACATCGTCTGGTAATGTGTCTAAATATGCAGTCCCATTCAAGCAATCGGAGCATTGGAACTGACTCAAGCCTATTAATTGGTATTCTCTATTAGGAGTTTCATTTTCACAAATGTTTGGAGTATTATCCAAGATGGGGGCAGTATTGTTTTTTGATTGTGTAGGTAGAATTAACTCTCCTTTGACTGTTATGTATGGCTCATAACTATTTCCGTCAAATGAACATTCTGCATAGTACAACTTCTCAAGATTAATTGTTTCAGATTCATCAATTACTGTGGGACTTAATCTACCTCTTGTTTTTCCACATTCAAACGTAGTAGCTTTTGCAGTTCCATTTGGAGCTATAAGTTTCAGCTCTGATTTTTCTTTAATAACAAGATTCTTTACTGGTGCAATTCTTCGCATTATCACTACAACCTTTGACTTTAATATTAGCCCGTCGTTATGTGGTTCCTGTAAATCTAAAACACGAACTATATTTCCAGTTTTTTTCTCATTATGAACATACAAAACAGTAAGACTATCAAACAGATTGCCCTTGAATAACATAATTCTATTAAAAAAGCCTTTCTTTCCTTGTCTGATAGTCTTAATCTTATACATAGATGGTTGTGTTCTTTCGTATTTACGAACGGCATTTATAGTAATAGTTTTTTCATCTGGGGTCAACTCATGCTTGACCTCAGCCAAGAGTCTTTCTTTTGTCTGATAATAAATATTGTCATAAATACGACCGTCTATGGTCATAGTATATCGATTGACTTTACTCATTGATATTCATTGTTTAATATTCTTTAAGTGGATTTTTGTCCAACGTCTTCCGTCTTCCTGTAATCCAGTCTGTTGAAACAAGAATGGATAGATTCTTTCGGTACAAATTAGTCAAACCACTCTCTGGTAGAGGTGTGATTTTTGACTTACGCAAAATGCCTGTTTCTTTGTTAGGAAACTTTACAAGCAGATAATCTTCTGCCATATGAATGATTTTGTCTTCTAATATTTTGTTTTTGAGTATTCCGTATTGAAATTGATATCCTTAATATTCTTGTTCTAAATATGCTCTTACCTCTCTAAACGTAATCACAGGAGTTACTTTCTTCAACGTCTCTCCATCGACTATGCTATCGTATGGGATGTTATCGGTCAATTCGGCTTTCAGCCAATCGTTATTCCACAATGGCTCAACTGCTTTACCAGCAACCAACAGACAGAGACGAAGGGTGTATGGGGATGTTCCATTCTTCTTGTCTTGTCTATACGTCATATTCTGAAGTCAAAGCTGGTTGTAGTCAGAGTTGGGCTGGTTGCTTAGTTTGTGATAGACGAGGTCTATGATGGATTGTTTTTCTTTCATGTCTTTAAGTGAATCAATCATGCGACTAATGACACGAAGGGCATAGTGGCTGCACCCTACATTCTCCAATGCAATCTGCGTGCAGATGGCAGACATCGCTCTTACACTTCCTCCATGGATGTAGTTAGGCTTCTTTGGCTCCTTGCCTTCTTGCCTTCTTGCTCTTCTTTCGGGTTGAGCCAGTCTTCTATTCGCTTGTCAATATCGGAAAGCATGGTCTTGACAGAACCGCTGTCAGGATATTCACGAGCAAACATCAAAATATAAAGCAGATGCTTCTCGAAGCTATCGAAATCAACACCTTTCTTGTTGAAGATCGGGGTGTTGTAAATATAAGCCAGTTTGTCGGACTTGACGGCATCGGTCACAATGCTGTCGCTAATCGTTGTCTTCTGGCTATTCATGCGGAAATTCAGACGTTCCAGAACCTGCTGAAGGATGTAGGAGATATCTTCGAGTGCCTCCCTGTTATTACAGAATATCCTATAGTCGTCACGATAACGGATAATCTCGTATGCTGGAAACGCTTTGCCTTGCTCCTCGTACTCTTGAGCCTTTGCTTGCAATGCCTCATGCAGCAAAAGATCGGAATAGCCAAGTGTGATTTCACCTACAAAATCGAAAATGGCACTTCCTTGCGGAATACCTATATTGCGTCCTTGCTGGAAGGCACGTAAATACCACTGAATGCTTTTTGCTATCTTGCTTTCTCCTTCTGTTTCAAAGGAGGTGTCTTTTAGAGAAAACGCCCAATCAAATGTCTGCGGATTGACTGAACCATAGCAGTTGGTGATGTCCGTTACAAACATATAACGGTACTCCAGCGACAATTCGATGGAACGCTGCTCCATGCTGTTCCACCAATTGTTGATTGTTGTCGCCTTATGGAAGGCTTCTTTTTCTCTGGGAATGACAGGAATAGCGCAAGAGGCGACATGAGGCACTTTGAACCTATCGAACAGCCCTTTTACTATTGCCCAATTCTCTTCATTGCAAACCTCACGCACCAGAAAGTAGTATAAAAACGGATTCGCCAACATGATGGGACGTACGGCATATCGCCCATCCTTATTGAGCAAGATGTCAAGATTCACATCTGATAGTTCGTTGGGAGAGATGTCATCTTTGACACACTTTTCGTATGGAGCATCATCTATCGTCTCGCGAACATACTTCAGTATCTCATCAAACGTGAAATACTCCGGCAACTCAAAACCATGATACTGCTCACATTTCATGAAGAAGTCCATCACTTCCTCATGATTCAGGGATAATATGTTTTTCGTTGTTTTAGCCATTGAATCTGCTTGAAAGTAGGGATGAAAAACTTTCCTTGTTTAAGATTGTCGTATTTTGGACATAAAATTACAAATAAAATTTGAAATAACATCAATAAATGGCAAAAACCAGCGCTTTTTAACAGATTTTTTTATCAGAATCGTTTAATAGTGGTTCCGTTTTTCCAGAAATCACTACTAAATGCAAGCGCCCACATCTGTAACTTCAGGTGTGGGCGCTCCATTAATTGCTGATATAATGTTACGATGGCGGCAAGAGATCAAAGGCCATACCCTTTCCTCTTTGTTGGTACATATTGAGAAGCCTTGATGGTCTCTGCTGCCATCGGATGATTTTCTGCATACTGCTGGCACTGGTATGTCAGGCTGAACTCATCGTCTTTCTTGCCTTGACGCATATTGATGTTTGGGTGATGGAATTCCTCAATGACGCTCTTCAGCCATGCACTGTCTGCCCCACGTCTTTTTTGTATATTTGTAAGCAAGAGGCGATTTGTGTGCCTCTGTGCGATTCCAATGAAAAGTTTACTGCGGAGTATTCACATATAATCCTCTGATTCCATGCTGTACGAAGGCGTAAGAACGTATTCTGCCGGAATGTCTGTTCTGTTTCGGGGCTTGGATTTGGATTTATTTCCTTATTTGCCGGATTTGCCTTCACTTTGCGAGGCTATGTTTGCATTTTCTGGAAAAAGAGTGTAACTTTGTAACTAAATAAGTTAAAACAATCATCTT
The DNA here is from genome assembly GCA_028723455.1 of Prevotellaceae bacterium. GTDB lineage: Bacteria > Bacteroidota > Bacteroidia > Bacteroidales > Bacteroidaceae > Physcousia. The sequence goes on along the minus strand of JAQYEW010000040.1, from coordinate 25,102 downwards.
TAGGCGCATGCATCATTCTCTGTTTAGATGTTTTTTGATTTTCGCCATGTTCGTCATGGGACAATGGGCGCTGGCGCAGGAGGTAATTACCGGCCGGGTTGTGGACATGGATGGCGAGCCCCTGATGGGTGCGGCTGTGCGCAATGTTACGGATAAGACGCACGCCGTAACGGATGTCGATGGCAAGTTCAAGGTGGAAATCAAGAGCAAGGAGGTGCAGCTGACCGTCAGCTACATCGGTTTTCGCACGCAGACGCAAAAGGCGAACGCACAGAAAGCACTGGTTTTCCGTCTTGAGGACGAAAATGAAATGAAGGAGGTGGTGATTACGGGTTATCAGCAATTAGACCGCCGCAACCTGACGTCGAGCGTTACGTCGAAGAAGATGACGGAGATAAACATTGACGGCGTGCCCGACGTGTCCAAGATGCTGGAGGGAAAGATACCGGACCTGATAGCCGTAACGAACAGCGGAGAGGTGAACGCCACCACGCGCCTGCGTATTCGCGGCACCAGTACGCTGGTGGGCAACCGCGAACCGCTGTGGGTGCTGGATGGCATCATCCTGACGGACCCCATCGCACTGACTGCCGACGTGCTCAACGACCCCGACTATGTGAATCGCATCGGAAATGCCATCGCCGGCATCAACCCCAAGGACATTGAGCGCATTGATGTCCTGAAGGATGCCGCTGCCACGGCACTCTATGGCACGCGCGCCGCCAACGGCGTGATTGTCGTTACCACCAAGAGCGGGCGTGTGGGCAAGCCGCAGGTAAGCTATACGGGACAGCTGACGGTGCGCCGCCGCCCTCATTACAGCGACCGCAAGATCAATCTGATGAACAGTGCCGAGCGCATCCGCTTCTCGCAGTTCCTTGCCGAGCAGCACTACACCTATCCCACGGGCATGCCCCGCGTAGGCTTTGAATACGCCCTGCAACAGTACTACCAGGGACAGATCAGCGAACAGGAGTTCACCGACGAGGTGAACGCCATGTCCACGATGAACACCGACTGGTTCCGTCTGCTCAGCCACAACAGTCTCTCGAACGACCACGCCGCCAGTGTCTCCGGCGGGTCGGACCAAGTGCGCTATTACGGCAGCTTGGGCTATAACAACAGCGACGACGTCATCAACAACACCGACAACCAGCGTTACACGATGCTGCTGAAGGTGGATGCGCGCTTAGGCTCGAAGTTCAACCTGGAATTGCAGGCCGGCGGATATGTCAACGACCGCGCGTACAACGCTTCAAATGTCAACCCCATCCACTATGCCTATAACACCAGCCGCGCCATTCCCGCCTATAACGCCGACGGCAGCCTTCGTTATTACCTGAAATCGGCCGGACAGGATTGGTTCAATTACAACATACTGAACGAAATGCGGCAAAACCGCACGGAGCAGCGCGTGTCCAGCGCCACCACCCTTGCCAACCTGCGTTATAAGCCTACCAAGGATTTGAGCGTTAACGCAATCTTCAGTGCCACCACGCAAAGCTCGCGCCGGGAAACGTGGCATGGAGAAGAGAGTTTCTATGCCTCCGCACTGCGTTTGAGCGAGGCGGGCACACTGCCTCCCGCCAACAGTGCCATGCCTTTTGGCGGAGAATTGGAGAACCAAGGTACGCAAAGCCTGAACTGGACCGCACGCTTGCAGGCCAACTGGAATAAATACTTGGGCGAGGATGGCAGGCACAACCTGAACATCAGTGGCGGTTTTGAAGCCAGCAGCGCACGCTATCAGGCCACGCAGGAAATCAGTCGGGGATATTACAAAGACCGTGGCAAGACCTTTGCCACAGGTATCAGCGATACCTACACCACCTATTGGGATTGGGTGCGCAACAACGCTGTCCCCACGCTTACGGATGCCAAGACGAACCTGCTTTCGGCTTATGCCACGGTATCGTGGAGCTATCAGCATTTCTTTACGCTGAACGCCAACGCACGCTACGACGGGTCGAACCAATTCGGGTCGCGCAGCAACGAAAAACTGCTGCCGATATGGAGCGTTTCGGGGCGTGCCGACTTGCTGGAAATCCTGCGCCGGCAACCCTCGTGGCTGAATATGCTTGCCTTCAAGGCCAGCTATGGGCATCAGGGCAATATGCTCTCGAACCAGACGACACACTTGGTGCTCAAGAAGGGAAATATGAACGCCTACTATGGCGAGATGACCTCCACGGCCTCCGTTTTCGCCAATCCCGATCTGGAGTGGGAGAAGACACACTCCACGAACCTTGCTGTCGAAGCCTCTTTCCTGAAGAACCGCCTGCAGGTGGAACTGGAGTATTACCACAAAAAAACCACGGATGCCTTTATGAACAAAACCATCTCGGACATCAACGGTTACACCAGCTACGTGGTGAACGGAGGTACGCTGACCAACCAGGGTTTCAACATCAATATCACGGCCACACCCGTTCGACGCGGCAAGTTCAACTGGAATTTGAGCGGACAGCTGAGCAAGCTATATAATAAGGTACACAGCTCACCCGGCGCGGATGCCTATGAACTGGATAACTTCCTCAGCGGCGAGGCGATTGTGAAGGGGCAGCCCGTGGGCACCTTCTGGAGCTATCGCTTCTTGGGACTCTCGCCCCAAGACGGAGGCCCCATCTTTGACGATTGGGAAGAACGGCAGAGCGAGATTGCCGAGAGCGACAACTACAGCACATATACCCGCGTACTCGTGCCCAGCGGCAAGCGCGAGCCGGACCTTACGGGCAGCATCTCCAACACTTTTACGTGGGGGCCTTGGCGTTTGGGCGTCAGCTTCCTGTATAGCTTTGGCGCCAAGACGCGCCTCTTCCGCCTCTATGACAGTTATGCCAGCGGATATAGCTCCGAGGCCAACGTCAGCCGGGACCTGCTGGACAGATGGATGAAGCCTGGCGACGAGGCGCACACGACGATTCCCGCCATTATGGGAACGGGCAGCAATGGCTATTACTATTACACCAGCCATTGGAGTTCGGGCTCGCCCTGGACGGGAGCACGCGTCAGCACCATGACCGCTTGGGAGATGTACGATTACAGCACAGCACGTGTGGTGAGTGCCAACTACGTCAAGCTATCCACCCTTTCGCTTACCTACGAATTGCCCCGGGAGATGCTGCAACGCTTGCGTCTGCAACGCCTGGCTATCACAGCCTCGGGTTATAACCTCTATACCTTCTGCTCGAAAAAACTACGCGGACAAACGCCTACGCAGGGCGGTTTCAGCGAGGTGCAACTGAGCGATACGCCCCAGTACACCGTGGGCGTAACCGTGGACTTCTAACGAACATCAAGCAATGAAAAGAAAGCAATACATTCTCCTGCTGGCCTGCTGTAGCCTATTCGCCAGCTGCAACTTTCTGGACGAGTACAGCCAGGACCAGGCTTACGTAACCGATTGGAAGGATCTGGACGAGCTGCTCATCGGCGATGTTTACATGAAAGTGGGCGCTACGCAGCGCTACGAAAATTACAGCAACCTTGGGCAGTTTCTCCACCTCGTGGCCGATGAGATGGACGAGCGCAATACGGGGTTCGCTACGCTCTTTGACAGCAAGTACTATACCTTTGGCGTCTATACCTGGCAACAGCGTACGGGGCTAAAGGAAACCTATGCCGGCGATTATTACACCGAGAACCAGACCTGGACGGAAATCTATCGCCGGATCAATGTGTGCAACAATATCCTGAAGAGCAGCGAAAGCCTTAGCCGACGCACACAAGCCGAAGAACAAGGTTATCAGAAAGTGCGCGGCGAAGCCCACTTCCTGCGTGCCTTCTATTATTTCTGGCTTGCGAATGTTTACGGCCAGCCTTACGACCCCGCTACGGCACAGGAAGCCTTGGCCGTTCCCTTGAAAACCACAGAAACGGTGGAAGACAAGAAGTTCGGACGCAACACGGTGCGCGAGGCTTATGACCTCGTTATTGGCGACCTGCGCGATGCGGAACGCGAACTGACAGCCTACGGTCAGGCCCAGCGCAGCATCTATCGTGTGGACAGCGTGGGCGTCCAGCTCCTCCTTTCGCGCGTTTATCTCTATGCCCAGCAATGGGAACTTGCGGCGCAGTACGCACGCAAGGTGATAGCCCAACGCCCCGCTTTGCAGAACCTGAACCAGAATGCCAGTCCTTGGATGAGCCAGACCAATGAAGAAACGCTCTTCTCCATGGGAGGCGACGACTTGCCTTGCCTGCTCACCGACCAAAGCCATGCCTACAAAGTGAGTGCCGCGCTGTACAACAGCCTTGCATCCAGCGACCGCCGCAAGGCTCTCTGGTTTTATCAACGCGGCTCGTTCAACGGACTGACCAAACGTGCGGGCCGACGTACGAGTGACGAAGAGCTTATCCCCGCTGACGCCGGCTATAACTACTACTATTATTATAATGGCCTGATGGGGCAGCAAAGCCCCGTCAGCAGCCTTTTCTGGCTGCGTACGTCTGAGGCTTATCTCAACCTGGCGGAAGCCCTGCTGATGCAAGGGCAGGATGCCGAGGCGCGCAACGTCCTGAACAGGCAGCGCCAGGCGCGTTACGTCTTGGGGGCTGCACCCTTGGTGCGCCAGAATACGGGACAGGCACTGATGGAAGAGATACGCCAGGAGCGACGCATTGAGTTCTGTTTCGAGGGACAACGGTGGTTCGACCTCCGTCGCTACCGCACCAATCCCCTCTATCCCAGCCGCATTGCCTTGGTGCATAACTACACCTACTATACCGACCGCGGGGAGAACACGCTCACCCACACCCATCAGTTCACGCTGCAGGCCGAAGACCCTTCGTGGACTCTTCCCCTTCCGTCCGAAGTGTTGGACTTCAATACCGGCATGCCAGGCAACAACAACCCCTGGCGTGAGTACATAACCATTGATCCCATCGCAGAATGAAAAGCCGAAACATCCTAACCGCCTTGCTTGCCGGCCTCCTGTTCACGGCCTGCAACGATACAACGCCCGAGCCTCTTTGGCACAGCGTAAGCCGGTATTACCAGCCCGACGCGAATGACACGAGCCATATTGCCCGGTTGCGTCGCTCTTTCTACGCCAATACAGGTTCTTACCTCCTGCTTACGGACACCATCCGCCACGACTCTGTCGGGGTCGACATGTACGGACGCACCGTTTACGACACAGAGCGCTTGGACCTGAATTATAACATCGGAACCTCGAACCTGAGCTACGACAAGCAGACCTACACCCTGCTTTCCGACACGGCGGAGATTCGTCAGGCCGTGGACTTCGTGAGCGAGTTCGTAGCACCCCATTTCACAGGCTTGGCACGCCCCTATATGTATCTTGTGGTGCGTAACATCTTTACGCAGCGTGTGGGTGGAGGTACCACCGCCAGCTATGCCCTTTCCGGTCAGCGTGGTCTGGCTGTGGCCTGCGATTATATTCTTCAGCGCGAGCGCACACAGGCTCAGAAGCAGAACCTGGCCAACCGCATGATCAGCGTCATGCTGTCGCGCGTAACAAGTGATAACATCGAACGTTTTGCCGACTTTAAGGCTGTTTCAAACGGTTATTACGATGTTACGTGGAGCAACTATGGCAGCGACCGCAACAGCGTGCTGCGTGGTATGGGCTTCATTGCTCCCAGTTCTGCAACGCCGGGGTCAACGCCCTCTGTCGAGTACGACCTGTCGCTTTACGCCGATGCTGTGCAGAACCAGGACAGCGCGCGCTTTGCGCTTACCTATGGCGCATGGCCCAAGTGTATGCGGAAGTATAATATCATGCGCAGGCGCTTGCCTGAGTTGGGGTATGTAAAATAAGAACGGACATGAAGACATCTTTTTTAACCGCAGCCATCCTGGTCGCACCCTTGTTCCTCGCTGCCTGTAATGAAAACGAGCCGGATACGGCCAAGGCAGAGCCGCAAGCCACGGGTGAGTGGACCGACTCCCGCGATAATCATGTCTATTTCTGGGTGCAGTATGGCAACCAGCAATGGACAACAACGAACCTGGCATACCACGTGGCCGGAGACACCATCTATGAGGGATATAGCAACAGCGCGGCGGAGCGTGCGCAAAACCTCGCCGATTTCGGCCGCCTTTATACCCATGCCCAGGCATTGCAGGCCGTGCCCGCAGAGGGCGGATGGCGGTTGCCCACGGACAAGGATTGGCAAGAACTGGAGCAATACATGGGGATGAGTGCCCGTGATGCTGCGCGCACCGATTGGCGTGGCAACATCGCCTCCCTCGTCTTGAGCATAGGCACGCAGCGTAAGACACCGCTCAACCTCCTGCTTGGGGGCTATTTTACCGGGCATACCATCATGGGCACGTCGGGCTTCCGTTTCAAGGATGCGGCGGGCTATTACTGGACAGCCACACGCGACACGCAAAAGGAGGGCGAGTATTATTTCTACCGCCGCCTGTTTTACAACCGTGCCGACATCTATCGCCAAAGCATGGAGCCTACGGCCCAGCGACTCAGCGTGCGCCTTGTGCGTGATGCAAGGCACACAACAAATTGAAACAACAGTAATCATTATCAAAACAATTAGCAGATGAAAAAAATCTTTACCCTCATGCTTATGGTCTTGGGCGCACTTACCGCCCATGCCGGAGCCACTTTCTATGCCAACAATGTCCGCGTTGAGACTTATCAAGGCGTAGGCGGTACCGTCTATGTAGAAAACACTCAGAGCGGTCAAACGACACAACCCGCCACGTCCGTAGATGTTGAGGCCGTTACGGGAGTCTACCAACTCTTTGCCGGAGCCATTCCCGCCGATGGGTGGCAGTTCTTGGGATGGAGCTTTGCCCAGGCCGGCGAGGACGGTGCGCTTGCATATACCGGCAGCATAGATGAAACCGACAGCTACATCAACATCCCTGAAGCCAACGGCTTTGAAGGCGAGGATTCGCTGAAAGTGGTAGGCATGATTCCGCTGGAGCCTAACGTCAGGCTTTATGCCCTCTTCACCCATGTCAAGGCGATTTCAGACGAGAAAACAGGCTTCTTGGGTAACGTGGAGGTGGATAAGCCGGTGAACGATCTGGGCCAGAACGTAACACTTACAGCCACTGCCGATACCGAGACGGACCCTACTGCCAAGTTCCTTTACTGGGTGAAGCAAAGTACGGGAGAGAAAATCACCACCAATCCGCTTACGCTTAGCGTGAACGGCATAGAAACCTATGTCGCGCATTTCGACAGCGAGAACAAGATTGTGCTTAATTTCCCTGCCGAGGGTGGCTATCAGTTCTGGACGCCTTCCACGATTGTTGCCAACGGACAGCTGCCCGAAGAGGTTAGCAGCATCTATTTCACGCTCAGTGACAGCATCAACAGTGCAACCACCAACCGCGAAACGACCCTTGAACGCGGCACTACCAATTATGCCTCGTACAGCGGTGTGCCCTATCTCCTCTATGGCCAGGGCGATGTAACCGTGTATATGAGTCAGGATGTTGCAGAGCCTGAAACTTTTGATTTCCATTACACCCCTGTCAGCCTCCAATTGAGCGAACTGAGCAATCTCTATGCTTACTACGTCGTGAACCTCGAGAAGCATCAGCACGAGCTGGTGTATGGCGTTATTCCCGCCCGCAGCTACTATCAGGCTTTCCCCATCGAGAACTTTGTGAAGGCAAAGCCCGTAGAAGTGATGCCCTGGGACGAGCAGAGCATTACCTCTGCCATCCGCAACATCAGCACCCGGCAATCCCTGAAGAGCGGCGCGGCTTACAACCTCCGCGGTCAGCGTGAGTCCGGTAAGGGCATTGTTATTGTTGACGGCAAGAAAGTAATCCGATAATACCGTGCATAGGATTCTTCCTTTCCTTTGCGCCCTCTTTTGGGCCGGCACGGCCGGCGCTCAGCCTGATAGCATCGACGTGCGTGCGCGCCACGAAGATTTCATCCGTGTCAGTCTGCTCTCCGTATCGCAAGGCACTGGCAGCGCCAGCGTGATGGGACACAGCCTCTTGCGCATGCAATGCCCGTCGGCCGGCGTTGACGTTACCTTCAGTTATGAGGCTCTTTTGGCGGATGGCGAGGAATGGAAGTATCTCTTTCAGAACGTACAGGGGCAGTTTCGTGCAGAACCCATGCGGCAAACCTTGCAACGGTTCGCCTGCGAGGGGCGTGGCGTTACGGAACTGCCCCTGCGCTTGCCGCCGCTCACACGCCAGCATCTGTGGCGTTTGCTGGACGAGGAGCTTCACCGGCGTCATGTTTGGCGCGAGACGCGCTACAACTGTGCCACGGCCATCTATGTCGTTTTGAACCAAGCGATGCAAACCGCTCCCGTGGACAGTACGCTTCGTCCGCTTGTTCCCTATGCCGCAGCCCTGCGTCCTTCTGTGCCTGCGCCGAAGAGCTACGCAGACATTATCCTGCGACATATCTATCCCACCCATCCTTGGCACGCTCTGATGTGGTGGGCTGTCGTTGGCTGGCGACCGATGCCTGCCGACGACATTCATCCCACACTTTTCCCAAAGCGTTTGCAAGCGATGGCAAGCGCACAGATGACTGCCGGCCCCAGCAGGATTTTGCTGCGCCAGCGTGTCTTCTCCAAGGCGGGATGGTTCACGCCCTTGCGTGTTTTCGTGGCTTTGCTGCTGTTAATGACCCTTTGGGTAGTAAAAAAAGCACGCAAATATCGTAGATTACGTAAATATTAACTACCTTTGATGGAAAGGAAACATCACAAGATGGGTATTGGCCTATGAAACAGTTCAGTTTTTTGTTTGTCGTGCTTGCGGCCTGCTTTGCCGCCAAGGCCCACGATATCGTCGTCATTGGTCGGCTGCCTCAGTTGCCCGACGGAACGGTTGTTGCCCTTAGCGTAGAGAGCGACAGTGCCTTTAGTGTTGAGGTGGGGCAAGCCACGCTGAAGGACGGACGTTTCATCCTGCGTGGTCAATACGGACGTGCCGGCAAGGGCGTGCTCACGACCAACAACCTGGAGCTTATCGGGCAGAACCATTGGCCTATGGACAGTGTGCATTGGAACTATATCGACCTCTTTGTGGGAGGCGACACCCTCTTTCTGCATCCTGACCTTAGCGTTACAGGCACACAGATGCAGGAGGACTTCCGCCTTTTCCAAGCGGCAGATGACGTGCGCGCTTTCCTTCGCAATCATCCCGCCAGTGTCGTTAGCCATTGGGCTGCATGTAATCTCCTGAAGCGCGCTTACAATCTGAATGCCGAGGAGGTGAGCGAACTCAAGGAAAACCTAAAGCCCAATGCTTCGGAGCACACCTGGTACGACGAATTGCAGCAACGTCTGAAGGATGCTGTGCTGACCACTCGGGGCATGCCTCTTTTGGACGTTGCCGTGGCCGACCGTCGGGGCGATACTCACTCTTTGCGTGCGCAGTTGCCTCAGGACAAGCCCTACGTATTGCTCGACTTCTGGGCTTCGTGGTGCGGCATTTGCCTTTACCAGCAGCCTGCCATCCGCAAAATTCAGGCCGAGCATGCGGACAAACTGAACGTGATAGCCGTTAGTATCGACACCGATACGCGGAAATGGCGCCAGACATTGGAAAAACATCCCGCCGCCTGGCCGCAGTACATCACCACCAAGGAGGGTTTTGAGACCCTCTCGAAACGCTATCAGATTGGCAACGGCGTACCTTACTATCTCCTGCTGGACCGGCAGGGTAACGTCCTTAGTGCCATTGATCGTCCCGAATCCATTCTCTCATTCATAAACCCCTAATAAAGATATGAAAAAAATCACCCTCATTGCAGCTGCCGCCCTTTTGCTGGTGAGCGCATGCACGAAAGACAAGTCCGCCGGCTACACCGTAAGCGGCAACATCGAAACCGCCCAGGCGGGCGACACCGTATTCCTTTGTTCCATGCAGGGTTTCTTTAGTTTCGTTCCCGAAGATACGGCCATTGTTGACGACAAGGGTCATTATGAGTTTGTGGGTAGCACGGAAGGAGCTTCTTTGCGCTATGTCTTGCTGGCGACCCAGGACACCACGCGCCAGGCAAAGATGGGCGAAATCGTGTTGGAGAACGCTCAGATTACCCTCGACCTGCCCGCCATGAAGAGCGACAAAGAGCCTGAGGCCGTGAGCAACGGCCCTGCCTACAAGCTTTATCAGGCATTCATGCAGAAGGAGGAGAAGTTCAACAAAGCCACTGAGGGCGACAGGACTGTCGTGTATGAAAAGAAGGGAACGGCAGAGGAGATTGCCGCCGCCAACAAACGTGTCGAGGAAGCCTCCCGGGCGAATCTGCAAGCCACTTTACGCATGCTTATCGACAATGCTCCCTCCACTTTCTCTGACATGCTCTTGCCTTATTTCCTGAATGAAATGACGCCCGAGCAGAAGGATACGCTCATGCAGAAAATGGGTACGACCAAGGAGAAGATGCCTAACTACGAGGCCGTGCTTGCCGCAGAGGCCGCAGAGAAAGCCAGTGCCGAGGGCGCTACCTATACCGATCTGACCATGCCCGACCTCAACGGCAAGGAGATGAAACTGAGCCAGTATGTAGGTAAGAGCAAACTTGTCCTGGTGGATTTCTGGGCATCATGGTGCGGTCCTTGCCGCGCGGAAATGCCCAATGTGGTCGAGGCTTACAAGAAATACCACGCCAAGGGACTGGAAATTGTCGGCGTGAGCTTTGACAACGATGCCGACGCCTGGAAGGCCGGCGTGGCGCAACTGAAGATGACCTGGCCCCAGATGAGCGACCTGAAGGGGTGGGAGAGCGCAGCCGCGAAGGCCTATAACGTTACGGGTATTCCCGCCAATGTGCTTCTGGACCAGGAGGGCAAGATTGTAGCCAAGGACCTGCGTGAGGAAGCCTTGCACACGACCATCGAGAAATTCCTGAAATAATCATATCCAACGCCCGCGGTCGCTTTGTCCTCCGCGGGCGCTTTCATCAAGCATCCCCCTTATGACGTACGAACAGATACATCAGGCCTACGATACTGCATGCGATGCTCCCTCGGGTGGCAGCCTGCACATCCAGCACATGCCTCATTTCTTGCTTACAGACCCCAACGACAATAACACGGGCCATGTGCATACGTTCTATGAAATCATCTGGTTTCATGAGGATGGAGGCTCCCATCATGTCGATTTCCAGGACTATCCTGTCAGGAAAAACACTTTTTTCTTCTTGGCTCCGGGTCAGGTGCACCACTTTGACGGGCAAACGCTGCACAAGGGAACGCTGATTCAGTTCTGCACGGATTTCATGCGCGACGAGCGCGATTCGGACGATTTGCTCCTCAAGTACGATGTCTTTCATGCACCCGGCGCCCCCTGTTGCCAGGTAACGGACGAGTCGGTTGTGGAGGAACTGCGTCGTCTGGTGGAACTGATGGAAACGGAGATAGCGCGCGGCGAGTCCGTCTTCGGTCATGACGAGATGCTCCGCCTTCTGGTGCGCCAGTTCATGATTCTCTGTTACCGTCATGGCAATCGTCCGGATACGCTGCAATTGGATACCCTGCGTCCCTCTCACCGGCTGTTTATCCGCTTCCGCCAAATGGTGGAGCGCGACTTTATGAAGAAGCACGCCGTGGGCGAGTATGCCGATGCCCTTTGTGTCAGTGTGCGTACATTGACGAGCAGTGTCTCAGAGTGTAGTCATGCCACGCCCCTGTCGCTCATCAACAACCGCATTGCCTTGGAAGCCAAGCGTCTTTTGCGCCATGGTAACCTGATGGTAAAGGAAGTGGCCACACGCTTGGGTTATGACGATGTCAGCTATTTCGCCAAGTTCTTCAAGCGTACAACGGGAGTTCTGCCTACGGTCTACCAGAAAGGAAAATAACAAAAAGCCCCGGCGCATAATGCGTCGAGGCCTTCCTTCCGAGCTGCTTCCGAGAGTTGAACTCGGGACCTCATCCTTACCAAGGATGCGCTCTACCACTGAGCTAAAGCAGCTTGATAACGGGCACTTTGGCCCGTTTGCGGGTGCAAAGATAGCAAAAGTTTTTTATTTTGCCAAACGGATTTCTTCCTTTTTTATAGGATGAGCACCAGATAGAGCGCATAGCAGAGCAATAGCAACACACCCTCAAGACGGGTAATGAGCCTACTGGAAAAGGATACCAGATAGAGCAGCAAGGCAAAACCTACCGAAGCGGTGTAGGAGAGTTCAAAGCCTGTGGCGCTGCCGTCAATGGGGGAAATCGTGCTGGCAACACCAATCACGCAGAGAACGTTGAACGTTACGCTGCCTACGATATTTCCCAAGGCGATTTCGCTTTGTCCGCGCTTGGCGGCCATCACGCTGGCAAAGAGTTCGGGAAGGCTGGTGCCCACAGCCACCACGGTAAGTCCGATGATGCGCTCCATGTCCTTGGGCGCTACGCCCATCCATTCTCCAAGGCGCATGGCCCAGTTTGTTGCGCCCTCTACCAGGATGTTGGCACCCAGTATCAGTGCGCCAAAGCTGAGCAGCGTGATAATCAGTGCGCGCGTAATGCCCCACGTGGGGTAATCCTTCAGCTGTTCGTCGGCGTTGGGGTCGGGATGTAGGCGCGAGTCGCGCACCATCATCACGGTATATACCACCAAGAGACACAGGAAGCCCAAGCCCGTCAGGCGGGGAATGGTACCGCTCATGCCCACCATTGCCAGCACCACACTGCTGGCCACCATGATGGGCAGGTGCATTATCAGACTTTTCTTGCCGATCACCAAGGGGCTGATGATGGCGGACAAGCCCAGAATCAGACCGATATTGGCGATGTTCGAGCCGACGACATTACCGATGGCAATGCCCGGCGAACCGTTCCATGCCGCCTGTGAGCTTACCAACAGTTCGGGCATCGAGGTGCCGAAACCGACCACGGTAAGTCCGATTACCATCGGACTCAGTTTTGCTGCGCGTGCGATGTTCACCGCGCCCTGCACCAAATAATCTCCTCCCTTTATCAACAGGAGGAAGCCCGCGAGAATGAGGACAGAATCAAGTAACATAGATTTTTTCTTCTTTATTGTTTAATGTTTGATTTTTACAGCTTCTGTCGCCGGCAACTCCTGGTTGCGTCGTTCTGTGGCGGCAGCCACGCGTCGTGCCAGTTCGGCAAAAGCCTGGCCTTGCAGGCTGGTGGGGTTCAGTGCGGCGGGCATGCCGTCGTCGCCCCCTTGGCGGATGTCCTGCACCAAGGGTATCTGTGCCAGCAGTTCAACACCCATCTCCTGCGCCAGACGTTCTACGCCGCCTTGTCCGAAGATGTAATAACGTTCGTCGGGATGTTGGGCAGGCGTGAACCACGCCATGTTTTCTACCAGCCCCAGAATGGGCACGTTCACCTTCTCGTTCTGATACATATTGATGCCTTTGCGTGCGTCCGCCAGTGCAACCTCCTGCGGAGTGCTTACGATGACGGCACCCGTGATGCCCAGGGTCTGCACCAAGGTCAGGTGAATGTCGCTGGTGCCGGGAGGGGTGTCCAGGACCAGATAATCCAGCGCACCCCAGTTGGCTTCGCCAATCAGCTGCTTCAGGGCATTGCTGGCCATGCTTCCGCGCCAAAGGGTGGCTTGTTCGGGGCTGACGAAATAGCCGATGCTCAGCATCTGGATGCCGTATTGCCGGACGGGGACAATCAGGTCGCGGCCATTGACGGGTTCGCTCCAAGGGCGGGCGTCTTCGGTGTGGAACATTTTGGGCACGCTGGGACCGAAGATGTCGCAATCCAACAATCCGACCTTGTAGCCCGCCTGCGCCAGTGCAACCGCCAGGTTGGCAGCCACCGTGCTCTTGCCTACGCCCCCCTTGCCGCTGCTTACGGCTATGATATTCTTCACCTCGGGCAACAGCTTGTCATCTTCCTTGCGGGGCTGCTGCACCGTTTTCGTGCTGATGCTCACCTCCACGTCCTTGCTTACATAGGCATGGATGGCGGCTTCGCTCGCTTTCACCAGCGAGCGTAGAAAAGGGTTCGTGGGCTTGTCGAAAATCAGGGAGAAGCTGACGCTAAGACCGGCGATACGCAGGTCGTCCTCGACCATGCCCATCTCCACGATGTTCTTGCCCGTACCGGGATAGCGCACCGTTTGCAGTGCGTCCATGATCAGTTGGGGATATAGTTCCATAGTTGTTTGCTTATTAAGTTGTGCGAAGATAAGCAAAAAGGCGGATATAAATCCCTTATCAAAAAAATATCTTGCTTTTGTGTTATTGATTGTAATTTTTACATATCTTTGCGCCGTACCATGTATGAAATACACCTAAAACAAATCAAAAAATCAGTACAAAATGAAAAAACATTACTTCTTGAAATCCCTCTTTCTTGCTGCCACGTGGCTTGCAGGAAGCCTTGGAGGGCAGCTTTGGGCTGACGGACTCTCTCCTGTCGGGGATTTGTCCAATTTCGTTGCAGGCAACGCAGTTTATACGTTGAAGATGCAGGGAACTGTTGGCACGCCAATTACCGTCGCTGGCAGTCTGGGCTCGGTTTCGTACACTCCGGTATCGGACACCGAGGTAACCTTTGTCCGTTACAACAATGTAGTGTATGTCTACGAAAGTACGGCGTACAAGGGCACGGCGACGGAAACGCCCTTCACTTTTCCCGAGATTACCAAGGAAAATGTTCTCACGAGCGAGGCGCAACTGCTTGGTGATGTGGAGTTTGATCAGCATGGAGCCTCAATAGCAACTGACAAGTATGGTTTTGGCGATATTTGGAAGTCAAACGTAACTCCGGCACCGTTTGGTATTCGTGTGGGTGTTAGTGGTGGCAATAAGGTCTTGGTTTGGCGCGGTAGTGGCAATAGCAATTACATTAGCCAGCCTCTTAGTGGTCTTCTGCCCAACACTGCCTATAAAGTGCAGTTGCGGCAGGTTACCTCCGGTAATGCCAACGCTGATTTTAATGTGGGTTTCGGTACTGCTGTCGGAGGCATTGATCTGGCAGCCACTACGGTGCGTTTGGGCACTGGTCAGGACGGGGACAAGGTTGTTTATGTAACCACTCCTGCTTCTTTGCCCGAAACTGTGTACTTCACGTTTAGGAACACTGCTACCAACACTGCTTCTTCAGGAAGCGATCCCGTTGCCCAGTTGGATTTTATTAGCCTTGTTGCAGCAAATACTGCACGAGGTATTGTAGGAGTCAGCAGTGCCAGCTATGCCAATGGAGAAATTGTTGCTCCCGGCGCAAGCGAGACACTTGCGTTGAACTCCTCCTACGTTTATGCCGGGAAAACCTATACTGTCAAGAGTGCCAACCTGTTCGAGAACGGCAGTTTCAATGATGGTGTCAGCACTTATACGGCAAACGGTGGTTATACCACAGCAGCCCTTCTTCCTAATTTCACATGGCATGCCGACGGTGGCGTGAGCAGTTCACCCTATCTCACCGTGAGTGGTGCGGGTGGTGCTGATGCCAGAACAATCCGTCATCGCGTGGCTGTGGAGAAGGGCAAGGAATATTTGTTCGTGGCCTATACCAGCGGACAAACACCTGATGCAGCCAATTATAATTATAATGCCCTTTTTCAGGTGAACGACGAGGGTACGACAGAGTCCGGCCTGCTGAAAGCATTGGTATGGGGTGCTGATGCTGGCCAGACCGCCACGGAATGGGCCAAAACTGAGCACGTCTTCA
This sequence comes from Prevotellaceae bacterium, assembly GCA_028723455.1. GTDB lineage: Bacteria > Bacteroidota > Bacteroidia > Bacteroidales > Bacteroidaceae > Physcousia. Next base: position 9,529 of record JAQYEW010000040.1, on the reverse strand, counting down.
CAGCATCTACCAACTATGTTGCTATCCGTTTGGGATGGAACACAAATGTTAGCGTCGATGAGTTCCAGATTTATGAAGTGGAGAAACCCTATGAGATAAGCGAGGCTTATACAACATTGCAGGCACAATTTGCCGTTATTCAGGCGGACACTTATCAATATGCCAGTGATGATAAGAAAACAGCTTTCACGAGTGCAGTTGCCGCCACCCCAACCAGCAATATTGAGGAAATCAACTTCACCGCAGCCCTTACAGACACATACCGGGCTGTTATGGAAAGCCATGCCAAAGCAGAGGGCGTGGTGGGAGCAAAGGACATGACTTCCGCCATTGTCAACCCCGTGGGTGATAATCTCACCGGATGGACAAATCCCGTTTTGAGTACGGCATCGAACGAACCTTGGACAAGTGCGGATGGCAGTACGGCCCACAGCTATTTTGATACTGGTTCGGCATGGGGCCAGAATGCTTGGGAGTACGACATGAATCAGACCCTCACCTTGCCCACAGGTAAATACCTGATCAGCGTGATGGAGCGTGCTGCCCCAGAAGTGACCACTTACCAACTTTACGCAGGCGATGCTACAAAAGAACTGACGAAGGTAGGCAATGCGGGCAATTACTTCAACCGCGGTTGGGACTTGGCTGTCCTGGAGTTCGAGGTCGCCAATGCAGGTGAGGTGAAAATTGGCGTGAAACTGGCTACGGCCACCGTTCATACATGGGCGTCTTTCGGCGATTTCCGCTTGGTAAAGATTGAGAACGGAGCGGCTGTCCTGGATGAAACCAATCCCCTTGTTATCCCCCAGGAGGCCAAGAGCGTAACGCTGAAGCGCAGTTTGGCAAAGGGCTGGAACAGCCTGGTGGTTCCTTTCGCCCTCGGTACCGAGAAGCTTGCTGAATTGGGCCTGGAGGCATACGAATACAACGGCACGGTGGCTGAGGGCGGCAATTTGCTGGCTAAGTTCACTAAGGCTACAAGCATGGATGCCAACAAACCCTATGTTGTGAAGGCAAGCAGCCCCATTGAAAATATCACTCTGGGCGCTACCACCATCGAGGCTGCAAACGCGCTGACCGTAAGCGACAGCAACAGCAACTACGACCTTGTGGGCCTGTACACCGTAAATGCGCAGGGCGAGACCAGCCCCATCAAGGAGGGCGACTACATTGTGATCGCCGACGGCATCAAGCGTACCCAGGGCGGCAACGGCATCAAGGCCTTCCGTGCCTTCCTGCAAAAGAAGGAGGCCAGCGGCGCACGCCAGCTGGTGCTGAGCATGGACGGGGAAACCGTTACCGGCATCGAAGCCCTGGAGATTGAGCGCGCACTGACAGAGAGCTATGACTTGAACGGTCGCCGTGCCGGTCAGGATGCCAAGGGTATCCTTATCGTGAACGGCAAGAAGGTTGTAAAGTAATCGCCCCCACGTACCAAACAGATTGAATAAGAATCCGCAAAACCAAGCAATATGAAAAAGAAAGCATACAATCATCCCCGCACCATGCAGTTTCAGGCCAGCCTGACCGCCATGATTGCCGGTTCGCTTACTGGCACCACAGGTGCTGCAGAGGAAAACCTTCCCCCGATTTCAAGTGGCAACGACGACGGCTCCACTGACGCCGGTGCGCGCGACAACAAGTTCTTTGACACTTACTTCTGGTAATCCCAGCCAAGAGGATTCGCCCTCTTTCCATCACAGCCCCCGAAGCCACATTAGGCTTCGGGGGCTGTTTTGCAACACCCTGACAAAAGCTTTTAGGGCAGGCAAAAAAATACACCGTAAGACGGCGGAAAGATACGGCGTAAAAATAAAAAATCATCTGGATATTTCGATGAAATTATCCAGATGATTTTTCCGAGTTACTATTTCACTCGTTTCCAGTCCGTGTTGCGCCCCAGAAGCGAAACCCCGATGAAGCCTCTTACCGTGAGGTCGCCGTTCTTCTTCATCTTGATCTTGCAGCTGTAGGTTTTGCCGTTCTCCGGGTCGTAAATCTTTCCGCCGTCCCATACTTCTTTGCCGGCGTACTTGAAGCCTGTAAGAATTGTCTTGCCAACCAGGGGCTTTGTCTGTTCTGACTTCACGGGGTTGTTCTTGTCCAGCAGGCCTTGCGTAACGTTCCACACCAGTTTCCCGTGATAGGTGCTGCCCTTTTTCTCGATGACGACTTTTCCCTTGTCGCCCTCGGTCATGTAGGTGCCGATGAGTTTATCAGCTTCCGTAGTTTGTCCCATAGCATTGAAGACTGCAATAAAGGACAAAAAAAGTAATAATGCTTTTTTCATAAGTTTTTCTTAGAGTTCCTTAACCAGATAAACGACGGTGGGCAGGTGGTCGCTGAAACCATTGATCCATGCGCCGCGTGAAGTGGTGCGCTTGGGTGTACCCTTGTATTGGCCGTCCTGGTTGATGAGATAGTCGCGACGGAAGATCTGCTGGGTGAAGAGGGTCAGTTGGCTGTAGTCCTTGTTTGCTTTTCCCTTGATAAGGTTGTGGCTCATGACAATCTGGTCGAAGAGGTTCCATCCGCCTTGGTAAGAGAGTGTACCCTGACCGCGGCCACGCAGGATGTCCCACCAAGGGTTGTAGAAATCGCTCTTGCCTACCTTATTAATATCGCGCAATGCACGCAGTTCCTTGGCCATGGATGTGTTGTCGGGGTCGTCGTTCATGTCGCCCATGACGATGATGCGCTGGTCCTTGTCGGCGGCCTGAATGCTGTCCACAAGGGCACGCACCTGGCGGCCGGCCAGGTCGCGGTAATAACCCGTGGCTCCACGGCTGGGCCAGTGGCATACGATGACGGTCAAGGGCTCGCCGGCCAGTTCGCCCTGCACGGTGAGGAAGCCACGTGTGGCGCGCTCCTGGTCCTCGGGCTTCTCGTAGACATAGGGCTGGAGGAAGCTCTTCTTGACGTGGAAGAAGCGAGGGTTATAGATCAGCGCACAGTCCACGCCACGCTTGTCGGGACCCTCGATGTGCACGAACTGATAGCCGCGCTCCTGCATGTTGGGCTGAGCCACGAGGTCCTGCATGGCCTTGGCGTTCTCTACCTCGCTGACACCTATGATGGCGGCTCCGATGCTTGCGGGCAGTTTGTCGGTGCCCAGATCGCAGAGGGTGCGCGACATGTTTTTGAGCTTGTTCTCATATTTGTTCTTGTCCCAGGCATAGGAACCCGAGGGCAGGAAGTCGAAATCGTTTTTACCTTCGTCGTGAACGGTGTCAAAGAGGTTTTCCAGGTTGTAGAAGGCTACGGCGTACATTCCGTACTGTTTTTGCGCGCGTGCCGCACCCACGAGGGCCAGCGCCACGAACATGCTTAAAAAGAGTTTTTTCATTTTGGTATTTGGTTTTTTATATTTTGTTGGTCGCAAAGTTACGCCCTTTCATTGGAATGTCATTACCAAAAAGTTAATTTTTTAAACATACATGTGCTTGTTTCTCATTTTTTTCACATTTTATTTCCTTTGTAACGAACTTTTGTTTTACTTTGTGGTTATATAAATCATTTTCAATAACTATAATCCTATGAGAAAAAAGCAAATGCTAATGGCCTCCGCGCTCTTCTCCCTTGCTTTCGCTGCCAGTGCGCAGACGACATCGGAGAGGCAGGTGATGGATGCCTTGAAGCAGGACAATGCTGCCTTCACATTCACGGAGAGCCAACTGGGCGAGGATGACGACATGACGCAGGACGTCATCATGGTTGGTTCGAACAGCAATGTCTACACCAGTGGCATCGGCTATCTTTGGAGCCCCGCGCGCTTCAAGTACCGTGCCTATGACAGCCGTTACAACGACATCTACATGAATGGCGTGAAGGTGAACAACGGCGAGAACGGCCGTTTCAACTACAGCACCATCGGCGGTATCAATGACGCAACGCGCAATATTGATGCCAGCTCACCTTTCGAGAGCAACAACTTCTCGCTGGCCGGTTTGGGCGGTAGCAACAACTACAACTTCCGCGCCGGCTCCTTCGGCACGGGCCACAAAATCACCCTCTCGGGCGCCAACCGCAATTATAGCACGCGCGTGATGTACGGCTATGGTACGGGCATGACCCGCAAGGGTTGGGCTTTCTATGGCACCGTGGGCTATCGTTGGGCAAACATGCAGACGAGCAACGTGGAGGGTAATTTCTATAACAGCCTCTCTTACTTCCTGAGCTTGCAGAAGCAACTGGGAGAGCGCCACAGCCTGAACCTGGCCACTTGGGGCAACCCCACCGAGCGTGCGCAGCAGGGTGCCTCGACGGACGAGGCTTATTGGTTGGCCAACAACCGCCTCTATAACCCCTATTGGGGCTATCAGAACGGCGAGAAGCGCAACAGCCGTATTGTTGAGAACTATGAGCCCAGCGCCCTTCTGACATGGGATTTCCAGATCAACGATAATATGAAGCTCACCACCTCGGCCTTTGCCAAGTACGCCATGTACAGCTCAACGCGATTGGGCTATGATGGCGGCCAGAGCCCCGCTCCCGATTATTACAAGAATTTCCCCTCGTACCACTATGATGTCTTTGGCGTAGGGAATGGCCAGGCTGATTACAATTCTTATTGGAACACCTACAACTACTGGACCAGCGACAAGCGCAACCGCCAGATAAATTGGGACCAGCTGTACCAAACCAACCTGGGCAAGAACGCCTACGGCATGGACGCTTCTTACTGGGTGGAGAAGAAACACAACAACCATTTGGCTACGAACCTGGCTTCTACCTTCGAGTGGAACACCTCGAAGACCAGCAAACTCAATGTGGGATTGCAGCTGGCCAGCAACAAGGCCATGCACTACAAGACGATGGACGACCTGCTGGGTGCCCAGTATTTCCATAACACGAATACGTATGTAAACAACAAGTACGGCCAGGGCGCTCCCGAGGTGGAGTACGACATGCGCAACGCCGGCAAACTTGTCAAGGAGGGCGACCGCATGCACTACGACTATGACATCTACAGCCAGAGCGCGGACTTGTGGGCAGCCTACACCAAGGACAAGGGTATCAGCCACAATTTCGTTACCGCAAAGATCGGTGGCAGCCAGATGTGGCGCGACGGCCACATGCAATACGGTCTGGCCAAGGACAACAGCTATGGCAAGAGCGGTACGGCACGTTTCCTGTATGGCGGCTTCAAGATGGGCACCAACTTGAACCTGGGCCATGGCAATGCCTTGGTGATGGGTGTGGGCTACGAGACACGTGCGCCTCAGCCCTATGTGTCCTTCATCGCTCCCGAGGTGAACAACGACTTCGTCCCCAACCTCAAGAACGAGAAAATCTTCTCTGCGGAATTGGGCTATGCCCTGAACATCAAGTGGCTGCGCCTGAACGTGAACGCTTACTACTCGCATACTTACGACGTTTCGGAGTGGCAGGCCTTCTACTTTGACGATTTCTCTAATTCGGAGGAGAACACCAGCGGTTTCCGTTACATGAGCCTTACGGGTATCACGAAGGACTATTACGGCGTAGAGTTAGGTGCGAAGTTCAAAGTAACCAGCAATCTGGATATTAACGTAATGGGTACCATGAGCGAGGCGAAGTACGATGGTCTGGCAAACGTGAACATGCTGGAGTCCAACACGGGTATTCCCCGCTTTGGCGGTTTGGCGAACGTGGATAACGTGCGCGAGGGCGGTACGCCCCTGGCCGTGGGTAGCCTGGGCCTGAACTACCGCTATCGTGGATGGTTCTTCAATGTGAACGGTAACTACTACGACCGTATCTATCTTTCATACAGCCCCTACCAGCGCATGTCTAACGGCACGACGAACGACGGCAAGCCCGCTTTCCCCGTGTACGACCAGGCCAAGGGCGACGGCGGCTTTATGCTGGACGCCAGCATCGGACGCAGCTTCCGCATCGCCGGCCACCCCTTGAACGTGAACCTCATGCTGACCAACATCACCAACAACACGGGTATCAGCACCGGCGGTTACGAACAGGCACGCAGCGACAAGAAGGCCAGCGGCAGCCCCAAGGAATATTCTTACAAGAACAATCCCAAGAAGTACTATGCCCAGGGCTTCAACTTCATGTTGAACCTGAACTATCGCTTCTAAGCCTTCCGCACGCCATACATTATATATAAATATATAGACAAGCATCATTATGAAAATAAGAAATATTCTTCTCATGGCCTTGGCTGCTGTGCTTTCCGCCGCCTGCATGAATGACGATTGGGAAACGCCTGACACCAGCAAGACCGCGCAGGGCAATACCGCCCTTCAGGAGACGAACGTCATCAGCATTGCAGCGCTGAAGCAGAAGTACGCCGTAAGCAAGGAGTACGACACCATTCAGATCAAGGAGCCTACGCAGATCAAGGTGTATGTTACGGGCAACGACATTCAGGGAAACCTGTACAGCGAGTTCTCCGTTCAAGACGAGAACGGCGATGCCCTGATCATTTGCGTGCAGGAGGGCAATATGTTTGCCTATCTGCCCGTAGGCCAGTGGCTGTTGGTGGAGTTGCAGGGTCTTTACTTTGGCCAATATGGCAGCCAGCCTCAGATTGGCGTACCCTATACCAACCCCAACCGTCCGGAGCGTACATCGCCCAGCCGTATGCCCGGCGCAACATGGAAGGCTCACTACCGTCTGTTGGAGGGAAAGAAAGCCATCCAGAGCAAGGCCGAGAATGCAGCCAATCCCATCGAAGGTGCCTATGTGATTCCCGAATATACCGCTGCCCAGTTCAAGGGCTTGGGCAAGGAGCACGCCGGCAAACTCATGACCATTACGGGCGTTACGATGGACAATGCAAGTTCTCATCCCCAATGGGCGAACGAGGCCGATGCACCCGTTAATACCAACACGGGCAAGCGATTGACCGCCGTAAGCAAATACTTTGTGGGCGAAGGCACCAATCTGATGACCTACACCAGTACCTATGCCGATTTTGCCGGCTTCAGTATCCCTGAGGGCAAACTGAACCTGACGGGTATCTGGAAGTACTATCAGAGCAATACCAAATACGCAGCCAGCTGGGAGCTTGTGCTCCGTTCCATCGAAGATGTGAAGGTTGCAGAATAAATTATTAACCTAAAAACTCAAAACAATAAAAATGAAAAAGACTTTCAAGCTTTGTCTGGCAGTGCTTGCCACGGCATTCGCATTCACCAGTTGTGAGGACGTTCCCGCTCCCTACAATGTACCTACCAACCCTAACACTCCCGGCGGTGGCAACACGGAGACTCCCGTACCCGCAGGGGAGGGTACACAGGCCAGCCCCTATAACGTGGCTGCCATCCTGCCTGTCGTTAATGCTTTGGCCGCCGATGCCTCTACGGAAACGGAGTTGTACGTAAAGGGTGTTGTTACCAGCATTGCCGCCAACCAGGAGAGTGCCGTATCCACCTATGGCAACCTGTCTTATTACATCAGCGATACGAAGGAGGGTGCTACTAACAACCGTATTTACATCTTCCAGAGCCTGTACCTGAACAAGGCCAAGTACACCTCTGTGGGTCAGATTCAGGTAGGAGACACCGTTGTCGTTTGCTCTAAATGGATCAACTACAAGGGTAACACCCCCGAGACCACTGGCAGGGGCACTGCCTACCTGGTATCACACAACGGTCAGGGCAGCACGCCCGTTAATCCCGGTACCGAGGTGGCTCCCGCTGGCGACGGTACACAAGCCAGCCCCTATAACGTAGCCGCCATCATTCCCCTGGTAGCCGCCATGCCCGCTGACCAAGAGAGTGAGCAGGAGTACTACATCACGGGAACCATTGTGGGCACACCCAGCATCAACACTTCTTATGGTAATGCTGATTTCAACATCGCTGACCCTGCCAATCCCGGCAAGACTTTCAAGATTTTCCGTGCCATGAGCTTTGAAGGTGCCAAGTTCACTAACGCCAATGCACTGAAGGAGGGCGACGTGGTTGTTCTCAAGGGCAAGGTGGTTAATTACAAGGGTAATACCCCCGAGACCGCAGGCAACAAGAGCCAGCTGGTAAGCGTTAACGGCAAGACTGAGTTTGAGGCTGGTGGCGAAACACCCGACCCCGGAACTCCTGCTACTCCCGGTCTTACCGTGAACGGTACTCAGATGTTCCTCGTGCCCGAGGGCGTAGAGGCTGGTACCGAGACCGCAGTGGTTGATTTGGCTGCTCAGGGATTTGCCAATGCTACGGATGTTACTACCGTTGAGGCTGAGGGATGCACCATTACCTTTGGCAAGGGCACCAACACCTCTTTCGCTCCTAAGTTCTATACCGCTTCCAAGGGTGTTCGTATGTATGCTAACAATGATGTTACCTTCACTTCCACGAAGAAGATTGCCAGCATCACCCTGCAATGCGACAGTTATCAGGGTACTAATTACGTGGGCAATGAAACACGTACCTTCAATGTTAAGGATAACGTATTCACGCTTACCAATACTCATACGGCAGCAACGGGCGGTACACAGATTCGTATCCAAACCGTTACCTTCACTTTTGCGAAGTAAGGCCTTTGCGATAGTATAAAAAAAAGCGGCACACTCGATTCGAGTATGCCGCTTTTTTGTGTAGTAATTTTTATTTTTCCTCGAGCGGATTCATGTATAACCACAAGCCTAAGGAGATGATAGCATAGAAGATTAGGTTGGTAGCACCAGGGTAATTCACCAACACGCTCAGTCCGAAGGCTAGCATGATGAAAGTAGTCATACTGACCAGCATTGCCCAGCTCAAGAAGGTACGATTCTGCAAGGGAAGAAATTCTCTTCTGACAAGGGACATGAGCATGAGTAGGGGCACTGCCACTTCGCATACACCTAACAGGTAGATGAATGGAGGTATTCCACCAGGCAACGATGCCAGAAACGATTCTTGGAACATCCTTACATAATTGCCCATTACCTCTGAAGTATTAAAAAGCTTGTTCCAACCAGGTTGTCCCATCGTATAGCACATCGTTAGGATGATGGGCAGGAGTTTTACTTTCTCGAACACCGTGTTGTGCGTTTGATTGTTGGCCCTTTTCTCTACAACCCATAGTACTAGGTAAACAAGGCCTAGGAAGAAAAAGAGATTGGCAGCCCCTGCGTGGTTTGAAACCATGCGCAGCAAGAATCCATAGCCTGCAATGGCAGAAGCCTCCAGTAGTAAGCTCCATTTTAGGCAAGTGTTCTTTGCTTCGCTCAGAAATTCTCTTCTGACAAGGGCTGCAAGGAGCAGCAGGAGTGCGGCTAGCTGTAATGCTCCTGCGCACACCAGTATGGGCGTCGCATAGTCAGGGATTTCGCTCACAGGTCGATTGCTGTAGAAGTTCATAAATAGGTTGACGTACGCGTCCTGACCTTGCACCATCAGGTATCCGTTAATTCCCATACTTATCATCAGTCCCACAAGGATGGGTAGGATAACAATCTGTTTTACTTGTAATTTAATCATATTCAAAAATTTTTCTTGTTGCAAAGATACATAAAAAGCGGCATACTCAGTTCTGGTATGCCGCTTTTTGTGTTATCCATTCCCAATGAGGAAGGGAAGCTGCTTTTAGTTGTTTTCGGGACGCA
>JAQYEW010000039.1 GCA_028723455.1 Prevotellaceae bacterium | reverse complement strand
TATGAGGTCTGTTGGACCTTCTCCGGTTATTCTTTGGTCTTTCTTGTCCTTGATTTTGGCCTTGATTTTTAGAAGAATTTTTATTCTTGTCCCTGGATGTCTTGTCTTCCTTGGAAGAGCTGTCCTTAGGCCGTCTTTTTTTATCGGAAGCCTTAGCATTTTCCTTATGGTCCGATTTTTGTGTCTTCTTTTTCGTCAAGGCCTTTTTATTTTTAGGATCTTCCGTCCTCTTTTGACTGGAAGTTTCTTTTTTTTCTTCTTTTTTCTTAGCAGGACTTGTCTTTTGATTTTTGGCTTGCTGGTGACCAGTTGGGGGAGTTTTTTCTCCAGATGAAGTTTTCTTCTTGGCCGTTTCCTTTTTTACTGGATGGTCAGTGCCCTTTTTCCCTTGCCCATAGTGGGTTTTTACTTTCTCCACTTGATTTTCATCTAGAGAACTTAAGTTACTCTTTACATCTATTCCTAAACTCTTTAACTGATTTAATAGGTCGGAACTCTTGATTCCCAACTCTTTTGCCAATGCGTGAACTCTAATCTTCGACATTGGTCGCACCTCCTTTAGCTCGTGAGATTATTCTTTCATTGAATCCTCCAACGCTTGTAATATCTCATCTGGTATCTCCGTTTTAAATGACCGATTTAAAGCCTTTGACTGAATTGCCTTAGTTAAGCAATTTAAGTCGTCACACAAGTAGGCTCCTCGTCCATTTTTCTTTCCTGTCTTATCAATAAAAAGCTCGCCTTCCTTGGTCTTTACCACCCGGATGAGCTCTTTTTTTGGTTTATTTTCATGGCAGCCTATACATTGCCGCATAGGCACTTTTTTTACCTTTGCCATAGCTTACTTCCTTTAACTTGATGCAAAATCACCTTAGTTCTCCTCTAAGTCTTGGTCTTCTTCCTCTTGGAGAGGCTCTTCTTCAGATTCTAAAGGGTCTGCCCCTTCTTCCTCTTCCAGATCTTCTTCCATGTCCTGGTCTTCTTGGACAGAATCTATCTCTAAATCGTCCTCATCTTCAAAATCAATTTGGTTGACTTCTTCTAAGTCTTCATCAAAGCTGTCTTCTTCATCTTCAGGCTTTTGATTTTGGAAGAGTTCTCTTAATTCATCTTCTGTCAGGTTGTTTTCTTGTAAATATTCTTCAAATTGACTTTCGGACTTAATATCAATTTTCCAATTGGTCAATTTTGCCGCCAAGCGAGCATTTTGTCCTTCCTTGCCAATGGCAAGACTTAATTGGTAGTCCGGCACAATTACAAGAGCTTCTTTTAAATTTTCTTTAATGAAGACATCCACCACCTTGGAAGGACTCAGGGCATTGGCTATAAAATCTTCAATATTTTTTTCATAGATAACAATGTCAATTTTTTCATCGTGGAGCTGATCTACAATAGCCTTGACCCGGTTTCCCTTAAAGCCAACACAGGCTCCTAAGGGGTCTACGCTGGGGTCTTTTGAAAAGACAGCAATCTTTGTCCTGGACCCGGCCTCTCTGGCTATGGAGTAAATTTCCACAAGGCCTTCTACAATTTCAGGCACTTCCATTTCAAAAAGGCGCTTAATCAGGTTGGGATGAGACCTGGAAACAATCACTTGGGGGCCCTTGGTTGTCCGTTTTACCTCAACAAGTAAGAGTTTAAACCGCTCTCCCTGTCCATAGTGTTCTCCCATAATTTGTTCTTGAACGGGAAGGAGGGCCTCTGTCCGTCCTAGGTCAAAAAAGACATTTCTATTGCTAACCCGTCGAACTTCTCCTGTAATAATTTCATTTTCCCTGTCGGTGTAGTCTTCAAAGATTACATCTCTTTCGGCGTCCTTGATTCTTTGAATAACCACTTGCTTGGCCGTTTGGGCGGCAATTCGACCGAAGTTTTCCGGTTCCAGCTTAATCCGTACTGTGTCTCCTAAGTTGTAGCTGACATTGAGCTTTCTTGCATTGTCTAGAGAAATTTCAAGATTTTTGTCTTCTACTTCTTCTACAACTTCCTTTAGGGCATAAAGAGAAATATCTCCAGTTTCCCGGTCCATTTCTACTTCAACATTTTGTGCAGAGCCAAAATTTTTCTTGTAACTTGAAATTAAAGCAGACTCCAGGGCATCAAAGATAATCTCTTTATCCACTCCCTTGTCTTTTTCAATTTCTTCCAATGCTTGAATAAAATCTTGATTCATAATTCCTCCTAAAATTCAATGCTTTGACGCATTAAGGAAATCTTATCCCTTGGGATGGTCACTTGTTGACCTTCTGGGGTTTGGAGCGTCACTGTCTCTTTTGTGTAGTCCAGCAAGTCTCCTAGAAATTCTTTTTCCCCATCCTGTTTTTGATATAGGCGAACTTCCACCTTTACACCTTTATTTCTACGTAAATCATCATCAGTTTTTATGGGGCGGTCAAGACCTGGTGACGCAACTTCAATAAAATAGGGAGATGGTCCTAAGTCAATATCTTCTAGTTTTTTGTCAAAGGCTCTAGAATAATCCACACAAGTGTCAATAACTAAGCCTTCCTTAGAATAATTTATCGCTTCAATGTTTAGGACATCTTTTTTCTTTTTTTGGTTGATTTCAACTA
>JAQYEW010000038.1 GCA_028723455.1 Prevotellaceae bacterium | reverse complement strand
CTCTGCGGTCCTCCCATGATGGCCAAGACGGTGCTCGACCTGCTCCACTCCCTGGGTGTGGAGGACGATATGATCGACTTCGACGACTTCGGAGGCTAAGCTTTGCGAAGCGTATAAACAACAAAGCGTGCCAATCTGCGGTTTTGCAGGTTGGCACGCTTCGTTAGAATCAGGACTTGCTCAGTCCTTCTTGAAATAATAGATAAAGGTGGCGTCGCCCTCTACGGCTTTCTTGCCCGTTTCCTTGATGTCGATGACGAAGCGGATGGTGGTCTTGATGGCGCCGCGCAGGTTCTGAATCTCGCTCAGCGTGGTGGTCATGCGTACGCTCTGGCCGCTCAGCACGGGCTGGCCGAATTTCATCTTGTCCATGCCGTAGTTCATCATGCGCTCCAGGTTGTGCACCTCGATGATCTGCTCCCACAGGACGGGAATCAGGCTCAGCGTCAGATAGCCGTGGGCGATGGTCTGTCCGAAGGGGCTTTCCGCCTTGGCCTTTTCCGTATCGACGTGGATCCATTGGTGGTCCATCGTGGCATCGGCAAAAAGGTTGATGCGGTCCTGGTCCACCAGGATGTAATCACTCTTGCCCAATTCCTGACCCAGGTGTTGGGCGAACTCTTCGTAAGAATTGATAACTAATCTTTCCATCGTATATTTATATTGATTTTCAAAAATTATTTGCACAAAGATAGGCAATGTTGTGCAAAATTCCAAAATAATTGGGGTGGAGGTACGCAAATACCGTTAACTTTCCTTATCTTCGCATACGTAAAAAAACTAATACGTTAATGAAACCCTTGTTTATCGCAGGTCCATGCGTCATTGAAAGCATGGACGTTTTGGAGCAAGTGGCCGTGGAGCTTGTTCGCGTGCGAAGTCTTTATGACATAGACATCTATTTCAAGGCTTCTTTTGATAAGGCCAACCGAACCAGTATGCACAGCTATCGTGGTCCCGGATTGGAACGCGGTTTGCAGATGTTGGGCGATATCAAATCGAAGTACGGCCTGCCCTTGCTGACGGATATTCACGAGAGCCGTCAGGCGGCTCCTGCCGCCGAGGTGGTTGATGTCTTGCAGATACCCGCCTTCCTGTGTCGCCAGACGGACCTGCTGGTGGCCGCTGCGCAGACGCAATGTGTCGTGAATATTAAAAAGGCGCAGTTCCTGAGCGGCCTGGACATGCAGTATCCGGTGGAGAAATGTCGCGAGGCCGGTGCACGGGAAGTCTGGCTGACGGAGCGTGGCAACAGTTTTGGCTATAACAATCTGGTGGTTGACTTCCGCAATATCCCCGACATGAAGCAATTCACCGGGCGCGTGATCATGGATTGTACGCACAGCGTGCAGCGTCCCGGCGCGGCAGGCGGCAAGACGGGCGGCAATCGCGAGTATGTGCCTGCGATGGCGCTGGCGGCAAAGGCCTTTGGTGCCAACGGTTATTTCTTTGAGATACATCCCGAACCCGACCATGCCCTGAGCGATGGTCCTAATATGCTGCGTCTGGATGATTTCGAGGCGGTGGTGAAAAGTCTTCTGTAAAAAGCATGGAAAAGGAAGTAATGAATCGTTTCCGCGAGGCGGCCAAGCATTGCCTGCGTCAGGAGGCGGCTTGTGTGATGAATCTCTTGCCCAGCATTGACGAGCAATTCGATTGCGCCGTGGATCTGATATTGAAATGTACGGGCAAGGTGGTGTTTACGGGCGTGGGCAAGAGTGGCCATATCGGTGCCAAGATAGCGGCCACGCTGAGCAGTACGGGTACGCCCGCCTTCTTTGCCAATCCCCTGGACATCTATCACGGCGACTTGGGTGTGATAACGCATGACGACGTAGTGGTGGCAATATCTAACAGCGGCACAACGGACGAACTGTTGCGCTTCGTGCCCTATCTGGTGCAGGAAAAAGTGCCCCTGATCGGCATGACCAGCAATCCCCATTCGCTTCTGGCGCAGTACAGCACCTGCTGCCTGAACCTGCGCGTTACGGAGGAGGCCTGTCCCCTGAAGATCGCTCCCACGTCCAGCACCACAGCCACCTTGGCCATGGGCGATGCCTTGGCCAGCGCACTTATCATTTGTCGTGAATTCCAATCGCGCGATTTCGCGCGCTTCCATCCCGGAGGCTCGTTGGGCCGCGCCCTGCTGACGAGAGCCAGCGAGGTGATGCATACAGAGAACCTGCCGGTCATCTCCCGCGACTGGTCGATGAACGAGACCTTGCTGTGCGCCAGCGAAGGACGCTTGGGCTTGTGTGTCATCCTGGACGAGGAGCAGCGCGTGGAGGGTATCATCACGGACGGCGACATACGCCGTGCCTTGGTGAGCAAAAAGGAGAAATTTGTTGACACGCTGGTATATGAGGTGATGACGCCCAACCCGAAATGTATTTCGGGCGACATGAAGATTGCCCAGGTGCTGCAGATGCTGAAGGAAAATAAGATTCATGCCGTGTTGGTGGTGGATGACGACCATCATCTGTTGGGTGTTGTGGATAACTTTAGCTGCATGATTTGATGAGGGGACTGTTAGGGCTGCTGCTCATGCTGCTCACGGCCTCCTGCCCCTCGTGGGCGCAAGGGGCGACGGAAGTCCTGCGACGGGAATTGAAGGCACAGGGCAATCCGGAGTATCAGGACAACCGCGTTACACTGCTGCCTTCGGCACGCGAGAAATACGACCACATGTTCCGGCGAATAGCCCAGGCACGGCGGTATGTCCATTTGGAGTATTTCAAATGGATGAACGACAGTTCGGGGCGGTGCCTGATGAATATCTTGGGCGAGCGTGTGAAGCAAGGCGTGGAAGTGCGCGTGCTGATAGACGATTTTACGAACAGGCGAAGCAAATGGCCCTGGACGGCACGCGATGCGGATAGTCTCAGGAATGTAGGTATCCGGATGGTTTTTTTCGACCGTTTCCGTTTCCCTTGGGTAAACCGCGTTTCGCGCGACCACCATAAGATTGTCGTGGTGGACGGAGAATGGGCCTATACGGGCGGTATGAACGTGGGGGATTATTACCTGACGGGTACCGACCGCACGGGCACATGGCGCGATATGCACATGGCATTGGAGGGTCCTGTCGTGGATGAGTTTGAGCGTATCTTTGCCGATGTATGGAAAAGACAGACGGGCGAAACGTTGGATTCGCTGCGCTATCATGCCGCGCCACGCAAGGGCGGCAAGAGTGTGATTGCCGTGGTGAACCGCGAACGCGGCCGTCTGAGCAAGCGTATGCGGGAGGCTTTTGTGGCGGCCTTGGATGCAGCGCAGCACGAGGTGCGCATCGTGAATCCCTACGTTACGAATGTGCGTAGCGTGCGCAAAGCCATGCGCAGGGCACTGAAACGCGGCGTGCGCTTGCGAATAATGGTAAGCCACAAGATGGACGTTTCCATTACGCCCGAACTGATGGCCGTCGAGATGAAGAAACTCATGCAGCGCGGTTGCGAGGTGTATTATTACCAAGGCGGTTTTCACCATAGCAAGGTGATGACCATCGACGGTGTGCTTTGCACCGTGGGCACGGCGAATTTGGACGGCCGTTCGTTGCTCTTCGACTATGAAGTGAACGCCTTTGTTTTTGATCCTCAGGTAACGGCGGAACTGGACGCTATCTTCGACAAGGATCTGGAAGAGAGCGTGCTGCTGACGGCCGATAACTTTAACACGCTGTTCGATCTGGGACAGCGCATCGTAGGACGCGTGTTGCGCCCCACGCACACCCTCTTCTAATCCGTCAGGTAGTGAATCATGCGGCGGATGGCGCGGCTGCACACAGGACAGAAGTTCGGCGCTTCGTTCGTGCGCATTCGGCAATCCTGCACGGGACGGTAAACACCCTTGCTCTGATAGCCGCCGCCCTCGAATCTGCCAACCTTGGTGTAAATCTTCTTGCCGTCGGCCTTAGAAGGCAGATGCTTGTCTTGCAGCATATCCGCCCATTTGGCGGCGAAGTTGACGTTAGTCGTCAGATTGGGCTCCCACGGTTCCGTGTCAGCGGGATACATCGTCTCGTACTGGTCGTCGTAGAAGTACTCGTCGCCCAGCCCTGCAAAACTGTGCCCGAATTCATGAACCAGCACGGGGCGCATCGTGGGATGATGGGCTGCCGCAATCAGATAGCTGTTGTAGATTCCTCCGCCGCCATAGTTGTCGGTATTGGCCAGCACGATAATGGATTCGTAGGGAACTCCCCGCAGAGCGTCGTGCAGACTGTTAATGAATGGAACGGTCAGGTAGCGTTGGCTGTAAAACGTGTCGTAATGGCTGCCAAGGGCAGTATCCAACCACTGCTTCTTGTGCGGAATGGAGATGCCGCTTTGTAGGCTTTCCGTAGGCACGGCGATGAAGTTCAGCCGCTTTGCCTCGCTCTTGAACGGTTCGTAGCTGAGAATGGCATCCACGGCGCGCTGGCAGTCGGCATAAAACAACGCCGTATCTTCTTTTGCATAGCCTTCGGCCACGAAGGCGATATCCAGTTTCTCCCTGGAATCGCCATTCTTCAGCATATATTTGTAGGGCGGGACTTGCTGCTGTGTGTGGTCGCGGATAAGGATGTCCGTGGGGTCAAGGCGATGAGTCAGCCGGCTGGTCTCGCGGTTGTGCGTATCGCTCAGGCTGACGGCAATCGTAACAGGGCGCTTAGGCAGGGGAATGAGGTAGCTTTCGTGAAAGGCCCTTTCCAGACGTGTGGCTTCCTCCGTGCTTTGCCATTCCTGGAACAGGGTGCTGAAACTGTGTCCGTAGAGGGTGTCGCCCGTTTCGGCATCCATCACCCACAGCCTGCCATTGCCGCGCAGCAGCAGGCTGTCCAGATGGTTGCGCCGGCCGTACCAATGTCGCGTCATGGCGATTTTCTCAAGCGCAATGTGCTGAGTGCGGTTGGTGCCCGAAAGCACGTAATCCAGGCGCAGCGTGCTGTCCGAGAAATGTTGGTCGAACTGTGCGTGCAGCTGTGTGCTGAACGCCAAGCATAAGGCAATAAGGAGGTGTCTCATGATAAATGTCTTCGTTTCTTACAAAGATAATATTTTTTTGCTATCTTTGTAATGACATGACAAAAAAAGAAAGATACGAGCGCATGATTGCCTATTTTCAGGAGGCCATGCCGCGCCCCGAGACCGAATTGCACTACGAAAGCCCTTTCCAACTCCTGGTGGCGGTGGTGCTGAGCGCGCAGTGTACAGACAAGCGGGTGAATATGGTTACGCCCGCCCTTTTCGCCGATTATCCCACATCCGAAGCGATGGCGCTTGCCACGCCTGAGGTGATTTTTGAATATGTGCGTTCTGTCAGCTATCCTAACAGCAAAGCCAAGCACCTGGTGGCTTTGGCGCAGATTTTGCAACGGGATTTCGGGGGTGAGGTGCCCTCCACGGGCGAGGAATTGGAGCGATTGCCCGGCGTCGGTCGCAAGACGGCCAATGTAATACAGGCAGTGGTGTTTCAGAAAGCGACGATGGCGGTGGACACCCATGTCTTTCGTGTTAGCCACCGCTTGGGTCTGGTGAGCACGCGTTGCACGACTCCCTTGAGCGTGGAAAAGGAGTTGGTGAAGCACATCCCTGCGGCAAACATACATGATGCCCACCATTGGCTCATCCTTCACGGCCGCTATGTTTGTCAGGCGCGCCGCCCGAAATGCGAGGAATGTGGTCTGCTGACCATCTGCGCACGAAAAATTTAAGGAGAAAGGTTGGTTAGGTTGCAAAATAAACGTAACTTTGCGAGTACAAATCCTGCCTGACAAAAGGATAAAATTTCTAACATATAAACTACGAAAAAATGACCATCAACGATTACAAATTTGCTGGCAAGAAGGCTATCGTACGCGTAGACTTCAATGTACCCTTGAACGAGAACGGTGAGATTACCGACGATACGCGTATCCGCGGTGCCCTTCCTACTCTGAAGCACATTCTGGCCGACGGTGGTGCCCTGATCATCATGAGCCACATGGGTAAGCCCAAGGGCAAGGTGAACGAGAAACTCTCTTTGGGTCAGATCAAGGATGCCGTAGCTGCCGCTCTTGGTGTGCCCGTTGCGTTTGCTCCCGACTGCGCCAAGGCACAGGAGGCTGCCGCTAACCTGAAGGCTGGCGAGGTGCTGTTGCTGGAGAACCTGCGTTTCTACGCCGAGGAGGAAGGCAAGCCCGTCGGCATCGACAAGGAGGACCCCGCTTACGAGGAGGCCAAGAAGGAGATGAAGGGCAAGCAGAAGGAATTTGCCAAGACACTCGCCGGCTATGCCGACTGCTACGTAATGGATGCCTTCGGAACCGCTCACCGCAAGCACGCCAGCACGGCTGTTATCGCTGACTATTTCGATGCAGACAACAAGATGCTCGGCTTCCTGATGGAGAAAGAGGTGCAGGCCGTGGACAATGTGTTGAGCAATATCAAGCGTCCCTTCGTAGCCATCATGGGTGGTTCAAAGGTAAGCTCTAAGATCGGTATCATCGAGAACCTGCTGGGTAAGGTCGACAAGCTCATCCTCTGCGGCGGCATGACCTATACTTTCAAGAAGGCACACGGTGGCGAGATCGGCGACAGCATCGTTGAGATGGATAAGCTGGACGTTGCTCTGGGCGTTGAAGAGCAAGCCAAGAAGAACGGCGTAGAGCTGGTGATTGGTGTTGACTCTGTTTGCGGCGATAAGTTCAGCAACGACGCTAACCAGAAGATTTGCCCCTCTGACGCCATCGAGGCCGGATGGGAAGGTATGGACGCAGGTCCCGAGACCCGCAAGCTCTTCGTTGAGGCCATCAAGGGTGCCAAGACCATTCTGTGGAACGGCCCTGCCGGCGTGTTCGAGTTCGACAACTTCTGTGACGGTTCACGTGCCATTGGCGAGGCCGTAGCCGAGGCTACCAAGGAAGGTGCCTTCTCCCTGATTGGCGGTGGCGACAGCGTTGCATGCGTTAATAAGTTCGGTTTGGCCGATCAGGTATCTTACATCTCTACCGGTGGTGGCGCTCTTCTGGAGGCTATCGAGGGTAAGGTGCTGCCTGGCGTGGCCGCTATCAAGGGCTAATGAAAGGTTTTTTCACTACCTTACTGACTATACTTATGCTGGCCTCCTGCACCGAGCGGGAGGCCATGCTTTCTAATCCCGACGACAAAGCCGACTCGCTGGCGCTGAAGGTGGGCGTAATGCCCGTTGTGGACTGCCTGCCCCTTTTCTATGCCCAGCGCACAGGCATCTTCGATTCTTTGGATCTGGATGTGCGCCTGGTGCGCTATCAAAGTATGATGGATGTGGACACCGCCCTGCAACGTAAGCGCGTGCAGATGGGATACACCGCCTTGCCACGCATCGAACTGATGGCACAGCAGGACAGTACGCACCTGCTGCCCCTGGTACAAGGACAAGACGGCTATGCGCTGATGCTGGCACCCAAGAGCAAGATACGGAAGGCCAAGCAACTGGGCGAGCGCATGGTGGGTTTGGCACGCTACACGACGGGTGATTATCTGAGCGATCTCTTCTTGCAAGGCGAGGGACTTCCTTTGGACACTGTTTTCCGCCCGCAGTTCAATGACGTGGCACTGCGTTGCAGAATGCTCACGGATTCGTTGGTGGACGCTGCCATGCTGCCTCAGCCCTATGCCTTGCAGGCACGTTTGTCGGGTTGCAGACAGATGAAGATAGCGGCGGACACCTTGCCCTCGCTGAATTGCTTGGCCTCTCATCGCTTCGCAGCCAAGGATACGCTGCGCCAGCGTCAGCAACGTTTGCTGCTTGCCGCCTATGACATGGCGGTCGAGGCACTTCAAAAACGGCCTGACAGCCTGGTCCTGCGGACAATCTTGCGCGAGGATATGGCTGTGGATGCAGCCTTGCTCGACAGTCTTCGTCTGCCACGCTTCGCCAAGGCACAGGCTCCGCTGCCTAAGACGGTGCAGCGTAGCCGCCAATGGTTAGAGGCACGCCGATCGCAAGTCAATAACTAAGTAAAGGATTTTATAGACATGACCAAGGACGAAATATTTCAACAGTTGGCCACCAGTGCCAAGGACGAGTTGCTGGCGCATCATCTTTTGGACGCGCTCACGCAGATGCAGCGTATGGTTGAGCTGGGAGCCATGGGGCCAGAATCCGATGCGGTGCAGGACATTCTGGTGGATTACCAGCGTATGCTTGCCTTTGCCCGCCAGGGAGGTGCCGATCCCTTGCTGGAGGAGCAGTATCTTCGTCTGCTGCAACGAGCCTTGATGGCTTTGCAGACACTGCGTCATGCCTACCGATTGCGTAATAAGAATGACTTTTTTACGCAGGCTTATCAGGAAGCTGCGCTCCTGCATTACAACGAAACTGAGGCCGAAGAGGGGAAGGAATCGGCTGAAGGACATACGGACCGCGTGCTTACCCAGACGGAGGACAGGTATTTCGACTATATCTGGACCAGCGGTATGTTTAATGCGGACTCAATCGAAGAGGTAAACCGTATGGAGGCTCTGGGCGACAGCCTGCTCTTGCAGCACGTGGCGAATGCGCTTACGATGGCACTCTTGGCATATTTCGATCCTCATAAAGTACGGCTTCTGTTGCGTTTCTCCGACAGTGCCGACGAGGCACTTAGCGCCCGCGCCTTAGTGGGTTTGGCTGCTACGTGCGAACTTCATAATGTCTATTACTCGCTCTATCCCGATTTGGAGCAGGAAGTCAGGGACGTTGCCAAACGCCATGCTCATGCGTTTTCGCTCATCCAGCATTATTCCTGTATCATGCGCGAAAGCGAACGTGTACAGGAAGAGATACAGCGGAATATTATCCCTGACATCATTCGTGCCCATGGCATAGAGGGGGGAGAGGGACAGACACCGGGCAATGTAACCCTGAGTATGGACGATCCCGCACTCAGCGGAGAACTGCGTCGTCGTCTGGCGGAGAGTTTTATGAAGATGAACCGCCTGATGCGAGACGGCATGGACATGAATGTGGGCACTTTCCGCGGTATGGCCAGATTTCCTTTCTTCCAATCGCTCAGCCATTGGCTGTTGCCTTACAGCCCTAAGTTTGTGGACAGCGCCTATGCCGGGTTTGTGGATAGCCTGAACATGAACGATGCGGATAAGTTCAGCTTCGCCCTCTTTCTGCGTTCTACCCCACAGGAGCAAGCCGAGAAACTCTGTGAGCAGTTGGCGAACAGGCCCAATAATCTGACACGCCGTGCTGATGAGTCGCAGCTGGTTGTCAGTATCCGCAATGCGATGCAAGCCCTTTTGCATACCCTGCAACATAGCCAGTGGGCAGACACATGGCCCAAGGTGTTGAGTGGCATGAACCTGCTTTCCGTGGGTACACCATTGGCTTCCGTGCTTTCCCAGGACAATCACTATCTGAAGCGCGGCATCGCTACCTATTATACTTACGGATATTTCAAACAGGCAGAAGTGCTCCTGGAATCGCAGTTGCGCCTGCAGGGCGAGAACGTACGGATCCTGCGTCGTCTGGCCAAGTGCTACGAGAAGCAGAAAGAGTCGTTCAAGGCACTGAAGGCAGTGGAAAAGGCTTTGGTTTTAGATCCGCAGGAGCCGGAATGTCTGCGCATGAAGTTGGATCTTTTAGGCCAGTTCCATAAGTACGAGGAGCAAGAAAAGGTCATCCGTTTCTTGTTGGAAAAGGATGCGGACGATGCTGATCTGCTTACGAGATTGGGAACATGTCTGATGCTTCAGCATCGTTGGAAGGAAGCCCAGCAACCTTTTTATAAGATGGAGTTCGCGGGACAGCGTGTGGCCAACAGTATGCGTGCCAATGCGTGGTGCTTGCTGATGCAGGACAACCTGCAATCCGCACAACGGTACTACGAACGTCTGCTTTCCGATTCCGCCACCGCCACCTGGGAGGACCGCCTTAACCATGGCCATACGTTGTGGTTGCAGGGAGCCATGACGGGTGCGCTGAATGATTATCAGGAGGCTTTGCGTGCCTATGCCCATGAACATTCGGATACCCCCAATGCCATGCAGCCTTTCTTGGACGATATGCCCATGCTGCGCCGACACGGCATTTCTGATACTGCATTGAGCATCATGCACGACTTGCTTGTGCAGATGCTCTGAAGCAGAAGCGGTCGCCGCTTATTCTACGCCCAGTCCGCGGTAGTAGTTCAGGATCTTGTTTCTCAGCAGAGCCGTATATTTTGCGGATGAAAGATTGCTTTCGGCGCGCATCAGGCGTGTCTTGGCTTCAGCGTATTCCGTGGCATTCGCCTTGCCGTTCTCGTATTTCTTCTCAATCAGTTTATAACTTGCCTGGGCACTGCGTAAGGCGGTCTCGCTGCTTTGGTACTGACGGGCAGCAGCCACAGCATTGTAATAAGCCTGTTGGATTTCCTTGTACAGTTTCTTTTCCACATGCTCTAATTGCATCTTCTGGTTTTGGACCTGCAATCGTGCCTGGCGCACCTGGTTGCGTGTCTGCAAGCGTTGGAAGAGGGGAATGTTAAGAGAAACCCCCACATACTGGCTGAAATTATTTTTGAGTTGTTTGGAAAAAGAATCTGTGCTGTGGCCGGATGAAGTATAGTAGTAGTTCGTTCCCAATCCGCCATTGAGCGATACGTTGGGATAATAGGCACTTTTAGTCAGCTGTACGTTGCGTTCCGCACCCTTCAGCCTGAGACGTTCGGCCTCTACTTGCGGCCAGGCAACGAGCGCTTGGTTGTAGATGTCCTCAGGCGAGGCTTCGGGTTGCAGCGTCGGTTGTCCGTCGGGTGCCGCAATGTCAAAACCCTCAACGCTGGATAGTTCCAACAGTTGGCTTAATTCCAGGAGGCTCAGCTGTTGGGCGTTTTCCTGCTGCGTGAGATTCAGTTTGTCGTTGGCTACGTTGGCCTGTGCTTCTGCCAAGTCGGATTCCGCCATCTTGCCGTTCTCTACGATTTTTTGGATACGTCCGGCCTGATTCTCGCTTAGCAGGAGCTGTCTGCGATTGATTTCCGTCAGTTCTTTCTGATACAGGACATCCAGATACGCACCCAACACCTGCAATCTGATGTTTTCACGTGCCTGTCGTAAATCGGCCATGGCCGCTTCCACGTTCAGGCGTTGTAGTTTCACTTGATGTTCCATCTGTCCGCCGTCCCACAGAGGTAGTTCGGCACCTAACGAGAAGCTGGTGTTGCCGGTGTTCGTATTGGCATAGGTGTTGTTGGCTGTCAGTCCACGCCCGAAACTGAAGTTCTGACCCATACTGGCACTTGCGCCCGGCAGACGTTTCAAGCGTGCGGAACTAAGGCTGATTTCGTTTGTCTGAACGTTGATTTCCTGTTGCTTGATGGTGATGTTGTGCTCGATGGCATGGTTGATGCACTGGCTCAGTGTCCATGCCTTGTTCTGTGCTCCCGCTGAAGGTGTCAGAGAAAGAAACAGGAGCGAGCATATCGTTTTATACATTGTTTCCTGTCCGTTTAGTTTTCGATGATTTCTATACCGCGCACTTTATCGCCTTTTTTCAGCCCTTGGGTTATCTGGATATGCAGACCGTCGCTGATGCCCGTACTGATGTTTTGGCGACGGAACTGCTGTCCGGCCTGTGTGCTGTCCGTAAGCAGATAGACGAAGGCTTGTTCCTTGTCATATTGCAGGGAAGATTCCGGAATGTTCAGCACACCTCTCGCACTCTGCAATTCAATCTCGCCGTTGGCACTGTATCCGGCACGTAGTTTCACGCCCTCGGGAATTTTTACGGCAGCCTTGATTTCAAACTGGTTGGCACCGTTGTTATCTATACCTTTGGGTGCGATGTATTCCAACCGGGCGGTTAGCTTAACGTTGGGCAGGGCACCGATGCTGATGGACATGGACATTCCCTCGTGCAGTCGGCCTACCTCCGTTTCGTCAATGTTCCCACGGAAGATAAGGTCCGACATGTTGGCTACGGTGGCGATGGTGGTACCCTCGTTGAAGGTGTTGCTCAGGATGACGCTGTTGCCGATCTTAACGGGTACGTCCAAGATAAGACCGTCGATGGTGGAACGCACCAGCGTGGTGCTCATCTGCGCATTGCTCAGCGATACGCCCTCACGTGTGATGTTCAAGGCATCCTTGGCACTTTTCAGTTCCTCCTTGGCTTGTTTGTATTTCATTTCCGCCTGCTCGTATTCCTCGTCGCTGATCACACGCTCCTCCTTCAAACGTTTGGTACGTTCATAATCTGTGGTGGATTGCTTCAGGCTGATCTCCGCCATGTGGACGCGATTCTCCGCCTGGCTCAGGCTGGACATGTCTGGAATCACCTTTACTTTGGCTATCACTTCTCCCGCCTTTACGATTTCTCCCGCCTCCTTGTATAGCTCGCTGATGATGCCCGAAATTTGGGGCTTGATGCTTACCTCGTCGCGTGGTTCCACTTTGCCCGTAACAATGGTGGTATGGCTGATGTCGCCCACGGTGGCGGTGTTGATTTCGTAACGTTTTACCTTAGGTTGGGACTTCTGGTAAAGGAACACGAAGGTGCCCAGGAAAACTACGATGGCCAGGAGGAAGGCCGTCCATTTCAATATCTTTTTCATATCTTATATGGTTTTGTTTTGCTTTTATTCATCGCTTCGCATGGCTTCCACAGGGCGGATGCGCATGGCATGCAGGGCAGGCACCAGACCCGCGGCAAGCCCGAGGACAGCAATGCACAGCGCACTGCCCACTGCCGTCCAGAAGTCAATCAGGAAATCGGCGCCCGCATACTCCTGTCCCATGCTGCGTACGACGGTATCCACGGCGGTCAGGATGATTACGGAGATGCAGATACCGCTCATGCCTGCCATCAGGGTGAGCACCATGCTTTCGCTCAAGATCTGGCGCATGATGGCGCGTGGGGTGGCACCGATGGCGCGTCGGATTCCAATCTCTGTGGTACGTTCACGCACGGTTATCATCATGATGTTGCTCACGCCAATGGCACCGCTGAGGATAGTGCCCAGACCTATCATCCATACCAGCATGCTGATGGCTTGCATGGAATTGTTCATCATGGTGAACATGGCCTCCGTGTTTACCATGAACACAGCTTGCTCGTCGTCGGGATGGATATCGTGGCTGCGTTTTAGTACGCTGGCGATTTCTTTTTGCACATCGCTCACCTGATACCCCTTTTTTACGGTATAGGCCAGTAATTCAAAACTTTTACCGTCGCCAAATGTACGCTGATAGGTGGAAAGGGGTATTTCTATCGCGCTAAGCGCATTGCCTCCCATATTGATGCCGTTGCCGCTTCTGCCGCTTTGCCCGACGATGGTCAGTGGGATGCCCGAAACGACAATCACCTCGCCCAGCACATCTTCACGCCCGGGAAACAGTTCATCAACGATGCGCTTGCCGACGACGCATACTTTGCGTTGCTGCCGAACGTCCACTTCGTTCAATCTGCGCCCCAATCGCATACGAGGGTCGCTGATTTCTTGGTATTCTGGCAGGATGCCGGAAACGGTACAGGAAGTTTTCTTGGAGTCATGTGTGGCCAGACTGCCATAGTAGTTGTTCGTGCCGCAAATGATATCCACTTGTGGCACGCTGGCCTTCACCAGCTCCACATCCTTCTGCGTCAGCGACCATGCGCGTCCCTCACGGAATCCGTGATAAGCCTTTGATGTAGTATTGGCGGCCATGAAGCCCGCATTTTGTGCGAAGCCCGCAAAAAGCTGTGCCATCATTGTCTGCATGCCTTGTCCTCCGCCCATCAGGAGTACCAGCATCTGCATGCCCCAGAAGATGCCGAAGGCTGTAAGCAGGGATCGCAGCTTGTTTTTCGTGAGTGCATCCAGAATCTCGTTCCATGCGTCGCGGTCGAATACAGTCATCCTCTCAATGCTTCAATAGGTTGTACTTTTGCCGCTCTCCAGGCAGGGAAGAATCCTGCCAGCGCTCCGGCAACGATCATTACCAAGGTGGCTTGCAGACAGGTGTCCAGGCCTACCGTCGGATCAACAAAATACTGCACTTGGGCAAAGCCCATATCCATGGTCTGGTTTCCCATGTTCTTGTCCATCCACTGGCAGAATGCCACACCGGCAAACATGCCCACGTACCCGAAGAGGGTCGTGATAATCATACTCTCCAGTATGACCATTCTTACAATGTTCCAGGGTCTTGCTCCTAAGGCTTTGCGGATGCCGAACTCATGGGTCCGTTCCTTGACGGTAATGAGCATGATGTTGCTTACGCCTACGATGCCGCTCAGCATGGTCAGCAGTCCTAAGATCCAGAAGCTGAAGGTCATGACGTTAGTGGCCTGATTCACGCTTTGGGCGTCCCGAGCCGCGTTCCATGTCCATACGGCACTCTTGTCCGTAGGGTCAAAATCATGTGTGCGTGCCAACATGCGACGAAGGCCGTTCTCCATGCTGTCGGCCTGTGTTACCGTCGTGATGTTCCTTGTCCTGACGCTCATCTGATTCACGTTTTCTCCCTTGTTGTAAATGTGTTTGAGCGTGGAGAATGGCACCAGCATTTCCGAACCGTAATCTTCCATGCGTTGTTTCAGAACGCCCACAACGGTGTACGTCAGGCCTGATATTCGCAACAGCTGTCCCACGGCCACCTCCGCATGTCCGTAGAGAATGCGCGCTTCGCGTTCGTTCAGCACGGCCACCTTGCGTCGCTCCGTCATGTCTTTTCGGTTCAGGAAGCGGCCGAAGGCAAGGTTGCGGGCGCGGGTATGCAGGTAATCGGGATACACGCCGCTGAGTGTTGTGCTCAGGGTTTGCTTGCCTGCGGTGGCGTATATGTTATCCTGGCTTATTTGAACGGAGGTTGAGCGTACGTTGCGTTGGAAAACATCTTCGGTCATGGTGCGGTCGCGCTCGGTCAGCGGTACATAACGCCAGGCCTTCAAGCCCCGGTAGGGCTTGGAGGCTTGCCCGGGATAGAGGTTTATTACATCCAAGGCAAGCCCCTGGCTCTGTTGCTGCATGGTGTGGATGATGCCATTGCTGAAGCCCAGCAAGGTAATCAGCAGGAACAGGCCGCTGGCTACGGCGATGCCTGTAGCGGCTGTGCGCATCTTGCTTCGCAGGATGGTGTCGCGGATTTCCAGTAGCGTTTCCAGCATCTTTTCTGTCGTTTATTTCATCACGCCGTTCATGGTGAAAGGCGATCTGCTCTGCTCCGTTACTTCTTCGATATTCTCTATCAGTCCGTCCTTGATGTGTACGATCTTTTCCGCCTGGTAAGCCACGCCGCTTTCGTGCGTTACCACCACGATGGTCATGCCCTGACGATGCAGGTCTTTCAGGATTTGCATTACCTCCACGCTGGTGCGGCTGTCCAGGGCACCCGTTGGCTCGTCGGCCAGGATGATTTTGGGATGCGTAATCAAGGCGCGGGCAATCGCCACACGTTGTTTTTGTCCGCCGCTCAGTTCGTTGGGCAGATGGGTCGCCCAATCCTTCAGCCCCATACGGTCCAGGTACTCCAAGGCCAAGGCGTTGCGCTTGGCACGCGACACACCTCGATAGAAGAGTGGCAGGGCCACGTTCTCCTGGGCTGTCTTGAAAGGAATCAGGTTGAAGGATTGGAAGATGAAGCCAATGGATTCGTTGCGCAGGCGGGCCGCGTGTGTCTCGCTGAGGTTGCGGACGGGAGTGCCGGCAAGGGAATACTCGCCCTCGTCATAGGTATCCAGAATGCCAAGAATATTCAACAGCGTACTCTTGCCCGAACCCGAGGCTCCCATAATGCTTACGAACTCACCCTCGCGGATATCAAGGGAAATGCCTTTGAGGACGTGCAGCTCTGTGCCGCCATGATAGGTCTTGTGTATGTTCTTTAGCTGTATCATATCAAAACTATGATTTCCGGGTTACCTGAGCACGCGGTCTCCGCGCAGGACACCCAGACGCTTCTCAATCTCCTTGAGCTGCATGAAACGCCGCATGGTTTGGGTGTAGCGTTCCTTGTCCTGTAGCAACTGTGGGTCTTTCATCTCATGCATCACGTCGTCCAACTGCTGATGAATGATCTCCAACTTATAGTCTGTGAGCAGATGGGGGATGAGTTCGGGAACGATGCTTTCCGGCTCGGGTTCGTAGGCACTGCGCTGCCGGGTGTGTAATTTGCTCAGTACCGCCTTGTCCGTGGCCAGTTCGAAGGCCATGCGGCTTATTCGCTCGTCGGGATGCGAGAGGAAGAAACGTTCGGCCACGAAACCGGGTTCGCTTTCGTTGTCAAGTGCCAGCTGCATCATTTCCTTGAAGATGGGGGTTTGCATTTCCAGCCCGTCTTGGCCAAGGGCTTCGGAAATTAAGGATGCCACGCTGATTTCAACGGGATTGTCCTCGGAGCCAACCTCCAAGAGTTGTTCTCCGTAGCGCACGATGGCCCGTACCAATTCACGTTCCTTGTTCCGGAGACGTTGCTGCTTGCGCTCTGTGCTTCGCGGGCTTTCCTGCGCGAGACTGACGGCAGCCTGGGACGCTTCCTGTGAAGCGATGCCTGTGGCTTCGCTTTCCGTGGGGGGTACCCACTCCTCTTCGGGCATTCCTTGTGATGGCGGGGGAGGGGGAGGTGCATCGCCGGTGGACAACTGGCTCAATGCTTGCTGACGTTTCTCGCGTTCCTTTTCTTTGCGCCACTCTTCGGTGTTGTGGGCAACCTGTTTCGCTACGGCATCGGAGATGAGTTTCTCGCTGAGGCTCATCATGGAGGCTGTTTCACGCACATAGAGGCTGCGCGTTATTGCATCGGGGATAACGGCGATGCTCTGCACGATGTCTCCGACGAGTCGGCTCATGGCGATGGGGTCGCCCTGTGCCTGCTCCATCAGGAGGTTTGTCTTGAACTTGATGAAGTCCGTCTGATTGTTCCGCAGGTAATCCTGGAATTCCTGGGCCGTATGTTTGCGTGCGAAACTGTCGGGGTCGTCCTGATTGGGCAGGGAGAGCAGCTTTACGTTCATGCCCTGGCGCAGAAGCATGTCGATACCACGCTGGCTGGCTTTGATGCCGGCCGCGTCAGCGTCAAAAATCAGTACGATGTTCTGCGTCAGGCGGTGGATGAGGCGGATCTGTTCCTCCGTCAGCGCGGTGCCGCTGGAGGCCACAACGTTCTCCACACCGCTTTGGTGCATAGCCATCACATCCGTGTATCCCTCCACCAGATAGCACAGGTCCTGCTTGGCAATGGCCTGCTTGGACTGGTAGAGACCATAAAGCTCGCGCCGCTTGCTGTAAACGATGCTTTCGGGCGAGTTCTGGTATTTGATGTTAACGCCCTTGGTGGCTGCGTCCAGCACACGGCCTCCAAAACCGGCCACACGTCCGCTGAGGGTGAAGATGGGCCACATCACACGACCGAAGAAGCGGTCGCGCAGTTCTCCGTTGTCGTTTTTGAAACACAGTCCCGTGCCCACGCTTTGGCGTGTGTCCTGTTCGTTGGGCGTGTTGGTGATGAAGCGTTCCTGAAAACCAGCCTTCAGTGCGTCCTGCCCTACGCCTATGCCCCGTGTGTTGGGGCAGAAGCCCACCTGGAAACGCTCCAGGATGTCGTCGCGAAAGCCGCGTTGGCGGAAATAGCAGAGGCCGATGGCCCGCCCGTCCTCTGTCTCCATCAGCTGGTGGCGAAACCATTTCAATGCCCAATCGTTGAGGATGAACATGCTCTCGCGGTCGTCGTTGTGTTGGATTTCCTCGGGGGTCAGCTCTTTTTCGCGCACCTCGATACCGTATTTCTTTGCCAGGTATTTCAGTGCTTCCGGATAGCTGATTTGCTCGTGCTTCATGACGAAGGTAACGGGGTTGCCGCCTTCGCCGCAGGAGAAGCATTTGCAGTAGTTCTTGGCAGGCGACACGATGAACGATGGCGTGCGGTCGTCGTGAAAGGGACACAGGCCCTTCAGGTTGACGCCTGTGCGCTTCAGGGCAATGAAGTCGCCCACCACCTCCTCGATGCGGGCCGCTTCCGTGATGCGCTGTATCGTTAGTCGGTCTATCATTGCCTTTTTGGTTTAGATGTTCATGGCGAAGTAGGGCTTGTCGTCCTTCGTGGTGATGTTCACGCCATAGGTTTGTTTCTCCTCTTTCATTACGAAGGTGCTTTCGATGTGTGCCACACTCTCGATGACTCCGAGACGGTTGAGGATGAACTGCTGGTAGCTTTTCATGTCCTGCACGCGCACCTTGAGCATGAAATCGAAGTTGCCGCTCACGTTGTAACATTCCGTTACCTCGCTCAGTTCCTGAATACGGCTTACGAAGTCCATCGTGATGTCGCGGTTGATGCGCTTGAGCTTCACGTTACAAAAAACCGTAAAGCCCAAGTCCAGCTTGTCAGCATCCAGGATGGTTACGTAGCCCTTGATGAAACCACCCTTTTCCAGCCGCTTCAAACGCTCAAAGACAGGGGTGCTGCTGAGTCCTACCTCGGCAGCGATTTCCTTGATGGTCAGGCGCGCATTGCCTTGCAGGGCGCGCAGGATGCGTCGGTCGGCATCGTCGAAATTGTGTTGCTGTGGTTTCATGGGTGAGTGGGTTTTAAAATTCGCTCGTAAAGTGGAAGTTGATGTGCTCAAAGTCCTGTTGTGCCATGGAGAGCACATAGCCGCTGTCGGCCAGGAACACATCGCGTCCGTCGCGGTCCTTGGCCATGTACTGGTACTTGCGTTTTTTGAAGTTCTCCAGTTCCTGTGGGTTGTCGCTCTCTATCCAACAGGCTTTGTAGAGCGACACAGGCTCCCAACGGCATTTGGCATTGTATTCGTTCTCCAGACGATATTGGATAACCTCGAATTGCAGCTGGCCTACGGTGCCGATGATTTTGCGCCCGTTGAATTGGTTGACGAACAGCTGTGCCACGCCCTCGTCCATCAGCTGGTTGATACCTTTCTCCAGTTGTTTGGTCTTCATGGGGTCGGCATTTTCGATGTATTTGAACATCTCGGGGCTGAAGGAGGGCATACCGCGGAAATGCAGCAGTTCGCCCTCGGTCAGCGTGTCTCCGATCTTGAAGATGCCGTTGTCGGGCAGGCCCACGATGTCGCCGGGCCAAGCCTCGTCGATGGTCTCTTTGCGTTGGGCCATGAACTGGGTGGGGCTGGAGAAGCGTACGGTCTTGCCGTTACGCACGTGGAGGTAGGGTGCGTTACGCACGAATTTTCCCGAGCAAACCTTGCAGAATGCCGTGCACGAGCGGTGGTTGGGGTCGATATTGGCCGTAATCTTGAAGATGAAGCCCGTGAACTTCTGTTCTTCCGGCTCCACGATACGTTCCTCCGCCATCACGGGACGGGGCGAGGGGGCTATCTCCACGAAACAGTCCAGAAGTTCCTGCACACCGAAGTTGTTCAGTGCCGAGCCGAAGAATACGGGAGCCACATGTCCGTCGAGGTAGGCCTGATGGTCGAAGCCGGGATACACGCCCTCCAGCAGTTCCAGGTCCTCACGCAATTTGTTGGCATCTTGCTCGCCCACATGGGCGTCAAGTTCCGTGCTTGTGATGTCCACGCTCACCTTTTCCGTTACGTGCTGTTTGTCGGGCGTGAAGAGGTCCAGATCCTGCTCATAGATATTGTAAACGCCCTTGAACTTCTGCCCTTGGTTGATGGGCCAGCTCAGGGGGCGCACCTTGATTTGCAGTTCCTCTTCCAGTTCGTCCAGCAGGTCGAAGGGATCGCGGCCCTCGCGGTCCATCTTGTTCACGAAGACGATGACGGGTGTGTTGCGCATGCGGCACACAGACATCAGTTTGCGCGTCTGCGTCTCTACGCCCTTGGCACTGTCCACTACAATGATGACGGAATCAACCGCCGTCAGGGTGCGGAACGTGTCTTCGGCAAAGTCCTGGTGGCCGGGAGTGTCCAGGATGTTCACCTTGTAATCGTGGTAATCGAACTCCATCACGGAGGTTGTTACGCTGATACCACGTTGTTTTTCTATCTCCATCCAGTCGCTCGTCGCGCTCTTTTTGATTTTGTTGCTTTTGACGGCGCCTGCCACCTGGATCTGTCCGCCGAAGAGCAGAAGTTTTTCGGTGAGGGTGGTTTTGCCTGCGTCGGGGTGAGAGATGATGGCGAATGTCCGCCTGCGTTCTATTTCCTTGTTCATTTTATAATTCCAGTGTTCCTTCTTTTTCTTTTTTGTAAGCGTCGCCGAGCATGGTCAGCATCTGCGTGATCTGTTGCACGGCGGCCAGCGTTTCCCGGCTGATTTCCTTTTTCTGCATGCGCAGGAGCATCACGCCGTAGAGGGCGTCGAAGCAGACCTCCAGTTCTCCCTTGTCCGTGTCGCCGCGGCGGCGCAGCTCCACGATGTGTGGCAGCACCTTATGATAGGTGGCGCCATAAAAGGGATGCTTGGGCGAGTTGAGCAGCTGCGCGTGCAGGTCGGCAAGCAGGACCAGCGTGCCTTTGTTCATTTGCAGATGCCCCTTCTGCTGTGCGTCTTCCTCGCGCATCATGCGGCACAGGTCGCTCAGCCACTGTGCTTCCTGCGCCCGTTGCTCCAGGGGGAAGCGTGTGGCGTATTCCGTTGCCAGGCGTTCCTCGTCCAGCCCGTAGGCGCGTAGGATGTCCTCCACCTGCCACATATAAAGCAGGTACTCACAAATATTATTGTCTTTTAATTGCTTTGCAATGTGCATGCGTTGAACGTGTTACTCTTGTTAAAACAGTGCTTTGCCACGCAGCGTGAAATAAAAGCCCAGCAGGCTGACCACCATCACTACGACACCGATGGTGCGGTTCGTCCAGATGAGGCCCGATTCGCGGAACCTGCTTCCCAGTTTGCTGACGACGTAGCTTAGTCCGTACCACCACATCAGCGAACCCAACAGCAGGAAAAGAAAACCAATGGTCTGGTCCAGGGGATGGTCGGGGACAATAAAGTTGAAGCGGGCGAAGAGCGCCAGATAGAGCAGGATGATGAGCGGGTTGCTGAAGGTAATCAGGAAGCCCGTTATCGCATTGTGGATCAGGGTGCCGTTCTTTCCTGTGGCTTGCGCTATGCGGTGGGCGGGCCTGCTGTGGAAGACATGCCAGCCGAAAGCGCATAGCAGCACGGAGCCGATGAGCTGAAGCCAATAGCCGGTTGTGGGATTGCTGATGAAATCCAGGATAAGATTCAGTCCGAAGCCTGCTATCAGGGCATAAACGATGTCGCTCAATGCAACGCCGACCCCTGTAACAAAACCGAACCAGCGCCCTTTGTTCAGGGTGCGCTGTACGGCCAAAACTCCCGAAGGCCCCATGGGGGCCGATGCGGCAATGCCGATAATGATGCCTTTGAAGGCTAAATCCAATATGATAAACGTGTTTGTCCACATAACAGGATACAAAGATACAAAATTTTATGTATTATTGCTTTGTGGGCAAATACATTCTTTTTACTTTTGTACGAAGAGATTTTCTACAAACCTAAAACATAATTTTAAAGCAATGGAAAAGAAACCCTACGTAATCGGCCTCGACCTGGGAGGAACGAATAGCGTATTCGGCATCGTGGATGCCAACGGAAATGTAGTGGAGAGCGTGAGCCTGAAGACTGCGGGGCATGGTCCTCTGCCCCATAAATATGTCGAGGATTGTGTCGAGGCGTTGCGTCCCTTGATTGATAAGGTAGGCGGTATCGGCAAGATTCAGGGCATGGGCATCGGTGCGCCCAACGGCAATTATTACACCGGCTGTATCGAGTTCGCCCCCAACCTGCCCTGGAAGATGGAGAGCGTGCCTTTGGCGGAGCTTTTCTCCAAAGCCTTGGGCATCCCCGTGGCCATGACCAACGACGCCAATGCGGCGGCCATGGGCGAAATGGCCTATGGCGTGGCCAAGGGCATGAAGAACTTCATCATGATCACCCTGGGCACGGGTGTCGGCAGCGGCATTGTCGTTGACGGCAAGGTCGTTTACGGCAGCGACGGCTTGGCAGGCGAGCTGGGCCACGTAACCGTGGAAACCCGCGACGGACGTCAGTGCGGCTGTGGCCGCAAGGGCTGTCTGGAGACCTATTGTTCGGCAACGGGTGTGGCACGTACCGCGCGCCAACTGCTGACGGACACCGACCGCCCCTCGCTGTTGCGTGATTTGCCCCTGGACCAGTTGGAGAGCAAGGACGTGAGCATTGCTGCAGGCAAGGGCGATGCCCTTGCCAAGGAAATCATGGACTTCACGGGCCGCCTCCTGGGCTTCGCATGCGCGAATTTCGCTTGTTTCAACAGTCCCGAGGCATTCGTGTTCTTTGGCGGACTTACCAAGGCCGGCGACCTGATCATGAATCCCATCAAGGAGGGCTACGACCAGAATATCCTGAAGTGCTACGCCGGCAAGGCCAAGTTCTTCGTCAGCGAGCTGGACGATGCCAAGGCCGCCGTTCTGGGCGCCAGCGCCCTGGGTTGGGAGGCATAGTCCAAAGCCCTTTTAAGGCTATATAATAGTTTTGTCCAAAACATATATATATTTGCATTGAATTAAATATATGTTTTGGACAAAACTATTATATGTTTTTAGAAGACCTTATTTTTGCTCCGCTTTCAGCCCCGTCAGGCTGCCACGGAAACCGTTGTGCTTGTCGCCGATGGTTTGCAGGGGGAAGATGAGCGTTTGCTGGATGTACATTGCGGAAAGGTTGTTGCGCTTGGCGTTGTAGTGGCGCTGCTGGCGTCCTTCCAGACGTTCTGCCAACTGTCCGTTGATATATAGCGAGGTGCCTTTGTGGTCGCCCTCTACGCGTACCTTTGTCCATTGCCCTGCGGGTATGCGGGCGGCGTGGAAGACGTGTGTCTGTCCTTCGCGCTCAAAAGCCAGTTTGCCCGTGCTGTCCCAGTTGCTGATGAATCGGGAGTGAGGCCCTTGGAAGAGGATTCCGCCGATGGCTTGTGTGCTGTCCGGCTTCATGGAGAACTCCACGGCATAGGGGTAACCCACCTCGGCCACGGGGCTTTCAACGACATGCTTGCCGTTGATGCTGACGGTGTCGTTGCCTGCTGGCAGTCGGAACTCCTTGGGCAGGCGTGCCAGAAGATTGATGCCGGGGCCTTCGGGCATCTGTTGGCAGAGTGCCTTGAAATCGGCATAGGGCACGTTTTCGTTCTTGCCGCGCCACATCTTCTCGGCCATCACCTGGGCCGCGGGGAAGGCACGCACGTGGACATCCTGTTCCGTGATGCCGTTGCCGCAGTGGTCGTTCCAGACGGCGAACATGGCACCCATCAGTCCGGGTGTGCCCTCGGGCACGCTTTCCGCATGGTTCACCTGGCCTACGCGCCAGTTGTTGTAGAGCCATTCGGTGTTCAGGAAGTCGTAATAGTAGCCGGCGGCAGGCACGATGTAAAGGTAGGCGTCGCAGGTGTTGATGATTTTGAAACCCTCCTTGAGCGAGGCGACGGGGTCAATCCAATCCTTGCTCCATGCGTTGATGGTGGTGTTTTCGGAGGAAACGGGTGTTTCGCCCTTGAGCCATCGCAGCGAGCCCCAGATGCGGGGGTGCTTGCCGCGGCTGTTGATGAATTTGATGTAGCGGTCCGTGAACCAGCGGAAGCGTTCCGCCTCGCGGGCGTCGTATTCGTCTGTGCCTATGTGCACGTCCTTGCCGATGAAGGTGGGGTTGGGACCTGTGATGTACTCATCCAGCAGACTGTCCAGGAAGAGGTAAGTCTCCTCTTTGTAAAGGTCCAGATGGTCGCGGCCGTACTTGTCGCTGCCCAGTTCGGGCTTGTAGTGGACGAAGCTGAGCGAGTGGGCCGGGAAGTCGATTTCGGGGATGATGGTAATGCCATAGCTTTGTGCCATGTGCTGCAGGTTCACAAACTCGGCCTTGGTGTAGGAGCCGTCCTTGGCTGTCAGGCCGGGGAAGCGTTCGCTTTGGAGACGGAATGCCGCATAGGTCTGGTTCCAGTCGTTGTTGTAATAAGCGGGGAAGCCGTTGTCGTTGAGGTGAATCTGGAATTCGTTGATTTTATAGAACGAGAGCATCTTGACGTACTGGCGCAGAAAGTCCATGGTGAAGAACTTGCGGGCTACGTCCAGCATAAAGCCGCGCTGGGGGTATTCGGGCCAGTCCGTGGCCACGCCCTTGGGAAAGCGTCCGTCTTGCGTGGTGGCGATTTGCAGTAGGGTACGTGTTGCCCAGAATGCTCCCTGAGCCGTGGGGGCGGAAATGCGGATGCTGTTGTCGGTGGTCATGCGATAGCCCTCGTTGCCCAGCAGGGTGTCGGGGCGGGAAAGGGAGAGCGTGATGTCGCCCTTGCGGGCCTTGGCGAAGAGGGGAGTGAACGTTCTGCCTGTCATCTCTTTCAAATCCTGGCTCAGTGTGCGTGCCACGGGCATCAGGGCGGCGGTGTCTGCCGCCGCGGGTACAACGATACGTCCCGATTGCGCTAACTGCAACTGGCCGTTTCCGCCTGCCCATTGCTGAAGGGCTGGAATGACACGTGGGGCAGACTCACGGGCCAGGCCCGTACTGGCGGCACAAAACAGGAGGAAAGCGGAGAGGAGCGTTTGCTTCATGTAAAAAGGGTTTAAGGGGGTTAACAAAATCCTTTGCAAAGATAAGGAAATAGAAAAATAAAAACAAGTTGGATACATCAAATGTGGTAATTTTGCACTAACTTTGTAGGTGGAAAAACAAACCAATTTTCATTGAGCTACCCTTATGGTAATTACTTTCTTCAAGACTCCCGCCCAGAGCATCATCGCCACACAGGCCGACCATGCTTTGAGTCAGGACGAGATCAGTAAGTTGAGTTGGCTGTATGGCCAGGCACTGCCCATCGCAGAGAATGAGCTTACGGGCTGGTTCGTTGGCCCCCGCCGCGAGATGATTACCCCTTGGAGCACCAATGCCGTTGAGATTACGCAGAACATGAATCTCAGCGGCATTGCGCGTATTGAGGAGTATTTCCCCGTGCGGGGCGAGGATGCCGGCCACGACCCGATGTTGCAGCGCATGTATCATGGTCTTGGCCAGGACATCTTTGCCGTGGACATCCAGCCTGCGCCTATCCGGGAGATTGAGGACTTGGAAACCTATAACGAGCAGGAAGGTCTGGCACTGAGTCCCGAGGAAATAGATTATCTGCACAATGTGGAGCGGCAGTTGGGACGCAGACTGACGGACAGCGAGGTGTTCGGGTTTGCCCAGATCAATAGCGAGCACTGCCGCCACAAGATTTTTGGCGGCACCTTTGTCATTGATGGCGAAGAGAAGCCCTCGAGCCTGTTCCAGATGATTAAGAGGACCACGCAGGAGAATCCCCACCGCATCATCTCTGCCTATAAGGATAATGTGGCGTTTGCACAGGGACCTGTCGTGGAGCAGTTTGCGCCTGCCGACCACAGCACCAGCGACTATTTTATTATTAAGGATATAGAGAGCGTGATCAGCCTGAAGGCAGAGACGCACAATTTCCCCACCACCGTTGAGCCTTTCAACGGAGCCTCTACGGGTACGGGCGGCGAGATTCGCGACCGTATGGGTGGCGGTGTAGGCAGCTGGCCCATTGCCGGCACGGCCGTTTATATGACCTCTTATCCCCGTACCGACGTGGAACGCGAGTGGGAACAGATCCTGCCTGTGCGCCAATGGTTGTACCAGACACCCGAACAGATCCTGATTAAGGCCAGCAACGGCGCCAGCGATTTCGGCAATAAGTTCGGTCAGCCCCTGATTGCCGGATCCGTGCTTACCTTCGAGCATCAGGAAAATGGCGAGCAGTATGGCTACGACAAGGTAATCATGCTGGCCGGTGGCGTAGGCTATGGCACGAAGCGCGATTGCCTGAAGGGCGTGCCCCAGAAGGGTAACAAGGTGGTCGTTGTGGGCGGCGACAACTATCGCATCGGATTGGGCGGTGGCAGCGTGTCCAGTGTGGATACGGGCAGATACAGCAGCGGCATCGAATTGAATGCCGTGCAGCGTGCCAACCCCGAGATGCAGAAGCGTGCCTGCAACCTGGTGCGCGCGCTGTGCGAAGAGGACGTGAACCCCGTGGTGTCCATTCACGACCACGGCAGCGCAGGTCATGTGAACTGCCTGAGCGAATTGGTGGAGGACTGCGGCGGATTGATTGATATGAGCCGGCTGCCTGTCGGCGACAAGACGCTCTCCGCCAAGGAAATCATTGCCAACGAGAGTCAGGAGCGCATGGGACTCTTGATTCAGGAAGAGCACCTGGAGCATGTGCGCAAGATTGCCGAGCGTGAGCGTGCTCCCATGTATGTGGTAGGCGAGACAACGGGCGACGCCCACTTTGCCTTTGTACAGGCCGACGGCCGCCGCCCCTTTGACCTGGACGTGGCGCAGATGTTCGGCCATTCGCCCAAGACCATTATGCGCGACAATACCGTGGAGCGTACCTACGAGGACGTCAGTTACGAGGCCGGCGAATTGCAGGAAAGCGTAAGCCGTGTGCTCCAGCTGGAGGCCGTGGCCTGCAAGGACTGGCTGACGAACAAGGTGGACCGCAGCGTTACGGGCAAGGTGGCCCGTCAGCAATGCCAGGGCGAGATTCAGCTTCCTTTGAGCGACTGTGGTGTTGTTGCCTTGGATTATCGTGGCCGCAAGGGTATCGCTACCGCCTTGGGCCATGCGCCTCAGGCGGCTTTGGCCAGTGCGGCCAAGGGTAGCGTGCTGAGCGTGGCGGAGAGTCTGACGAACCTCGTGTGGGCACCTTTGGCCGAGGGCTTGGATAGCGTCAGCCTGTCTGCCAACTGGATGTGGCCCTGCCGCTCGCAAGAGGGCGAGGACGCACGTCTGTACGAAGGCGTACAGGCGCTGAGCGATTTCTGCTGTGCGCTGAAAATCAACGTTCCAACGGGAAAGGACAGTCTGTCGATGACGCAGAAATATCCCGGTGGCGAGAAGATCATCTCGCCGGGTACGGTGATTGTAAGCAGTGGTGGCGAGGTGAGCGACGTTCGCAAGGTCGTTAGCCCCGTATTGCAGCAGGCACCGTCCGCCGTCTACCATATTGATTTCAGCTTCGACCAGCTGCGTTTGGGCGGCTCTGCCTTTGCCCAAAGCCGTAATAAGGTGGGCAGCGACGTGCCTACGGTGGCGGACCCCGATTATTTCCGTGCTGCCTTCAACGCCCTGCAACAGTGTGTCAACGAGGGCCTGATATTGGCCGGCCATGATATTTCTGCGGGTGGTCTTATCACTACCTTGCTGGAAATGAATTTCGCCAATACGGAGGGTGGCCTGAAAATCAACCTCGACGGCTTCAAGCACAATGATGTGGTGAAGATTCTCTTTGCGGAGAACCCCGCTGTGGTGGTGCAGGTGGCGGATAAGGACAAGAAACGTTTCAAGGACATCCTCTCGGATGCCGGCGTAAGCTTTATCAGGTTAGGCGAACCCACGGACGAGCGTGTGATTGAGGTCGTGCATAACGAAGCGGCATATCTCTTTGAAATCGACTATCTGCGTGATGTGTGGTACAGCAGCAGCTATCTTCTGGACCGCCAGCAGAGCCACAACGGCAAGGCGAAGGAGCGTTTCGAGAACTACAAGCAACAGCCTCTGGAAATGGTATTTAATAAGGACTTCACAGGCTTGCTGGCGCAATATGGCATTTCGGCCGACCGCCGCGAACGTAGTGGCGTGCGCGCTGCCATCATCCGTGAGAAGGGTACGAACGGCGAACGCGAGATGGCTTACAGCCTCTATCTGGCGGGCTTCGACGTGAAGGACGTGATGATGACGGATCTGATTACGGGTCGCGAGACACTGGAGGACGTGAATATGATTGTATTCTGCGGCGGCTTCTCGAACAGCGATGTCTTGGGTTCTGCCAAGGGATGGGCTGGGGCTTTCCTCTTCAATCCCAAGGCCAAGGAGGCACTGGACAAATTCTATGCGCGCAAGGACACCCTTTCGCTGGGTATCTGCAACGGTTGCCAGCTGATGGTGGAACTGGGACTTACGGGCGACAAGGGTGCCAGGATGCTGCACAACGACAGCCATAAGTTCGAGAGCGAGTTCGTAAGCGTTACCATACCCACCAACCGTAGCGTGATGTTCGGCAGCCTGAGCGGCAATAAGCTGGGTATCTGGGTGGCTCACGGCGAAGGCAAGTTCCGTTTGCCCGGCAGCGAGGACGATTACAACGTGATTGCCAAGTACAGCTATGACGAGTATCCTGCCAATCCCAACGGATCGGACTTCTCAGTGGCCGGCATCTGTTCCAAGGACGGACGCCATCTGGCCATGATGCCTCACTTGGAGCGTGCCATCTTCCCCTGGCAGAACGCCTGGTATCCCGCCGATCGTCGCATGGACGAGGTAACGCCCTGGATAGAGGCTTTCGTAAATGCACGCCGGTGGATTGAGGCCTACAAGTAAAACCTGATTGACATTGAACAAAGACTTAGAACTTTTATTGACTTTCTCCCATATCGGACTTTTTACCATCGGGGGCGGATATGCGATGATACCGCTCATTGAACAAAAGGTGGTGGAGGAAAAGAAATGGTTGGAGAGTGAGGAATTGGTGGACTTGATGGCGGTGGCACAGTCGTGCCCCGGCATCTTTGCCATCAATATCAGTATCTTTATCGGCTATAAATTGCGGGGCGTGCGTGGTGCGGCTTTGTCGGCCTTCGGTGCTGCCTTGCCTTCGTTTCTGATTATCTTGGCGATTGCTCTGGTGTTTACCCGGTTCCGCGATAATGCGATTGTGGAAAAGGCCTTCCGAGGCATACGCCCGGCAGTGGTGGCTTTGATAGCCGCCCCTGTGTTCAAGATGGCGCAGACGGCGAAAATATCTGTTTATACGGTATGGATACCTGTTGTGGCTGCCCTGCTCATTTGGCTGATGGACGTAAATCCTGTCTATGTGATTGCCGTTGCCGCCTTTGCCGGCTTTCTGTGGGGCAAGATGAATGAAACGGAAGACGATAAGGAGGACGAAGAATGATACTACTCTATTTACAGCTTTTTTGGACTTTCTTCAAAATCGGTCTGTTTGGTTTTGGTGGCGGTTA
Source organism: Prevotellaceae bacterium (assembly GCA_028723455.1). Classification (GTDB taxonomy): domain Bacteria; phylum Bacteroidota; class Bacteroidia; order Bacteroidales; family Bacteroidaceae; genus Physcousia. Next base: position 46,422 of record JAQYEW010000038.1, on the reverse strand, counting down.
TGCCATGATCTCCATGATTCAGGGTTCTGTGGTTACGGATTACCATTGGATGACGAACGGCCAGTTTACGGACATTGTTGCCGTGTCGCAGATGACGCCAGGGCCTATTGGCATCAACAGCGCCACGTATGTGGGATACACAAGCGTGGTGAATGCCGGTTACGGTCCTGTCTGGGGCGTTGTAGGTTCTCTCATCTCCACCTTTGCCGTGGTGCTTCCCAGTTTCATCCTGATGTTGCTTATCAGCCGCTTCCTGATGAAGTTCAAGGACCATCCCATGGTGGAGTCTATGTTCAGCCTTTTGCGCCCTGCCGTGGTTGGCCTGTTGGCTGCTGCCGCACTCTGTCTGATGACTGCCGAGAACTTCAGTTCTCCCTCGCTCTGCCCTTGGCAATTCTGGTTGAGCGTGGGTATCTTCCTCTTCACGCTTATTGCACAGAAAGTCTATAAGATGAGCCCCATCGTGTTGATCTGTGTCAGTGCGGTTGCGGGAATCATCTTGTTTTAGGGCGATAGTGATGGACAAGAAAAAGACACCTCAAAGGGGTGTCTTTTTCTTGTCGGTTCGCTTGCCGTATCAAGCCTCTTCCGTTGTCTCGCTTTCCTCGGCTTCTTCCAGGGAGAAGTCGTTGATGCCGTTCTGCACCAGGAGGTTGTACCACTGGATGAGTTTCTTCATGTCGCCGGGATAAACATGCTCGCGGTCGTAATTCGGAAGGGCTTTGGCCATGAAGTCAGCCAGTTCCTGGTTGCTTGCTTTCTTGGGGTTGATGTCAATGAGGACATCCTTCCCAAGTTCGTCCTGTATGTTCTGCATGACCTTTGCCAAGGGCACCTCCTCTTCGTCGGTGTACATGGCGATGTCAGCCAAGGCGATTATCTTGTCGGCTCCGAAGGCGGGCATCCGCTTGTGCTTGTCGTCGAGGGTCTCGATGATGAGGCTGTTGTTGCCGCGTGAAACCAGTTTGTAGAGGCCGGGCTTGCCGGCGATTGCTAATACTTTTCTCAGCATATTCCTAATTCTTTAATTTGTTTGTATATATCGTTTTCGTTGTTATCTTTCTCGTTGTTGATGACCCACGTGGCAGCCAGGCGCATGGCGGCAATATCTTGTTGCGCCATGCGGGCGCGGACGTTCTCGGCCTGTGTCTGGTCGCGTTTGATGGTTCGTTGCAGTCTTGTCTCTTCGCAGGCCTCCACCAGCAGGATGTCATCCACCAGCTTTTCTAATCCGCTCTCCAGGAGGATGGCACTTTCAACGCCCACGGTTGCCGACGTCTGTGCGAGGCTCCACCTTTCAAAGTCTTCACATACGATGGGGTGAACGAGTGCGTTGATTCGTGCAGCATGCCGGGGCGAGGCAAAGAGGTAGCTGGCGATGAAAGGGCGGTTCAGCCGGCCGTCGGGCAGATACGCATCCTTTCCCAAGAGCGACTGTAAGCCTTGGACAAGCGATTGGTCCTCGGTCATCAGCCGTTTGGCTTGAGCGTCAGAATTGTAAATGGGGATGCCGAAGCGTGTTTCCAGAATGTGGCTCACGAAACTTTTCCCGCTGCCGATGCCCCCCGTTATGCCTATCTTGCGCATGACGGCTATTCCTCCTCTTCGATATTCTCTATCAGGTAATCCACCTCTTTCGGTTCCAGATAGACATTGCTGACACCGGCGGGAATACCCCTTAGCTGCAAGGGAATCTTTGTGAAGCCTTGCTGCTGGTATTGCAGTATCTGCTCGTAGGTAAGCAGAATGACAAAGCTGTCCGCCGATACTTCTTTGTTGTGGGCATAGCCGATGGTGTAGGTAACCTTCACCTCGTGGCTGGGGAATATGCGCAGTGTGCGGTCTGCCGGAAAGTTGCTCGTAAGGATGGGCACGCTGATGGTGTTCTCGATATACACATCCACGTTGGCTTCCACCTCCACTTCCTCTTGGCTGAATTTCGCGCCTGTGATGGGCTGGAGGCGGGTTTGTGTAGTCGTGTTCTTCGTCAGGCCTTTCAGGCTGATGGGTTGGGTGGTTACGTAGCGCAGGGTGTCCAGGATTGCCTTGGGGGCCTGGACGATGATTTCTTTGGGAGTGGGTTGCACGCCCAACAGATAGTATTCGCTATCCACCTCTACAACACCGCCGACGTGCACGGGCACCCTCTTCTGTGTGTTCTTCTTGCAGAAGTAAAGTTCAAGCGAGTCGGGTGTCATGTTTAGCACCTTTGTCGTGCTTAGCAGGTTGTTCTGAATCATGCGCTGTATTTCCGCGGCCGCGATGGTTGCGTGTCCTTCGAAGTCCGCTTCCAGGAAGCGTGAAAAGGGAATGCGGATGGGGTCGGGCTTGTTGCGCCAGTAGTTGAAGAAGACAGTGCCACGGTCGCGTACAAGCACTTTGAGCTTGCTGGCGCAGGGCGAGGTGATTTCAATGTCTTCGGGTACATTGACGATTTCCACTTCCACCTTGATGGTGTTTTCCAGCGTTTCGTCCATGGTGAGCACAAGCCAGAAGGCGGTGCTGGCCATCAGAAAAATAAGAAAAACCAACAACTCCTTGAAGCGTGGGCTTGCAAGGAGAATGCTGGTTTTCCTGATTATCTCTTTGAACCAAAGCGGTGCCATGGGCCTATGAGGGATTGGCGCGCCGGAGGGTTAGCGTGCTTCGGTGGGTGCCGTGGCGTAAACGCTGTTGCGGTCCACCTTGATCTTGATGTCGCGGGCAATCTCTACGATGAGGGTGTTCTCCGCTTCGTTCACTTCCTTCACCTTGCCATAGATACCGCCTGCGGTAACAACGTCGGTGCCGGGCTGGATGGCATTGCGGAAGTTCTGTACTTGCTTTTGCTTCTTCTGTTGGGGGCGGATCATGAAGAACCACATGATGGCAAAGAGAACCACCATCATGAGAATCATTTGTAGGCCGCCACCGGCGGGCTGTGCTTGGAGCAATGTAATCATTTTTCTATGTTTTATTTGTTAATCTTACCGTCGGCGCGCAGCTGCTTGACAATGGCATCCAGGATGCCGTTGATATAGCCTGCGCTGCGGGGCGTGCTGTATGTGCGTGCGATTTCCACGTATTCGCTGATGCTGACGTTTACGGGTATGCTTTCGCAGCAGATGATTTCGGACAGGGCCAGCTGCATGATCACCAGATCCATGTGTGCCAGGCGTGTCAGTTCCCATCCGTGGGATTGGTTGCTGATGAGTTCGCGGTAATAATCCGCGTTGCGGATGGCGTTGGTGAAGAGGGTGGATGCAAAGGTGCGGTCCTCTTCGCTCTTGAATTTGGGCAGGAGGGGCTGCTGGGCTGCGTTGCTTTCCTTGAATCTGTTGATGGTCTTCAGGATGAAGGTATCCACAATCACCTTGTCGTCGTTCCAGTAGAGGCTGTTTTCCTCCAGGATCTCGTCCAGCGCATCGTTGTTGCAAAGCATGTTGCGGTAAATCTTGCGCCACAGTTCGCGGTCTTCGTCGTAGCTGTCCTCGCTGCTGTGCAGATAGTCTTGGAAGAAATCCTGCTCTTGCAGCTGTGCATAGAGTCGGCGCAGGAAATCCTCATGGTCAAGCCAACTGAACTTTTGTGCGTCACGGAACGCAAGGAGTTGCTCGTTCTGTTCGAGCTGCACGAGGAAGCGGTTGTTGATGAGCTTCTGGTTTACGTCGGCTTCCAGGCCCAGACGGCGTGCGCGGGCCTGCTGGGTTTCGGCAACACGCAATGCGATATGGTTCAAGCCAACCATCAGGAGCAGCAGATGCTGGTACATTTCATAGCTCTTGTCGAGGCTGAAGAAGAGTTCTTTTTCAGCTGTGAGCACGTCTTTGCCTTCGTTTTCGTAGAAGGCATAGAGCACCTGCACGCTCTTCAAACGGATTAATTCGCGGTTTATCATTATGTAAATATCAACTTTTGCGTGCAAAGATAGCGATTTCTTGCCGAAAATGAAGAATTTTTGCCTCTGATATTTTGTTGTTTCGATATTTAGGCGGAACTTTGTTGTTGCTGAGCATCATAAATCATCATATAGTTATGGAAGAGTCAGGAAGCAGGAAAGATGGAATTGTGTTTTCGCGTGCCGTTAGGGCCGGTCAGCGCATTTATTATGTGGATGTCAAGAACTGCCGTTCGGGCGATATGTTCATATCGCTTACGGAGAGCAAGAAAATCGTAGGCGGCGACGCAGATGCCCCTGAGGTGAATTTCGAGAAGCATAAGATCTTTATTTATAAAGAGGATTTTGAAAAGGTACTTGGCGCTTTGCGTGATGCCGTCGACTTTGTAGAGGGTAGCCAAGGCAAGGCGGAGCCTCGCGAAGAAAGAGGCAACGATGAAATCAAGATAGAGATGGATTTCTGATGCCTATGTCTCTATGAGCATGATTATCAACCTTTTCATTGCGATTGTAGCCCTGTTGGCATTTCTCTGTTGCCTCTTCTGCAAAGGTAAGTTCAGTCGCTACGTGGGCTTTGCCGCCATATTTGCTTTTATCCATACGTCCATTGATGTCGTAGAGCATCTGTTCTGCGTGCATTGGACATATATCCTCGCAGGTTATGTGTGCGTCTTCGTGCTGGTTTGTTTGGCGTATTGGCTGGTAAAGCGTAAAAACGCCGATGCAGAAGAATAGCGCGCAAAATTTGACGGTTTCGCTTTTTCTTCGTAACTTTGCACCCGCTTATTCAATATAGCACATCCGTGTGATGGCGAATTAAGCAGAAAACTTAATTTATAGTAACACAAAAATCACAAAACATGAAGTCAATTGACGTAAAGGGCACAGCCCGTGTGGCAGGTGGCAAGAAGGCCGCCAAGGAGTTGCGCAAGCAAGATTTGATTCCCTGCAACCTCTATGGCGAGGTAAGGGGCGAGAACGGTCTGCCCGTGGCAGAGAGCTTTGCAGTAGAGTCTGCGGCAGTGCGTAACCTCGTTTACAGCCCCGATATCTTCAGCGTAAACCTGAACATCGACGGCAAGGAGCGCAAGGCTGTTATGAAGGAACTTCAGTTCCACCCCGTAACCGACAAGCTGTTGCACATCGATTTCTATGAAATCAACGAGACCAAACCCATCGTTATGGAGGTTCCCATCAAGTTGAACGGTTTGGCCGAGGGCGTAAAGGCCGGTGGTAAGCTGGCTGCCAGCGTTCGTAAGCTCAAGGTGAAGGCTCCCTACACCGCCATTCCCGAGCGTTTGGACATCGACGTTACCCACTTGCAGTTGGGCAAGACCATCAAGGTTGCCGAGCTGAGCTTCGAGGGTCTGGAGATTGTAACCTCTCCCAGCGTTGTCGTTTGCCAGGTTAAGATGACACGTAGCGCACGTAGCGCTGCCAGTGCAAAGGGCTGATTTGTAGGCCGCTTGGCATAACAGAGCATATTACAAAGAAACGACGGGACGGCAGATTGCTCCAGGGCAATTTGACGTCCCGTTGCATATTCAGCACAACAAATGAAATATCTGATAGTAGGCTTAGGAAACATAGGGCCTGAGTATGTGGGTACGCGCCACAACATCGGTTTCCAAATGGTGGATGCCATGGCCAAGGAAGCAGGCGCGGTGTGGGAGGACAAACGCTATGGCGCTGTTGCGCGTATGCGTGTCAAGAACGCCGAACTGATACTCCTGAAGCCCAGCACATACATGAATCTCAGCGGTAACGCCGTGCGTTACTGGATGCAACAGGAGAAGATTCTGCCCCAGAATCTTTTGGTTATCGTGGATGACCTTAGTTTGCCCGTGGGCACAATCCGTATCAAGCCCAGCGGCAGTGATGCGGGTCATAATGGCCTGAAAAGTATCGCCCTGCAGTTGGGCACGGAAACCTACAACCGTTTGAAGTTCGGCATCGGCAACGAGTTTCCTCGTGGCGGACAGGTTGATTTTGTCTTGGGACAGTTCAGCGCGGAGGACAATAAGGTCATAGCCGCCAAGGTACCCACGGTGTTGGATGCCGTCAAGGCCTTTGCCTTAAGCGGCGTCCAGTTCGCCATGAACCATTATAACGGGAAGTAGGGTGTAAAAAATCCCCTTAAGATTTTTAATTCCAACGCCTTTGCCGTATCTTTGTAGGACAATATACTACAAAGACTATGAATAAGCATCTTGTTGACAGATTTTTGAGATATGTGAAGGTGGACACGCAGAGCAGCGAGGAAACCGCCGACCGCTGCCCCAGCACCGACAAACAGTTCGCATTGGCCCATTTGCTGAAGGAGGAAATGGAGGCGATGGGCTTGGAGGATGTTTTGCTGGACGAGCATGGCTACGTCTATGCCACGCTGCCCGCCAATGTGGACAAGCCTGTGCCAACCGTCGGGTTCATAGCGCACATGGACACCAGTCCCGACTTCACGGGAAAGGATGTCAAGCCCCGCATCATCGAAAATTACGACGGCACGGATATCGTGCTGAACGCGCAGGAGGGTATCGTTACCTCTGTGGCACGTTTTCCCGAACTGAAGCGTCATGTCGGGGAAGACCTGATTGTTACCGACGGCACCACCCTCCTGGGCGCTGATGACAAGGCGGGTATTGCGGAAATCATGACGGCCATGGATTTTTTGATGCACCACCCGGAGTTGCCCCACGGCCGTATCCGTGTGGCTTTCAATCCCGACGAGGAGATTGGCCAGGGGGCGCACAAGTTCAATGTGCCGCTCTTTGACTGTGCCTGGGCTTACACGATGGACGGAGGCGAAGTGGGCGAACTGGAGTTCGAGAACTTTAATGCGGCCAGTGCCAAGGTAACCATTGCAGGACGCAATGTGCATCCGGGTTACGCCAAGGACAAGATGAAGAACGCCTGCCTGATCGCAAGCGAGTTTGCCCAGGGCATGCCCGAGAACGAACGCCCCGAAACAACGGACGGCTACCAGGGTTTCTTCCATCTCTATGACATGAAGGCTACGGTGGAGCAAGCCACGCTGACCTACATCATCCGCGACCACAACCAAGGCATCTTCCAGTTGCGCAAGCAAGTGGTGCTGGACGCTGCCGAACGCCTGAACGACAAGTATGGCCAGGGCACCGTGGAGGTGGAGCTGAAGGAGCAATACAAGAACATGTTGTCGCAGCTGGAGGACAAGCCCCACATCACAGACATAGCCCGCCAGGCCATTCAGGAGGCCTGCGGCTTTTGCAATGTAGTGCCTATCCGTGGCGGCACGGACGGGGCGCAGCTGAGTTTCATGGGCTTGCCTTGTCCCAATATCTTCGCCGGCGGACTTAACTTCCATGGCCGCCACGAGTTCGTGCCCGTCCAAAGCATGGAGAAGGCGGTACAGACAATCATTAACATCTGCCGCATCACGGCGGAGCGCGCGTAAGAAAGCATGGCAAGAGAAGAAGCAAGAATAGACAAATGGTTGTGGGCGGTGCGTATCTACAAGACGCGTACCATTGCCACGGCAGCCTGCAAGAAAGGTCAGATAAGTATCAAGGGAGTGCAGTTGAAACCCTCGCGCATGATAAAGGCGGGGGATGTCATCGATGTGCGCAAGCCGCCCATCACGTACAGTTTTCGTGTGTTGCAGCCTATCGAAATGCGCGTGGGTGCCAGGCTGGTGCCCGAGATGATGGAGAACGTTACCTCCCCCGAACAGTATGAACTGTTGGAGATGAACCGCATGAGCGGCTTTATCGACCGTGCGCGCGGAACGGGCCGACCCACGAAGAAGGACCGCCGCGCCTTGGACGAGTTTCGTGAGGATACTCCCATGTTCATCTATACCCCCGATGACGAGTTCGATTTCGATTCCGCAGATTGAACCGCTAACAACGACAAATCCTATTACCCCTAAAGCATCCGATTCCTATGAGACACCTCCTTGCCCTTGTCCTGGCTTTTGCCTCCTCCGCCTTTGCGCAGACGGACATTACCAGCCGGTATCTGCTGAACCCGAGCTTCGAACAGGATGACATCAGCTCCCTGCCACGCGACAATACGCGCGGTGCCTATACCGCCGCTACGCTTGTGGGCTGGCAGTTGACGGGCAACTATGGCGTGAGCGACATCATGACCGCCGCAGCCACCGCTACGGACAATAATTTCGGCGTGCCGGGTACACCCAGCGACGGCACGCAGATGTATTATATCCGTCATGCCTGGGTGGCCGCCAGTGCCAACCTTCTGCAAAGCATCACCTTGCCCGCGGGCAAGTACCGGCTTCAGGCCGACAACAAATGCGTTACGCAGAGCAATCATCAGGCGGCCTTGGTGGCCGGCAGCCGGCAGACCTCTCTCACATTCCTCCCTGCCATGCCCAACGCATGGACGACAACCTCCCTGGATTTTGAACTGGACAAGGAAACGACCCTCAACTTAGGGCTGCATGTCGACTTCGGCGGAGGCAGTGGCGCCAGCGTCTTGCTGGACAATTTCCGCCTTTTACAGCTGCCAGAGGATTACGTCGAGCCTCAAGACCCCACGGAAGAGAGCGTGGACAGCCCCACCGAAGGCGTTATCACCCATGATTTTGTGCCCGAGCACGAGATGATGCAGGGGCTCCTCGCCATGCTTGCCCGCTTTTCCCAATACATGCAGAACGATTTTTTCGACTGTCAGTACCCAAATAGCGTCAACGAAGCCTGTGGCTATTTCAATGGCGAGAGTTCGGGACAGGCAAACGAGGCGGGCGTGCGCACCAATGCCGACCTGGGCATGCTGTGCGCCTTCCTGGTGAAGTATGCCAAGCCTGCGGGTGTCGCCTTGCCCACGGGCGTTACGTGGGAGCGTATCGAGGACATGGCGCGCAAGAGTCTGGTTTTCGCTTACAGCACCCACAAGGCCAACAAGCTGAAGGTGTGTGCCGGCAGTGTACCCTATTGGGGCAGCACGTCGGTCGCCGACCATGTGTGGGAGTCCAGCCTGTGGGCGATGAGCGTGGCTTATAGTGCCTATTTCCAGTGGGAACAGCTCAGCGAACAGCAGCGTAAATACATATATAATGTATTGAAAGCGGAGTGCGACTATGAATTGGAGCGCACGATCCCTACGGGCTATGCCGGCGACACGAAAGCCGAGGAGAACGGTTGGGAAGCCGATGTGCTTGCCGCAGCCTTGGGACTCTTTCCCGACGACCCCTTGGCGGACCGTTGGTTCCGGCGCCTGCGCGAGTTTGCCGTGAACAGTTACAGCCATTACGCCGATGCCGCCGACCAAAGCGTTCTCGACCCCCATTACGATAACACCACTGTGGCGCAACTCTTCCGTGGCAATAACCTCTATCCCGACTACACCCTGCAAAACCACAATCTCTTCCACACCAGTTATCAGAACGTGGTGATGCAGGAATTGGGCGAGGCCGCCCTGGCACTTCAGCTGTTCCAGGGCGAGAATCCGAAATGGCGCACCAATGCCTTGATGCACAATAATCAGGCGGTGACGGACAGCGTGCTGAACTGGTTGGCGTTGAGCGACGGAGAACTGGCGATGCCCAACGGCAACGACTGGAGCCTCTTCCTCTACGACCAGATTACCAGTTACACCACACAGGCCTGTTTCCAGCGCGATCCCAATGCGCTGATGTTGGAAAACCTGGCCTATAAATACATCCGCGCGCGCCAGCAGACTACGCCTGACGGCTCCTGGTTGCTGCGTCCCGATGTCAGTGCCCGACGCATGGGTGTGCAGGGGCACCGCGTAATGATGACTTACCTGATGCATCTGCACAACAGCACGGCTGATCTTGTACCCGCCACGTGGAGTGATTTCCGCCAACGCTATGCTGAAGCGCGCGTTCTGCCCAATCAGAATGTGGTGCGCGCCTTTACCCGGGACCGCTTCACCACCTTCTCCTGGAGTACGGGACTGAAGAGCTATACGGGTTATTTCGCATCCAACACGCCTGACAGGAATAAAATTGTCGTGCCTTACCGTGCCAACAATACGGGAAACCTGCTGGGCTGGTACACCGTCAGTGGCAAGGGCACCAACGCCAGCCCCGTCGTTCAGGGTATCTATGAGCTCAACGGAACAGCCTATACGATGAACGGCGAACTCAATACGAATGACAACGCGCTCAACAACCGCTTTGCCCTCTTCAGCACGCCCGGCAATGCGCTCATTTACTTGGATGATGTGCGCGCCAACAGCAACGTTACCGTCACGGGCGAATACATCGGCATGCTGGCCGTCAGCACCGACGAACTGATGAAGGAAAGGCGTACGCTCTATTACGAAGCCAATGGCCAGGTGGCTCACAAGCAATCGGACGGCAGCACCCTCTTCACGGCACAGAGCGCGTGGAGCAATATCGACAATGCCTTGGGCGTTGTGGGTCTGAACGACAAGGCCACCGCCTTTGGCCATCGCAGTGCCAACAACAGCATCTTTACCTCGAAACTCTATCCCCTCTATGCCAATGCGCAGCGCAGCGTCAGTGCCGGCGAAACGGTGGATGCCCACAATCTGGTTTATTATAGCAGCGTCAGTGCCCTTCAGACACGCCAACTGCACAGCCAGCTTGTGTCGCTCCGGACGCAGTTGCCCGCAGGGTGGAACGGCGTGATTGCCGCCGACCCCGACAGCACGCGCTATCTCTTCGTAAGCAATTTCCGCGGCACGGACAAGGTGGCTGCGCTGAACGGTCTCCAGTTCTCCGGTGCCGCTCCCGTATTGAAGCAGCTGACAAGCATTACGGACAGCAAGGCAAGGGCAAGCATCGCTCTGCAAGCCAACCACAGCACGGGTCAAACCCTGCGTTTTTATGTCAAGGGCACCGACCTCGAGGCTCGGCAGCTGAGCGACAGTACCATCTTCCTGCACGCCAAAAAGGAAGGTAAGGCCACCGTCCTTTGCGGTCAGGCAAGCGAGCCGTTGAGCCTGCGTGCCGAGGAAACGGTAAAGATAACGCTCAATGCGGACGGCTCGCTAAGCACGGAGACCTACGTGGCTCCCGCCCAAGAGGAAACAGAGGTGTTGATCATCAACCCCGGATTTCGCGAGGGCACGTACGGATGGCAGGGTGCGCCTACGGTGCGCGCCCATGCGGCCGAGAAGTATAACACCGGTTTTGATGTCTTTCAGGAACTGACGGGCCTGCGTCCCGGCGACTACGAACTCAGCGTCCAGGGCTTTTACCGCCAGGGAACAACGGCCCATGCGGCGGCAGCCTATCAGGGAGGCGGCGAACAGCTTCATGCCGTGCTGTATGCCGTTCAGGCCGGCCGGACATTTTCGCAGCCCCTTGCCTCTATCTTTTCCGAGGCAGGCCGGTTGGGCACGGTAGGCACGCTTAGCACGCATGGCTACGTGCCTAATACGATGGAGGATGCCGCCATCTATTTCATGAAAGGCTGTTATCCCAATACGCTGCGGCTAAGGGTGGGGGAGGACGGCTCTCTGCGTATCGGCGTGTGTAAGACGCAGTTGGTGGGCAGCGACTGGGCCATCTTCTCCAACTTCCGCCTTCGCTACCTGGGCCCTACGGATGGCGTGCTTGGCATAAATGCCCAAAAGAAATACGGCAAGGGTACTTTTACCTTAGGCGGCGCTCGCATAGGTGATTCCGCCGCTCATCCCTTAGGTGTCCTCATTGTGGACGGCAAGAAGGTCGTCCGTTAGGAATGTCCGTTTGCGGTTCTCGAGGGGCTTTGGGAACTCTAAAGTTTATTTTTACAGCAATAATTTGAACAATAAAAGAAGTTGTATTTCTTTTATTGTTCAAATTATTGCTATATTTGTAGCATGAATAGACAATTAAGGGAAATAGGAATTATTCCGGTTACGACTTCAATCATTGAGTCGTTATATCCGGAACTTAAGTCTGCGAACAAGAAAGTAGCCTGGCTCGAGAAGCAAGGATATATTATCAGGCTGAAGCGGGGGCTATATGTAGTCAACCCCGAACATACAGGTATGACTCTTTCGAGTGAATTGATAGCCAATCATCTATATGCTCCTTCATATATTTCAATGTCGACTGCACTACGCTATTATGGACTTATCCCCGAGGCTGTATATGTAAATCAATCAATGACGGTAAAGCACGCTCGTAGCTTTCAGACTCCGGTCGGCAGTTATGACTACAAATGTATTTCAGGAAAGGCATTTCCGATAGGGATAAGGAGTGTTCATAAGGGTGATCATGCGTTTCTTATTGCATCACCGGAAAAGGCTTTGTGTGATTTGATTGCCAATTCCTCAAAGGTCAATCTTCGCTATATGAAAGATGTGGAAATATATCTTGAACAGGATATCCGCATGGATATGGATGAGTTCTATCAGATGGATGAAACCATATTCGAAGACTATATAAAGGTTGGCAAAAAGGCGGATTCGATTTCTGTGCTGTTAAAATTACTGAGACGATGAAGAATGAGGTTTTTGACGATATGCTATCCCGTTATGACTTGACGACGGAGCAACATAAAAGAAATGCCATATTTGAAGTTAACCAACAGGTGATACTTGCCGGACTTTATGCTGGAGGTTTTTTTGAGTCAGCAGCGTTCTATGGAGGTACTTGTTTAAGAATCTTTCATGGTTTGCAGCGTTTCAGTGAGGATATGGACTTTTCGTTACTTGCGCATGATGACAGTTTCGATTTTACAAAATATTTTCCTGCTATCATTGATGCTTTTGCAATGGTAGGTCGTGAGGTTGAAATAAAGAAAAAAGAGAAGAAGAATTTCGGAAAGGTGGAATCGGCATTTCTTAAAGATAATACTGCTGTGTATGATGTAACTTTCCAAACCGAAAAGTCCATAAAGATTAAGATTGAAGTAGATACTTGTCCACCGTTGAACTTTAGGACGGAGCAGAAACTATTGCTTCTGCCACACTCATTCATGACCCGTTGTTTTATACTTCCTGATCTTTTTGCCGGCAAGATGCACGCATTGCTCTACCGTACATGGAAAAATAGGGTTAAAGGCCGTGATTGGTTCGATTTTGAGTGGTATGTACGCCATAATGTTCCGCTAGACTTTTCCCATTTGGCAGAACGATGCAAGCAGTTCAACAATGAGAATATTACCCCGGAGCGATTTATGGACAAGCTCATCGAGCGCCTCTCTTCAGTTGATATAAAACAAGTGAAAGAAGATCTGTTGCCTTTCGTCCGTAATCCAAAAGAGCTTGATCTTTGGTCGAATGATTATTTCGTGCAGTTGGCCGGGATGATGAGAATGGATTTGTCCGGTATGAAGCAGGGGATATTGGGAATATAGTCATAGGAGTGAGGGCTTAACTTGTTTGTTATCAATCGTAAAGATATTAACGGTAATTGTGTTATAACGTGCCAATTCCATTTCCCCGAACAAATCAACGCCAAATTACCGAAAAGTATCGTTCCAACTTACCGAAAATAAGATTATTTAATTAACGTGAGTTCGGTATAAGCTTTATGCAATGAGTCTGCTTTTGTCTATGATTACAACATTCATCATTATATGTTGTTGTCATACTATAAAGATACGAAAAATACCTCACTCCTGCAACTTTTAAGGAGTTTTTCTTACGCCGAACTCTGGTTGATCTTTGGTCGTGTTATTACTTATTATGGACGGCAAGAAGGTCGTCCGTTAGGACTGTCCGTTTGTGATTGCATGAAGTAAGCAAAAACGGGTTTTTGCTTACTTCATGTGTTTCCCTTATTTGCTTTTTCTGGGGTTCTTTGGAAACGCAAGTCCTTTCCCTCGTTTTTTTTATGTTTTTCCTGCCATTGAAAACCAGTGAGTTGTGAATCCGTCAGGTCCCGTAATCCTGTTTTTACCTATAAAACCAATGATTTTGGGCATTTCTCCGGCCTATAATTCTTCCCAAAACTACCCGATAATTTTTCAAAACTATGCAGTAGTTTTGTTCCGAACAAATATATGTTTTGCAGGAAACATTTTAATGACTCAAAAAAGCCGTCCATCGGACGGTTTTTTTCTCCGGATTCCATCTTGGAGCAAACATCTTTGGTTTGTCATTATGACGGCAAAATGTCCATGGATGTGTCATTCTGTTTTATGGAGCAAAATGTCTTTACGAAAAAATAATACTGCCTATCTTGTTGTTGTATGTTTACCTGTTGTGAAGGCAAAGTAAGCTGAAATTGCGGTGTGTAGGAAAAAATCCATTAAAAGATGGCCATTTCTCGGATTTTATTTGTATTTTTGTCATGCCTGTTGCTTAAAATTGTATGGGAACAGCTAAATAAAAGCGTTGAGATTTTTTTGTTTTTTTATGAATTGCGATATTGATATCAATAATGCTGTAGAGGCATTGAAAAGGGGTGGCGTCATTCTTTATCCCACAGACACGGTTTGGGGGATCGGCTGTGATGCCACGAACGAGGCGGCTGTGCGCCGCATCTATGACATTAAGAAGCGCAGCGATGCCAAAAGCATGCTCTGTCTGGTAGATAATCCGAATCGTATTCAGCGCTATTTCCGTCATGTTCCCGATGTGGCTTGGGATTTGATTGACTGTGCGGAAACGCCCCTTACCGTTATCTTGCCTGATGCCAATGGTGTGGCTCCCTCGCTTTTGGCCGAGGATGGCAGCTTGGGCGTACGCGTTACGAAGGACGAGTTCTCGAGGCAGATTTGCTACAAACTGCAAAAGCCCCTTGTGAGCACCAGCGCCAACATCAGCGGTATGCCTGCCGCACGCTTCTTCAGCGAGATCGACCAAGAGATTATTGACCAGATGGATTATGTGGTGCAGTTCCGCCGTGGCGACACCACGCCGCACAAACCCAGCAGTATTGTTAAGTTGGGCAAGAGAGGTGAGGTGGAAATCATACGTAAATAGACATGCAACGTACATTCGCTCAGAGGCTGCATATACGTATGCTGGCATGGCGTCGCCACTTCATCCCGGAGAATCGTTTCATGCTTCTTCTGGCATTTGTGGTAGGCGTATGTACGGCATTGGCCGGCTTGGCGCTGAAATGGATCATCCATCAGATTCAGCATCTGTTGACGCATCAGTTGCCTATCTCGCACAGCAATGCGTTGTATCTGCTGTATCCTGCCGTGGGTATCGGCCTCACGGCCCTCTTTATCCGTTTTTTCGTACGGGATGATATCGGACATGGCATTACGAAAATACTTTTCGCCATCGCGCGCAAGCAGAGTTTCATCAGGGCACATAACTGCTACAGTTCGGTGATGGCTTCCGCCATTACTATCGGTTTTGGCGGTTCCGTGGGTGCCGAGGCTCCCATTGTGCTTACGGGCAGTGCGATCGGTTCCAACCTGGGCCGTTTGTTCAGAATGAACTCGAAGCAGATGATGCTTCTGGTGGGCTGCGGTGCCGCAGGTGCTGTGGCGGGTATCTTCAAGGCTCCTATCGCCGGACTTGTCTTTGTGCTCGAGGTGCTTATGATTGACCTTACGATGGGTTCTTTGCTGCCTCTTCTGGTCAGTTGTGTAACGGCGGTAGCCCTCACCTTTGCCATATCGGGTACGGATACGATGTTCTCCTTCCGCTTGGTGAATGGCTTTGCCGTAGAGCGTTTGCCGGCCTATGTCCTTTTGGGCGTTGCCTGCGGTCTGGTGTCGGTGTATTTCATGCGCACCATGAACTGGCTTGAGGGGCTGTTTGGGAATATAAAGAGTAGGCGTGTGCGTTTCCTCGTGGGCAGTTTGTCGTTGAGCGTGCTGATATTCCTGTTCCCCTCCCTGTATGGTGAAGGCTATGAACTGATCGAATTGCTGTTGAACGGTGATGGTACCGCAGAATGGAGTACGGCCATGTCACGCTCCTTCTTCTATGGACACGACAATCTGCTGGTGCTTTACCTCATCCTCCTGATTGTCTTCAAGGTGTTCGCCACAACGGCCACGAATGCGGGAGGCGGATGTGGCGGTACTTTCGCACCCTCGCTCTTTGTGGGATGTATCACGGGTTTTGCCTTTTCGCGCCTGTGGAACATGAACGGTATCCTTAGCATTTCTACGCCCGAGAATAACTTTGCCTTGCTGGGCATGTGCGGATTGATGAGCGGTGTGATGCACGCCCCCCTTACGGGTATCTTCCTTATCGCCGAGCTTACGGGCGGATACCAGATGTTCATGCCTCTGATAGCCGTCAGCGTGTGCAGTTATCTGACGAACAACATCTTCGAGCCTCATGGCATTTATTCCGCCCGTTTGGCACGTCGCGGAGAATTGCTCACGCATGACAAGAACCAGGCCGTATTGACACTGATGTCCATGGATTCCGTGTTGGAACGTTTCAGCCATGCCTTGCGGCCCGAGATGAATCTGTGGGAGGTTACGCGTCGCATCAGTATCAGCAAGCACAATGTCTTTCCCGTGGTGGATGCCTCGGGGCGATTGATAGCCATGCTGTATATCGACGACATCCGTCATATCATGTTCCGGAGCGAACTGTATTATCGTTTCAAGGTCTCAGAACTGATGCGCCCCGCGCCTACGGTGCTTTCCATGAACGACAGCATGGAGAGCATTGTCAAGTCCTTCGAGCGCACGCGGGCCTGGAACCTTCCCGTGGTGGATGCCAAGGGCCGTTTCCAGGGAATCATCCGAAAGAGCAGTGTCTTCAGTGTCTACCGCAAGATGATGGCAGACATCAGTAACGAGTAACAAGAAGAGCAGATGAGAATTATTTTCATGGGCACCCCCGATTTTGCGGTGCATAGTCTAAGAACCTTGGTGGAGAGTGGCTACAATATCGTGGCCGTTGTAACGATGCCCGACAAGCCCATGGGGCGGCATCAGGATGTCCTTTCACAGTCGGCCGTCAAACAATATGCCGTGGCGCAGGGTATCCCCGTGCTGCAGCCCGAGCGTCTGAAGGATGAGGCATTTCTGGAGGAATTGCGCTCCTATCGTGCCGACCTGCAAATCGTCGTGGCCTTCCGCATGTTGCCCGAGGTGGTTTGGGCGATGCCGCCGAAAGGCACCTTTAACCTGCACGCCGCTCTCTTGCCCCAATACCGTGGCGCGGCACCCATCAACTGGGCCATTATCAACGGCGACAAACAGACGGGCATTACCACTTTCTTTCTGGACCACGATATTGATACGGGCGTTGTCATCCACCGCCAAAGCGTGCCCATTTACGAGGAGGATGATGCCGAGGCGGTTCACGACCGTCTGATGGTGCTGGGCGCGGAACTTGTGAAGCAAACGGTGGATGATATTCAGGACGACAACATCCGTCCCATTCCGCAGAGCGAACTAACCCTGAACGAGCCTCTTCGTCCCGCCCCGAAAATATTTAAGGAGACTTGCGAGATACAATGGGCGCGGCACAGCGTGCGTTCGGCATATAACTTCGTACGTGGCCTGAGTCCCTATCCCGCAGCGTGGACCACCTTGGGCGGCAAGCAGCTGAAGGTCTTCAAGACCGCCATGCAGCCCGAGACGCATGATGCGGTACCGGGAACGATGGACACCGATGGGCGTACCTTCCTTCGTTTCGCCTGTACTGACGGATGGCTTAATGTCCTGGACTTGCAGCTGGCTGGCAAGAAACGGATGCCCGTGGCCGATTTTCTGCGTGGCTACAATCCCAACAGACAGTAGGCTTAGGGCATTAACCACGCGGTTAGCATGCAAGTTGCGGCAGCGACGAAGTAAGGCCATTGCCGCAGTGCCCGGCGGATTCGGAAAGAAGCGAAATCAAGCGTACGTGGCTGCAAAGCATTTAGTACGGGCAGCGTAAGGACGAAACCCAAATAGATGAACATTACCTGCCAGGGAGTAGGGTGGAGGTTCTCCGTCGTGCTCCCTGGCATTGAAGTCGCCCATTGCATGATTGTGTGCTGGACATCCATCAGCCAGCCTACGAGGTTCGTCCCTTGCCCCGTAAGCAAGAGGAAGAGGCCGCCATAGAGGATGCCCGTGGCCAAGAGGATGTAAAGGGGACTTAGCAAAAAGCCCGAAACGGAAAACGTGTGGAAATAGTAAACAGCCAGAGGCGCACTGCCTATCAGGGCGGACGTGCTTACACACCAACCCTGCCACAGCCATTTCATGGGTTGACGGGGGGCGGATATTTGTCTGCACAGAGGCATGTAGAAAAGCAGGATGCCCGCAACGGCTGCAAACGAAAGTTGGAAACTGAGGCTATGAAGTGCCTGCGGATCGAAGAAAAGAATGATGCAGGCGGCCATGCAGAAACTGTGCCACGTTTTCCCCGATTCCCCTGACATTTGCGTCAACATCCACAGAGATGTCATGATGGCCGCACGCAACAGCGAGGGACTGCAACCTGTCAGCAGGGTATATGCCCACAGAAGCGTCAACAAAGTGAGTGTCAGCACGGCACACCACAGCCTGTTGTGCAACACCTGGCGCAACAGGAATTGAAAGAGAACCAACAGGATGCTGAGGTGAAGACCGCTCAGGGCAAGCAGGTGCGAAGCTCCTGCTTGGGCATAAAGGCCGCGTATTTCCCATGTCATGTGGTTGCGCTGTCCCAAAAGCATGGCAGAGAGCAGGGCGGTTTGCCTGTCATTAAGACTTAGCGAAAACATACGCTCCGATGCTTTGCTGTGCCATGTGCTGAGGGTTGCGTGCATCTCGTCAGGCAGCAGTTGCCAAGCGGGCAGTTGCAGGCGCAGAAAGACCAGTGCCACTGACAATGCCAGGGCAGAAGTAACAAAGAGCCACGTCAGTTGTTGTCTTTGGGCGCGCGGCATGGTGGTGAAAATGTGCTTACAGGGCCTTGAGCTCGCTCACACGTCCGGCGGGATCCGCAGAACCGAAGACGTAGCTGCCAGCGACCAGGATGTCCGTGCCTGCCAAAGCTAATTGGGGAGAAGTCTCGTGGTTGACGCCACCATCCACCTCTATCAGGATTTCCTTTCCCGCTTCCTTGGCCATTGCTTTCAGTTCCCGGACGCGGGAGAGCGTGGCGGGAATGAATTTCTGTCCGCCAAAACCCGGATAGACGCTCATGATGAGTACCATATCCAACACATTAAGCCAGGGGCGCAGGTCGGCAACGGGCGTGTCGGGACTGATGGTGAGGGCACAGGGAAGCCCTGCCTTGCGCACCTGTCCTAACAGGTCCGTAACATCGCAGTCGGACTCAACGTGGAAATTAAAATAGCGCAGGTTGGGCAGCTTGAGCATGCGCGGAAGATAGTCCTGCGGACGCTGCACCATCAAATGGGCATCCAAGGGCTTCGTGCAAAGACGGGCTACGGCCTCCAGTACGGGAAATCCAAAACTCAGGTTGGGGACAAAGATACCGTCCATGAGGTCCAAGTGCAGCAAATCGGCATCGGATGCGTTGAACCATGTCATCTCGCGCTCGAGATTGCCGAAATCAGCCGCTAAAAGGGAGGGGGAAACTAACATATTCCGGCGGGTTGAGGGTTAAACGTACGTGCGAATTGGCGGATGAAGTCCAGCGTACTCTCGCGGGGAGCGGGGGTGGGGGAGGAAGAATTTTCAGGGTGTAAAGGTAATCTCATAGGCAGCGTGCGGATTTGGGTTTTTCTTTTGTTCTAAAAACGTTCCTTAGTGCATCTTTATTGTGCTTGCACGAAAGTTTTTCCGCCTTTATTTGTTATTTTCCGTTATTTTCCTTTACTTTGTCATCAGGAAACCTTATTTAACTTATCAAAAGTCTAAAAACAAATTGCCTATCGAAGCATTCTACTCCTAAGAACCAAACACATAGAGAGACATGGAGAAGTATGTCATGCTTGCCGACGACGTGTTGGTAAGTTTATATCGAGAAGGCGACAACGAGGCTTTTGACACACTATTGGCCCGCTACCAGACGTGTGTTTTTACCTATATCCTCAAACTGACTTCTAATGACGAGGACGCGGCGAACGACGTGTTCCAGGATACTTTCGTGCATGCCATTATGGCCATTCGCGAAGGTCGTTATGTGGCATCGAACCAGATGCAGGCCTGGTTGATGCGTATTGCGCGCAATTTGGTGTTGGATCGTATGCGCAGCAGCAGGGTGCGCAAGCACGTGAACCACGAGGTCGTGGACGCCCAGGGCAATGTGGTGCGCGATCTTTTGGATAGCGACCAACTTAGCGAGTGCACCGTCGAGACCCAACTGATGAACCAGCAAAGTTGCTCACTGGTGCGGGCTTTGGTGGACCGTCTGCCTGATGTGCAGCGCGAGGTCGTGGAGATGCGTTTCTATGAGGAACTCAGTTTCAAGGAGATTGCCATGCTGACGGGTGTGAGCATCAACACGGCCTTAGGACGTATGCGCTATGCCATGCTTAACCTGAAGCGCATGGCACAGCACACCGACCTGCATTGGGTAGGTTAGGGCAGGGCTATTTCTTTGGTGCAGTCCCGATTATTGGAGACGCATGGGGCAGGTACCCCGAATTGGCATGAGAGGAAATGCGCTGTAAGCACAAAGCCTTTCCCGTCATCGGCTTTTGACGGGAAAGGCTTTGCGTTTTGTAGAAAATGGTGAATTGTCTATTCCATTTCAGGTTCGTTGTTATTATCTTTATAATGACTTTTGGGGTTGGCCAAGGTAAATACGGAATTGAAGACACCAATTGTTACGGGTTTGTCTGTATCTTCGTATTTGATGCGTCCGACATTAAAAAAGACATAGTCATCTATCTGCAATCCCATTTCCATTTTGACTTTATCCCACCGTCTTTCTTTAATCCACCAGGCATTGGTCCAGTTCCCGTTTGATATAGTCCTTGTCCAGACGCTGGCCGATGAACACAATCTTTTGCATACGGTCGCCGTATTTCTCGTCCCAGTCCTTTGCGATATTCGGGTTGCGACGCAGGAAGTCCTCCAGTTCGTCCGCGGGCATGGTGGCATAGGAAACGCCGATGTATTTCAGAGACACCTGTTTGCCGGCCTGCTCAAAGAGATAGCAGTGGTCGCGCTCGTCTTGGAAATAGACGAGGCCTTTGGTGCGGATCACCCCCTGAGGCCAACGCTTGGAAACAAAGTGGTCGAAGCGCGCCATGTCCATGGGGCGGTGGTTCTTGTAGACATAGGTGCCGATGCCGTACTCCTCCGCTTCGCCTCCTTCGTGGTGGTGATGATGATGGTGGTGATGTCCATGTTCGTGTTCATGGTGATGCTCGTAATCATGATCATGGTCATGGTGATGCTCGTGTTCCTCCTCTTCGTGGTCAGCGAGGTTCTCTATTTCCTGAATCCAGGAAGCGGAAGTGGCTGTGGCCTCAAAATCGAAAAGGTTCGTGTTCAGGAGTTGCTCCAGTTCAATGTCGCAGTAGTCGCAAGGAATGATGCGTGCCTTGGGTTGCAGGGATCGGATGACCTCCTTGGTGCGCTCCAGTTCTTCGGGGCTTACTTCGCTGGCCTTGTTCAGAAGGATGATGTTGCAGAACTCAATCTGTTGGATAACGAGATTCTCGATATCCTCTTCAGCGATGTGCTGACCTAAAAGGTTGAGTCCGCCCTTGAATTCATCTCTTAGGCGCAGAGCATCGACAACGGTAACAATGCTGTCCAGACGGGGGAGTCCGGTTTCCTTGAAGCGTCCGTCCAGTTGGGGTACGCTGCAAATGGTCTGTGCAATGGGTGCGGGTTCGCAGATGCCGCTGGCTTCGATGACGATATAGTCGAAACGCTGGGTAGAGATAATCTCGTGGAGTTGTTGTACGAGATCCATCTTCAGGGTGCAGCAGATGCAGCCGTTTTGCAGAGCCATGAGGCTGTCGTCCTCCTCCTGCACGATGCCTCCTTGCTGTATGAGGCTGGCGTCAATGTTCACCTCGCCAATGTCATTGACGATAACTGCAAAGCGGATGCCCTGTGTGTTTTGCAAGATGCGGTTCAGGAGAGTCGTCTTGCCACTGCCCAAGTAGCCTGTGAGCAGCAGTACGGGTGTTGTTTTCATATTTTATTGTTTTTTTTATTTTACGTTTAAAATACAAAGTTACGTGAAACTTCGCAAATACGTGTATCAAATGGTTTGCCAAACGATGTGTTTTGCCTAACTTTGTGGGCAGAATGTAACGAAGAAGCATGTTATTAGAAGAAAAGGTATTGACATCTGAGCAACGCGAAGGCTTGTTGCAACTCATTGGCCATGCGAAGCGCGTTGTACTTACTGGGCACATGGATCCGGACGGCGACTGCATAGGCAGCTGCTCCGCCTTGCTGCAGGTGATGCGCGCCTTGGGAAAGGAGGCGCACGTCGTGATGCCCAATAGTTTTCCCGACAATATGCTGCTGGCACCGTTGAGCGGCGAATTTATCCGTTTCAATGAGCAGACAGAGGAAGGGACAGCGTTGTTGCAAGCGGCCGATTTGATATTTTCTCTGGATTACAATGGTTTGGGCCGAATGGGTGAGACATTGGAACGTGTAGTCGGAGAATGTAGGGCCAGTCGTGTGATGATAGACCACCACTTGAACCCCGCCGTAGAACAGTATACCGTATGTGTGAGTCAGCCGCAGATGTCCAGCACCTGTGAGGTGTTACAGCATGTCTTGCTGGAGTTGGGCTATGCAGACCTGATAACGAAAGACGTGGCCACGGGTCTCTATCTGGGGCTGATGACGGACACGGGCAACTTCTCCCATGCCAGTTCGCGCGGCGAAGTGTTTCGTTGCGTGGCGATGCTTTTGGACAGGGGCGTGGACAAAGAACATGTTTACCGTGCTGTCTTTTGGGACAGTTCGGAAGCGCGCATGCGCCTGATGGGTTATCTGCTGTATGTGAATATGCAGTTGCTGCCCACGTGTCAGGCGAGTATCATTACGATGACGAACGAGGAGTACCGTCGCTTCAAGGCCAAGAAAGGCGATACGGAGGGTTTTGTGAACATGCCGCTTGAGATACAGGGCATTCGCTTGAGTTTCTTCATGCGCGAAGATACGGAAACGCCGGGCAAGATACGAATCAGCACACGTAGTGTGGACGAGGTGCCTTGCAATCTGATCTGTGAGAAGTACTTTGGTGGCGGCGGTCATAAAAACGCTGCGGGCGGCAGTTTCCTGGGCACGCTGGACGAGGCCGTAAGCCAAGCGAAGAAAGCGGCCGCGGATATAGAGAAACTGATGAAACAAGAAAACGCATAAGATATGGACATAAGAAGAATAATGCGCACCACGCTTTGCTTGGGCTGTGTTGTGGCAATGGGCAGCATGTTGGCCTCCTGTAACAAAGACGAGACCTATGCTGACCAGAAAGATAAGGAACGCAAGGCAGTAGGTGCCTTTACGAAACGCTCTCCCCAGTTGTTGACCGGACCCGGCGGAGACACGCTGCTCTATAGTACCAAGCCTATGAAGATAATCAGTCAGCAGCAGTTCGAGGCGCAGGACAGTATGACAAACGCGGAGGAGAACGAATATGTCTTGTTCGAGAACAGTGGTGTGTACATGCAGATTGTGCGCAAGGGTGAAGGTCAGAAACTGCACCATGGCGAGTCGGGCGTGTTGGCCTGTCGCTACTGGGAGTATGATATTTTGGGCGACAGTTTGCTGTCGACGAACCTTAACTCCACTTTCAGCGTAGCACCTGAGTACATCAACGTAAGTAACAATAGCGGTACGTTTACCGCCAGTTTCAACACAACGATTTACCCGGGTGGTGGTGCTATGTACCGCTTGTATAAGAAACTGGATGTGCCCGAGGGTTGGACGGTGCCTTTGACCTATATCCGCCCCGGCCGCCAGGACGAAAAGGGTATCGCCAAGGTACGCCTGATTGTGCCTCATAGTCAGGGCACGGAAACGGCGAAGCAGAACGTCAGTCCCATGTGCTATGAAATAACCTATCAGCGTTTGCGTTAGTCGCTCATCAGACTGGAGATAATATCGTCGCTGACGAAGAGACCTTTACGGGCGAGCACGAGGTGCTCGCCTTTTTTCATGAGCGTACCACGAAGGAGATGAGGCTCTGCCATCCGCAGCAGATAAAGCAACTTGTCGGTACCGAAGTCCTGCTCCAGCGCCTGCAGGCTGATGCCCTCTGCCGTGCGTAAGCCCAACATGACACGTTCGTCATAAAGTTCGTCCTTGCCAAGTATTTCTGTTTCCGCTTCATGTCGTCCCTCCATGTAGGTGCGGATGTTGGCGGTGTTGGCACGACGTATAAAACGACCGTCGTAGCTGTGGGCACCGGCACCCAAACCCAAATAGGGACGGCCTTGCCAGTAGCTGCTGTTGTGGCGCGAACGGTAGCCGGAGCGGGCGAAGTTGCTGATTTCATAATGTTCCATACCAGCTTGGGCAGTGAAATCCATCAGCATCTCATAGCAGCGCAGCGAGTGCTCCTCGTCTTCTGCCGGAATCTCGCCTTGCTGTAACATCTGGTAAAGCGGTGTCCCGGGTTCATATTGCAGGGCATAGGCACTCAGGTGAGGGATACCCGTCTGTAGCAGGGCCTTCAGGTCGCCCTCGAACATTTCCTGGCTTTGATGAGGCAGGCCATAAATGAGGTCGCCGCTGATGTTTTCATAACCAGCCTCTTGTAATTGCCCAATGGCATCGAAAGCTTGGCGTGCGGTGTGCCGGCGGCGCAGGAAACGCAATACGCTGTCGTCTGTGCTTTGAATGCCCATGCTGATGCGGTTGACGGGCGTGTCGCGCAAGCAACTGATAAAGGCAGGCGTGATGTCGTCGGGGTTGGCTTCAAGGGTGAATTCGCAATCGGGCTGCCATGTGAAATGCCGTTGCAAGGCATCCATCAGTCCGGCAAGGTTCTGGGGAGAGAGTTGAGAGGGCGTTCCGCCACCTATATATATGGTACGGGCAACCGGTTCGCCCATTTCTTTGCTGCGCAGAAACATTTCGTCCTCCAGGGCGCGCAAGTATTTTGCCTGCCATTCCTGGCTAAGCGTGGAGCTGACAAAGTCGCAATAAATGCAACGGCTTTGGCAGAAAGGGATGTGAATATAGAGTCCGATCATGATTATAGGCGCGAAGTTACAAAAAAATGCGCGAATGTTTGGCTGTTTCGCAGGGAATCGCTAAATTGCGTTTCGGATGCCCACCAAAGCAATCAATTACCATAATACTATTATAGTCCATGAAAATCTATCAAACCAATGAGATCAAGAACATTGCCTTGCTTGGCAATGACGGTAGTGGTAAGACAACCCTGACGGAGAGCCTGCTCTACGAGGCAGGCATCATCAAGCGTCGCGGCCGCATCACGCAGAAGAACACCGTGAGCGACTATTTCCCCGTAGAGCAAGATTATGGCTACAGTGTGTTCAGCACCGTTTTCCATGTGGAGTGGAACAACAAGAAACTGAATATCATTGATTGTCCCGGAAGCGACGATTTCGTAGGCGCAGCCCTTACGGCCCTGAATGTTACCGATACGGCTATCTTGCTCCTGAAAGGTGCAAGCGGCGTAGAAGTGGGTACGCAGAACCATTTCCGATATACCGAGAAGTTGGGTAAGCCCGTAATCTTTCTGGTGAACCAGCTGGATGACGAGAATTTGGATTACGACCAACTCCTGAACCAACTGCAAGAGATTTACGGACCCAAGGTGGTGCCCGTACAGTATCCTTTGCAGACAGGTCCTAATTTCAACAGCCTCATTGACGTCTTGGTGATGAAGAAGTTTTCTTGGGGAGCAGAGGGTGGCGCGCCCACCGTCGAAGACATTCCTGCGGAGGAACTGGAGAAAGCGACAGAGATGCACAAGGCCTTGGTAGAGGCTGCCGCAGAGAATGACGAGACGCTCATGGAGAAATTCTTCGAGAGCGAGGCGTTGACAGAGGACGAGATGCGCGAAGGTATTCGCAAAGGCTTGGCAGCGCGCGGTATGTTCCCTGTTTTCTGTGTGTGCGCCGGCAAGGATATGGGTGTGCGCCGCCTGATGGAGTTCCTGGGCAATGTGGTTCCCTTTGTGGATGAGATGCCCAAGGTGTTCAATACACGTGGCGAAGAAGTAACTCCCGACCCCAATGGCCCTACAAGCCTTTTCTTCTTCAAGACGGCCGTAGAGCCCCATATTGGCGAGGTGCAATATTTCAAGGTGATGAGCGGAAAGGTGCGCGAGGGCGACGACCTTACCAATCAGGACCGCGGTTCGAAGGAGCGTATGAGCCAGTTGTTCTGTTGTGCGGGCGCTACGCGTATCAAGGTAGAGGAATTGGTGGCAGGAGATATCGGCTGCACGGTAAAACTGAAAGACGTGAAGACAGGGAATACCCTCAACGGCAAGGATAGCGAGCATCGTTTCAATTTCATCAAGTATCCCGAGCCTAAGTTCATCCGCGCCATCAAGGCCAAGGCGGAAGCAGAGACCGAAAAGATGATGAACGCCCTGCAGCGTATGCGCGAGGAAGATCCCACGTGGATGATAGAGCAGAGCAAGGAACTGAGACAAATTCTGGTGAAGGGTCAGGGTGAATTCCATTTGCGTACGCTAAAATGGCGCATGGAAAATAACGAGAAGATTCAGATAGAATTCCTGGAACCCAAGGTGCCTTATCGCGAAACCATTACAAAGGCTGCCCGTTCCGACTACCGCCATAAGAAACAGAGCGGTGGCGCAGGTCAGTTTGGCGAGGTTCATTTGATTGTTGAGCCATATTATGAGGGTATGCCTGCGCCGGAAATGTATAAATTCGGCAATCAGGAATACCGTATTACACCTCGCTCTACCGAAGAGGTGAAGTTGGAGTGGGGTGGCAAACTGGTGTTTGTGAACAGCGTTGTGGGAGGTGCGATTGACGCGCGCTTCATGCCCGCTATCTTGAAAGGTGTCATGCAACGCATGGAACAAGGACCTTTGACCGGATGCTATGCCCGCGATGTGCGTGTGATCGTGTACGACGGCAAGATGCACCCCGTCGACAGCAACGAACTCAGCTTCATGTTGGCGGGCCGTAATGCTTTTGCGCAAGCCTTCCGCGAGGCCGGCCCTAAGATTCTGGAGCCTATCTATGATGTGGAAGTGTTCACTCCCAGTGATAAATTGGGCGACGTAATGAGCGACCTGCAAGGACGTCGTGCCATGATTATGGGAATGACCAGCGAGAACGGTTACGAGAAACTTACAGCCAAGGTGCCCTTGAAGGAAATGTCCAGTTACAGCATTGCCTTGAGCAGCGTAACGGGTGGACGTGCCAGTTTTATTATGAAGTTTGCCAGTTACGAACTTGTTCCCGCTGAGGTTCAGCAGAAATTGGTTAAAGAACACGAAGCGGAAACATCAGAGTGATAATTTGGACGCAGATAAACAGTGATTTGTTAACAAGGTTAAAAAGGAAGGGCGCATTTGTCCTTCCTTTTTGGTCTTAAATAAAGGAAGAGGTATATTTGCATTATGAAACGCAGAGGATATATCATAGTAGGCGTACTCGTTACACTCCTGTTTGTGGGGCTGCTGGCTTTGCAGGGACGCTACACCAGTACCATGGTGAAGATGCGCCGCGACCAGTTCGATGAAAACGTGAAGCGTAGTTTGGACCAGGCATCCCGCGATTTGGAACGTCGCGAGACAGAGAACTATCTGAAGGATGTTATCCACGCCTATCAGGAAGACCTCCTGAGTTTAGACTCTGCGGATGAACAGGAGCGCAAGGTGCTGGGTAACCCCATCCTTATGAAGATCGTCGCGAGAGACAGTTTCATGCCTCAGTACAAGGGCGTGGACACGCTAATCGAGCACAAACCCATTTCCTTGCGTATGTTTCCCAGCCAGACGAATGCCATCTCCGCATCGGCGGAAAAGTTCCGTCAGGCCGTGCGCAATGCCTATGTCTATCAGAATGGCGTTCTGGACGAGGTTATCTATGCGGTGATGTATAGCGCAAGCGAAAAAAGTTTCGAGGAGCGCATCAATCCTCAATATCTGGAGAGTTCCATTCGCCGCGCCCTGGAGCGTAACGGCGTGATGCTAAGCTTCCATTTCAAGGTGTGTGCCAGCGATGGGCGTGTGATGTACCAATGTTCTGATTACAGCGACGAGGGGGCTGACGTCAGTTATACGCAAACGCTCTTCCGAAACGACCCGTTGCAGAAGATGGGTGTGGTGGTGGTCCATTTCCCCGACCAACGCAAGTATGTAATGGGTATCATGAGCATGATGTTCCCTGCCATGATCTTTACCTTTGTGCTTCTGATCTTGTTTATCATTGTCCTCTACCTGCTTTTGCAGCAACGCAAGGTGAACGAGATGAAGAACGACTTTGTCAATAACATGACCCACGAGCTGAAGACCCCCATCGCGAGTATCTCGCTGGCTGCGCAGATGTTGACGGACAAAAGCATCAATAAGAGTGATATGATGTACGATAATCTCGGCGGCATCATTTCCAAGGAGTCCCGCAGACTGCGCTTTCAGGTAGAGAAAGTCTTGCAGATGTCGCTCTACGAGCACAAGAAGATTGCGCTTAACTTTGTGGAACTGAACTCGGACGAACTTATCGACGGTGTTATCAAGAACTTCCAGATCAATGTGCAACAAGCGGGCGGAACCATTACCGCACATTTGGATGCAGAGAACCCCTTGGTGGATGTGGACGAGATGCATTATACGAATGTCATCTACAATATCATGGAGAATGCCTTGAAATATCGTCGCAGCGATGTCGAACTGCACATGAATGTCCGGACACGCAATGTCGGAGAAAACTATGTCGTGGAGATCTCGGACAATGGCATCGGCATCCGCAAGGATGATTTGAAGCATATCTTTGAAAAGTTCTACCGTGTGCACACGGGCGACCAGCACGATGTAAAGGGCTTCGGCCTGGGGCTGGCCTACGTCCACAAGATGATAGAACTGCACAAAGGAACAATCAAAGTGGAAAGCCATTTCGGCAAAGGAACGAAATTTATAATAACATTACCCAATACTAAAGATTAAAGCATTATGGAAACGAAAATGAACATCCTTCTTTGTGAAGACGACGAGAACCTGGGCCTCTTGCTCAAGGAATACCTTCAGGCCAAGGGTTATGATGCAGAACTTTGCCTCGACGGCGAAGCCGGATATAAAGCATTCATGAAGGGTCATTTCGACCTTTGCGTACTGGATGTCATGATGCCTAAAAAAGATGGCTTTGAACTAGCGGCGGAAATACGCCAGCAGAACGCCGACATTCCTGTTATTTTCCTGACGGCAAAGAACCTGAAAGAAGATATTATCAAGGGATTCAAGATCGGTGCCGATGATTATCTGACCAAGCCATTCTCTATGGACGAGCTTGTGTTCCGCATGGAGGCAATCATGCGTCGCGTTCGTGGCAAGAAGACGCAGAACGTTACGCAGTATCGTATCGGCCGCTACCTCTTCGACACCCAGCGCCAGGTGCTCTCTTTCGAGGGAGAGCAGTTCAAGCTTACAACCAAGGAAAGCGAACTGTTGGCGCTGCTCTGCGCCCACGCAAATGATGTTTTGCAGCGCGATTTGGCCTTGAAGACCATTTGGATTGATGACAACTATTTCAATGCACGCTCTATGGATGTCTACATCACCAAGCTGCGCAAGCATCTCAAGGGCGATCCTGAAATCGAAATCAACAATGTTCATGGCAAGGGCTACCGCCTGATTGTGCCTGGCGGTACGGAAGTAGAGGAATAAGTGCCGGGTGATGGCATCATTTTTAGGGCTTATAGTTTCGGAGATGCTTCTCTCTTGAACTATAAGCCCTAAAACGCAAATTTCAATCCGCTTCCTTACAAGCGCTTCTGGATGATGATATGGGCGATGAGGCCAACAATCATCAAGCCCAAAGAGCAGAAGAGGGCTACGTTGTTGTCCACCCAATCCAGCATGTAGATTAACAGGAGAAAGATTGCGCCCAACACAATCAATAGGATTCCAAGATATTTTTTCATAATTTGGATGTTGTTATTTTGTTTGTTTTGTTGTTTTTCTTGTTTTGTAACTACAAAATAAAGCAAAAAAAATCATACGGAGAAACGAAAGCGCATGAAATAATGAAATAAAGCGAAAATGTTTGGCTATTAGGAATAAAATGCCTAACTTTGCACCGCTTTTAAGCATAAATTCATTTTATTAATTAATTAAACGTATTATGAATCAATACGAAACCGTTTTCATTTTGACTCCCGTTTTGTCTGATGAACAGATGAAGGAAGCGGTAAACAAGTTTAAAGGAATCCTCGCGGATAATGGTGCTGAAATCATTAACGAGGAACTCTGGGGCTTGAAGAAGCTGGCTTACTCCATTGAGAAGAAGAGCACGGGTTTCTATGTGATGTTGGAGTTCAAGGCTCAGCCTGAATTCCTGAAGACCCTTGAGGTTCAGTATCGTCGCGACGAGAGAGTGCTGCGTTACCTGACCGTTAAGATGGAGAAGTATGCTGCAGAATATGCAGAGAAGCGTAGAACTAACAAAAAGGAGGCTTAAGACATGGCACAGCAATCAGAGATTCGTTATTTGAACGCTCCCGCAATCGACACAAAGCGCAAGAAGTACTGCCGTTTCAAGAAGAGCGGTATTAAGTATATTGATTACAAGGATCCCGAGTTCTTGAAGAAGTTCTTGAACGAGCAGGGTAAGATTCTGCCCCGTCGCATCACCGGCACTTCTTTGAAGTTCCAGCGTCGTGTGGCTCAGGCTGTGAAGCGCGCTCGCCATTTGGCATTGCTGCCCTTCGTAACCGACATGATGAAATAATTAACAGTTAGGAGGTAAGACACATGGAAATTATTCTGAAAGAAGATGTTATCGGCTTGGGTTACAAGAACGATATCGTAAACGTGAAGGCTGGTTACGGCCGTAACTATCTTATCCCCACTGGTAAGGGTGTAATCGCTTCTGAGAGTGCCAAGAAGGTGCTGGCAGAGAACCTGCGTCAGCAGGCTGTTAAGCTGGCTAAGATCAAGGCTGACGCGCAGGCATTGGCTGACAAGTTGGCTCAGGTTACCTTCGCTATTACCGCAAAGACAGCGGCTAACGGTGCTATCTATGGCAGTGTTAACAGCAGCCAGGTTGCTGAGCAGTTGAAGGCATTGGGCTTTGAGATTGACCGCAAGCTCATTAGCGTTAAAGATGTGAAGACTGTGGGCGAGCATGTTGCTACCGTTAAGCTCCACAAGGAGATTAGCGTTAGCGTACCCTTCACCGTAGTTGCCGAGGGTGAGACCGCTGAGGCTGCCGAGGCTACAGAGACCGCTGAATAATCAATTCGCGTAATAAAACATTACTATAAGCCTCGCTTTGGTCTATTCCAGGGTGAGGCTTTTTATTTTCATTTGCATCTATGATTCAAGGAAGAGTTCACAGTACAGAGAGTTTTGGCAGTGTCGACGGGCCGGGAATCCGTTTTATCATTTTCCTGAAAGGCTGCGCCATGCGTTGCCAGTATTGCCATAACCCCGATACTTGGAAAGCAGAGGGGGGAGAGTTGATGACCGCTGATGAACTTCTGGACCGTGCCGAGCGTTACCGCGCCTATTGGGGAGAACAAGGAGGTATCACCGTAAGTGGTGGCGAAGCTCTGTTGCAGATGGATTTTCTTACCGAATTGTTTGAGGAGGCTCATCGCCGTGGCATCAATACTTGTCTGGACACTGCGGGTCAACCTTTCCGCAACGATGAGGCCTATCTCCAAAAGTTCGACCGTTTGATGGATAATACAGACCTTGTCCTGCTTGATTTGAAGCACATGGACGACGAGCCTCACCGCAAGCTTACCGGCTTTACCAACCGCAATATCCTCCTGATGGCAGAGCATCTGAGCCGGCGTGGTACGCCCGTGTGGATTCGCCACGTTTTGGTGCCAGGCATTACGGACAGCGACGATCATCTTCAGCGAATGTCCGCCTTCATCCATGCATTGAAGAATGTGGAGCGCGTAGAGGTATTGCCTTATCACACGCTGGGTATTTTCAAATGGCAGAACTTAGGCTTGACCTATGAACTGAATGATGTCCCTACGCCCACAAACGAGCAAGTGCGGCACGCAGAAGAAATCCTGAATATCAAATAATTATTTAAACCGTGAAACTAACTGTTTTATGTTCCTTCCTGCTGGCTTCGCTTTGCGCGCAGGCTGATGGCGGGGTGGAAAGTACGATTGTTAATCACGATGCCAATGAACCTGCGGGCTTTTTGACGGGGCTGATTAACAGAGGAATTGAACGCTCCATGCAGACTGCAGAGTCTGAGAGTGAACTAATGAAATTTGGACGTCAACTGACGGATTGGGCAACCGCACCTAAGTTCGGAGGCTACTATGTGGGCAGTTATAAATACAGTAGCGCCCGTGGGGCCGACGGCGGCCCGGGCTTTGACACGCGTCTGATTCGCGCTTATGTCGATGGTAAGGTGTTGCGTCATTTCGCCTACCGTATCCAAATGGAGATGCAAAAAACGGTTCACTTGAAAGATGCGTTTATTGAGTATCAGCAAATTCCCGAGGCCCGTATCAAGTTTGGTCAGTTCAAGCGTCCCTTCGGTTTCGAGAATCCCATGAACCCTTGGGATGTTGGCGTGGGAGATTTCAGCCAGTTTACAAAGAAACTGTCGGGTTTCAGCGATTACACCTATCCTCAGTTCAATGGCAGCAATGGTGGTCGTGATCTGGGTATTCAGCTTCAGGGTGATTTTTTGAATGTCAGTTGGGGCGGTACGAAGCATGCTTTCATCCATTATCAAGGTGGCGTTTTTAATGGTCAGGGCATCAATACCAAGGATGCCAATCGAGGTAAGGATTTGATCGGTACGCTTCAGTTGCAGCCTATTAAGGGACTCTTCGTCGGAGTTTTTGGATGGCGTGGTTCGGCAAAGCACGAGGGTATAGAAGCCATCAAGCGTCGTTGGGCCGCAGGTGTGAAGTTCGACCGCAAGGACTGGACGGTACGTGCGGAGTATGGACATGAAGGAGGCAGTTCCATCGCTCAACTCAAGAAGTTGGATGCGGACCGTACAGGCAGTTTTACCGATGAGGAGTTGCGCAGAGGCAATGCACAAGCGCTTTATCTTACCGTTGGTGCACCCCTCACCCCTTGGCTGAAGATCTATGGCAAGTGGGATGCCTTTACGGAGGATACGTTCAAGGAACGTCAGGAAATCTATTCTCTCTGCCCTAATTTCCAGTTGCATAAACATTTGCAGTTGCAGGCGCAGTGGAATGTTGTTCACGACAACGCCTCGCACATAACGCATCACGAGCTTTGGGCAATGGCTTATGTGCGCTTCTAATTACTCGCATATACAAAAAGGGGAGGACCTCCAATCGCGGAAGTCCTCCCCTTTTTGTATCCATACCATTTTTATGAAAAAGTCAGTTCACCCTCATGCGCTGCCACCTCAATGGGTTTGCCGGCATCAGTCTTACTGCTCAGCAAGAATTTGCTCAAGGGGTTTAGAAGCGTGCGTTGAATGGCACGTTTTACGGGGCGTGCACCAAAGTCGGGGTCATAGCCCTCTTGTGCCAAGAGGCTGATGGCGCTGTCCTTTACTTCCAATGTAATGCCGTTCTCCTTTAGCATCTTCTCTACGTGCTTGAGTTGCAGCAGTACAATCTGTCGGATTTCGTCCTCGCGTAGCGGATGGAAAGTGATGATTTCGTCGATACGGTTCAGGAACTCGGGCCGCATTGTGGCGCGCAACTGCTCTTGTGTGGCATTGCTTGTCATGATGATGATGGTGTTTTTAAAGTTCACCACACGACCCTTGGAGTCCGTCAACCGCCCATCGTCCAGCACTTGCAGCAGGACGTTGAACACGTCGGGATGGGCTTTTTCTATCTCGTCGAACAGCACCACGCTGTAAGGCTTACGACGCACTGCCTCGGTCAACTGTCCGCCTTCATCGTATCCGACGTATCCGGGAGGCGCGCCGACCAAGCGTGTTACGCTGAATTTCTCCTGGTACTCGCTCATGTCAATGCGAGTTATCATCTGGTCGTCGTCGAAGAGCAATTCAGCCAAGGCTTTCGCCAGTTCTGTCTTGCCCACGCCTGTCGTGCCAAGGAAGATAAAACTGCCGATGGGGCGTTTGGGGTCTTGCAGTCCGGCACGGCTGCGTCGAACCGCATCGCTTACGGCCTGGATGGCTTCGTCCTGTCCAATGACACGTTTGTGCAGCTCATCCTCTAAGGTGAGCAGTTTTTGACGTTCCGTGGTTTGCAGGCGACTGACGGGAATGCCAGTCCATCGGCTTACTACGTCGGCAATATCGTCGGCTGTTACCTCGTTTTTCACCAGAGCATCGTCGCTTTGTGCCTTGGCCAGTTCCTCTTGTGCTTGCTTGATTTCAGCCTCCAGGCTTTGCAACTGTCCGTAGCGAATCTCAGCCACCCGGGCATAATTGCCCTCCCGTTCCGCCTTTTCTGCCTCGAATTTCAGGTTCTCGATTTGTTGTTTGCTGTGCTGAACCTTGTCTGCCAGTTGTTTTTCGTGTTGCCATTTTCCGCGCATCAGGTTTTCCTGTTCTTGCAGGTTGCTGATTTCCTTGCCCAGTTGTGCCAGTTTTACTTCGTCGCCCTCTCGCTTGATGGCTTCTCGCTCAATTTCCAGCTGACGCAGTCGGCGTGTGATCTCGTCCAGTTCTTCTGGCACGCTGTCATGTTCCATACGCAGTTTGGCGGCAGCCTCGTCCATCAGGTCGATGGCTTTGTCAGGCAGGAAGCGGTCGCTGATATAGCGATGGCTCAGTTCTGCGGCGGCAATGATGGCGGAGTCCAGGATACGTACCTTGTGATGGTTTTCGTAGCGTTCCTTCAGTCCGCGCAGAATGCTTACGCTGTCAGCCACGCTTGGCTCGTCCACCATCACCGTCTGGAATCGACGCTCCAGGGCTTTGTCTTTCTCGAAGTATTTCTGGTATTCGTCCAGCGTCGTAGCACCAATGCTGCGCAATTCGCCACGTGCCAGCGCCGGCTTCAGGATATTCGCGGCATCCATGGCACCCTCGCCCTTTCCTGCGCCCACCAGGGTGTGAATCTCGTCGATGAAGAGGATGATTTGTCCTTCGCTTCGGGTTACCTCGTTCACGACGCTTTTCAGCCTCTCCTCAAATTCGCCCTTGTATTTTGCACCGGCCACTAAGGCACCCATGTCCAGCGAGTAGAGCTGTTTGTTCTTCAGGTTCTCGGGAACGTCGCCGCGCAGGATGCGGTGTGCCAGGCCTTCAACGATGGCCGTCTTACCCGTACCGGGTTCGCCAATCAAGATAGGATTGTTCTTTGTGCGTCGCGAAAGTATTTGCAGCACACGACGTATCTCTTCGTCGCGTCCGATGACGGGATCCAGTTTGCGTGCTCGGGCATCATCCACAAGGTTGCGAGCATACTTCGATAGGCTTTGATAGGTATCTTCGCCGCTTTGCGAGGTGGCCTTGCTGCCTCCGCGCAATTCTTGGATGGCCTCGCGCAGTTCCTTTTCGCTCACGCCGGCGTCGTGCAACAGATTACTGGCTGTGTTTTTCGTGGTCAGCAAGCTTAGGAGCATCATTTCTATCGTTACGAACTCGTCGCCTTGCTTCTGTGCCATATCCTCAGCTTGGGTCAGCACGTTATTGGCTGCGCTGCTCAGGTAGGGCTCGCCCCCTTGTACGCGAGGCAGGCTTTGTAGCTGTGCCTCCAATGCCCTTTGTAGTCCGTTTTGGTTTACGCCCAGTTTGCCGAAGAGGAAGGCCAACATTTGGTCGCCCACCTTCAGGATACCCTGTAACAGATGCTCGGGTTCAATGCTCTGCTGACCGCCGCGCTGGGCTGTCTTCACGGCCTCTTGCAGAGCTTCCTGTGATTTGATTGTAAACTTGTTTGTGTTCATATTCTCTTTTTTTTATTGTTTGCTTTTGTGTCTGTTAACCATTAACTACAAAGGCAAGCAACAAATGGTGTGCTTGCCTTGTATAAGGGGTCATAATGACGCAAAAAATGACAAAATAACCTTTTAGAACTGCATCCTGTTGCGCATGGCATCCATGCGTAAGAATATGAACAGAAGGATAGTAAAGCCCCACAACGAGCTGCCGCCATAACTGAAGAAGGGCAGCGGAATACCGATTACGGGTGTCAGCCCCAGTACCATACCCACGTTGATAAAGAGGTGGAAAAGGAAGACGCTGAGCACACAATAGCCAAAGACGCGCGCCAGGGTATCTGTCTGTCGCTCGGCAAGCACCATCAGGCGCAGGATGAGCATCAGGAACAAGCCCAGTACGGCCGCAGAACCCAGGAAGCCTTCCTCTTCGCCCACCGTGCAGAAGATGAAGTCGGTGTCCTGCTCGGGAACATATTTCAGTTTTGTTTGTGTCCCGTTCTTGAATCCTTTGCCGGCCAGTCCGCCGCTGCCAATGGCTATCTTTGCTTGGATTACGTTGTACCCCGCTCCGCGTGGGTCGTCCTCCATACCCAAAAGCACGTAGATACGTGTGCGTTGGTGGGCTTGCATGACATTTTTTATGATATAGTTGGCACTTTGGTGAGCACCGATGCTGAAGAGTGCGAAGAGTGAGATGAAGACATAACGCAGGACGCGTTCGCGTGCCGCTATATATATAAGGTATAGGGCGAGGCCAACCACTCCCGCCATGAGTACGATGTCCATACTTACCGCCGACCATACCCACTTGCCTGTCATGAATGCGACGATGCCCAATAGCAGCATGCCCCCCAGCATACGCCGGAGTGTCCGGCCAGGCAAATCGGTGTAGCTTCGTAACAGTCCCAGGGTAAAGAGCGTAATGAGAGACATTACCGCAACGCCACCCACGCTGCCAATGCCGCCATAGGGCAGGGGAGTGTCGGCAAAGCGTATGCCCACGACAAAGTACATGACTGCGCTTATGCCGGCAACCAGTATGCTGCCCGACATGCCTTCGCGGTAAAGCATCAGGAAGAAACTGGCGTAGACCAATGCACTTCCCGTTTCCTTTTGTAGGATGATGAGTGCCATGGGCAGCAGAATCAGTGCCCAGCAGATGATGGCGTCCCATTTCTTTTGCATGGAAAATCCACGCTTGCTGATGAATCTGCCTAAGCAGAGTGCAGTGGCAAATTTGGCGAATTCAGCGGGTTGCAGGCTGAAGGGGCCTATCTTTATCCACGAGAGCGAACCTTTGATGTCGCGTGCCAGAAAGGGCGTGATGAGCAACAAAAGCATGAACCCGAGGTAGATGGCAACGGAGAATGTGGTCCATACGCGTTCGTCGATATTCATAATGATGGTGGCAAGCAAGAGGCTGGTACCTATCCAGACGAGCTGCATTCCCGAGCGTGTGGAAAGGTCCCAAAGGTCTTTCTGGAGGTCGGGGTCGTAGCTGGCACCGCACACGCTGACCCATCCGAAGGCCAGCATAAGCAGATAGAGGATAAGGACGAACCAATCCATATTGGCAAGGATGCCGGGTGTTCTGCTATCTCGCATAGTCGCCGTAGTTAATTGCTTTGTTTGCTATCTGTTCGGCTTTTGCCTGGCTGTGTTCGCTCAGGCAGCCCATGATGTATTGTTCCATCATCAGTGCGCCGATGGGCACACCGAAGGTGGCTCCCCATCCGCCGTTCTCCACGTAGACGGCAATGGCAATCTGTGGGTTCTCGCGTGGGGCGAAGCCCATAAATACGCTGTGGTCGTGCCCGCGGTTTTGTGCCGTACCTGTTTTTCCGCACACTTCGTACAGGGGCGTATTGGCGGACCGGCAGGTGCCGTCGATGACGGCTTTGCGCATGCCTGCCACTACGGTTTCATAGTGTTTGCGGTCCACCATGGTGTACTTCTTGGTCGTGTACAGCGAGTCCAGCGGTGTGTCCTGCACTTCCTTTACCACGTGCGGCGTTATGTAATATCCAC
The DNA here is from genome assembly GCA_028723455.1 of Prevotellaceae bacterium. GTDB lineage: Bacteria > Bacteroidota > Bacteroidia > Bacteroidales > Bacteroidaceae > Physcousia. Next base: position 8,801 of record JAQYEW010000038.1, on the reverse strand, counting down.
GGTTGGCTATGGTTGCGCCAAGGTTGGCTATCTGTAAGGGGGTGGTGGTTACCTCGCCCTGACCAATGGAGATGGAGATAACCGTCAGTCCGTTCCATGATTTGCGGTATGCCTTGTCGTAATAGTCGGCATTGGGAATCATGCCCCGTTTCTCGCCGGGCAGATCGATACCTAACTTGTATCCGAAGCCCATCCTTACCATGTGGTCTTTCCAGCGTGTCATGCCAGCCTGTACGGAGGGGAATTTTTGGCGGTTGGCAAACATGTAATAGAGTCCCCAACAGAAATAGGCGTTGCACGAGGTGCCGATGGCGGGTACCAGCGGGGTGGGCGAACTGTGGGCGTGGCATCCTACTTTCAGTCCGCGGTAGCGGAAGCCGTGGTAGCAGGGGAAGGCTGTTTGCGGAGTGATGATGCCCTCTTGCAGGAAGGTGAGTGCCTGAGAGGTCTTGAATGTGGACCCCGGGGGGTATTGTCCTAAGATGCTGCGGTTCAGCAGGGGTTTGAGGGGATTGCGTTGCAGGGCCATGTGCTGCGCACCTCGTTGGCGACCCACCAGGGTGCGTGGGTCATAGGACGGTGCACTTACCATGCACAGCACCTCGCCTGTCTTTGGCTCGATGGCAACGATGCTGCCTAACTTGCCCGACATCAGTCTTTCGCCCAGGGCTTGCAAGGCACTGTCGATGCTTAGGGTTAGGCTCTTGCCGGGAACGGGTTGCCGGTCGAACTTGCCCCCCTGATAGTGTCCCTTGAGGCGGCCGCGTGCGTCGCGCAACAGGATTTCCACACCCTTTTCCCCGCGCAGAACATCTTCGTATGCCCGTTCTACGCCCAGTTTGCCGATGTAGTCGCCACTGCGGTAATAGGGGTTGTTCTCGATGTCGCTGGGTCCCACCTCGCCCACATCGCCTAAGATGTGTGCGGCAATGGGGCTGGTGTATTGGCGGATGCTGCGTTTCTGGATGTAAAAGCCGGGAAAGCGGAACAGTTTCTCCTGAAAGCGGGAGAACTCTTCGACGCTGAGCTGCGACATGAAGAGCTGTTGGGTGTGGTTGCTGAAGCCGGGATTCTTGCGTCGGTCGCGCAATTCGTCCATGCGCCGTTCGTACCAGTCGCGTGTGATGTTCAGGGAATGACAGAGGTCTAAGGTATCGACCCCCAACTGTTCATTCATGACCACCATAATGTCGTAGGCAGGTTGGTTATATACCAACAGCCGTCCTTTGCGGTCCGTGATGGCACCGCGGGCGGGAAACTTGATCTGTTGCAGGAAGGCGTTGCTGTCGGCACGCGCCTTATAGTCGTCGCTCATGAGTTGGAGAAAGGCGAGGCGGATCAGAAAGACCAACACAATGACCACGGCAGCTCCGCCAATGATGTATTTCCTGCGCTCCAGGCGGAGGGCCTCTTGTTTCTCTTGTCTATTCATGGGCGTCTGTCCGGCGGTCTCGCAGCTTGTCCGCCGCCATCATGATAAGCATGCTGAGCACGATGCTGCTTAGCAAGGTAATCAAGAAACTGAGTGTGGAGAAGTAATTCATGCTCTCCAGTGCAAAGAAAGCGGTATGATTGACCAGACAGGTGAGCAGGAGCAGCATAAAGTGGCCCCACGGCCTCATGGTGCGAACGCTGGGAATCATGTTCTCCAAATGCTCCTTGGGCAGCGTGAGGCGCAGCATGGGCTGGCGCATCATGCCGCAGAGCGTAAGCGAGGCGGCGTGCTGTCCGGGCGTTCCGCTCAGTACGTCGATGACGCTGCCAAAGAGGAACAGGCGCAGCATCGTCGTGATACGCCCCTCGTTGATGGGCAGATAGAGCAGCATCAGAGGGGTGATGAGCGGCATGGCATAGCCCCACAGGTGGATGTGATTGAACACCATCACCTGCACTGCTGCCAACAAGAACATCTGCCAGATATGTCGGATTTCGTTTAGCACGGGGCTTATTCTAAGATGATTTCTTTGCTTTCAATGACGAGAACCTCTTGTGTGTTGCTGAGGTCGGCACTCAGGCGGACATCCAGCTGGTACGACAAACCGTCTTTGCTGTTTCTGATCTTTTCAACACGGCCTACGAAGATGCCTGCAGGGAAAATGTTGCTGAAGCCGCTGGTCTCCACGACGTCTCCTATGCGCACCTTGGCATGATGGGGTACGTCTGTCAGTTGTGCCATGAGGGGACTGCCGCCCTGCCAACGCAGATAGCCGAAATAGTTGCTGCCACGGATGCGGCAGCTGATGCTCGACTTGCTGTTCAGCACGGGCAGCACGGTGCTGTGCCGGGGGCCTACCTGCGCCACGATACCTACGACCCCCGTACCGCAAACGACACCCATTTCCGTCTTTATCCCGTCATGTGCGCCACGGTTGATCAATATGATGTTGTCGCGCTGGCGTACGCTGTTGTCGCAAATACGGGCTGGAATCATGCGCATGCCCGCCTGTTCCATCGTTAGCAAGTGATTGCTGACGGCGGTGTCCGTAGGCACCTTTTCCAGCAGGCGCCGCATTTGCTCCAGCCTGTGCTGGAGAAAGAGGTTCTCTTGGGTCAGCTGGCGGTTCTCATGACGCAGGTTCAGATAGGCTGTCAGTTGATGCTCCAACTCGTCGATGGAAGCCGACACCTGGTTGGCACGGCTGAACCAGACACTCTCCTGATAGGGGTTGAAACGGAACAAAAGCACTAAGCTGACTATCTCCAGAAGGAGGAAGACAACCCAGTGCAGATGTCGTTTCAAATTATCCAGCAGCTGCCGCACGGCTACATCAGGAAGCTAAACTCGTTGATGTGCTTGAGGGCCTCGCCCGTACCCTTTGCCACGCAGTGCAGGGGATTCTCCGCCACGTGGAAGGGGATGTTGATTTTTTCCGTCAGGCGCTTGTCCAGACCGCGCAACTGTGCGCCGCCGCCGCTGAGCCAAATGCCGTTCTTGACGATATCGGCATACAGTTCGGGAGGAGTCTCCTCCAAAGCCTGCAAGATAGCGGTCTCGATCTTACCGATGGTTTTTTCCAGACAGTGGGCAATCTCCTGATAGCACACGGGAACCTCCATGGGCAGGGCGGTGATACGGTTGGGGCCATGTACGATATAGTCCTCGGGGGCATCCTCGCCCAACTCCGTCAGGGCACTGCCTACGTGGATTTTAATTCGTTCGGCCATGCGTTCGCTCACCTTCAGGTTGTGCTGACGGCTCATGTGCTCCTGAATATCCCAGGTAAGGTCGTCGCCGGCCACGCGTTGGCTCTTGTTCACCACAATGCCTCCCAGGCTGATGACGGCAATCTCCGTGCTGCCGCCGCCGATGTCGACAACCATGTTGCCCTCGGGAGCCAACACATCCAGGCCGATACCCAATGCCGCTGCCATAGGCTCGTAGATGAGGTAAGCCTCGCGCACGCCTGCCTTTTGGGCGCTGTCGCGCACGGCACGCAATTCCACCTCGGTACTGCCGCTGGGTACGCCGATTACCATCTTCAGCGTGGGGCTGAAGAGGCTGTGTCCCGTATGGACCATGTTGATCAGACCACGGATCATCAGCTCGCAGGCATTGAAATCGGCGATTACGCCATCGCGCAGCGGGCGCACGGTGCGTATCTTGTCGTTGGTCTTCTCGTGCATCAGTTTGGCACGCGAACCCACGGCAATCATCTTCTTGCTGTCGATGACGTCCAGCGCAACCACGCTGGGTTCGTCCACCACGATGTTGCCGTTGTGGATAATGATCGTGTTCGCCGTGCCAAGATCCATGGCGAACTCTTTAGTTAATGAGAACCATCCCATTTGTATTCTTTATTTTGTTGTTATTGCTTCTTTTGCTTAGAACCAGGCCCCGATGGCGGTGTCGTAGTGGCTGCTTACGCCAAAGGCGGCTTTGGCAAGGGCACGACGCTGTTCCAGCGTGGTGGCGGCACCTTGGCTCTTCAGGATTTCCAGCAGGGTGGCATACTGTGCCTTGCCGGGTACGATTACCACGTCATTGAAGTTCTTGGCGGCGGCGCGAATCAGGCTGATGCCGCCGATGTCAATCTTTTCGATGATGTCGGCCTCGCCTGCGCCGCTCTTGACGGTTTCCTCGAAAGGATAGAGATCCACGATGACGAGGTCGATTTCCGGAATCTCATATTGTGCCATCTGCTGCTGGTCGCCCTCCAGGCTGCGACGTCCAAGGATGCCGCCGAAAATTTTGGGGTGCAGGGTCTTGACGCGTCCGCCCAGGATGCTGGGATAACTGGTTACGTCCTCTACCTTGCGGCAGGGCAGCCCCAGGCTTTCGATGAACTCTTGTGTGCCGCCTGTGCTTAAAAGTTCCACACCCTCTGCGTTCAACAGGCGCAGGATTTCGTCCAGTCCGTCTTTGTGAAAGACACTGACCAAAGCACGCTTGATGGTCTTCTTCATTGCTTTATTCTTTTCTGGTTATTCTTTGATTTTTGAAGCCAGCCACAGGACGAAGAGCGCACCGATGGTGGAGGTGATGATCTGGTCCACGTAATAGGGCGCATCCACGGTGATATGCAACCAATTGAGCAGGGTCTCTCCCACGTTTGCACCTATCAGTCCTAACAAGGCGCTGGCCCAAAGGCATGTCCTTTTGCCATTGATAATGCGGCCGGCAATGAGGCCTGCCAGCAAACCACAGGCCAAACGAATCAGTAGTTGTATCATAATGAATGCAAAGGTAAGGATATTTTTCGAGTTTGTGTTATCCTATGTAGGTTTTTTCCTAACTATCTGTTACGAACCCATTCACCACACCTGTGTTGCCATGGGGCAGGGCGTAGCCCATACTTTCATCGGAGGCAAAATCCGCTGGTCTTGCATCTTATTCTTTTTCGGACCTCGTTATATCCTTGTCTGTCATTGCTGCCACACAGGAGTCTGACCACACGTTCTCTGCTGTCTCCACCATGTCGATGATGGTGTAGATAGGCAAGATAATTCCCATGATGCCAACGGGAACACCTTGTCCTGTCATCAGCGATAGGGTGAGGAAATAACAGCCCATAGGCACCCCGGCGTTGCCGACGGCAGCCACAACGGCGATGACAAGCCACAGCAGCATCATTGGCAGAGAGAGATGCACACCGCCGTTCTGCATGACGAAGAGAGAGGTAACGAGGATGAAGGCTGCACAGCCATTCATATTGATGGTCGTACAGAGAGGCATCACGAAGCGTACCACCCTCGGCGACAAGCCTGCACGTTTCTCCGCAGTTTCCATCGAAACGGGTAGCGTGGCCGCCGAACTCTTGGTGAAGAATGCCATGAGTACGGCAGGTATCATCATAGAGAGATGGCGGATGGGGTTGATGCCCCGCGCCAAGAGAAAGAGCGGTAGCACAACAAAGAATTGCAAGATGTTTCCGCCAAGGATAACCGCCACATAACGGCCCAGCGATGCTGCTGCCACACCTGCAGACACTTGAGCGCTGAGCTGTGCCGCGAAGGCCATGATGCCCAATGGCAATGTCCAGATGAGTCCTTTGATGAGCATGAAGAGCAGGTCCTGTAGGCCTAAGAGCAGATTGAGCACAGTGGTGCGTCGGTCTCCTTGCCGCATCTTTGCCAGGGCAATGCCCGCGGCGGCGGCTATTATCAATAGCGAGAGTACGTTGGCCTCAAGGAACGGCTGTACGAGGTTGTTGGGCACCGTCGTAAGGATATGTTCGTAATAACTTTCTCCGCCTAATGTGTTGGGGATGGCTGCCTGGCCTACGTTTGCCATCTGTGCCGGCAGATTGCCCGGACGGATGAGAAGGAACATAACCAGACCTGTGGTTGCGGCTGCAAAGGTAGTGAGCAATGTATAGGTAAGGGCGTTTCTGAAAATGCGCCCTGTGTCTTTCTGGTCGCCAATGGAAGCTAAGGTGGTAATGACTGCCAGTACGATGGTGGGGACCGCCAGGAATTGGAACAGGCGCGTGTAGACGGTGGCGATGAATGTCATCAGCGTGTCGAGCCAGTTCCAGCCCGGCACACCAAGGATTGCTCCCACAACAAGGGCTCCTATCCACAGCACGAGTTGCTTGCGGTTCTGTACTATGTTTTTCCTGGCTTGTTTGTTATCTTGATTGCTCTGGTTCATGTGGAAATGCCCGTTGAAGGAATTAAATGGTTGAAACATTTATACTTAAAAAGTTGTGCGTATAACATACACACAACTTACTCGCAAATTTCGAAAAAAGTCATGACATCTGCAAGCGATTCTCAGACAATCTTGTCAGTGAGCAGGGAGATTTTTCTTTCGCGCGGCCCTGTTCCCAAACATGAGGTTTGAACTTTGCGGCATTGCAGGCATTCGTGAACTTTAGTCATAGGAAGTAAAGCCCGGAACAACCTTTTCGGGCGCAAACTACAAAAAACCTCAAAACTCGGGAAAAACTCGCATAAGGCGTTTTTTTTTCGTATTTTTGTTCCTTGTAAAAGTAAAACCCGAATTACAAAGCATAAGGATACATGGTAAAACACATCATTCTTTGGACCTTGAAGCCCGAACTGCAGGGCGCAGAGAAACAGCAGGTGATTGACGGAATGCGTACCCATTTGGAGGGACTGAAAGGCCAGGTGCCCGGGCTGGTGGACATTCACGTATATGGCGGTACCGCGGCTTTGGCAAGCAGCAACGCCGACGTGATGCTGGACAGCACGCTGGAGAGTGCCGAAGCCTTGCAGGCTTATGCCGTGCATCCCGCCCATGTGCATGTGGCGGACACGTATGTGCGCCCTTTCACCGCCCTGCGCAGTTGCTTGGATTTTGAGATGTGAGAGAGGCCGTCCGGGAGAAGGGAACGGTCAGTCGCAATCCTAAATAGAGCATATAAGATATGTCCTTTACAGCTGTTAATATCCTACTTGTTGGGTCGGTTTTGCTTTTTGTCAGTATTGTCGTAGGCAAAACAGGCTATCGTTTCGGCGTTCCCGCATTGTTGCTTTTCCTGATTGTAGGTATGGTGTTCGGCAGCGATGGCCTGGGTTTGCAGTTCCACAATGCCGAGGAAGCCCAATTCATCGGGATGGTTGCTCTAAGCATCATTCTGTTTTATGGCGGCATGGACACCCGAATTTCGGATATAAGGCCTGTCCTTCTTCCCGGTATTACCTTGTCCACCTTGGGAGTATTGCTAACGGCCATGTTTACTGGTCTCTTTATCTGGTGGCTCTCGGGCATGAGTTGGAACAATCTTCAGTTTCCGCTGGTAACGAGCCTGCTGTTAGCCGCTACCATGTCGTCTACAGACTCCGCTTCTGTTTTTGCCATTCTGCGCTCTCAGAAGATGCATTTGAAAAACAATCTGCGTCCGATGTTGGAATTGGAAAGCGGTAGCAACGACCCGATGGCCTTCATGCTCACCATGGTCTTGATCCAGTTCATCACCTCCTCTGGCGTTGGTCTTTCTGAAATGCTGGTTTCTTTTGGAACACAGTTCGTTGTGGGCGCTGCCGGCGGTTATGTTCTGGGCAAACTTGCGGTTCTGATGTTGAACCGTTTGAATATCGACAACCAGGCGCTCTATCCCATCTTGTTGCTTTCGTGCATTTTCTTCACATTCTCCATTACCGACCTTTTACAGGGTAACGGTTATCTGGCCGTGTACATTGCCGGCATGGTGGTGGGCAACAATAGAATCTCTCACCGGAAGGACATTTATACTGTAATGGACGGCCTGACATGGCTGGTTCAGATTGTCATGTTCCTGTGCCTTGGCCTGCTTGTCAACCCTCATGAGCTGTTGGAGGTGGCTGCCGTAGCGTTGCTCATAGGCATATTCATGATTTTTGTCGGGCGTCCGCTGAGCGTGTTTTTATGCCTCTTGCCTTTCGGCCGGAAAATCACTTTCAAGTCGCGCTTGTTTGTCTCGTGGGTGGGTTTGCGTGGTGCTGTGCCCATCATATTCGCCACCTATCCTGTGGTGAGCGGCGTGTCCTGTGCGGATGTCATCTTTAATATTGTCTTCTTCATAACGATTGTCTCCCTGGTCGTACAGGGTACTACTGTTTCCCGGGCGGCACGTTTCTTGGGGCTATCAGCACCTATGGAAAAAACGGGAAATGATTTTGGTGTAGAGTTGCCCGAAGAGATAGACTCCAACCTGCATGACATGACGGTTACGCAGGAAATCCTGGATAGGGGCGATACGCTGAAAGACATGAATCTGCCTAAGGGCACACTGGTAATGATGGTTAAGCGCAACAATGAATACCTTGTTCCCAACGGCATGCTGAAACTGCATCTTGGCGACAAATTATTGCTGATTTCGGAGAATACGCGCGGCTGATGCGGGCGTTTTTTTCTGCCTCATGGATTCACTTTTTGTGTTTCCGTCAATTGCATCCAGTTTGAGATGCCACCTCCAATCCAGACAACATCATGTTTTTTCTTTAGCGTGTTGAAAATATGAAATGGTGTCCCTGACCATAAATTTATATTCTGTGGGCATTGGTCGGAAAGATATGCTATTTTCATGTTTGGTTTAGTGCTTTGTTCTGTTATAAATTTCTTCAAATCTTTTTATAGTTTCTGTCATCGGGTTTGGTGCGTTATCTTGGTTTGTTTTGCTTGCTTCTGTTTCCTCGGATAGGACAAATCCATCAGCCCAAGCTTGAGGAGAGAATCGAAAGAATTGATTTCCGGAGTTCTTGTTTCCAATATTTCTTCATTAGTGTCCCGTTAAAAAGGGACGAGTTAAATATTAATCAAATAGCCCCGGAAAGAGGGGACAATCAAGTTCTTTGACATCGTTGAATTTAGTCTTATCGAACAGGTCAGTGAGGTGAGTTTTGTCCGTAAGTGATAT
>JAQYEW010000037.1 GCA_028723455.1 Prevotellaceae bacterium | reverse complement strand
TTTACCATGTCAATGATCAAGGATTTTAACAAGACAGCCATTATTACGCCTACGTGCGAGGTCAGTTACGATGAATTGCTGCGGCGCATTTCCCTTTTTGCCCGTGTGGCTCCTGTGGGGCAAGGCGAAAAGGTGATGATTTTCAGCGAGAATCGTGAAGCCTGGGCTTATGCCCTTTTCTCTGTATGGAGTCAGAAGGCGGTTGCTGTGCCTGTGGACGCCAGTAATACGGTGGATGACATGGCTTATATTCTCTCGGATTGCAAGCCTGCGGTTGTTTGGGTGTCTCGCAAGCGTAAGGACACGCTTGCCGAGGCCATGAAGAAGAGTGGCGTTTCGCCACGTGTATATGTCATGGGCGAGTTCGAGAGAGCCGCTCTTACGGATGAGCCGCAGGCGGAGATTTCCTATGACGAGCAAGACACGGCGCTCATCATCTATACTTCCGGCACAACGGGCAATCCCAAGGGAGTTATGCTCAATTTCCTGAGCCTGATTGTCAACATGGACGCCGTAAGCAAGGAGGTCCAGGTTTACAATGAAGACCGGCGCACGCTTACGCTCCTTCCCTTGCACCATATTCTTCCCCTAATGGGTACCCTGATCATTCCGATTGTCAAGGGAGGCGGTATCATCATCTGTCCTACGCTTAACGGTCCGGATATCATGGACGCGCTGAACCGCGGGCGGGTGGGCGTAATCATTGGCGTTCCCCGTTTGTGGCAAACCATTTATTGGGGCGTGAAGAAGAAACTGGATGCCCATTTGCTGACACGTGCGCTTTTCGGCCTTTGCAGCTGGATTGACAACAAGCGTTTCTCGCGCTTTGTCTTTGGTGCGGTGCACAAGAAGATGGGAGGGCACGTTGCCTTCATGGTCAGTGGTGGCGCCGCTTTGGATGCGGAAATAGCCCGTGGCTTGCATGTCCTGGGATTTACCGTGCTCGAAGGCTATGGCATGACGGAGACAGCACCCATGATTTCCTTTACGCGACCCGGTGACGAGATTCCCGGATGTGCGGGCAAGATGCTCTCCAATATGGAGTATAAGCTTGTGGGGGGTGAACTGTGTGTCAAGGGACCCAATGTAATGCAAGGCTACCTGAACCGCCCCGAGGAGACTGCCAAGGTGATCGATGCTGACGGCTATATCCATACGGGCGATCTGGCAACCATTGACGACCAGCAGCGTGTGTACATTACGGGCCGCACCAAGGAGATTATCGTATTGAGCAACGGCAAGAATGTGCAGCCAGCCGAGATTGAATACAAACTGGAGAAGTTTGACACGATGGTCAAGGAAGCGGCCGTTACGCAGGATGGCGATATGCTATGCGCCATCATTGTTCCGCAGAAGGATTGGGCGCAAAAACTGTCGGACGAGGATGTGGAAGCCGACCTTAAGGAACTTGTTCTGCGCCCCTACAACCAGGAGACGGAGAACTACAAGAAAATCATGCGTGTCTTCGTCTATCGCGACGACCTGCCCCGTACCAAGATGGACAAGCTGCAGCGTTTCAAATTGCAGGACATCCTGAAGAGTGGGGCGCATCGCCAGACGAAGCGCCAGCCTGTCGTGGAGCCTACGTGGGAGGAATATCAGATCATTAAGAACTATATCCAACAGGAGAAAGGGCTTGAGATTCGGCCTACGGATCATGTAGAGACCGACCTCGGGTTTGACAGTCTGGACAAGGTAGGCTTGCAGACGTTTATCGAGCAGACCTTCGGTACAAAGATAGATGCCAGTACGATGGCAGGCTATCCCAACATCCAGGCACTGGCAGAGAAGGTGATGGACAATAAGACGCAGGTGCAGGTGGAGCAAGTGGATTGGAAGCAGACACTGCAACAGGAGGGTAAGTCGCTCCGTTTGCCTGACAGCACCATCCTGCTGCCGCTCCTTGTTAAGAGTCTGAAGTTCATGCATTGCGTTTACAACCGCTTGTCGTTTGTAGGGCGTGAAAACATCCCTCAGCAGGGACCCTTCATTCTGGCGCCCAACCACCAGAGTTATGTGGATGGTGGCGTTGTGCTGGCCGGTGTCGACTGGAAGAACATCACCCAGTGCTACTTCTATGCCACAGAGGAGCATGTCCGTTCTGCCTCGCGCAAATGGATGGCACGCCACAGCAATATGGTACTGATGGAGCGTGCCAACCTGAAGGACAGCATCCAGAAACTGGCCCAGATTCTGCGTCAGGGAAAGAATATCATTATCTTCCCCGAAGGGTCGCGTACGCATACGGGTCAGGTAGGTGCTTTTAAGAAGACTTTTGCCATCCTGAGCAAAGAGCTGAACGTGCCTATCGTGCCTGTGTGTATCCGTGGTGCCTATGAGGCGCTGCCTCGTCATCGCCGTTGGCTGAAACCCACAAAGATAGTTGTAGAGTACTTGCCTTCCGTGCAGTCCGCGCCGGATATGACGGCAGAACAACTGAGCGAAATGGTTCGCCAGCGCATTGTTGCGGCCATGCAACATACATAAGTGGGAGAAAAGCCTGACACTTGTTTCCGATGCCCCTGAAAGTTCTTGAGAAACTCTCAGGGGCATCGTCTGAATACTGCCAATGCTTATGGTATGATGTCCGCGACCCTGAACCGCTGCGCTTCGGAAAGATCCGTCATGGCATTGATGAAGTACACGTACTTATAGTTCCGGATGTCTTCACATCGTATGGTCTTTCCCTTTATCCTCCCTTCGTCAATCAGTCGCTGGCGGCAGGTGCCGGCAAGCAATGGTTCCGCGGGAGTGAACAGACAGCCCTCCTCGTCTTCAAATACAAGATTGCAATAGCCGGCATCGCTCACCAATCCCCTGCGGATGATGATGATGTCATCACTCTTTGCGTCTTCCACCAGTTGTTCCAGCCGTCTCCTGTCCGTGCTTTTGTAGCGATAGTCAATCTCGTCGGCGTGAACGATAGCCACCGTTTGGCGTTGCTTCTTGTGATAAGGCGTGAATGTGGTTTCCCGGATGGCTTTGTCATATACTATTCTGCATTTCACGATTCCGCGGAGATTCCGGGGCACGTCAAGCGTAAATGGGGCTAACTTTGCGTGATAAAAATCCCAAACCGTTTTCTTCATCCTTTGAATGTGATAAGCAAGGTTTTGCGGCTGACCGTCTTTGATGCAGATAACTTCGGAAAATGTCGGTTGGCGCATTGGAAGGTAGATTTTTTTCATCACCTCTTTGTATTCGCCATGTGCATCGCTTTGGGCAGTGATGCCCCCTCCGCTTCGATAGTATTTGTTCCCGAAACTGTCCTCTTCTATGTATCTGATGAGCACCGTACTGTCCAGTTCCTTGCCGTCGTAATAGCCGGCTATGCCTGTGTAGAATCCTCTTGCCGTTCCTTCTGCGCTGCGTGTTATTTCAACTGTTCTGGATTTCGGTGCCCCGCAGATACTGCCTGCGGGAAGCATGGATGTGATGATCGCCCCCAGGTGTTGCCTCCAGTCCGCTGGCAACTGTCCCGTAATCATGCTGCTGACTTGAAGCAGAGATCCATGATTCGTATGAATCTTTGTGATGTAGCGGTAGTGGGGCACTGCCACTTTTTGGGCATGGATGCTCAAGTCGTTCCTGAGCAGGTCGACAACCGTTGCATGTTCCGCGCTTTCCTTTGTATCATTCAGGATCCTTTCTGCCGCATTGGGTAAATCCGCGTCAATGGTTCCTTTCATGGGATGGGTGGCAATCACTCCTTCGTCGTTGATGGTGATAAAACATTCCGGGGAGAAACAGACAAAACGCTTGGGTACGTAAAGCGAGTACCTTGCGTCTGTTACCCAAAAGATCTGTTGAAGCGACAATGGGGTCTCAATCGGTGTCTTGACAGTCAGATTGGCAACGAAAGAGTCTCCTTTCTTGAATGCGTCATGTAAAATGTCAAACCGTTGCTTGTAGGTGTCGAATGTTTCTGCGTGAATGTTCATGTCAGGAAAGACAGGGCATGGATGTTGGCTTCTGCAAACATTGGATGCGTTCGGAAAGGAAAAGAGCACCTCCTGCTGGCGGAGCGGGTTTTCAATGATGATACATTCGCTGCCTTCATAATCAATGGCAAAAAGAAAAGGACGGCAGTTTGCCGCCAGCAAGGAAATCTTGTCGGCAGCCTCTGAAATATTATTGTATGAAAAAACCATATTCCCTTGTATATCGGCCACACATAGCCAAAGACGTTGCAAAGATAATAAAAATGTGGAGGATTTAGCTGGCAGGTTTGCCCTGTTTTTCGTTTTTTTTCGTAACTTTGTAATTGAAAAACAAGCTTATAACCAAAAAACCTTTAATCCTAAATTACTTCGTACATGATGAACAAACGTTTTGTCGCCTCATTGGTTTTTATGCTGATGGGTTTCGCTTGCCTTCGTGCCCAGTACACAATCTATCCTGTTCCGCAACGTATGACGGCGGGATCGGATAAAGTGAACCTTAGACCGGACATCCGGCTGGTTGCTGACGCAACTATAGATGAGGCTACCCTCGGACGGGCTGTGTCCATACTTCAGGAAAAGGGCTTCCGGGTAGTCGGAACAGGAGAATCTACCCTGAGATTAGCAACGATTCATCCGGACCAATCTGCCACCGAGGGTCTTGCGAACGCCTCGATACTCCAGTCGGGTAAGTTCGACCGTCATGCCTTGAGACTGGATGAAAGCGGAATCACCATCGTAGGTGAGAACACGAATGCGGTCTTCTTTGGTTTGGCCTCGCTGGAACAGATACTGGAGCAGCCGGCCGCTGACGGAACATTTCCCTCCGTTACCATTTTCGACTATGCTGACCAGCGTAGCCGCGGACTGATTGAAGGCTATTACGGTTATCCCTACAGTGTGAGTGTGAAGAAAGACCTGATGCGTTTTATGATGCGCTACAAGATGAACACCTACATGTATGGAGCCAAGAGCGACTCTTATCATAGCCAGCGATGGAAGGAAGCCTATCCGGTAAACATCACTAAGGAGCAGGAAAAGAACGGACTGCTGTCTCAGGACATGATCCGGGAACTGACCCGTACAAGCGCAGAGACGAAGGTGAGTTTCATTTGGGCCATTCATCCGGGCAATGCTTTTGTTGATGACCCTTTGGCCAACACCTATATCATGAACAAATTCAAGTTGATGTATAATTTGGGTGTCCGTCAGTTTGGCGTCTTTGTTGATGATGTTAGAGTTCCCACCGAGATCAGCGAGATGAAAAAGACGGCTGACGTGCTGACCGCTCTGCAGGGACTTGTTGACAAGCAATGGAATGTTTCAGACGCAGCGCCGGAAGACACCGTGCGTCCTATTCATTTTGTCCCCCAAATCTATTGCAACAGTTTTGCTCACAGCGAAACGCAGCGCAAAAACTTCATGTCGGCCATTGGAAAGACACCCGCCAAAATTACAATTTATACGACGGGACAGGCTGTATGGACCGTACCTAACAATGCGCATACCTCCAACATGAATCAGGAGTTGGGACGCGATATGGCATGGTGGTGGAACTATTCGTGCAACGACAATGCGCGTGGCCAGATTTATCCCATGGACATGTACAGCAACTTCCACGACATGCGCCAGGTGGATGGCAATGCACGTATGCCCCAACAACTCTCTCATTGCCTTGGCCTCATTTCCAACCCTATGCAGCAGGGCGAGATAGCCAAGACAAGCCTTTTCAGCGTAGCGGATTTTGCATGGAACAACGACGGCTTTGATAACCTTAAGAGTTGGGAAGCCAGTTTCCAAGCACTTATTGCTGACCCTACTCTCCGCAAAGCCTATCGTGCCATCGTGCCTTATCTGCGATGGAATGAACCGGAGTCTGTGCGCACGCTCATAAATAATTATAAGAGTACCCGTAGTGAGGCAAATTTTCAGGCTCTTACAGGTGTTCTCTCTCAGATTATTGAAAACTGCAACATCGTGGACGGACTTCGGGAAAGTGCTGTCGAGAGTGATCGTTTGCTGCATGCCGACCTACGTCCCTGGATTAACTTGCTCCGGGCAGACTGCCGTGTAGTTATCGCCTTCATGGAGCTGGCGCAAAACACTACCATGAGCGCAGAGGAGAAAAAGGCAGCCTATCGCCGGTGTCATGCACAACTGGAGGACTTAGGCTCAAACACAGACTATACGGTGTATAGCCTGAGCGGTATGGGGGACGGCATCAGCCGGCATGTAACCCAGGCATGGTTGTGCCGCCTTTACTTGGAACCGTTCATGTATGATCTGGACAGGGAACTCTGTTATTCCCTGTTGGTAGATGCCCCTCAGAAAGCCGTAGACCGCACGAATTGGAAACTGACGGCATACAGTTATGCTACAACTGACATTGAATTACAAAACGGTGGCCAGCTGAAGCATCTTATGGATGGAAACAGTTCCACCTGGTACCATAGCAACTGGAAAGACAACAGCGGCAAGGGTATGCCGCAAGCTTTCCTCGTTGACATGGTCAATGAGCATCTCATCTCCGGTTTCTCTTATCAGGCACGTACCGACCGTGGAACCACAAAGCCGCTGAGCTGGCGCGTCTACACCTATCAGGACGCTTCAGAAATGCAGGCGTTTGGAGGGTTTGCAGGTTTGCGCGGGCTAACGCAGCGCGCCACGAAACTAAGCAGTGAGTCGTTGGGAACACCTACGCTGGCAGGTAGATGGTCGTGGACCGGCAACGCCCAGTCTCATGTGGAGTTTTTTGACTCACCTGTGTATGCACGCTATATCTTGTTTGTCGCTGACGAATCTACTGTGGATGGGAATGGCGACCACTGGATAACGTGTGCCGAGTTCAATGCGCTTGAGGGCATCAGGACCGATAAGGCCTATATTATGAGCCATCAACAGGGTGGTCAAACTTACTACATGAAGATGACGCCCAGCACCAATAATGCCATGTTGACAACAGTTAAGGGCGACGCTACTCCTGTTTTGCTTGCAAACGAGCCAGATGCTTCCTATGGTTTGCTTTGGTCGCTGAAATCAGAGCAATCAGGGCAGTACATTTATCCCAATCGTTGGGAGACGCGTGTAACAAGCAATGCAGCCAAGGCATGGGTACTTGATACCTCAGACGAGGGGTTGATTACATTGTGGCAGCGCATTGCCTCTAATGTTTATGGCTATATGGCTGTGGACAATTTCCAGTTGCAGAACAATCAAGTGGCCACCTGGTGCGATAAAAACTCCACCGTAGGTGGCAGACGTGGGGGAACATCCGGCAACAGCGGTACGACGCTACAGTTCCGGCTCACCCCTACGGTGCCCTCTTTCATTGTCAAATATATGGTGGATGGCAAAGTCTATAAGCGTGTAAGCTATGATGAGGGAGCGGCTGTCGTAGCGGAACTGGATCCGTCGCTTGAAGGGTTTGCCTTTAGCGGTTGGCAAGGGCTTCCCACAACGATGCCCGACCATGATGTTGTTGTTCACGGTTCTTTCTCTTCTCTAACGTCGATAACAACGCTCAAGACGCAGCGTAGTGAAGATGCTGTGTATAATCTGCAAGGACAGCGTTTGGACCGTGTAGGTCAGAAGGGTGTCTATATCGTTGACGGACATAAGGTAATCAGATAAGCCCCTTTGTGGGTAAAAAGAAACGTGAGTTCCCTGAATCTACTTCTCGAACTCACGTTTCTTCTTTTTAGTATCCGAAAATATCTTTTGTCTTCAACCGTCTGATTTTTCCTATTTTCTTCAGCGTTTTCATGTCCAGTTCGCTCTCGTTGCCCAGAATGACGAAACGATAGGGCTTTTGTGCGATGTGCGTCTGGGCGAAATGGTTCAGGTCTGTCAGCGTCAAACCAGGCAAGGCTTCATAGATTGTCTTGTTCAGTGGCTCTTGAAGTCCTAACTTTTGGCTGTTGTAATAGTTTCTTAGCACGGCGAAGCGTGTCTGTCGCTCGGTGGCTATACTCTTGCGCAGGCTCTGTTGCGCCAGCTCAAAACCGGCCGGGCGCAGAGGCATGCTGTCCAAAAGGACGGCGAATTGGCGGATGCAGTCCGTCATCTTGTCGTTCTGCGTGGCGATGGTGGTGTTGAATTGTTCGTTGTCTGTGCTACGTCGGGGCTGACTATAATAGGCACTTGCGCTGTAGGCCAACCCACGTGCTTCGCGCATCTCTTGGAAAACGATGGCGTTCATGCCACCACCGAAGTAGGCATTAAAGAGGCTGATGATGGCTGCGTTCTGAGGTGTCCACTGCCTGCCTTCGTTCAGGTGCTGGGACATGTAGATATTCTTTGCGTCATAGGGAGCCAGGAACACCTCGGCCTTCTTCGTTTGCTGTTGTGTATATTTGCGTGCTTTGGGCAGGCGCTTTACGGGCGTAGTGCCTTTTTCGAACATCTTTGCAATGGTGCTTAGAGCTTGCATTTTCTGTTTGCCGTGATAGAGTAGGGTGTAGGGATGCCCCAGCAGATTGCGCATCATGCTCAGTAGTTCTTCGGGCTTCGTCTGTCGCAGCTGCTTGGCAGAGGGTTGATTGCGCAGTGCGTTGTAGGGTCCGTATTGCGCATATTGCGTCAGGGCACGGAAGTTGCTTTGCTGGTTCGTCTTGGCATCTTCGCGCTCCTTGAGGATGATTTCCACCATTTCTTCGTACGCTTCGCTGTCGGCTTGGGCATTGTGCATCAGCTGCCACAGCAATCCTACGGCAGGAGTCAGGTTCTGGTCCAGTCCCTCAAGGGTAAGCAGGAACTCGTCGTCGCTCTGTTGGAAACTGTACTCGCAGGCCAGGCTGTAGAATTGTTCCTTGATTTGCTGGTTGGATAGTTTGTCTGTGCCTAAATAGTCAAGGTAGTCGGCAGCCACGTCGTACATGGGGTTAACTTCGCTGCCCAAGGGGAAGCGCAGCTGGAGCGTAAAGAGGTCGTCCTGCTTGTTCTCCTTGTATAATATGGTATTCCCGCCGGCAGTCTTTCCTTGCGTTAGGTCGCGGTTCCAATCCGCAAAGACGGGTTGGATGGGTGTGGGCTGTTGGTTGGTAATTTCCTGTAGGAAGGCACTCTGAAGATGGCTGTTGGTTGGGATGGGCGTTATGGAGGGCTTCTCTACTTTAGGCAGGGTGATGCCTTCGCCCTGACGCTTATAGATACATACATAGTTGTCCTTCAGGTTGCGTCGGGCAAAGCTGACAAGCTGTTGCTTGGTGATACCCTCCATGCGCTCTGTCTGGCCTGCCATCTGTGCCCAGGGAATGGCGTTGATAAAGGCGTCCACGAACTGGTCGGCCCGTTTCTCATTGCTCAGGAGGTCTTTGAAGCGGTCGCGCTTGAGGTTGTTGATGATGCTGGGCAGCAGTTCTTCGCTGAATTCTCCTTGTCTTACTTTCTCCAGTTCTTCCAAAGCTAAGGCACGCACCTCCTCCAGACTCTGCCCTTGCTTGGGATAGCCACCCATCAGGAAAGCCGAATAATCCCTCAGGGTCTCGGTTGTGGCGTAGATGGTTTGGGCTTTCATCTTTTGATTGATGTTGAGGTCGAGTAACCCTGCCGTACCGTTATACAGCACTTGCGAGAGCAGTTGCAGCGTGTCGCACGTGAGGCTGTTGCCTTCGGGGAAGCGCCAAGCCAGGAACAGGGTTTCTGCTTCAGGCCCTACGACGGTGGTGTCCGAAGGTGCGGTAATCGGTTGCAGTGCGGGATACTCGGGACGGTTCAACGTAGCGTTGGGCTGCCATTTTCCGAAGTATTTTTCTATTACGTCCATCGTTTGTTCCGGATCAAGATCGCCGGCCATGCAGATGGCAACGTTGTTGGGAACGTAATAGCGCCGGTAATATTCCTTGATGTTCTTGATAGAGGGGTTCTTCAGATGTTCTCCCCGCCCGATGGTGGTTTGCGTGCCATAGGGGTGTGCGGGAAAGAGTTTTGCCATCAGGGCATCGAAGAGTTTGTAGTTGTCTTTGGCCAAGCCCATATTGTACTCCTCGTAAACGGATTCCAGTTCGGTATGGAAACCACGGATAACAAGGTTTTGGAAGCGGTCGGCCTGAACGCGTGCCCAGTTGTCGATTTCGTTGGCAGGAATGTCTTCAATATAGCACGTAACGTCGTTTGACGTGTATGCGTTTGAGCCTTCCGCCCCGATGGCCGCCATCATCTTGTCATACTCGTTGGGGATGTTGTACTGTGCGGCCAACTGACTGACAGAGTCAATCTCGTGATAAAGTCGTTTGCGCTGGGCGGGGTCCTTGACGGTCCGATAGTGTTCATAGCGTCGCTCGATGTCGTCCAGGAAAGGCTGTTCGGCTTGCATGTCGCTGGTACCGAAATGGGTTGTGCCCTTGAACATGATGTGTTCCAAATAGTGTGCCAAGCCCGTTGTTTCCGCAGGGTCGTTGCGCGAGCCTGTGCGCACCGCGATATAGGTCTGGACGCGAGGCGTTTCCTTGTTCACGCTCAGGTACACTTTCAGCCCGTTGCTCAGCGTGTAGATACGCGCCTGCATAGGGTCGCCTGCCACGCTCTCGAAATTGCGTTGTGCCATGGCTGTTGTGCTGCACAGCACGCCAAGCATGCAGGCCGCCAGTGATTTAAAAATCCTCATCATAGTAATTGCTATATTTTATGTCTTTGTTTTTATCTTCGTATTTTTGTGAATTGATTTCTTCTGCCTCCGTTATCTGCTTCTCGTAGCCCGTAAGCGCTGCAAAGGGTGCGAATTGAGCCGCCCTTGCCTCGCGCGGCATGCGCTGGTGGTGGCGCAGTTCATAATGTGGCAGATGGATAATGTCGTCGTATTCGTTCATGTTATGCTTTGTGTCCTCCGATTTGTTGGTTGCGTTCTTTGGCCGTGGCCCCTTCTGCATAGCTGATGCCGTGCAGAATGGCATTCTTTCCGAAGCGTTGCTTGATACGTAGTATGGCCTCCTGCCTGCGACGCTCCCGTTGTCTGAGCGCCTCTTCTTCCGCCTCTTTTTTTTGTTGTGCTTCATAATCCGTGAAGAGGTCCAACTGTACAGGCCGCTGGCGTTGCTTCTTGGCCTGTTCATCACTGATCAGGTTTTGGGCGGAGATGGTAATTCTGCGAATCAACAGTCGGCTGTCCACGGCGCGGTCAAAGATTCGCATGAGGGCTTCCGTGATTTCCTGCGTACTGCTCGTGGGACGATTGAAATGTTCGCCTGCATGTCCCGCTTTGGGCACGGCGCGTCCGTAATGGTCCCTGACGATGGGGCCTTGATAACCCAGGGCTATTTCCGGTCGTGTAAGGCTTTCGCGATCGTAGCCAATATCCAATGTGATGCCCTGTGTCATGTTCTTGCCTTTCACCAAATCCAAACTGATCTGCTCTGCCATCTCCCGGACTACCACACGCGCTTTCTCTGCTTCATAGGGGGTCGAGAGCACTTGGCCGCTGCTCATGGAGGTGGCGGCGGGGCGATACTTCTTGATGTCGGCAATGGTGGTAGGCTCCCAGCCCCAGGCATGGTCGATGAGCAATTCCGCGTTGACACCGAACTCCTTGAAAAACCAGTCCTCGTGCGTCAGCGAGAGGCGTGCCAACTGGCCCATCGTATGGATACGCATGCTTTCCAGCCTGCGCGCCAATCCACGGCCCACGCGCCAAAAATCCGTCAGCGGACGATGGTTCCAAAGTTTCTGGCGATAACCCGACTCGTCCAGTTCCGCAATTCTCACGCCCAGCGAGTCGGCAGGAATATGCTTGGCGACAATGTCCATAGCCACCTTGGCCAGATACATGTTTGTGCCTATTCCCACTGTGGCTGTGATGCCCGTTTCGGCCAGCACCTGGCGAATCATGCGCATGGCGAACTCGCGGGCGGAAACGCCAAGCAATGAAAGGTAGCCAGTTACATCGATGAACACCTCGTCGATGCTGTAGACATGGATGTCCTCGGCCGAAACGTGGCGCATGTAAATGCTGAATATCTGCGTGCTGTATTGCATGTAGAGTGCCATGCGCGGTCGTGCCACAATGTAATCCAGCTTCAGGCCGGGCTGTTGGCGATTCAGCGTTTCAACACGCTGTTTCACTTCAAACAATCTGGGTCTTCCCAGTATGCCATAGGCCTTCAGGGCGGGCGAGACGGCCAGGCAGATGGTCTTGTCCGTGCGTGAATCGTCGGCCACGACCAGCCGTGTGGTCATGGCATCCAATCCACGTTCCACGCACTCCACCGAGGCATAGAAGGATTTCAGGTCTATGGCAATGTACGTTCGCTCCACTTATCCTTTTTGATTCTCTCGCCAAGTTTCTAACCTTTGCTGCATCATCTGGTACAATTCTCCTGTGGAAATGGCCAGGTTGTTGGTGCTGATATTGAGATGTGTGCCCGTTAGCGTGGTATTAAAATGGCGCAGCCATTTGTTGAGTACCGGTCTGTTTCCTTGCGACGCTTCGCGCTTTTTCTGCTGTTCCGTTAAATAGATGCTTATGAATTTCTCGTTTTTTACCTGAGTGATTGCAAATTTCTTTATATCCTTGAAGGCAATCGATAGATACTTAAACCTAATGGGCATGTAAAACATGATGCTGTCTTCATGTAGAATGATGCTTGGCCTATGAAGATAGATATGCCTAAGCAGGTTTTGAAGCAGGACAAGCGTACACAGTCCAAAGAATGGCACATCGAGCAGGATGACAACCTTCACGAGTAATTTCAGATATATGTCGGAGAGCAACAACCAAAGGCTCATGGCAGTGAGCACAGCCGCTCCTAAGGTAAGCAAAATTTCCCGAGGAATGCTCGGGAAAATAAAGGTCTTTCCTTGCTTGTAATGTGTGTCTTTGGACATGGTTTTCTATGGCGTTTTCTACAGTGAGTAGGCAAAAATACGTATTTTTTACGACTCTGATGGGTATTACAAAGAAAATGTATCGTTCCTGTGCGTTTGTTGCAACGAACTATATTAATAAGCAAATAAAATGAGTACAAAAATTCCGCCATAGATTATTTTATTTGATGGGTAGAAACGAATCCATCCACATAAGGTGCATCTGACTTTATGACGGCAAATGCCTGTCTGACGAGCTTGTTAGCAACAGCGATAAGAGCCACTTTGGAAGGCTTTCCATTGGCTTTCAACCGTGCGTAGCATTCTTTACAGGTTGTGTTTCCACGTAAAGCAGACCACGAGGCGACATAAAGCTAAGAACGCAGGCTCGCATCCCCGTTACGGTTTATTCCACCCTTGATGTGTACGGATGTTCCGGATTGCCGGTAGGTCGGGCATATCCCGATAAAACGGGAAACCTGCTTTGCATTGTTGAAATAGGAGAATCCTCCGCTAGCGACAATCAAGGCTGTAGCCAAAGTGATGCCAATCCCTTTGATGGATGTGAGTAGTTTAACCTGCCTGTCAAACTCAGACGAAGCCAAGTCTGCAAGTTCGGATTCCAAAGACTCAATTTTGCTTGCCAAAAAAGAAATAGTCTTATCCAAGGCTTTCATCCCGTTCTTGTCTTGGAACGGAAGCACGACGAGAGAGCCCTTCAGGTTCTTGCTCGCCGTAAGTTGTTTCTTCAACTGCCTGATAATCGTTTTTTTCTGCTTCAGCAGCATGACGGTTTCAGAGGGCATCTTGTAAACGGGAGGATTCATCTTCTCCCCATACATGGCAATCATGCAGGCATCTTTGGGGTCGGTCTTGGTGACGGTCAGCATCATGCGTGAGAAGTGCTTGATTTGTTTGGGATTTACCATGCTGGCAGCTATTCCCTGCCTGTCAAGCAGATAAAGAAGCAGAAAGCCGTAATTGCCGGTGGCTTCCATCACACAATGATGTCCTGTTACGGAAAGCGAGCCGATGAATTTCCTGATACCTTTTGCAGTATTGGGGTAAGTTCGGGTCTGATAACCCGATGCTGTCGGAAAAGCAGCCACGAAGCTGTCCTTGCTGGTGTCGATTCCAATGTAAGTCATAACGTCTTTAATTTGGTTGATTACATCCTGTAACCTATCGTCGCCAACACGGGATCACAAG
Organism: Prevotellaceae bacterium; assembly: GCA_028723455.1. Classification (GTDB taxonomy): domain Bacteria; phylum Bacteroidota; class Bacteroidia; order Bacteroidales; family Bacteroidaceae; genus Physcousia. The sequence continues at coordinate 1,281 of JAQYEW010000037.1, read as the reverse complement.
TCCCAACGAACTATCCAGATTTCAGATGTAAAGGCATGGGGACTGAACGTTAAACCCGGTTTCATGAACCAACCTAAAATCGGTCTTCGTCCATGCCTATATCTTCAGCCTGTCGAGTTTTAAGTTCTTCAATCTGAATGTTGTAGGAACTTTGCGATTCAACGAGCCGAGTTTGAAGGTCTTCAATACTTCTCTCTTTCTCCGTAATGTCTTGTGTTAATCTGACGATTTCATTTTCAGATTTCTTGTGGACATTCTCAAGATTTTGATAATCCTGCTCGTATCGGCTTTTACAGAATTCCAATTCCTGTTTTTTCTGGTCAATCTCACTTTGCAGATTATCTAGTTCTTCTTTCTGCTTCGTGCGGATCTCGTCCAGTTGAGCCTTCTGTTGCTTGTGGCATTCTACGATAACCTGTCGGCGTACTAACTCGTTATCTCTTTGTATGCGAAGTTCTGTTTCTTTGTCATACTCTTTCCGAAATGCTGCAATTATTCGCTGGTTATCTCGCTCTTTGTTTCTTCTCCTTAGTTTATCATATGGATAGTCAGCTGTGAAGATGCAAGATAGAACAGCCATAGTACATAATATGAAGACTGCAATACAACCTGCAAAATCGCATACATAACTGAAGAATGAATATGGGTGTGCTCCTGCCTGACTTGTCATGTACATGATGGCGACAAACACACCTAATGGGTAGAACAAGTACCTTGCCCACCGTGATTTGGCGACATCACTTAGGAAGTGTTTTAACTCGTTTGAGTAGTCGTACCAAGTATTTCCTTGAATCATACGTTTATACGTGATTTGTGTTTTATACTGATGGGGTGATAATTAGCCTCCAAGAATTATCTTTCTCTGTACGAGCAATATACCCTTTTTCCGTGAGCAATCGTAACTGCTTATTTACTGCCGTAAGACTGATACCGGCAGCCTCTGCCAATTGAGGTATAGTACTATTCGGCTGCTCATACATGCGATTCAGTATTATGCTGGTGGTCGCACTACGGAATTTCACACGTTCGCCATCAAACCACCATACATTATCTCCGCGCTCAGTCAGGAACTGTATGTCATATGACACCTCGTCAATAAAGAGGTTCGTAAAGTAAGTAAGAAACTGTTGAATGTCGCGTTTTGAGGCATGTGCGCCAAGTGAAGGTGCTGCACCGACAGTCAGGTCTGTACGATGCAACGCCTCTAAATACTCTTTTTTCTTACGGCTACGTACCACTATCATAGGGTAATCATGGCGAGTGAGTATGTAATTGACCATC
>JAQYEW010000036.1 GCA_028723455.1 Prevotellaceae bacterium | reverse complement strand
ACCATTCTTTTTCGTGTGTGTACTACCACACACTTGACATCTCATCTTAAACATACAAACCTTGTTTTTGAGGCACCTTAAATGCCTACAAAGGTAGTATTCACCAAGGGTAGAATGGTGTTTTAGCCTGCAAAATGAGCTATTGAGCATTTAAAAACGTTAATTTTGTGCTCAAGCTAGCTTGAAGGCCTATGACACTAGGGAATATCAAGGAAGAAGGAAGGTTTCAGCCTGCAATTTGAGCTATAGGTCACAATAAACTTGCAAAAAGCACGTTATTCCAACATATTTGCATAATCTCTTTAAACTATATATCACTATGAAAATATTGATTTACGGAGCAGGTGTCGTGGGCAGTACATACGGCTGGCTACTTCACAAGAAAGGACATGATGTGACCATACTTGCCCGCAGTGAGAAAAGAAACGCCTTGCGTGAAAATGGCATCCATATTGTCTGCCAAGATTTCAGAAATGGCGAAGGAAAAGTGTCGGACATTATATTCAATCCGCATATTATAGATGAATTATCTGCGGACAATGATTTCGACTACATTATTGTCGCTACAAACAAGTTGCAGCTTCCCAGTGTGTTGCCTTCATTGAAAGCTGGTGCAGGAAAAGCGAATATCGTTTTCTTCCAAAACAACTGGGATTCTTTCGACGAGATAGCCTCTTATCTGCGTCCTGAACAATATTTTTTCGGCTTCCCTTTTTTGGTAGGCGGAGGAAGGAACGGATTAGAGATACACAGTTATATTTCCGGACTAAAATATTCCTGCACCCCTTTGGGCGAAGCAAACGGAAGCGTGACGGAGAGAATACGGAAATTTTCTGATATATTGGAAGAAGCGAATTTGAAGCCAAGTATATCTTCCCAGATTATTGTCTGGCTTATATCTCATTATGCCACAGCTGCGGGGCTCTCCGCAGGTATCATGTGTGCAGGTGGTGCAGCGCAATTCATCAAAGAAACCGATATACTTAAACAAACAATATGTGCTATTCGCGAGGGTTTTTCCATTTGCAAAAAGAGAGGCATAAATCCTAAAGACGAGAAAGCAAACAGACTCTACCGTCTCCCCTTGTTCCTTGCCGTACCCATCGCCAAAAAAATATATGCGGACGAAGCATTGCAAAAAATGTTCGACGGGCATGTCACTCATTCACCAGAAGAAATCCGACAAATGCTGGATGACATGATTGAGGGCGGCAAAACATACGGTATAAACACGCCATTCCTTGCCAAGATGAGAGAGGAAATCAACCGTATGCACGGACACTTCAAGAAGAAATAATACTGGTTCTACATCCAAGACAAACGAAGAGATAGCTGCACACTAAAAAAATGACGTCATTTTCTCGCAAATGAGGGTGTGTCAAAATGATGTGCCCCCCCCAAAAAAAGATGGATATTAAATTAAACATTATTTGTGTGAGTTCGGGATAAGAAAAACCTTGTAAAAGTTGGTAATCTCACTGGTATTTTTTATCTTTATGTGTGAATAACAGCAAGTTACAAAACAATATAAGTGATGATTACCAAAGACAAAGTTTTTCGCAAGCTCAAGGAAACTCCAGAAATGTATCCGTGGACAACTCAGGCAGGAGTTTTCTTCAAGATGATGATGTTCATGAAACTCTATGCCTTTGGCAAATGCTCGGGAATTTCGTTTGTCGACAGTACAATGATTCCCGTATGCCACAACGTCAGACGATATTTCAACAAGTTATTCAAGGGACCGGCAAAGGACGGCAAAGGTACCATGGGATGGTGCCACGGCTTCAAGCCACACTTGCTGTGCAACGATAGCGTAGAGGTTATAGCCTTCTGTCTTACAGGGGCGGATGTCGATGACAGGAACGAGCGAGCGTGGTCTGTCTTCGTCAGGGTATTCTATGGAAAAGTGTTTGCAGACAGAGGCTATATCAAGAAGGAACTCTTCGAGCATCTCTTTGACCGGGGAATGCATCCCGTACACGGACTGAAAGCCAAAATGAAGAACAGGCTCATGCCCATGTGGGACAAAATCCTGCTCAGAAAAAGGTACATCATTGATGTGTATTAACGAACTGCTCAAGAACAAAGCAAACTTTGTGCATTCCAAGACACCGTTCCATACACAATTTTATGATGAACATCTGCTCGGCACTCACAGCATACTGCTTCTTTGACAACAAGCCAGAGGCGTTGCCTGTGCATATAGAAAAGACAAGGCAATTGGAACTGTTTGCATACTAATATTATCCCGAACTCGCGCATGTCTGTACCTTTTGCTAATCAAAGAAAATGAAGCCATTACTCATCACAAGATAATAAAATGGATTGTTATCGGCAATTTCCTTCAAGGAGAAATCGGAGTCAAAGACGTTGTTAGGGATTCACTTCCAACGTGATGCTACCGCTCTTTATCCCCTTTGCCTTGGCCGTGAGGGTGATTGTCCCGGGTTGTTTGCCTGCCTGTACGATAGCCGTCAGTTGTCCGGCAAAGGCGTGGTGGCGTGGTAGGTGGAAGAGGTCGAGGTTTGTCGCGTCGCCGTTGGCGGCAGCCAGGAATCGTCCGTTGCCCTTGGCGGTAAACTCCACCAGACGGTTGTCCGCAGGGCAAAGGTTGCCGTCCTTATCCACAATGCTTACGGTTACGTAGCGCAGTTCGTTGCCGTCGGCCTGCATGGCGCCTTTGGTACAGGAAAGTTGGATGTGATGGGGCTTGCCTGCTGTGAGCACGCGTTTCTCGGCCATGGCCTTGCCGTGTTTGTCATAGGCTACAACGCGGATTTCTCCCGGTTCGTATTTCACATCCGTCCACATCAGGCGATAGCGGCGCTGCAACCACAATGGGTCTTTGCCCTTCAGTTGCTCGGCTTCCTGTTTCGACAGTTTGCGTTGTCGTCCCATGCTCTTGCCGTTAATGAAGAGTTCCGCTTCGGGGTGGTTCGTGTACACGAACACGGGCGTTATCCCTCCCTCGCGTCCCGGCCATGTCCAATGGGGCAGGATGTGCAGGGTTTCTTTTTCGGGCGCCCAAAGACTGCGGTAGAGCCAATAACGGTCCTTGGGCAGAGAGGCCAGGTCGATGATGCCATAGAGCGAGCTGTGGCTGGGCCAGGCTTCGGTGTCGTAAGGAGAGGGTTCGCCCAGATAGTCGAAACCCGTCCACACGAACTGACCGATTTCCCAGTCATGATCATCGGCCAGGGCGAAATCCTCGTCAGGAACGTTGCTCCACGAGCAGGCCTCCAGGTCGTAGCCCGAGCTTTGGTGATTGGCGTAGAGGGCGTCTTTCTTCAGGGCGATGGGGAACATGTAGGTGCCCCGGCTGCTCACGGTGCTGCTGGTCTCGCTGCCTAACACGATGCCCTGGGGCAGCAGTCTGTGGGCTTCGTGATAGAGATGGGTACGGTAATTGAAGCCGGGGATGTCCAGTTGGGCGGCAAAGCCATTGTTCAGCACGGTGCTTACCTGGTCCATGCCGCAGGTTACGGGACGCGTAGGGTCCTCGCGGTGGCAGATGTCCTGCAACCATCGCGCCACGCCCTTGCCCTGTTCGTTCCATTGGCTGGGCACTTCGTTGCCGATGCTCCACATCACCACGCTGGGGTGGTTGCGGTATTGGCGCAGCATGTTCACCATGTCGCGCTCGGCCCATTCGTTGAAGAAGCGGTGGTAACCGTTCTTGCATTTCGCCTGGTCCCATTCGTCGAAGGGTTCCAGCATCATCATCAGACCCATAGAGTCGCACAGTTCCACCAGTTCCGGGGCAGGCATGTTGTGAGCCGTACGGATGGCGTTGCATCCCATTTCCTGTAACATCTCTAATTGATGGCGGATGGCACTGACATTCACGGCAGCCCCCAGGGGACCCAGGTCGTGGTGCAGACAGGCTCCCCGGAATTTGATGGGTTCGTTATTCAAGAGGAATCCGCGTTCGCTCACCCATGCCAGAGAGCGGATGCCGAAGGTCGTTGTCGCTTGGTCGATGGGCTTTTCGCCATCAATCAGCGTGGTGCGGGCCTGATAGCGGGCTGGGGTTTGGGGACTCCATAATTGGGGGCGTTCAACGGCCAGGCTCTGCGTCATGGGCAGCGTGTCGTAAATCTGCGACTCGCGCTGGCTTACCACCTCACCTTCGGGCGAAATGATTTCCGTCCTTAGGCGCATGCGCTTGCCCCCCTTGACGTTCCATTTGGTTACGGGGCCGTTGAGTGTGGTGCGCACCGTTACCTGGGCTTTCTCCTTATCTATGTAGGGTGTCTGCACCTGTTGGCCCCACACCTGGATGTGGGCTTCGGAGGTTTCTATCAGGCGCACCTTGCGGTACAGTCCCGCACCGGGATACCAACGGCTGCTCTGCTCGCGGTTCTCCAAGCGCACCCTCAGCTCGTTCTCTCCCCATTGGCAAAGGTCTGTTACGTCCACATAGAAGGAGTTGTAGCCATAGGGCCAGAAGATGGCTTCCTTGCCGTTCACATACACGCGCGCCTCGCTCATGGCTCCGTCAAAGAGCAGGATGCTGCGTTTGCCCGCTGTGGCCCGGAAGGTGGTGCGGTACCATCCCACGCCGATGTAGGGCAGTCCGCCCGTGCGCCCCGTTTTCCACGTGGGTTTCGTTTCTCCGTTCTGTGTAACGGTAACCTTCTGCAGGTCCCATTTGCGGTCGAAAGGACCTTTGATGGCCCAATCGTGGGGCAGGCTTACGGCTTGCCATTGCTGGTCAGTGGGTGCGTCAAACGCTGTTTCGCCCTGATGGAAGAGCCATCCCTCGGTGAGTGTCCTTACGGTACGTTGCGCCCATGCCTGTCCCAAGGCGGTGCTTAGGAGCAGGGCCATGATGCCGATGCGGTGTTTGTTCATGATGCTTGCTTTGTTTCAGGTGATTCTTTGTGATTCTCTCCACAAAGATAATGTTTTTTAGGAAGTTTTTTCCAAATTCGTGTAAGAAAACCACTATCTTTGCCTTATGAACAGAATCACCGGAATCATCCTTTGGCTTTTTGCCCTCACATTGCTGTCCCTGACCTTGCTCGTGGGAACATGCCTGTATTTCCTTTCGTATGCATTGGACAGGGAGTCTGACGAATATAGCCCCGAGCGCGAACTCATTGTCATGCAGCAGCGGCACCCTCATGCGGCCCTGTGGCTGGACAGCTTGCAGCGCAGCGGAGCCTTGCGCGATACCATGATAGTCAACGAACGAGGTCTCCGCCTGCATGCCTGGTACGTTGCGGGTAAGCAGGGTTCAACGCGTACGGCCGTCTTGCTGCACGGCTACAAGAGCAACCCCATTCACATGCTGCATATCGGTTTTCTTTACCATCAGGTGCTGGGCTATAATATCCTTCTGCCCGACCAGGAAGCGCACGCCCAAAGCGAGGGCGAGACTATCGGCATGGGTTGGCCCGACCGCCTGAACGCCCTGCAATGGGCTCGGGTGGCTCACGATCGTTTTCTGTGCGACACACTTGTCGTACATGGCATCAGCATGGGCGCCGCCACGGTGATGAACCTGAGTGGGGAGCCTACGCCCGATTACGTGCGCGCCTTTGTCGAGGATTGCGGCTACACCAGCGTGTGGGACGAGTTCGAAGGCGAGTTGCGCGCCCGTTTCGGGCTGCCTGCCTTTCCCTTGTTGCCTCTGGCCAGTTGGTTGTGCGGTTTGCGTCATGGATGGAGTTTTGATGAGGCCAACTCTTTGGAGCAGGTGAGGCGTTGCGTCAAGCCCATGCTTTTCATCCATGGTTCGGAGGATGATTTTGTTCCCACGCATATGCTCCGTCCGCTCTATGATGCCAAACCTGCGCCCAAGGCGATGTGGCTGGCTCCCGGCAGTGGCCACGCCCGTGCCTATGACGATCATCCGGAGGAATATACCCGGCGCGTCGCCCGTTTTCTGGACGACGCACTGCAATGACCCTATTTGTTGCCGATGCTTACCATCGCCCCGTGCTTTCCAGGACGGTAACGATGTCGTCGGCCGTTTCGCGGCTGCATCCGTAAAAGATTTCCACGGGTGCTTTCTCCATGAGTTTCTTCCATTTATTATAACAGCCTTCTTGCTTTTTTATATGAGTCGAGGAGACGAAAAAACACGATAAATATTTGTGTGTTGCAAAAAAAGGTTTTATTTCCGTAAAAAAACAGCGCATTTAGTTTGTAATTATTGGTTTTGGGGGAGGTTTCCTTTGAATCGAAAAGCGAACGATGTAACTAAGAGATCAATGTATACAATGATAATACCAGCACCACGCAAGTGTGAGAAAATGATGTTAAATCGGCGCAAAGACAGGGTTTTCTTGGGACAAGTTACCGTGTTATCCCAGTGTAAAAAGCAATACGGTTAATGTTAGTAAAAACTTTAAAACCAAACAAATGAAAAAGAATCTGATTTTATTATTTACATTCTTGTCCTTCAGCATGCTCTCTTACGATTGCATCCATATTTAACCCAGAATATCGGATTTATGAACAGAACAATACTTTTCTTTGTTTTTTTTGTTTGTACTCTCTCCTCCCAGGCCCAAAACTATCAGGCGACGTATGCCGAGTTCGGCACGTTGAACAAAGGAACGGCAACCTTGTTGTTCAATGACAGGGAGTGGCTTTATACAATGTCCTATCAGCAGGAGATAACGATGCGTTCCGACAACATCCTGTTAGGGGAGGACGAAGAGAAAGAGGAATACGAGTCCCGTAGGCAACCATCTTAACAGCCTTGCCTCTCACGATGACATCTTGTTTACGGAGCGAAAGTCTGAGCTCAATACGCTCAACATGGTTTTTCAGCCTAACCGAAAAATCACCCTTACCAACCAATTTATAGCAGAGAAAGCACGTTACACGACAGCGCGTAGAGAGGAGACGGATTATCTTTACAGCGACATCTCGCTCGATAACCATCTTGTTCTCAAAAATACGCCACTTTTGCTTTCTAATACCCTGAAGATGGTTTATGACATCAGTTCCTCGACCACCTTGACGGGTCAGGGAAAAATGGTGCTTGGCGAAAAACGAGTGAACAATTTGTTCCTGAACACATCGTCTTCCGACTTTATCACGCGCTCAAATTCGTCTTATCTAAACGCACATCTCAATCTCTCCAGTTCATTGCCCAACCGTTCTGCGTTCACCGTGAACAATACCCTCGTATATCACACAGGCAACCAGTTGTTCCGTTTCTTGCCCAATGGTAAAGAGGGTTTGCGCCAGGATTTCCATCTGAATTCATTCTCAAACAAACTCGGTGCCAGGTTCTACAAGAAACAGCGTGGTGTCATGTGGTACGTGGAGGCTGGCTGCGACTATGAACATGAACAGCTGGAGAATGAAACCTTGAAACCTGTGAAAAAGCAGACCGCAGAAATGCGTGAGAATCTGCTATTCGCCAGAGGATCTGCTGAATTTGTCCTTGGCAAGGTGCAGCTTGGCATCAAGACGCTCGTGGGCTATTGGCATCAACACCTTGTTCTTTCAAATGGCAAAGGCAAACGTACAAACCGCTTGAAAGTGATGCCTGAGATGTCTCTCAATGCAACTTTCGGCAGGCATACCTTTTCATTGACGGGAGATTATTCTCCCGACCGGATCGCCCCTTTATCTTATATGGAACGTTTTACGGACTACAGGAACTACACCTTTGCAACGCCCATTCACTATGACAGCAAGAGTGATTACAGGATGAGCGCCCTCTATCTTTTTCATCCTTCACTGAGCACGAACTTTCTCGTCATGTATAATTATCTTATATCTGACAATCAACTTGTTAATAGATTGGAAGTTACTGAGGACATGAATTATTCGACTCCACTTGGCATGCAGACCAGCAACAGGCATTTCGGAACGCTTTCAGCAGGGCATTATGTGGACGCCATCCGCCAAAGCATGAATTTGTCTGTAAATTTGTCTTCCTCTTCCTTCCATACGGGTTATGGCGATTATGGCCTACGGCGCATCAAGGTGCTCTCGCTGTATTCTTCCTTGTCCGTCAGGTCGGCTTTCTCTTTTCCTGTCAACTATGTTTTGGGCATAAGATATAATGTCTCCTCTGTCGGTGGCTATGGCAGCGGAACATCCCGCTCGATCAGTGCATCTTTTTATGAGGACATTGTCGTAACGCTCGGGAAACAATGGAAAATGAAACTGTCTGTGGGTGAGTATCTTTTGGGGCATGAACGCAAACTTTATCTTTTTGCCAAGCCACATATTGCCTACTCCCTGCCAAGGCACAACCTGACCATAGACCTGACTGCCTATAATATTTTCAACAACAAACATATCCATGAGCGGTTCGTATCTGAGGTTTCCTCCTTGGATTCCTATGCACGCATCGTCCCGGCGTACTGGCTTCTAAGTGTCAGTTTCCGATATTAAAGTCGTATGCGTTGGCAGAGGGCAGAAAAACATATATTAGTTTTGGATAAATCAAGTGTTGTTTTGCCCGAAACTAATATATGTTTTTCTGAAAGTAAGTATATGCTTTTTTTGATGTGCGACCTGTGTGAAAGCGGGGGTGTTCATTCCATCACCGCCTCATGTAGGATTTCACCCAGGGTGGGGTGGATGTGGATGATGTCGCGCAACCGGGTGGCTGTGGCATTCATGTTCATCAGTACGGCCACCTCCTGAACGATGTCGGCGGCGTGAGGCCCCATCACGTGGCAGCCCAGAATGCGGTCGTCGGCCTCGGCAATGACCAGTTTCAACAATCCCTCCGTGGCATTCATCGTCATGGCCTTGCCGTTGGCGCGGAACAATCCCTTTCTGACCTTGACGGGGACACCTTGCTCTTTGCACGCAGCGTCGCTGAGGCCTACGCCGGCAACCTCGGGCGTTGTGAACACGGCGGCAGGCATGATGTCGAAGCGGATGCCGTCCTTTCGCCCCAGGATGTGGTTCACCGCGCGGAAGCCTTGGAACTCGGCGGCATGCGCCAGCATGGAACGGCCGTTGACATCGCCAATGGCATACACCCCGGAAACCTTCGTTTGCATGTTATCGTCTGTCTCAATGCCATTGGCTGAAGGGGCGATTCCTGCGGTCTCCAACTGTAGCCCCTCGACGTTGGCCTTGCGTCCGGTGGCCACAAGAACGGCGTCGGCCTCCAGCGAGGCAACGGACGCTACGGACGTACCCATGTGGAACTTGACGCCCTCCTTTTCCATCTGCTTGCGCAGTCGCTTGGCAATGTCCTTGTCGATGGTGGGCAGGCATTCCTTCTGGAACTCGTACACCTCTACCTCAGAACCCATGTTGTGGAAGATGCAGGCGAACTCCATACCGATGACGCCGGCTCCGATGATGGCCAGTTTTCGGGGCAGGGTGGGGATGTTCAGCAGTTCGGTGGAGGTCATTACCTCGGGGCGGTTGATGTCGGGGATGGGGGGCAGCTTGGCTACGGATCCGGTAGCGATGATGATGTGCGGAGCTTCGTAGAGTTGGCCGTCGGCCTCGACGCTGTGTGGTCCCGTGAAGCGCGCGTGGGCGTGGACGAAGGTAATGCCGGGAAGGGACATCAGTTGCTCTATGCCCTGACGCAGCTGGCCCACGATGGCCGTTTTGCGCGCCATGGCTTCGTCCAATGGCGTATGTCGGGCTGCGTCGAAGAGCAGGCTCTTTGTCGGGATGCAACCAGCGTTCAGGCATGTGCCGCCAGCGTGCCGGCCATCGAAGATAACCACCTTCAGACCATTGCGGGCGGCATAGGCCGCGGCCTGGTATCCGCCAGGTCCGCAGCCGATGATGATGAGGTCAGTTGTCATGCAGGAGTTGTTTGTAGGTGAGGATAGGATGCGTGGCCGCCAAAACGTCGTCCACCCGGCGGATGGGCGTGTTGTGGGGCGCGCTCTGAACGGTCTCGGGTGTGTCCTTGGCCTCTTGGGCGATCTGTCGCATCACGGCGATGAAGTTGTCCAGCGTCTGTTTGCTCTCGTTCTCCGTTGGCTCTATCATCATGGCCTCGGGGAAGAGGAGTGGGAAATAGATGGTGGGTGCGTGATACCCATAGTCCAACAGGCGTTTGGCTACGTGCATCGTCGTTACGCCGGTGGATTTGTCCTTGAGGCCGTTGAAAACGAACTCATGCTTGCACAGGCCCTCAATAGGCAGTTCGTAGACATCCTTGAGCATCTCCTTGATGTAATTGGCATTCAGGGTGGCCAGCGGACCCACCGTACGCAGGTGTTCGCGACCCAATGTGAGGATATATGTCAGGGCGCGTACATTGGTAAGGAAGTTGCCCAGGTGTTGCCCCACGTGGATAAAGGAATCGTCCGCGATGCCAAAGCCAGCCTCTGTCTTCACAATGTGCGGCGAGGGCAGGAAAGGCACCAGGAAATCCTTGACACCCACGGGGCCGCTGCCCGGGCCGCCGCCGCCGTGAGGTGTGGAGAAGGTCTTGTGGAGGTTCACGTGCATCACGTCGAAGCCCATGTCGCCCGGACGGCATACACCCAGAAGTGGGTTCAGGTTCGCCCCGTCATAATAGAGCAGTCCGCCGCAGGCGTGTACTGACTGCGCTATCTCAGGGATGTCCTTTTCAAAGAGCCCCAGCGTATTGGGATTCGTCATCATCATGGCAGCCACATCGTCGCCCAAGAGGGGCTTCAGGGCTTCTACGTCCACCAGTCCTTCGGGCGTGCTTTGTACCTCCACCACCTCCAGTCCGCACACTGCAGCCGATGCGGGATTGGTGCCGTGGGCCGAGTCGGGCACGATGACCTTTGTACGCTTCGTATCGCCACGGCTCTGGTGATAGTTGCGGATAATCATCAAGCCTGTCAGCTCGCCGTGGGCGCCGGCAAAGGGGTTGAGCGTGAAGTCAGCCATCCCGGTCAGTTCGGCAAGCGATTGCTGTAATGTGTGGCAAAGCTCCAGCGCGCCCTGGCAGGTGTTCTGCGGTTGGCGGGGGTGCAGACGGGTAAAGGCCTGCAGGGCTGCCATCTCCTCGTTGATGGCGGGGTTGTATTTCATGGTGCAGCTGCCGAGGGGATAGAAGCCGTTGTCCACACTGAAGTTGTTCCCGCTGTGGTTGGTGTAGTGGCGTGCCACTGTCAGTTCGTCGCACGCCGGCAGTTCCGGTTTCTGTTCTCGCAGGAGTGCCTTGGGCAGTTCGGTGGGTTCGTAAGGGTTGCTTGGCAGCGAATACCCCTTGCTGCCAGGATGCGAAAGTTCGAAAATCAAGTTTCCGTATAGTTTACTGTTCATGGCAGAGAGATATTAAGAGGTCTATTTCTTCTTTGGTGCGCTGTTCCGTAACGGCAATCATCAGGTGGCCGTCCACCTCCACGCCTCCTAAGATACCATGGTCGGCCAGGCGTTGAAGCAGGGCGTCAAGATTTCCGTCGTAATCTACGCAGAACTCGTTCAGGAAGGGCTGCTGGAAGGAGGGGGTGAACCGTTTGTCGGCAATCAGCCTGTTATAAAGGTAGTGGGCACCGTCGCATGACAGTTGTGCAGCCTCTTTCAATCCCTGATTGCCCATGAGAGCCATGTAGATGGTTACGTAGAGTGCCATCAGAGACTGGTTGCTACAGATGTTTGACGTGGCTTTCTGGCGACGGATATGTTGCTCGCGTGCCTGAAGGGTGAGCACGAAGGCGCGCCGTCCCTCGGCATCCACCGTTTGCCCGACGATGCGTCCGGGCATCTTGCGCATCAGTTTTTCCGTAACACACATGTAGCCTACGCCGGGACCGCCATAGGACATGGGGATACCCAATGTCTGGCCGTCGCCCACGGCAACGTCGGCTCCCCATTCGCCGGGCGTTTTAAGCAAGGCAAGGTCGGCCGCAACACTGTTGATGATGAAGAGGGCCTTGTTGTCGTGGCACAGGGAAGCCATGCCGGTGAAGTCCTCGATGATGCCATAGCGGTTGGGCTGCTGGACGATGAGGCCGGCAGTGGGGGCTTCGGCGATCATCTCTTGCAGGCGTTCGTGGTCTGTAACGCCATCCTTGGCAGGAACGATGTCCAGTTGCACACCCTGGAAGTGGGCGTAGGTCTGCACCACCCGGATGATTTTCTCGTCCGTGGTGGCGGAGATCAGCACGCGGTTGCTCTTCTTGGAATTGTTGGCGGCCATCAGCATGGCTTCGGCTGTGGCCGTGGATCCGTCGTACATCGAGGCATTGGAAACGTCCATGCCCGTCAGTTCGGCCATCATGCTTTGGAACTCGAAGATGTAATGGAGCGTACCTTGTGAAACCTCGGCCTGATAGGGCGTGTAGCTTGTAAGGAACTCGGAGCGTCCGATGAGCGTCGGTATGATGGCGGGGGCGTAGTGGTCATAGGTACCGGCACCGGCGAAGCACGTGAGCACCTGGTTCTTTTGCGCCAGTTGCTCAAAGAAGCGGCGCACTTCTATTTCGCTTTTTGCGCCGGGCAGCGCAAAGTCCCGCTTCAGTTTCAGGTCCTCCGGCACATCGGCGTAGAGGTCGCTGAGCGACTCCACCCCGATGCGTTGCAGCATAGCCTGCACGTCCGCATCGGTGTGAGGAAAGAATTTGTAGGTCATGGCAGTTTCACTTTTTTTCAATGAAAGCAGCGTAAGCCGCGGCATCCATCAGGCTTGTTAATTCGTTGGGGTCGCTCAGCTCTACCTTGATGATCCAGTTGCCGTATGCGTCCTTGTTCACCAGTCCGGGGGTTTCTTCCAGGTCCTCGTTTACCTCTACCACCTTGCCGCTAACGGGCGATACCAGGTCCGAGGCTGCCTTCACGCTTTCCACTGCGCCGAACTCCTCGCCGGCCGTAACCTCGTCATCTGCCTCCGGCATGTCGATATATACAACGTTGCCCAAGGCATGCTGGGCGTAATCCGTAATGCCGATGTAGCCGAAGCCGTCCTCAACACGTACATACTCGTGCGACTCGCAGTAATAGAGTCCTTCAATAATGTTTGCCATAGTTTTTCGTTTTTTAGATTTAAGTTATTTCTTATAGTGTTTGTCGTAGAATTTCTTCTTGACGATGGTGCCGGGGAAGGTCTTCTTGCGGATCTGCACCTCCACGCGGTCGCCCAGCTCAAGGTTGCTGTCCACAAGGGCCACAGCGCAACTCTTGTCAACGGAGATCAAACGGTAGCCGGTGGTTATTTGGCCCACCTCACGGCCGTCCGCGATAACGCTGTATCCGTGACGCGGCACGGCGTTGCCATCCAACTCAATGCCGCGCAGACGCTGTGCAACGCCTTCCGCCTTCTGCTTTAACAGGGCGTCGCGACCGATGAAATCCCGCTTGTCCAACTTGACGAACATGCCCAAGCCGGCCATGATGGGCGAGATGTTCTCCGTCAGTTCGTCGCCGTAGAGCGGCAGGCCAACCTCGAAGCGCAGGGTATCGCGACAGCCCAATCCGCAGGGCTGGCAGCGGCCGTTTTGCGTCAGTTTGTCCCACGCGCCGCGGATGTAAGCGTGCGAGCCGTAGACTTCAAAACCGTCCTCGCCCGTATATCCTGTGCGTGATACAATGAGGGTTTCGCCCTCCGTCTCAATGCTCTTGACGGTGTAGAAGGCCAGTTCCTTGCAAGTCAGGCCCAGCACCTCCTCCACAACGGACTCTGATTCCGGCCCCTGTACGGCCAGCTGGCCATAATAATCGCTCTTGTGTTCCAGTTCAATGTCGAAGCCCTCGGCATGGTCGCGCATCCAGGCTACGTCCTTGTCTATGTTGCCGGCATTGATAACGATAAAGAAACTCTGGGGTGCCATCTTGTAGACAAGCAGGTCGTCCACGGTGCCGCCATCGGGATAGCACATCATGCCGTAGAAAATCTTGCCCAGGGGAGCGTCGCTAACGTCGTTGGTGAAAATATGGTTCACAAAACGTTCGGCATCCGGACCGCTGACCCACACCTCGCCCATGTGCGAAACGTCGAATACGCCGCAACGTTGGCGCACGGCCTGATGCTCCTCGATGATAGAGGTGTACTGGATAGGCATGTCAAAACCGCTGAATGGCGAGATCAGCGCGCCCAGGGCTACATGTTTGTCGTAGAGACAGGTTCTTTTATTCTCCATAGTTTTTAGGTTAAGGTGTTTTCTGTTAGGGTTTTAAGTGCTCTATTTCCTGAAGATAAAGGCCGGGTCCAGGTATTCCTTCTCAATCTCTTCTATTTGGGCAATATCTGCGTCGGTAAGTATGCGGGTGGAGGTGCAGAGCAAATCCTGAAGCGCCTGGATGATGTCCGCAAAGGGCCGGTCGGTATATTCGCTCAACAGGCAGATTCTTTGCCGCACGCTCTCCACGCCGTGCTTGCTCAGTTTTTCGTGAGGGGGCGTGATGGCGTTCAGCATGTGCTCCATGTTGGTGTCGTAAAGCAGGGTGCCATGCGCGATATTGCGGTGGGGAAGATGGTAGATGGCGTTGCCCGAAACCTTGCGGTTGTCAATCATGATGTCGTTGTGGTCGTTCTTTTGTGCGGGAAATCCCAACCGGCACAGGGCCTCGGCGAACATCGTCATGTAGCGGGCGAAGGTAGCGTCCACGTTGGTATCGCTGCAAATGTAGGAAAGCATGACGTTACTCATGTCGGCGTAGACACATCCGCCACCGCTCTTGCGACGGTACATCTGAATGCCATGCTGGCGGCAGTAGGGGATGTTCACTTCGTTCTCAACCACCTGGTTGAGCCCAAAAATCACACTGGGTTCAACCTGCCACATGAAGAATGCTTCATCTGACATCATTTCTTGGGCTACATACTCCTCCATAGCCAAGTAGAAGCTGAGCCTGCGAACCGTGTGGTCTGGCAGTTGCACGTGTAGCATAAAGAAAAACTTTGTATATTAAACAATGTCGTTTACAAATATACGTATTTTTCAATTCACTCGCTTTTACGTGCCAGAAAACTTTTAATAAAAACCTTTTTTTAACGTCGTGCCATCTCGGCATCGCATTTTAATTGTTCCGCCAGAGCCTCGCGGCTTTCAAATTGCCGTTCGTCGCGCAGGCGGCGCAGAAAGTCAACATGTATCTGACGTCCGTACAGGTTACCTTGAAAATCCAGCAGATGCACCTCAGTCGTGGTGCGCACGTTACTGTCTATCGTGGGACGGTGGCCGATGTTCAGCATGCCACGCCAGCGGCTGCCGTCGTCTAACAAGGCATCCACGGCATACACACCGCGCTTGGGCATCAACTGATGCTGTGGCCAAATCAAATTTGCTGTGGGGAATCCTAATTGGCGGCCAATGGCCTGCCCATGCTCCACCAAGGCGTTCACACCATAGGGGCGACCCATTAGCCGCGCCGCCTGGGCCACATCGCCCTCGCCGATACATTGGCGCACCAGCCGGCTGCTTACTTTTTCGTCTTCCAGTTCGTCTGCCAAGAACACGCGGACGCCCGTCTCTGCTCCACGTGCCACGTAGTCCTCAAATGTACCTCCGTCGTTGCCGAAACGGTGGTCATAGCCCATCACGATGGCGCTTACCTCATACGTTTCATGCAACATCTGCATGAAATCACGGGCACTCATTTCCGCTAACTCCCGGGTAAAGGACAGCATCACGACACGGTCCACGCCCGTGCCGTGCAGCAAGTGTTCTTTTTCGGACGAGAGCGTCAATAACAGGGGCGAGAAATCCGGTTGAAGCACCTCGCGTGGATGGTTGCGGAAGGTAACTACCATGCTTTCCAGCCCCATTTCCATTGCCCTCCTGCGTAACTGCGCAATCAGGCATTGGTGGCCTCGGTGAACACCATCAAAAAAACCGATCGTGGCTATATACATCTTTTATTCTGTCAGTCCAGATCACCGGCTTCAAAGGTGGTCGTGTTCCAGTCGCCAGTCTCGTAGCCTCGTTTCAGCCAATACATGCGTTGCTCCGAGGTGCCGTGGGTGAAGGTCTCGGGTGAGGCATGGCCGCGGGCCTGCTTTTGCAGGTAATCGTCGCCGATTTTGTGTGCGGCATCAATGGCATCCGCCAAGTCCGTGTCCTCCAGACTGCCGTAGCGTTGCTGTTCGTAATGCGCCCAGCACCCTGCATAATAATCAGCCAGCAGCTCCAGCTTCACGCTCAGTTTGTTAGCATCTGCCTGGCTCATACGGCTCATGCGCCTGTGCGCACGGTCCAGAATACCACGCACGTGCTCTATGTGATGACCCACTTCGTGAGCAATCACGTAGGCATAGGCGAACGACTGGCGCGAATTGACGTCGATGCCCATCTGGCTGCGCATCATCGTGAAGAAAGACAAATCCAGGTAGAGGCTCTCGTCGCCGCTGCAATAGAAAGGACCCATCTGCGAGGACCCGTTGCCGCAGGCCGTTTGCACGCTGCCCGTAAAGAGCACCATGGTAGGGTAGCGATAGGTCTCGCCGTTCTTTTTGAACTGCTCCGTCCAAACGTCCTCCAGGCTGGCCAGCACCTGCTTCGAAAACTCCGCCGCCTCTTGTTCCTCCTGCGAGAACTCTCGCTGTCCGCCCGCGCTCTGTTCAACGACCTGACCCTGCAACTGTTGCTGCACCACGTTGGTTACCACATCCCCCAGATCACCTCCCTTTAGGAAGGTCATTAGCGCGATGATGATGATACCGGCGATGCCGCCGACGCCGGCTTTCGCACCTCCGCTCATGCCGCGCCGGTCGTCCACGTTCGAACTCTGTCTCCTACCAGAAAGTCTCATATTTCTTTTTTTTAATAGTAATCTTCCTAACGTACAAAGGTAACTAAAAAAATGACATAAAATTTTCTTTTCTCACATTCTTTTCCTACCTTTGCAAACGCTAACGCGTTCTCACATGGCAACGGACTTGTAGCTCAGTTGGTTAGAGCAACAGACTCATAATCTGGAGGTCACAGGTTCAAGCCCTGTCTGGTCCACCTTGAAAATCAAGCACTTACAGACATTCTGTAGGTGCTTTTTCTTTTCCTGGTGACCTTCAGGTGACCTTTTTGAAACCAAACTCTACAATAGTGACCTCCTGAAATTTCATGGGATTACAGAGAATTTTTAGGGATTTTTATCTTATAACGGACTTGATATAGGAGAATGTGATACACATTTTGTGGCAAATAACTCTTTCAACCAATGATTTTCAATCGATTTTCATGCTCAAAATGAAGAAAATCGCTCAAACATAGATGATTATCAAGGGAAAATTGTAACTTTGCGAATGGATGGAGGTAACTCTTTCCAAGACATTTGAAATAAAAGGAGCGTTATGCTACTCTTGTAAGTACGAAGCCTGAGAAACTTAACACACTAAATCAACAAGAATTGGCATGGCAGTTCCCACGTTATAGCGTGGGCTGCTTAACCATATCTGTTGATTAAATGGGGATTGAATAACCTTAAATGTAATTAAAATTGTCCAAACAGAGATAAACAGAATACTTCGGCAACACATTTATTCTTTGGTTCTGCTGAAAGAGGGTATTACATCTATCTTATACTTCCAATTCTCTTAGCATATAATCAAAATCCATTTCCAGTTTAAATTTATCAAAAAGTATTTTTAACTGTGGATATTTCTTAGTCAAGTACTCTTCAACCGAAATCGGCAGATTCACTCCGATATATTTAAGAGTTAT
>JAQYEW010000035.1 GCA_028723455.1 Prevotellaceae bacterium | reverse complement strand
TACGCGTTACGCACCCGTGCGCCGGTCGCCGGCAGTGTCAGCAAGCTGACACCCCGCTGCCCCTCGACTTGCATGTGTTAAGCCTGTAGCTAGCGTTCATCCTGAGCCAGGATCAAACTCTTCATTGTACAATATTGTTTTGCCTTGCGGCATCTTGTCTGATTATTGAAAAGACGATAATATCACAACGTAATCATTTGCCCGAACTCTTTCTTCGCAATTTATCAAAATTGACGGTTCGCTTCTAAATCATAGTTTCTTGTACTACATCTATCTGTCTATGAAAATCTTTCAAGTATCGCATGCAACCTTGCGGAGGGCGGAAAATCCCGTTTTCACGGCAAACCGCGTTTCCCCGATTGCGAGTGCAAAGGTAGGGCTTTTTTCATTACGCACCAAATATTACGGAGAAAAAAATCGGAAAAAAAGAAAATGATGCGTTACACATTAAATATATAAGGGCCCTGACCGGGCTGTCAGAGGAGTTCCTCGGACAGCACGTGGAGAGCCAGTTCGTCGCAGTCCTTAAGCCGCCCGCGCAACGTGATGGGGTCCGCAATGAACGTAATGTTCTTCATGCCTTCCAGCATTGCCTTCATCGTACGCGCGGCACTGGGCAGCCAAGAGCCGTTTTCGACGAGCGCCACCTGACGGTCCTGCCATGCCTTGGCGCTAAGGCGGTACAGGAAGTCGTGCATGGGGGAGAACACGCCCGCATCATAGCTGCTGGCAGCCAGCACAATCTTTCCAAAGCGAAAAGCATCAGAGAGCGCCTTGGACATATCGTCACGAGTAAGGTCGCAAAGCAGCACGTTCCCGCACCCCTTGTCCAGCAGGATTTCCTTGAGCCGGACCGCGGCTTGGGCAGTGTTGCCATGGATACTGGCATGGGCTATCATCACACCCTCCGTTTCCACGCCATACCCGGCCCATATATTATAAAGGCGCAATGCCTCCATCATCTTCCCTCCACAGAGCATGGGTCCGTGAAGTGGCAGAATCTGTTCAATCTCAAAAGCAGAAACCGCCTTGAGCAGTTTGCTGACAGGAGCCCCATACTTGCCGCAGATATTGAAGTAATAGCGACGGGCCTCGCCTGCCCAATCCTCCGCACTGGCATCATAGACGCCAAACGTCCCGAAAGCATCAGCCGAGAAGAGCACCTTTGAGGCAGCGTCGTAGCTGACCATCACCTCGGGCCAGTGGACCATAGGTGCCATCACGAACTGAAGCGTATGACGGCCCAAGGGCAGCACGCCGCCCTCTGTAACGGTATGCACACGTTGCATATCCACCTTCGTATCGAAGTACAAAGGCACCATCTGTGCGGCTTTGCCGCTGCACACCAGTTTCACGTTAGGATATTTGTTCATCACGCGGTCAATACCCGCGGCGTGGTCCGGTTCCAGATGATGAACCACGAGGTAGTCGGGCAAGCGGTCACCCAAGGCTTCTTCCAGACTGCGCTCCCAGTTGTCAAGGACGGAAGCGTCGGCGGTATCCATGACGGCCACCTTATCGTCCATGATGACATAGGAGTTATAGCACATGCCCTTGGGCGTTGCGTACTGCGATTCAAAGAGGCGTTGCTCCGCGTTGTCCTGACCAATATAAAGGATGTCAGGAGATATGGTTGACTTCATTCTAAATAGTATTATTGTTTACAGGGGCAAAGGTAGCGGTTTTCAACAAGATAGGCAAATGTTCAGCGAGAGAAAGATTCGCCTGCCGCACATTGCCCGTAAAGCTGCCGGTAGAATCTGTGCTTGCAGAGCGTGCCGGCATCGCCCAGGATGATCAGTTTCATGCGTGCACGCGTGATTGCCACGTTCATACGCCTCAGGTCGGCAAGGAATCCTATCTCGCCCCCGGCATTGCTCCGCACGAGCGAAATGAAGATGATATCGCGTTCCTGCCCCTGAAAGCCGTCCACCGTATTCACACTGACAAGATGACGGAAGGGCTTGAAAAAGGCGCTCGCCTGAATGAGCTGGCGCAGATGCTGCACCTGGGCACGATAGGGCGATATGACGCCCACGTCGATCCGTTCGTCCAGGATACGTTGCTTTCCGATCTTCAGGAAATAGGTTTCCAGATGTTGCAGCGTGAGCCGCGCCTCGCGCCTGTTGATGCGTCCGAAGCTCTCGCCCACGAACTCTTCGCCCCCATCCTCCTCGCCGTGCGTATCAATCCACTGCATAGGCTCGTCGAGATCAAGGATACCTCGATCACGCACACTGGGGTCGCTCTGCAGCCGTCCGTCGTAGAACCAATCGCTACTGAAACGCATGATTTTCTCGTTCATGCGATACTGCACTTCCAAGAGGCTGACGCTCTGCGGCTTGTTATCCACGATACGTTCCATGAGCGTACGTCCGAGCCCCTCCCGCAAGGCTTCATGGCTTTTGAGCGTCGGAGGCAGCTGGCAATGGTCGCCCGCCAGGATGACGCGCGAGCACTTGCGTATGGCTGTCCAGCAGGCCGCTTCCAGCGCCTGGGCAGCCTCGTCGATGAAGAGGGTGGAAAATTTCATGCCTGCCAGCAATTGGTTGGCACTTGAACTGAGGGTGCAGGCCACCACGCGCGCCTCGGCGAAGAGCTGCTGCCGCATACTGACTTCCAACTCCGCAGCCCGGTCTTGCAAGCGGTTCAGCTGCTGGTGGCAGCCTTGGCCGGCGGACTTGCGGTTGGAGCGCAGCTGGCGTATGCTCTTGCGTATCGCCCACAGCGCGGGATAATCGGGATGCGCCTCGAAGCGGCGTTCGTAGGTGAAACCCAACATCTTGTCGTTCACACGCACGGGGTTGCCGATACGCAGCACCCGGATGCCGCGGTCCACCAGTTTTTCGCTGATCCAATCCACAGCCATGTTACTCTGCGCGCACACCATCACCTGGGGTTCACGCAGCAGGGTTTCATGGATGGCCTCCACCAAGGTCGTCGTTTTGCCTGTCCCCGGGGGACCATGCACAACCATCACATCCTTGGCACGGAGCACCTCGTTAACAGCCTTCTCCTGCGTAGGATTGAGCCAAGGCACACCGATGGGCGCAAAGGAAAAGGTTTGGGCAGGGATGTTGTTGCTGTAAAAAAGGTCGCGCAGGTACGCCAGACGGTTGCCCTTGGCTTTCATCACCTTGTCCAGCGACTCAAACATGAGGCGATACGTCGACTCGTCGAAATAGAGCTGTACGCCCAAGGCCTCCGAAGAGCGCAGCAGTCCGGCCTGGCTCATGTCAGACAGGACCACCACCATACGTTCGTTCTCGGCATAGCTGACCGTGGCGCGGACGGGCAGAAAGCGCGCTTCCCCCTCGCCCATCCGGAAGAAGACGACAGGGCGCGAGAACTCGAAGTTATGCTCCGCCTCGCCATCCACCTGACGCGTAATTTCGACACAAGGCTGGTTCAGCGAATTGTAGAACGTGCGCGCCACCCGGACAGGACACCACGCGTCGCCACGCTTCACCTTGCGCCGGACACCCATCTGACGGCTCAGTTCCTCGTAAGCCTGCTTTTCCGCCTCATATTCCAGCTGCAGCAAGGCGCGCTGCCGCAAGAGTTGTTGCTGAATGGTCATCCTGACAGCCCCTCCCGATCAATACTGCTCCAGCAGGGCGATACGCTTGCGCGGGTCGGGGTGCGTACTGAAAAGCCCATCGATCAGGCTCATCACCCCCTGCTTCATCTCATCGGGGCGCATGATGAACAGCTGCGCCACATCCTCGCGCTCCACGCTGTCCAGCCCTGGATTGCTGCTGATCTTACGCAGGGCACTGGCCAGCGCCCGCGGATTGCCGCTCATCTGGGCGCCCCCCGCATCCGCCATATATTCACGGCTGCGCGAGATGGCAAAGCGCGTAAGCAGCGTGAAGACATAAGCCACAGCGGCACACACGAGCGCGACCAGCATCACCACAAGCGCACTGCCACCGCTGTTGTTGCGGTCATCGGAGCGGCGGCGTCCGCCAAACAAGAAGTTATAGTAGAGCGTACGCACCAACATACTCATCAGGGTAGAGATAATGCCCACGAAGATGATGCTGGTAATCAAAAGGCGCGTATCACGATTGCGGATGTGCGTCAGTTCATGCGCCAGCACGCCCTCCAGTTCCTCGTCGTCCAGGACACGCAGCAGGCCGGTGGTAACGGTAACGGTGTAGCTGTCCTTGTTGATGCCGCTGGCAAAAGCGTTCAGCTGGGGGTCGTTCACGACATTTATCTTGGGCATATCCATGCCATTGGCGATGCAGAGGTTCTCCACAAGGTTATAGACCCGCGGATTCTCGCGCCGCGCCAGGGGGCGCGCTCCCACCGCACGCTGAATCATCTGGGCATTGGCGAAATAGGCTATCACGAACCAAAGGCCCACGCCGCCCACCACCCAAGGAACAGCCTGCAGGAAATAAGCATTGACCTCCTCAAGTGTAACTCCCTGCACGACATTGCCGTAGGCATCGTAGTGGTCGCCCTCCAACGCGTTCACGGCATAGAGGAACACCCACACCATGCCCAACAGGATGACGGGGAAGGATAAGAGCAGAAGCGCAGAATAGAGGTTGTTACGCCTGATCTGCGTCTGCATGCCAACGTATTTCATGCTCACGACTTAAAATTCAACCTTGGGGGCGGCACTCACCTGGGCACGCTCCTCGGCCGCAATTTCAAACATAGGCTCGCGACGGAAGCCGAACATACCCGCAAGCAGGTTGGCGGGGAAACTCTGCACGGCCGTGTTCAGTTCCTTCGTGGCACTGTTAAAGAAGCGGCGCGTGGCGGCCAGTTTGTTCTCGATGTCGCCCAGTTCCATCTGCAACTGCCTGAAATTCTCGTTGGCCTTCAGTTCGGGATAAGCTTCCACCTGCACCTTCAGCCCGTTCAAGGCGGCGGAGAGCTGGTTTTCGGCCACCACCTTGTCGCTGATGTTCGTGGCACTCATGGCGGCAGAGCGTGCCTTGGTGATGTTCTCCAGAAGCTCACGTTCGTGGGTGGCATAGCCCTTGACGGTGGCCACCAGATTGGGAATCAGATCGTAGCGTTGGCGCAGCTGCACATCAATATTGGCGAAAGCATTTTCGCGGTTGTTGCGCAAGCCCACCAGATTGTTGTAAATACTAACGAGCCAAAGGGCAATCAGACCTACCACTACGAGTACGATAATCAATGTTGTTGACATAATTTCTTGTTTTTGTTTGATTTGTTTGTAGTTTTTCCAAAGTTACACAAAAACAATCTTTCAAAAGCCATGCCAAAGACAAAACTTTCTGTCGCAACACACAAAATTAACATCTTTTCTCTTTCCGGCCGACATACCATCCTCCTTTTGCCATTACAGGACACCCGAACAGCCGAATAAGGGAAGGAAATACACCCAAATGGAACGAAATGGAACGAATGGAACTATAATGTAGATGATGATGTAGATGATAATGTAGATGATGATGTAGATGATAATGTAGATGATGATGTAGATGATAAAAAACAATAGCATGTTTTTTAAAAACAACCCGTTAATTTGCCCAAAACTATTATATGTTTTCAAAGGGCTTGAGGAAAGCCAACAAAAGCCTGAAAAAGAGGGGAAAAACAAGGGAGGGTATAAAAACAAAGAAGGTTGTCATCACGACAACCAATCTTTTCATTAACCTTAAATCTAATACCATGAAAAACTGGTGCAAAGGTAGGGCTATATTTCAGAACAGCAAGGGAAAAGAGACGTTTCCGGATAAAAACCGTCTTTTTCTTGATTTATGTCAACCCAAAGCCCTATTTTCCGGCATTATTTATTTTTATTTATGCCTTAGTTTGGTTATCTTTGCAACCTGAAACAGACAACAACAAACCCTTTAAGTATGAAGAAGATTTTCCTAACCACACTGATGGCTTTGGCTCTCAGTGCCCAAGCCGAGAACCTGAAAGGGTTCCATTACGGACTTCAGGCCGCCCCCTCGGGCCGTGAATGGCAAAGTCCCGAGGACCTGAGCCTTAACAAAGAGCAGCCCCGTGCCTACATGTTCTCTTTCCCCACCGTCGGACAGGCGCGTCAGGTGCTGCCCAAGGCAAGCCCCTATTACCAAAGCCTGGACGGAACGTGGAAGTTCAACTGGGTACCCACGCCCGAGCAACGCGACTCCAGTTTCCACAAGCTTGGTTTCGACGCTTCCGGCTGGGATGACATTCAGGTGCCCGGCTGCTGGAACGTGCAGGGACTGCAAAAGGACGGCACCATGAAATACGGCATCCCCGCCTATGTCAACCAACCCGTCCTGTTCTACCACGAGGTGGCTGTAGACGACTGGAAGAAAGGCGTGATGCGCACTCCTCCCGTGGAGTGGACGACCTATAAGTACCGCAACGAGGTGGGTTCCTACCTGCGTCGCTTCACCGTGCCCCAGGCATGGAAGGGCCGCCAGATCTTCATCAATTTCGACGGTGTGGATTCCTTCTTCTACCTTTGGATCAACGGCCGCTATGTCGGTTTTTCAAAGAACAGCCGCAACACGGCGCAGTTCAACATCACCCCCTTCCTGAACAAGAAGGGCGAGAACACGGTGGCCGTAGAGGTGTACCGCCACAGCGACGGTTCGTTCCTGGAGTCGCAGGATATGTTCCGCCTGCCCGGCATCATCCGCTCCACCTATCTGACCGCCACTCCCGAGCAGGAAATCCGAGACATGGCGGTACGCACCACCAGCATCCGCAACGGCATGGCCCGCGTGAACGTGCAGATCGAACTGCGCAACCACGGCAAGCAACGGGCCATGAACGGCTTGCGCTACGACATCTTCCCCGTGGACCTGTACAGCGACAAGACGGGCGAGGCCGTGGCCAGCCTGACCACCGGCCTGCAAAATGTCAATTTTGACATCCGGAACCCCAAGCTCTGGAGCGCCGAGGAGCCTAACCGCTACGTGATGGTGGTCAGCATGCTGGACAAGAAGGGGCGCGTGGTGGATGCCGTGAGCACCTATTTCGGCGTGCGCACCGTGGAGATTCGCGAAACGGAGGCCAAGGACGACGAGTTCGGTCTGGCCGGCCGCTATTTCTATGTCAACGACAAGCCCGTCAAGCTGAAGGGCGTGAACCGCCACGAGACCAACCCCACTACGGGACACGCCATCAGCCACGAGCAGATGGAGCGTGAGGTGATGCTCATGAAGCGCGGCAACATCAACCACGTCCGTTTGTCACACTACAGCAACGACCCCTATTTCTACTACCTGAGCGACAAATACGGCCTTTACCTGGAGGACGAGGCCAATCTGGAAAGCCACCAGTACTACTACGGCGCAGCCTCCCTCTCCCACCCCAAGGAATGGGAAGCGGCCCACGTGGCCCGCAACATGGAGCTTGTGCGCGCCCACGTGAACCACCCCAGCATCGTCATCTGGAGCCTTGGCACCGAGGCCGGCCCGGGCAAGAACTTCCAAGCGGCATACAACGCCATCAAGGCCTTCGACACCAGCCGCCCCATCCAGTACGAACGCGACACGGACAACGGCTGGCGCAACGTGGACATGGGTTCCAACCAGTATCCTTCCGTGGCCTGGGTGCAACAGGCCGTACGTGGCAAATACAACATCAAATATCCCTTCCACATCAGCGAGTTCGCCCACTCGATGGGCAACAGCTTAGGCAATTTCGTGGATTACTGGGAGGCCATGGAGAGCACCAACTTCTTCTGCGGCGGCGCCATCTGGGACTGGGTGGACCAAGCCATCATCGCCTACACCAAGGACGGCAAGCGCTACACCGGCTATGGCGGCGACCACGGCGAATGGCCCAACGACGGCATGTTCTGCATGAACGGCATCATGCTGCCCGACCTTTCGCCCAAGCCCCAGTATTTTGAGGTGAAGAAGGTACTCCAGAACGTAGGCCTGAAACTCACGGACCCCGCCAAGGGCACCGTTGAGGTACTGAACAAAAACTATTTCCTGCCCCTCGACTATGATGTCATCTACATCGTCAGCCAGGAAGGACGCGAGATTTCCCGTGGCACGCTGCCTCAGCTGAACGGCCTGCAGCCCCGCCGGAAGACCACCGTCGACATACCCGTGAAATTGGCGGCAGACCAAGACAACGTAACCTTGGAGGTACAGTTCCTCCTGAAGCAGGACATGCCCTGGGCCAAGAAAGGCTACGTGCAGATGTCCGAGCAGTTTGAACTGCGCCAAGGCAGCGCAAAGACTCCCTATCAGCCCATCGCCCAAGTGGCCAAGGGCAGCAAGCCCAACGTAAGCGTTGGCGAAGCCCGGACGACCATCCAAGGCGAAGGCTTCCGCATCGTGTTCGACAACAAGCAAGGCAGCATCAGCGAACTGGAATACAACGGCCAGGCTCTTTTCGCCCCCGACTGCGGGCCCAAGCTGGACGCTTTCCGCGCTCCCGTGGACAACGACAACTGGGCACGCGACCAGTGGTTCCACAACGGCCTTTACGACCTGCGCCACCGTACCACGGCCAAGCCCATCGTAACGCAGCGCGAGGACGGCAGCGTATCAATCTTCTATTCCGTATGGAGCCAATCCACCCATCAGGGACTCGGTGTGAAACGTCCCGGCCAGGCGGGTCAGCCCTACATCAAGATCGAGCAGGTACGCGAGATGACACCCGAGGACTTCCACTTCACCCAAGGGCTGGAGTATAACATCTTCCCCGACGGAAGCGTTCAGTTGGCTGCCAGCATCGTGTCCAGCGACCCCAGTGTCGTTCTGCCTCGCCTGGGCTACGCCATGAAACTGCCCACGCAATTCGACCGCTATGCCTACTACGGCCGCGGCCCCTTGAACAACTATGCCGACCGCAAGTCCGGTTCCTTCTTCGGACTCTACGAGAGCACCGTGCAGGAGCAGTTCGTGAACTTCGCCAAGCCCCAGAGCATGGGCAACCGCGAGGACGTAAGCTGGTGCGCGCTGACCGACAAGAGCGGACAGGGCGCGGCCTTCATCGCCAACTACGAATCCCGCATGTCCACCTCGGCCCTACCCTGGAGCGCAGTTCAGATGACGCTGGCCCTGCATCCCCACGAATTGCCCCAGAGCGACGGTACCTATCTCCACCTGGATTGCCAGGTAACGGGTCTGGGCGGTAACAGCTGCGGCCAGGGCGGCCCCCTGGAGCACGACCGCGTGAAGGGTTCGCTGCATCAGATGAGCTTCATCATCCGCCCCCTGAACCGGCAGACGGACCGCCGGCGTCAGGTGAACGTGCTCACCAGCTATGGCTGCCCCGTAAGCATCGTACGCAACCGTGCGGGCAAGGTAACGATCCAGGGCGACCAATATGCCAAGAACAACGACATCATGTACCGCATCACCTCCGCTGGCACCCGCAAGACCTCCAAGGCCATGCGTTACGACGGTCAGCCCATCGACCTCAAGAAAGGCGGCACCGTAGAGGCCTGGTATGCCCAGAACCCCGCCGGCAAGGTAACCGAGCGCTATGCCGCCATCGAGACTGTGCCCATGGAGGTAAGTTTCGTAAGCAGCGAGGAAACGCCCAATGGCGAAGTGGGTGCGAACCTGGTGGACGGCGACCCCACCACCATCTGGCACACGATGTACTCCATCACCATGGGCACGCATCCCCACTGGATCGAATTTGACATCAACGAGGTCAAGACCGTGAAGGGCTTCACCTACCTGCCCCGTCAGGACGGTCAGAACGGAGATGTCAAGGACTACGAACTGCGCCTCTCCATGGACGGCAAGAACTGGAGCGAGCCTGTGGCCAAGGGCAGTTTCCCCCGCAACAAGAAGGAGCAGAAGGTAATGCTTGGCAAGCCCCAAAAGGCGCGCTTCGTACGCTTCACCGCCCTCAGCAGCCAAAACGGCGACGTCTTTGGTTCGGGAGCCGAATTTGGCGTGATCGCCGAATAGAGACTGCGTTACAACATGAAACAACACACATAACGCATAAATAATATCACTTTCAAAAACAAATGTTCAAGAACTTCATTGGCTATCACCTTGTAGCCGCCAAACACGAAAGAAAGGACATGTTGCGCGAGCTCACAGCGAACACGCGCACCTTTAAGCTCATTTTCTGCGTGTTCGTACTTCTCGTCCTTTGGAACCTGCCCACTACGGCCTTCGGTATTCCAGACCTTACGGTCGTAGAGCAGCGTACCATAGGTATCTTCTGCTTCGCCACGCTGATGTGGATTCTCGAGGCCATCCCCTCGTGGACGACCTCCGTGGCCATCATCGTCCTCCTGCTCTTCACGGCCTCCGACAGTTCGGTCTGGCTCATGACGCAGGGCTACGAGGCGTCCACGCTGGGCACGCTCATCTCCTACAAGAAAATCATGGCTTGCTTTGCCGACCCCATCATCATGCTCTTCATCGGTGGCTTCATCCTGGCCATCGCGGCAACGAAAACGGGTCTGGACGCAAAACTCGCCAAGGTGATGCTGGCGCCCTTCGGCAAGAAGTCCGAGAATGTACTGCTGGGTTTCCTGCTGGTTACGGGCGTTTTCTCCATGTTCCTTTCCAACACGGCCACGGCGGCCATGATGCTCACGTTCCTCTCCCCGGTATTGAAGTCGCTGCCCGCCAGCGGCAAGGGACGTATCAGCCTGGCATTGGCCATCCCCATCGGCGCGAACATCGGCGGCATTGCCACACCCATCGGCACACCCCCCAATGCCATCGCACTGAAGTTCCTCAACGACCCCGAGGGCCTCAATGCGCAGATCGGTTTTGGCCAGTGGATGCTCTTCATGTTCCCCTTGGCCATCATCCTGCTGGTAATCTCCTGGTTCGTGCTCCTGCGCCTCTTCCCCTTCACCCAGAAGACCATCGAACTGGAGATTGAGGGTGAAGCGAAAAAGGACTGGAAGTCGATTCTCGTGTACGTTACCTTTGCCGTTACCATTTTGCTTTGGTGCCTGGACAAATACACGGGGGTTAATTCCAATGTAGTGGCCATGCTGCCCGTGGGTGTGTTCTGCGTGGCAGGCATCATCACGCGCCGCGACTTGGAGGAGATCAACTGGTCCGTGCTCTGGATGGTGGCCGGCGGCTTCGCCCTTGGCGTTGCGCTTCAGGACACGGGTCTTGCGGCACACCTGATCAACACGATTCCTTTCGAGCGTTGGAATCCTGTGTTGCTCGTTGTGGGTTCCGGCCTTATCTGCTACGCTATGGCTAACTTCATCAGCCATACGGCAACGGCCAACCTTCTCGTGCCCATCCTTGCCCTCGTAGGCATCTCCGCTTCCGCGTCCCTTGCCTCCTTGGGCGGCGTGAGCACGCTGCTGATCGGTGTGGCCGTAGGTTCTTCCCTGGCCATGATTCTCCCCATCTCCACGCCCCCCAACGCCCTGGCACACGCCACGGGCCTCATCGAGCAGAAGCAGATGATGCGTGTGGGCATCATCATCGGAGCGGTGGGTCTGCTTATCGGCTATATAATGCTCATTCTGGTCGGCCAGGCAGGTTGGCTGTAAGCCAGTGATATAACGGAATTGGCCGTTGATTGTCTTTACTTTGGACAGTCAACGGCCAATTTTCTTTTCTTGGGTATTGGATGGTAAGGATAAATTCGTTAATTTTGCCGCACAAACATCAAAAACATCATGAAAGACAAACTCATCATTTCTTTATTTGTGCTGACGGGCGCTTTCGGACTAAGCCCAACCAAAGCGCAGCAGACGGAACAACAGGACACCACGATTCACCTTGTAGTCGAGGAACTGGCTCAGTTTCCCGGCGATTGGGATGCCCACCTCGCCAAACATTTGAGATACCCGGAACGCTGCAAAGCGGCCGGAATCCAAGGACTTGTCATGGCAACCCTCGTTGTGAACAAGGACGGAAGCCTTTCCAACATAGAGATCAAACGTTCGCCCTGCACCGACCTTACAACGGAGACAATCCGTATGCTCCGCAAAATGCCCCGATGGACTCCGGGCAAAATCCACGGACAACCCGTAAGAATGCGCTTCACCATCCCCATCATGTTCAAGCTGACCCCGAAAGAAATAGAAGAGAATGAAACCGAGAAGCAGGCACGCACGGCACTTGAGGCTGTCTACGCCGATGTCATCCGCAAGGGAAAACTGAGTAGCGAGGACCCCAAGGCTTCGGAAAAGACAGACCTTGTAAAACGACACACGACAACGGACTTCTGCAAACAATACAAACGCATTGAAAACTGGGATGCGAAACATACGGGCGAAGTCGGTTTCCTGTCGGCAGATTTCTGGACAGACTCCCAAGACCTATGGTCCAAAGCCACCGTAACGCGCGTTGCGCTTCAGGCCGACGGCAGCTGCATGGGCTATGTATTCCTACAAGACCTTATAGGCAGCAAAGGACAGGACAACATTGTGGTGCTACGCCTTGTGCGCGAAAACAAAGAATGGAAGGTGGATGACATCATGACTCAGGGTTCGCTGCGCCGGCAGATGGAGCAGTACATCCAGGAAAATCATATTTAATCATTATCAGGGAATCCGAACGTACCAAGAAAAGCAGTAATTATTTATCGTTTTTCAATAAATTATTACTGCTTTTCTTGGTGCGTTATTTTTTAATGCCTATCTTTGCACCGTTCTAATCACCCAAACATACACAATGAAAATGAAAATCACAATCTTGGGCATCGATCTGGTGCAGGCCTGGCGGCTGAGAGAAAAGGACAAGGCTTACGGGCGTGCCTTTTTCACTGTTGTCGTATCGTTACTGATCTCCCTCCTCCTGATTGCGGAAGTGGGATTCAAACTGGTGGAAGCCATCAGGACCGGCCGTTTCCTGGGCTTCGGAGTCTACGAGGACCTCTTCCTAATCGCCATCCTCTTCCTTACCTGGCGCATCCTCAGAAACTTCTACGACGGCAAGGTGTTCGTAGAATCCACCTTCACATCCCTTGCGGCAATCGGACTCCTGTGCATCCTCTTCCCCCTGCTGGTGGAGGACGGTAGCGGAGGCCTCATCAAGCAGCTGCTGGATTTCGTGCCATACAAGGCAGAGGAACACACACGCTTTTCCAATAACTACATCATGTTAGGTATCGTCTTTACCGCAGTTGCCGACCTCCTCCGTTCGGGGGTGAAACTGCAGCAGGACCAGGACCTCACCATCTGACGCCATCGGCCTATGGGACAAATCATCGTAAACCTGGACGTGATGATGGCGCGCCGCAAGATGTCGCTCACCGAACTGTCCGAACGCGTGGGGCTGACGCCTGCCAACCTCTCCATACTGAAAACAGGCAAGGCCAAGGCCGTGCGTTTCTCGACGCTGGAAGCCATCTGCCATGCGCTGGAATGTCAGCCCGGCGATATTCTGGAATATCGCGAAGGGGAAGACATTGCCAGCGCGGACAACGCTACAGGTTTATCACCTGAAACGACTGACAGGACGCTTTAATAATCAGCGTGCTGGGGGTCAAACTCCGTCCAGCCTTCAAGCCAATTCGCAGTGCCGGAGAATGCACCAACATAGCTTACTTTGTCGAAACCGGACGAAAGCAGTTCATCCTCAAAACGAGCCGCCCCAAGAAGAGGAGAATCGGCAAGAGGGAAGATTGCCGGAAAATCGCCGTTTGAACCCGTAAGCCTCAGGTCAGCAATCTGGCTGAAGACACGGTTTCCGGGCTGTGCCTTGAAGAAGGAAGAACTGAAAGACGCTTGCGAGGGGTCGATTCCCGTCTTCTTTGCCGCGTCATACAAATCATCCGAATAGCGTTTATTGGCGTCGCTGCCCGTAATCTCCATTCCGGCAAACAGAATATTCCGGAGTTTGAGGTTGCCGGCCTTGGCATATTCCTGCGTTCCGCCCTTCTCGGCATCAATAATCAGGCCGATAGGATAGCCCATGGCAACGGAGTTGAAGCAAGCCAGACGACTGCTTCGGCGAATCTGCATGGCAGCCTGAAACTTGCCCAGCGCAGAGCCATTCTGGGGGAACATCGAACCGCCATTGATGTAATCAGGCGTATTCTCGAAACCGCCCATGCCCATCGGACCGACAAAAGTTACGTTAGAGAAAACCGCAGAGGTAAAGGGCTGTGTGAGCGAACCGTCAGCGTCGTTATCACTTTCAAACCCGTTGGACTGAGAGGTGTCCGCAATGCGAGGGTCGCGAATAGAAAGTGCATACTGGACCTTGCCGCTATAACCGTTATCGGTATCAAACTCGTCATCCCAACCGTTGAAGGCAACCAGATAGCGGCAGTTGACATTCCCCCCGAACCACTCGAAAGAATCATCGTTTGAATAACTTACCTGCAAGTGGTTCACCTGGGTGCCGCTACCAACACTACCAAAGGTAACGGCATTGATTTCCTTGTCCTTCTGGAAGGGATAGCCGGCAAACTCAACGCGAACATAACTCAGGATACCACTGTTATCCGCAGCGTCATTGCCTCCGTGTTTTGTTCGGGGGCCACCCTCAATCTGCTGTCCAAGCACGCCCTTGTTGTTCAACGCACGACCGCAAAGGATCAAGCCACCCCAATCGCCCGGCCTGCGGCTGCCTTTTGCCTGGGCAGAAGTAAATACAATGGGCTGGGCGGCCGTTCCCTGAGCGAATATCTTGGCCCCCGGTTCAATGATAAGAGAGGCTGCGGACTCCTTTTCGCCCTTGATGACCGTGCCCGGCTCTATGGTCAGTTCGGAACCCTCCGCAACATAAATCCATCCACGCAAGAGGTAAGTACCTCTTTTCAGCGTCTGCTTACCCTTGAAGATAAACTCCTTATCGCCATTACCGATGACATTGCCGTGAGCGTCCTCCTTGCCATCCGGGGTAAACAGCAGATGGTCGCATGTCTTAACACTTCCCTCCGTGCCCCAGACATAAGCAACGGCCGAAACCTCCGGAGCATCGTTTTCATCACTACATGCCACCAAGGACATACACAACGCCGTGGCGAGCAATGCCACTGAGAGAAAACTTTTTGTCTTCATCTTTCTTCTTTTCTTGTTAAACATCTGAACCATGGGGATTTCCCCCATAACGCTATGATTATAATTTATAAGTTGCTGTAAGCAATACGGTCTGACCAGGCTTGTAAGAACGGGTTATCTGTTCTATTTCCCCCTTTTTTGTCTGCTCAAACTGCTTGAACTGTATCTTCTGAGCAAGGATGTCTCTGAAGGAAAGGCGCAAGTCGAAGGGGCCGAAGGATTTTCCGACGTTCAAGTCGACCTGATGGCGGGGCATTTCATAACTGTCAGGAACCCTGACATCCGTTTCCCCACTGCCTACGCTTCTTCCCACACCAATGATGCGCTTGCCGATGGTATTATAAAGCAGTGCTGCTGTCCAGCCCTTCTTCCATGCTTGCTGCGGACCTCCGAGGTCGCCATTGAAGAACAGTCCCGCGTTCACCAGATAAGGCGACTGGCCCTGCATCGGACGGTCCTGTTCGCGGCTTCCCTTGGGGAAATTCACACTTGAATGTATCCATGCGGCATTCAGGGAGAGGGAGAACTGCTTCAGACCCAAAAAGTCAAGCTGCTTCCTTACGTCAAGCTCAATGCCGTAATTGTCGGCACCCTCCGCATTCATGTATGTATATACCAGGTCCGTACCCCCGGCTACGGTATATGTCCATTCTATCGGATTCTTGAAATGCTTGTAGAAGAGGGAAAGTGAGATCACCTCGCCGGCATGGGGATACCATTCCCACCCCATATCAACATTGTCGATGTACGCCGCCTTCAGGTTATGGTTGCCTTGCACGTTTGATGCCAGGTCGAAGTCGTAATAAACACTTGTGGACAATTCCCGGAACTCGGGCCGATTCGTGGTCTTGCCATACGCCAGCCTCATCTGCTGGTTCTTCGTGAGGTGGTAGGTAAGGTTGAGCGAAGGGAAGAAATCGTTGTAGTCATATTTTGTTGACAGCGGAGAATACTCCTGCCGCCGCGTATGAGAAATGAGTTCCGTATGAGAGGACTCATACCTCAGCCCACCGTACGCCTCCAATTTGTTTGAGAAGAAGGGGAGCAACAGCGTAAGGTAGCCACTGCCTATCATGTTCTTGGCCTCGTAGTTATTGCTCCAGTCCACCTGCTCCAACAAGTAGAGACCGTTGACCCCATAGTTCTTCTCGTTCAGCAGCCCGGTAGGAACGTCCAGGTCCCGCATAGACTGTGGCAACTGTCCCATCGGCCACGCATAAATGAAGAAGCGTGTGTCGTATTTTCGTCTTCTGTGTTCTGCGTATAACCCCACTTTCAAAGACGGCTTCCAGGCACCTAATGAGATCTTACGGCCCCAGTTTGCAGCACCGGAAAAAATATGCTCGTCCAAGAAGGAATATTCACGGTTTATGTCATTCAGGTTATCAACTTCAAGGCTCCCGTTCTCTTGTCCGAAGAGCGTGTAGCGTCTTCTGTCGGGAAGGTTTCTGTTGGCATAAGCATATCCCAGGTTCCAGTCAAGCAGATTGTCCTCCGAGACCGTATGCTTTCCGCAAACGCCCAGATTGTAAGTTGAACGGCTCTGGTAGTAATACTCCGCCTGTTCCGTGTAGTCGCTCTGAGCGTCAAAACCCTTTCGGTACGTGTACCGGCTCTTGCCCAACTGGTTGAAGAGTTGCTTCAATTCGACACGATGGTTCTTGTCAGATGAAAACCAGACAAGTCCAAGAAGCGCGCCAAGGCGAACGTTGTTCACGCTCTGGTCGTCCTTAGCCCTGCGCAAAAAGTTGGACTGGTCATGAATCTGGTCGTAGGCACCGAACAGGTTGTTATCAATGTCTGACATCGTACGGTAGGAATTACTGTAGTTGAGACTGCCGTTCAGCCCCAAAGTATGTCCCCTACCCGTATTCCACCGTTTGGAGAATGTTCCCGACAGACTCAGGTCCAGGATGGGCTGTCGCGATTTCACCGTCCAATCGTTATTAAAATCATTGTCAAGCAGGGAGAATCCGTTGCTTTGTGCATTCAGCACACTGCCCATCCCATCCCTCAAGCCTCGCCTGCCGTTGTCAAAACCAAGGAAATCGGTAGAACTTCCTTTGTAGTAGGCTTGGTCCTTGAAGTGGGTCTCCGTATTATAGCCACCTCCAAGGCTCACGCTCCAGGTGTCCTGCTGCGGAACGTCTTTGGTGTTCACAACAATGAAACCACCGGTGTAATCTGCCGGATATTCCGCAGAGACAGACTTCACCACTTTCATGTTGCTGATCTGGGACGAAGGAATGATGTCAAACGAGAATGCCCGCTGGTCCGCCTCACTCGAGGGCACGGCCGAGCTATTCATCCATACATTATTGTATCTCTGTGCCAGTCCGCGCACCATGACATACTTTTCATCAATCATGCTGACTCCCGGCACACGGCGGATCACCTCTCCGGCATCCTTGTCCTGCGTGCGGCGGATATGCTGTTCCGAAACATTCGACATCGAGACATTGGCCTCCTGCTGTTCGCGGATGATGGCCGCTTCCGTGTCATGCCTGGCTTCAGCGACCACGGTGAGCGTTCCTAATGCCATATCATCCGGCTCCATAAGAAAAGACAGCTGCTGTGGAGCTGATGTAACCACAATTTCCTTTTCTATGGTTTTATAGCCAACATATCGGATCGTAAGTTTTTGTCTGCCGTTGGGGATTTCCAACCGGAACCCCCCGTCCAGGTTCGTTGTCGTCCCCTTGCCCTTTGCAAAAGTAACAGAAGCCCCAATCAGCGACTCACCCAATTCTGCATCTCTTACCTGTCCTTCCACAACGCCTGCAAAAGCAGAAGACAGGCATGTACTAATACCAATTACTAATACGCAAATTCTCTTTTTCATCTTTTTACATCCGTCAAAAGGAAGGTTTGGTTCATCTTCCTAAAGACGATGCAAAACTACACAACACCTGTTACAAGATTGTTGCATTCATGAGACAAGGTTATTACAGGCGCAAATTGTAATATTTTATCGCGAGCCGCGACTGACCGGAATAGCGGGCTTGCGACCACGGCGAAGCCACAACACAAAGCCTGTCAAGGGCAAGGTGGCTCCAAACAGCGACGCCAGAAACATCAACAGGCGGCCGGGCCAGGAGAGAATACGCCCTTCGTGAATATCCAAGGTAGCATGAATCAGGCGGTCAGCCGGCGTGCCATCACGCCAACGGCCGCCCCAGGGGCTTGTGGCCGGTAACTCGGCCAGCGTGCGCTGATCGAAGAACAGGTTGTCCTGTCGAAGATACGACCCCATCCTGTGCACCACACTGACACGATAGCTCTGCAAAGAATCAGCAGGCAAAACAAGATAGAGCTGTTGGGCATCGGGAGAATCACCCTTTACTTTTTCAAACAGCGCATCAACGGATGCCATCGGAAGGGCAGAATCGCTCTGCGAGGGTGGCAGCGTGTAATCCTCCATGACACGGCCGCCACTTGCCAGACTATAGACACCACGGCTGAACCAAGGCAGAGCAAAGACCATGCCCGTCAGGCAGGCCGACAGAAGCGGCAAGAAAAACCAGAATCCCATGACATTGTGCAGCTGCCACGTCAGACGCTTCATGGTCCAAGGGGCGCGCAGGGTCAGGCCGTTGCGAAGCAACGTGCGATTCCAGCGACGTGGCAGCCACAGCACCAGACCGGTCAGAAGAACCAGCACCAACAGCAGGGCACTCCACCCTACTACTTGGCGTCCGATCTGATGAGGCAGCCACAGATATTTATGTCCGGCCATGCACCAGGACAGGAAACGTTGCGTGCCTGTCCGTCCACACTGCACATGCAGGACACGAGCCGTATGGGGATCCATGTGTACTGTTACCTCCTGCTGCCAATAATCGGCCTGTGCGGCACGCCCCACAGGCCCCATCGTCAGTGCAGAAGGCTTCCCCCATCCCGTTGCCCTTGCGGCTTCCTGCACCAGAAGCGAGGCAGGAGCCTCCGCCTTTGCTTTTGCCGGGTTATCCACCATGCGCCAAGGCTCGCTGGCCAACGTAAGTTCATCACGCACAGCCAGCGGCAATGCCGTGAGACACACAATGGTCATCACCAGTGCAGTAAAGAGCCCGATGACCTTGTGCAGCCATCGGGCGATATTGCGGATACGGTTCATTCGTCTCAGAACTTGAACATACCAGCTATGAACGAAGTCTCCACGCGTGCGCCCCGCTGGGCGGTGGCGGAGGTTACGTCGGTACGATAGATATAAGCGCCGCTGGCATCATTCACTAAATGATAGACATAATTGCCCTCGACCAAGGCGGCAAAGCGGCGTCCGCCGTCGCCATTATGCAGAGGAACACCCTGCACTTCTGTGGCACGCCGGTTATAAAGGTCTACGACATAGGCTTTCAGGTTGCGGTCGCTCCATCGCAGGTTCTCTGCACTCTGGTCTGTTTCTGTACTTACAAGCGCATAGGCCAGGCCATTACCCACATAGAGCCAATGGGCGGGACGCAGGCCACCGGTCTGCTTGCCGAAGGGGAAGAGATAATTTGTGTCAAACTCCGTCTGCCCCTTGCGGATACGCAGGAAAGCAGCATCCTGAGTGCTCTGGCTGAAACCGTTGGCCACATTGCTGTTCGACATCACATACAGGTCGCCCTGCTCGTCGCGCTGGAAGGCATTGTAGGCGTTCCATGAGCCGGCATTGCCTGTGCGCGCATCCTTCATCAGTTTCTCGAACTGCAAACCGGGGTAGGTAAAGACTGCCACATAGCACGAGTCTGTGGCGGGGGTTGCATAGGTCTCGCGACTCATGGGGACATAAGCAACGTACACATGGCCATTGTTTACGCTCATGCCCGTTACGCTGGGCCACTCTTGCTGGGCCAGAGGGGCCACGGCGTTGCTGGTATTTGTATTGGTTACGCTGCCCGTTACGGCATCCACCACATAAAATGTCAACTGAGACCCGGCTTGTGGGGTGGCCGGCACTTCCAAACCCAAGAGCGTCTTGTCATCCGCCTGGCACAGTTCGCTCAACGCCGTATTGGCACGGAACATGGTACGAACGCTCAGAACACCCTGGGCATCCTGCGAAATCATATTCACGTCAGTAACGCCCAGGCCGCCGATACTAAGTATATTGCCGTTGGCCGCCTGCATATAATCGTGATAGCCGGTTTCCTCCAAGCCGTTGCCCTGTGCCGAGATTGTGCCCGTCATCAGGTCGTTGCTTTTCACCACATAATAGGTAGTGTTGCCATTAGCGGTTACTCCAAGAGATAGGGCATACTTGGAGCGGGCCGGGGAGGATACCCCGCCGTTGTTGTCATCGCTGCATGCTGTCAGAAGCAGTGCTGAGGCGGCCACAGCCGCAAGTGTCTTTGAGATGTACATTTTTTTACGTTGTTTAATTGGTTTTGTTGATAAAATAACGGAACTTGAGATTCACCTGACGACCAGGCTTCTGCAAGCGGTAATTGTCATAAAGCAAGGCTCCGGTCAGATTCTGGCACTCCAACATCACGCTGTAGCGGCCACGGCAAAGACTGTAGGCTACGCCGGCATCATGCGAAAGCTGTCGGGGAATAATCTTCTTGCTGTCTGCCGACCCCAATCCCGGGAAAGCCAGATAATAGCGATGGACATAATTCAGGTCGTAGGACAGCGTCAAGCGTGCGTCCTTGCCGGGGATGTTCCTGAAGAAAGTATAGTCGGCATGAGCCGATCCAAAACGATAGGGTATGTTCGGCAGACGTTGGCCGTAGGTGATGTTACGTATCTTACTGCCTCCCGTATAGCCCGTGTTGTCATAGTACTCCATACGGTCCTTGATGTCCTGAAACGTAAGGGTAGCACTGAGGTTCAGTTCGCGACGCAAGGCATAGCCGACACTCAGTTCAAAACCGCGCGTATTCACACGCCCCAGATTCTCAAATCCGGTTGTGGGATTGTTGGACAGCGAAACGCCCTTTTGGATAAAGTCGCGGGCATTGCGCCAAATGACCGTGGCCTCGAAATCAATGCGATGGTTAAAACCGACAGGCTGGCGCAACAGCACTCCCACATTGTAATTGTCTGACCGCTCCGGTTTCAAGTCGGGATTGCTCTGCTGTATGAGGCCATCGCCAAACATCTCCATCACTTCGGGCAAGCGATAGGCTCGTTCGGCACTGGCCTTCACCTGCAAGGAAGGAAGCAGATAATAGGTGGCCGCGCCGCCAAAACCTATGTGATACTTCCGGCTGGCGAGTTGCTCCCACCGCTCGCTGCTCTGAAACAAATCCACCTTCTTCATCGTCTGGCTATGCAGTGCATAGCCCTTGACAAAGGCATTGGCATTCCAACGCTGGTACCGAATCTGATAACCCAAGGCAGTGATATGCTTGCCCAGCGTACCAAGGACATTGTTACTTTCCAAGTCGCGGTGCCGACGGTCGTCGCTGCGCCGGCGATTGGCCTGCAACGTATGGTTCATGGAGAACTGGTGATGCTCGCCCAACGTATAGGACAGCGACGCGCTGGCCTGCCACTGGCGCAGGCGGATGATGGCGTCAGTCAGCGAACGCTCGCCGGCCGTTGCCTTGTCCGCATAATGCCCCAGCCAATTGTATCGCCGGCTCAGCGTGTCCAGTTGGTGGGTGTTCGTTGCGCCGTAACCGGCCCATGCTTGCAGGCTCAGACCAGGCAGAATCAGGTTGTCTTTTTTATACCGCACATGGGGCACCAGACTCCAGTCGCTGGTTCTGACGCCTCCGTAAACGGCATCCATTGTGGCACCCGTCTGTACGTCGCCACTCATCGTCGAGGCGGTCAAGCCCAACAGAAGATGGTCCGCCCACGGCTTTCCCGTAAGTCCGCCTTCCAAGCGCAACCCACCGCTCAGGTGGTCGTCGGCAAAGCGACGCACCCACTGCTCGGAACCCACCAGACCGGTCGTAAGATCCTGAACGCCCACTTTCACCTTGTAGTCGTTCTGACTGTAATTCAGATACGCGCTGCCCCGCAAGGTCCATCCATTGGGGCGTGTCAATGCGCCACTCACTTGGGCACGGTGGGTGTGATAACTGCCCACGGAATAATTGGCATCCAGGAAATTCAGCGCACCACGCGTTACTACGTTCACAGCACCTCCCAGGGCATCCGCTCCCAATGAAACAGGCAATACGCCCTTATACACCTCTATGCGGTCCGCCATCGTAGCCCCCATTTGGCTTAAGGACAAGCCCTGCATAGGCATGCCATCCAAAAACACCCGCACCTGATTGCCCTGAAAACCGTTCATCTGCAAACTGGACGAAGAACCCAAGCCTCCGTTTTCACGCATGCGCACACTGGCCACCGAATTCAAGACACGGTTCAATGACCTGCCCTCCTGCTGGTGTCGTTTCAAATCCACCACGCTTACGGCGTAGGCCTGCTGATGGGCCTCACGAGCCAGATTGCGACTGATGACGCTCACTTCCTTCAGTTGCACCTGACGCATGGTGAACGTGTCCAGCGGCTCAACAGCCCATATATTATTTGACAAAGAAAGAGACAGCCATGTCCCTATAAACACTCTTTTTACCATAACCAGAGGCAAAGGTAGTTCATTTGCCGAACACGGGCAATACACAAAAATAGGTAAAGAGAACCGGCAAGCGGGCGCCCCGTATAATCGTTTGTAAGGATATGAAACAGGACAACAAAAGGCGGCCTGGCTTGAATGGACGAATGTTAAGGCGTCAATGACAACGATGCAGGCCGGACTCCACGTGGAATCCGGCCTGCATGCCGCATCAGAGGTGCGGAAGTCCGCAAGGGCTTCAGAAATTCCGTTTCAGGCAGCCCATGGCGATATGGGCATCAGCGATCGAAGCGCCGGCTTACCACCTTCCAGTCGATAATGCTCCACAGCGCCTTGATATGATCGGCGCGGCGGTTCTGATAGTCCAAATAATAAGCATGCTCCCAGACATCAAATCCCAAGATGGGCGTCAGACCCTCTTCCACCGGGTTTCCGCCGTTGGCATAGTTCTTGATCAGCAACCGTCCGTCAGCATCCTTTGCCAACCAGGTCCATCCTGACCCAAAGAGTGCTGTGGCCTGCTTGGCAAACTCCTCCTTGAAAGCCTCGAAAGAACCCCATTTCGCCTTGATCGCCTTGCCCAGATTCCCCTTCGGTTCGCCCCCACCCTTGGGTGAAAAGCCCTTGAAATAGAGGTCGTGATTAAGAATCTGTCCGGCGTTGTTGTACAAGGCCCCTTCGGCACCGGCGATGATTTCGTTCAGCGTCTTGCCCTCCCAGGTGGTACCGGCCACCATTTTGTTCACATTGTTCACATAAGCCTGCAGATGCTTGCCGTAGTGCAGCTCGACAGTCTGCTTGCTGATGGCAGGCTCGAGGGCATTTGTCGCATATGGCAACTGGGGCAGGGAGAAAGGAGGTCTGCTGTCTTGGGCTGCTGCGCTTTGCACTGCTATGAGAGACAGAAAGAGTAATATTTTCTTGAACATCATATTTTTTTGTTTTAAGGGTGATACACTATGAATTTGAATCTTGTCTTCCATCCGTTCGGATGGCGTATGCAATGATAGGAAATAATTTGCAATCATGCAAATCGGCATGCACACCCTTACATATTTTTATAGAAAGAATACGTTTTTTCTGTTTTCAAGTACCTCATATTTGAAAAAACGTTTTCAAATATGAGGGCTGACACCTTTCACGAGGTATCAGCCCTTGACAAAAGTTCAAAGCGTGATTTCCGGCACTATCTGGCCATCGAGCATATTGACAATGCGCTGGGCATAGCCTGCGTCTCGTTCGGAGTGGGTAACCATCACAACGGTTGTGCCTTCCTGATTCAGCTGGGTGAGCAGCTGCATCACCTCCAAACCGTTCTTGGAGTCCAGATTACCCGTTGGCTCGTCGGCGAGTATCAGTTTGGGATTCATCACCACGGCACGGGCAATGGCCACACGCTGTTGCTGGCCGCCGGAGAGCTGCTGAGGGAAATGGTGGGCGCGATGGCTGATGGCCATGCGGCGCAGTACCTCCTCCACACGCTGCTTGCGCTCTTTCTTGGGAACGCCAAGATAGGTCAGCGGCAATTCCACGTTCTCCTCCACGTTCAGTTCGTCAATCAGGTTGAAACTTTGGAAGACGAAGCCGATCTGTCCCTTACGAACCTTCGTGCGCCGGCTCTCCTTCAGGCTTCCCACGTCCTGTCCGTCGAGCATGTACCGACCGCCGGTGGGGTTGTCAAGCAAACCCAGAATATTGAGCAAGGTAGACTTGCCGCACCCCGAAGGCCCCATGACAGCCACAAACTCACCTTTTTTTACTTCGAGCGATACGCCGCCCAATGCTACGGTTTCCACCTCTTCGGTGCGGAACACCTTCTGAATGTTTTCTAATTTAATCATGATTCCTTAGTGTTTGTTATTCTGTTTTTAGATATTCGATAGGATTGTTGTTTGCCACGCGTCGGGTTTGGAAGAAAACGACAAGGGCAATCACAAGAAGGACGAAGATGGCATCCGCCACAAAGACATACCACAGCATTGGCGTCTTGTCGGCAAACTGCTGCATCAGCATTGCGCTAAGCCACCAACCCAGGAGCACACCGAAAACAACGGAGGGGACTGCGATAAGGGCTATGCCGCGAAAGAAAAGCATTTGCAGTTCCTTCACGCCGGCACCCATCACCTTGCGGATGGCAAGCTCACGGGAACGACGCTGGACCTCATCACGGACATATCCAATAAGCCCGATAAGCGTAATGAGCAAGGACGCCAGGCAACCGATCAGAATCAGGTCGCGCGTATGCTGCGTCTGACTGTATTGGTCGGATAGTTCGTCCGCATAGCGCTTCACGTTTAGTTCGGCAGCGGGATACAGTTTGTCGCACACCTGCTGTATGGCAAGCAAATGCTCCGGCCGCATGGCATTGAACTTTATCAGGATATAGTTCGCATAGATATTCCCGCATATCATCATGGCCGGCCGTTCGTCAGTGCCAACAAGCGTGCCCAACGTAAAATCCTTCACGACAGTCTTGATTGTCAGTGGCACTTGTTCTCCAAACTCCGTACTAAGGATGCTTTGCCCTATGACATCTGTCCACCCCGTATGCTTTTTCAGCTGTTCCGCAAAATCCTCGTCCACGATTACCTCCGGCTCCCATCCCGCACGGTTCAATCTGTCTGGTTTCCGCCCTTGCACCACGGTCAGCGCCATCGTTTCAATGATGCTTGGTTCCGCCCAATAAAGACAAGCGTAGTTGAACAGTTGTTCCGGGTTTCCGGGCATCATCACGTTGTTACCGCTCTGCCTCGAGACAAACAAAGAAGTGGCGAGGGATGTACGCTCGACGCACGGCAGCTTCTCTATCTCACGGGCCAAGGTGAGAATGGAGTCTGAAGCCTGCACTATCTCGATGTATGCCACATTCCGATAATTGTAGCCCAGATCCTTGTTCAACATATAGTCGTATTGCCGGTAGATGGTACTCAGGATGCAAAGCAACATGGTGCTGAGCACGATCTGGAAGGCCAGCAGTGAGAGTTTCCACATGCGCTTGCTCTCGGAAAAGAGGCGGTAAGCATAGCGCATAGGGATACGGGAGTAGATATAGCCCGGCAGCAGGCCGCAGCAGAAAAGCACGGCAACGCAGACGGCAACAAGCACCAGATAGGTCTGTGCGGAAAACAGCGTGCCGACACTGACACCCAACAGGTCGCGGATCCAGTCCTGAGCACTGAAAAGCAAAAGCATCATGATGACAAGCGCAACAAGGAGATGCCCTGCCGCCTCCTTCAGTGTTGAGAGATAGAATTCTCTCC
This sequence comes from Prevotellaceae bacterium, assembly GCA_028723455.1. Classification (GTDB taxonomy): domain Bacteria; phylum Bacteroidota; class Bacteroidia; order Bacteroidales; family Bacteroidaceae; genus Physcousia. The sequence continues at coordinate 11,634 of JAQYEW010000035.1, read as the reverse complement.
GCGGCGCGCCAATCACCTTGCGCAAAGCCACCTGACGAGCCTTGCCCACCAAAAGGCTGATGACCACCAGGATATAATTCATCACGGAGGTAAAGAGCATCACCAGCGCCACCACGCCGAGGATGATAGTGGTGGAGCGGACTGTCGGTTGCTTCATGTGGCTGCCGCTGACAGGATTGAAGCGAAAACTGAAATCCTCGATTCCCGCCGCTTTCAATTCTTCCCACGGCAGCTGTTCCTTCAGCATCACGTTCATCTTCTTCACAACATCCGCCATGTTGGCATCCGGGCGCAGCCGGACGAAGGAGTGATAACGGTCGTTACCCATCAGGTTGCCGGTGCCGTCGTAACTGTAAAGGCCGATAGAGGGCATAGACATAATGATGTCCAGATCCTTGAATGAAGAATTCTCGTCATAGTCCTCAAAGACGCCACTGATGGTCATCGCCTGTGCAGGAACAGCCATAAAACGGAAAGTCTTTCCAATCACGTTGCCACCCATTCTTTCTTTGAGCCGCCTACTGATCAGGCATTGCCCCGGCGTACCCAAGATCTTTTTCCCGTCTCCCTGCACAATCTTTGTGGTGAAGATGTCGAAGAAGCAGGAATCGGCAAACATGGAGTAGGCAAACGCATGCCGGCTGTCGTCCTCGGCAATGAGTTTCTCGTCATCGAACTGATAGGTCCAGCGGGTGCCCACCTCTATCTCCGGAATATAGCGGCACAGTGCGGGAACGGCACCGCCCGGCGTGGCGGCAAACTCCCGAGCCTCCTCTCCTTTCTTCTGAAATGCCTCTGCCAATTCATACACACGTTCCTTATGCGCTATGCAGCGGTCGAAATTCAGGTTCAACCCTACCCTTGCTATCAGCACCAGCCCGACAGTCAGGCCGATTGTCAGCGAGATTACCTTGATGAAGCCTCCCTGGTCTTTACCGAAAATGCTCATGACTCGTTTCCGTTTACTCGTTCTTGATACTGTTCACAGGATTCTCATTGGCCGTGCGCCAGCTCTGGATGACAACCGTGGCAAGGGTTACGACGGCGACAGCCGCCAGCGCCAAGGGGAAGAGCCACCAATAGATGGGCGTACGCTCGGCAAAGGACTGAAGCCATTGGTTGCCGATGTACCACACCAAGGGCGAAGCAACCAGAAAACTGCCCACAAGCAACCACACATAGCGACGGCAGAGCATGACGAGAATCTCGCCCGTGGTGCTGCCCATCACCTTGCGGATGCCTATTTCCTTGCGGCGGTACTCGGTATCGAAGAGCGTCAGGCAGAACAAGCCTATCAACGTGATGACAAGGCATACGACGGAGAAGAGCACAACCTGGCGGATGAAACGGAACTCGTCCTGATACGTCTGCTCCAGCATTTGGTCCAGGAAGAACACCTCATGTTCTTTTCCGTCGCCCATACGGTCCGCTACCTCGGCAATCTTGTGCTTCATGGCCAGTTTGTCCGTATGCTTGCCCACACGGATGTTTACCACCGAATATGGATTCCAGCTCTTCAACATCTCCTCGTCGAAGATATGGAAGGCCAGATTGTTCCGGTTGCGGTCTGTGCGGACGGAAGCATAGCGCACGTTCTCGCACACACCCACCAGGCGGCCGTTTCCCTCCAGGATAGGCTTGCCGACCTGCATCCAATCGCAGGCATCCTTCATACAGCGGTTGATGATAAAGACATTCCGGTCGTGTTCGGAGAAATCATTCCCCTCCTCTATCTTTATGCCCATCGTGCGAAGATAGCGCCAATCGCAAGGCATACAGACAAACTGCACCTCGTGCTCGCTGTCGCCGCGTCCCCATCCCATATAGGTGTCCTGCGTGCCAAGCACGAACTGGGAATAGGCAACCTCCTCGACACCTGTCAGGCGCAGCAGTTCGGCGCGCAAGGCTTCGTTCTTGCCTTGGTTGATGATATCCCTGACATTGGCATACATCACCTCGTCCTTTTGGAAACCATAGTCGGAACGGAAAATGAAGCGGCTTTGCAACATCAGAATGCCCATATAGACAACCATGACACACGAGATGATGAGCTGGAGGGTAATCAGTGCCGTGCGCAACCTGCGTCCCTTGGGTGTCAGTCCGAAACTGCCCTTAATGGCCAAGGCCGGCTGGAACGAAGTAACGAAGACGGCGGGATAGCAGCCGGCAACCACACCGATGGCAACCGCAACCGCAAGCGTTGCCGCAACCAGTCCGATATGGTCCGCGAGCGCGATGCTGCCCACCGTGAGTTCGGACATGAACGGCCATCGGGAAAGCAGGTAGGCACCCCCCATCGCCACGGCAAAAGCCAGCAATGAGAACACCACCTCCTCGGCAACGAGCGACAAACGCAGCCGCCATACCTCGCTGCCAAGCACACGGCGCGTGTTGACGCCCTTCACGCGCATGGGTGCCTTGGCCAGCGTGAAATTGAGCAGATTGATGATGGCAATGACGAAGAGCATGACACAGGCCAGTTGCAGGATAAGGTCCACCGTGCGGCTGCCGCGGTCGTTGTCGGGGTCGATGCCGGAAAAATAAGTGTCCGCCACAGGGCGCAGATGGAGCATGACGTTTATCTCCCCTGATTCCTGTCCTTTCTCAAAATCGTCGGCATGCCCGTTGTCCGCGAAGAATTGTTTCATGCTCTTGAAACATCCGTCAATGATGGCCTTGTCAAGCCCCACCGTATCTACTCCCTCCTTCAGCCTGACAAGGCAGATGTAGTTGTAGTTCGAGAAATAGCCCGGACCCCCGGTGTCCTCTTTGCCGATGCTATAATAGGCGACATTCTTAGCCATGCTGTTTGCGGGAAAATCCTCGTACACGCCTCTCACCCGTATGCTGTCGCCTGCGTCTCGCCCCATCATGCGCCCGGCCACGTCCGCCTGTCCGAAATACATCATCGCAAGGCTGCGGGGCAGGATAATGCCCGTGTAGTCGTCCTCCTTCCAGCCCAGTTCCCCGCTCAGGCACCTGGGGCGCAGCGTCAGCAGATAGTTGTCCGAACAGCCCAGTACGGGCATATTCATCACCTCGCCGTTCTTGGTAAACGACAGGTTGCCGTTCCACGCCTGAATCAGGCCGAGGCTTTCCACCTGCGGCAGTTTCTCCACGCAATCGGCGAACATGCGGTTGATATTCGTCTGCCACTCGCCGTTCTTGAACATCGACTGCGTTTCCATCCGATACAAGCTTTCATGATCGGCCAGCCCGCGGTTATACTGACGGTTGTACACCACCTGCGTCATGAAGAGATAGAAGGCGGCAAGCGCCACTACCAGGCCCATGAAGTTCAATGCCGTTGCTGTCTTGAAACGGCGCGCCATGTAAAGCATGTTTTTCAATACGTCCATATTTCCGTGCTTAATGATTATCGTTATTTTATGACTAACACTTCGTTGTCCTTGAATGCCTCGTAGCCACTGGTAACCACACGCTCGCCCGGCTCCAGTCCCTCCAGCACCTCGTAGTACAAGGGGTTCTGCCGTCCTATGCGGACGGAACGGCGATAGGCCTTCTCTCCGCTCTTGTCCAGGACAAAGATCCATTGTCCGCCCGTGGTCTGGAAGAATGTGCCGCGGGGAATGATGACGGCTTGCTCGGCCTGGCCAAGTTCCAGGTCCAGATAGTAGGTCTGACCCGTGCGGATGTTCTCGGGGCGCTCGCCGCGGAACACGAAATCGCAACGGAACTTGCCCTGACGCACCTCGGGATACACCTTGCGCACCATCAGCTGATACTGCCTGTCGCCACGTGCGAAGGTGGCTGTCAGGCCTTGGCGCACACGGTCAATATAATGCTCGTCAATCTGCGCCTCCACCTTGTAGTCGGAGAGGTCGTTGATCTGGCCTATCTTCTGTCCGGGCGTGATGCTTTGCCCAAGCTCCACATCCAGCAGACCCAGTTCGCCGTCGATGGCGGAGCGCACCTCCAGCTTGTCCTTGCGCTGGCGGACAAGCACCACGTTGCGGCGCATGTTCTGGAGGTTGTCCTCCATCTGGTCCATCTGCACCGTGCGGTAGAGCGAATCCTGCTTCAGCCGCTTCGCCACCAACGCACCTTTCTTGGCCGACAGCTGATAGTCCTCCTGCGACTGCACAAAGGCTTCGCGGCTGATCAGTTTCTCAGAATAGAGGCGTTGGTTCTGCTCATAGGTGCGCTGCTTGCGCCGTGTGTCCATGTCCAGCTGTGCCTGCTCCGTCTGGTTGTTCAGGCGGTCCTGCTGCATGGCCACCTGCGTATTGCGCAGCAGGTTCTGCTTCTCCGCCAGTTCGGCTTCGGCGTTCAGGATCTGAAGGTCGAGGTTCGAGTTGCTCAGGCGGACGATGACGTCGCCTCGGCGCACCATCGTACCCTCCTCCACCACTTTCTCCATGACGATGCCGCCTTCCTCGGGCGACACCTGCACCACCTGTATGGGCATTACCTGTCCGCTGGTGCGCACATAATCCTTGAACTTTGCGCTTTTCACCTCGTTGATGGTCAGTTCTTCCTTGCTGACCCGCAGCGTGGAAGCATGATTGCCGAATACCAGCCATAGCGCGATGACCACCAGCAGGCAGCCTCCCACGGCAAGGGGCCAATACTTCATCAGGCGTTGTGTCCTTGTCTTTTCTATTACTCTGTCCATATTGTTTCTCCTCTGTAATATCTTACGAATTGTTCCTTTACCATCGCCATCAGCTGGCACTGCAACAGCGTTGCCCGCGAATGAAGCAACTGTGCCGACGTGGTTCGCAAATCGACGGCCGTGCTCAGCCCCTCCTCGAACTGGCGGCGTGTCAGTTGGTACGCCAGACTGTCGGCCTGCGTCTTATGCCTCATCTGCTCCGTCTGCTTCACGTAGGCCTGCCATTCCTGCCAAGCCTCCAGAGCCAGTTTCTCAAGTTCCTGCCGCTTCTCCTCGTAGTGTTCGCAGGCGATGTGATAATTATTCTTGGCCCTGCGGATACCGGTAAGCGTTTGCAGGCGGTTGAACAGGGGGATGCTCAGCGTCGCTCCCACGTACTCGCCACGGTTGTTCTTGAACTGGCTGCGGAAGGCCTGTCCCGCATCGTCATGAAGCGTATGATAGTAAGCGGTGTTCGCACCCACGTTCAGCGTAAGCGAAGGGAACAAAGCCGCGCGCGCCTGCCGCCATTCGTGTCGGCTGACCTGCATCTGATAGCGCGCTACCTGCAATTCGGCCGGCTCTTCGCCGCTTCCCGTCCGGGGGGCAACCTCCCCTGCGCAGGGAATGATGATCGGGCGCAGACTGTCGTTGAGGGGAAAGCCCATCCGCGTCTTCAGCTCCAACAGGGCGGAGGCATAGCGGTTTTGCTGGTACGTCAGGTTGTAGTCGGCTTCCGCCTGCTGCGATTCCACCTGTGCCACATCGGCCGCGCTCTTGCGCCCCACCTCTTCCATCAGGAGCGTCTGCCGCAGCAGCAACGCTGTCTCCTGCGCCTTCTCCGCGGCCATCCTTGTCATCCCTTCGTAATACGCCACCTCGGTAGCGGCCTCCAGAACGCCCAGCGCAGTCAGATCGCGGCTCCGCTGCAAGGCGGCGCGGCCCATTAGCGTGCCGGCCTTGGCCGCCTTCAAGGCGTGGATGCGGCCGAAGCCCTCGAAGACGGGCAGCGAGGCGTACAGGGAATAGCCATTGTTAAAGGTATTCACGTCCGTATATCCGTTGGTTTCGGGATTGATGGCACGCCCGAAATTGTATTGTGTGCCGATGTTGGCCCCCAAGGAAGGCAGGAAACGGCCTATCGCCCCCGTCCGGGATGCCAGGCGGTTGTCAAGCTCCAATGCCGTGCGCCTTACCTCATGGTTGTGCTCCACGGCATATTGCATGCACTGCAGCAGGGTCCATTCGCTTTGGGCGAAGGATTGCAGAGCAGCCAGGGCAAGGCCTATTGTCAATGCTTGTTTCATACGCTTTTGCTTGTTTCGTATGGCGAAGTTAAACCTTTTCCCACGCTATCTCCAAGTCTTTTGCCCCTGCCAAACGCCGTTTGTCTAAAAATTAGACAGCCATGCGTATGATTTTTAGACAGGAAAGCCGTAACTTCGCCCCAAAATGAAGCCAATGAGTACGTACGGAACCATACTTGTCGCAGACGATAACGCAGCCATCCTAACGGCAATGAAATATCTCCTGACGGACACCTTTGAACATGTGCTGACCACAACGCAGCCGGAAGACATCCTGAAACTGATGGCGCAGCAGCCCGTTGACATCATCCTGCTGGACATGAACTTCACCCTCGGCGTGAACACGGGCAGCGAGGGCCTCTTCTGGCTCCGCACCATCCGCAAGCATCATCCGCAAACGCCGGTCGTGCTGCTTACGGCCTACGCCGACGTGAACCTGGCCGTAAAGGGGCTGAAGAACGGAGCGGCCGATTTCGTTACCAAGCCCTGGGACAACGACGAACTGCTGCGCAAGCTGAAAGACGTGCTTGACATGAGGCACGAGATCGTCAGCCTGGACGAAGTGGAGAAAGAGCATATCCGGCGCACCATCGACCACTGCCACGGCAACCTCAGCCAGGCTGCCGAACTGCTCGGCATCACACGCCAGACGCTTTACAACAAGATGAAACGCCTATGACTTGGGGGTATTTATTACTGGCGGCCATCTGCCTCGTCCTCCTGACGGCCTTCGTCCGCCACCAGCGCAGGCTGCGCATGCAGGCCATGATGATGCGGGAAGCCATCCGCAACCGCGACTTCACCTTCCGCATCTCCACGCACGGCATGTTTTCCGGCGAGCGTGCCATGCAGGAAACGCTGAACCAACTGGGCGAAACCATCCGCCGACAGATGAACCAGCAGGAGGTGGAGTCCTGGGAACGGCTGACAAGGGTGCTGACCCACGAAATGATGAACGCCACGGCACCCATCACCAGCATCAGCCGGTCGCTGCTCAACCGCGAGGACGTAAGGGGAACACCCCTGGAGGACGGCATACGTGCCATCTTTGAAACGTCGCAACACATGAGCGACTTCGTGGCCAACTACCGCAAGATGTCCGAACTGGAAAAGCCCAGGATGGGCGATGTGCCCCTGCGCGCGATGATGGACGATGTCAGCAAGGCCTATCCCCAGCTGCAATGGGAAATAGACATCCTTCCGGAGCTGACGGTACGCGCCGACGCCGGCATGCTGCGCCAGGTGCTCATGAATCTGGCGAAGAACGCCATCGAGGCACAGGCGCGGAAAATGACTGTCGTCCTCATGGAGCGACGACCGGACGCAGAGTCCGTACGCCTGTGCATCGGCAACGACGGCCTGCCCATTCCCGCCGAGGCACGCCGCTCCCTCTTCGTGCCGTTCTTTACGACCAAACGAAGCGGCAGCGGCATCGGTCTCTCGCTAAGCAGGCGCATGATGGTCCAGCAAGGAGGCATGCTCGACCTGGCCGACACCCCACACCCGGGATGCCACGTCGCCTTCATCCTGTCCTTTGCCTGACGCGGCCCCATTTTTTCTATATAATTTTTGAAAATCATCTATATATTTTCCCGAAAACATATAGATGATTTTATCATATTAAAACAACGCGAGTTCGATGAATTATAAGTACCTCCAAATCTGCGATTAGAAAAGTTTGTTGTAACTATATAGTGCTAAAAACAAAGAATTACAAACAAAATTCGCTATAATCACAGAACAAAAAGATACACAAATTATTGTATGGCTGATGATTTCTGCTTTTTTTTGACACAATGATGACAAAATATGCACTAAAACCAGATAATAAGAGAAAATATCATCGTGATTGCACGATGCCCAAGGCGGAAATCATGCTTATCATGATTCTTTTCCACGACTCGGGCTATCGCTGCCTGAAACACTTCTATCTTGAAAAGGTGTGTAAGCATCTGCGTCATCTGTTTCCCAGGGTTGTTTCCTATAACCGGTTCGTGGAATTGGAAAGGGAAGTCTCCATACCCTTGGCTTTGTTCATCAAGAAGGTTCTTTTAGGTAAATGTACCGGCATCAGTTTTGTGGACAGTACGCCACTCCGTGTCTGCCGTAACCAAAGGATACACATTCATAAGGTTTTCAAGGGCATTGCGCAAAGAGGGAAATGTTCCATGGGTTGGTTCTTCGGTTTCAAACTGCACCTGATTTGCAATGAGAAAGGGGAACTGCTCAACTTTATGATAACACCTGGCGATATTGATGACCGCAAGCCTTTGGAATACAAAGCCTTTGTGGAGTTCGTCTATGGCAAGTCGGTAGGTGACAAAGGATATATCGGCAGAAATCTCTTCCAAAGGCTGTTTGTTGACGGTATACAGCTTATTACCAAGTTGAAGAGCAATATGAAAGGGGCTTTGATGAGCGTCTCAGACAAACGGCAGCTCAGAAAGAGGGCTATTATAGAAACCGTGAATGATGAACTCAAGAATATTGCACAGATAGAGCATTCCAGACACAGATGCTTTGATAATTTCATCGTCAATCTGCTCGGTGCTATTGCTGCATATTGCTTGTTCCCAAAGAAGCCGTGCATCAATGTACAAAGGACATTTGACACACAACTTGCACTATTCTAAATTCGTCGAACTCACGTTATTTAAAAAGAGGCTGCGCCTATTTTGACACAGCCCCATTACTCGTTGTGGGTAGTCCTGCTGTCTGCCACAGGCAGTTTTTACTTGGGATATTCTGAGTTCTCCTTTCACCTGTATATCCATAGGCTCTCTGTATTTGGCGGCGGCAGTTGATGTCATGAAGTGCAATTCGTAAAAAAGTTTTGTAAAATCGTAAAAAAAGCAAGGGAAATCTTGGTAATGATAAAATAAAATGCTAAATTAGCAGCAGAATGGAAGGAGTGAGATGCTTATCGTACTGAACATGGTGATATTTCTTGAAGTTATCAACCTGACATGATATTAACAAACCTAATATTTAGCTATTATGAAAAAAAGTCTACAAAGAACAATGCTACTGTTAATGGCAGGCATGGTCTCGTTGACGATGCAGGCCGCAGTATTTACCGGTGTAAGCGTAGACATAACGCTTACGGGCGATGGAGGGCATGAGACCACCAGCAGGGATCTCCTCGCATCAGGCTTTACCGAGGAGATGGGCGATCTCTCGTCAAGCAACGATACCGTGTTTACCGTTAACAGTTTTACGGCAGCGGTAATCGGAGAGGCCGTGGAGGTGGCGATGTTCACCACAATCTATGATGCTTCGGGAGAGCCTGTCTATGACTGGAAAGGCACCTGGGCGGCGAATTTGGGAAACGGGATATGGAAGAGCTCTGTGCCTCTCGATGTGCTCAGCGGGCTGCAGAAAGGAATAACCTATAAGATAGAGATATTCTTTCGTGGGAAGAGTGCCGACGGAAGCTATTTCTACTGGAGCAACGACAGCAAGAATTACATAATCAAGTTTCGCTATGACGATGTGGAGGAAGAGGGAGACGAACAGCCGTTCACATGGTTTGCCGACTCTACCGCTGCCTTTACCGTGTTGGCAAACGGCGTAGAGAAGACGCTTTCGTTCAACGGCGATGGCTCTATCCATTCCGGAACACAGAACTTGGGTATGGTGAACTCGCTTAGTATCCATAGTTGGATGCTCCGTCTTCGCCAGAAGCCCAATAGCAACATGCAGATAACCTCGGCATCTATCCAGAAGGTTGTCATCGTACCGGGCTCTCAGGAACTGGGCTGGGGAGTGTATGGAGACGGCATAGAATATACTTCTGCCTACAATGTTAGTGGTATGCTCGACAAGAAATTCAAGGGAGAGGAGATTGGTGAGGATGTTCTGGGCAGTCTCGAGGACGGAAAAACCTACGGCCTGTACTTTATGTATCAGCTGATAGACGCAGAAGACCATTATTATGGCTTCGGCGCAGGCAATGACCGTCTGGGCTTTATATTTACCAAGGGCGATCCGTCATCCGGCACAAGCAACATCATCCTTGACGCCTCGCACTTCTCGACGGACTATACCTTTAGTGGAACAGAGACGGATGCCAATGTAAAATATGTGATGAGGCCGCGGAACGGAAATCCGGAGAATGGCTTCATGCTCGACATTTCGCCAGTCGTACAAGGGCAACCGGCAGCATTTGTAACAGCCATGCTGTCAGATATCAACTACTGGGAGCCCGCCTTCCGCCGGCTGGCATCTCCTCTTGCAGGAGAGGATCTTGAGGCAAATGAGAACACCAAGCAGCTCACAGTCAGCAATGTGGGCTTGTTGCCGAACCAGTTTTCAAGCTACGAAGACTTGAAGATTGCCACGCTGAGCTATGATTCTAACTATTCAGGAACCCCCGTTATACCTGAGGGTTGCTTCAGTGGGTGTAATAGTTTGGATGCACTTTATATAGCTTGTAGCAAGATAAGCCTTGGCAGCAACGCACTTAATCCCGAAGCAGACTATGTCGTATTCGTCCCCAGTAGCGAGATGGCCGAAGTCTTTCTGGCTTACAAGAATAATTACGGTTGTGCCTATACGGTGAAAGTAGAGGCTACTCTCGGTATGGGTAATCAGCCTTTCATGCCAAGTGCCTTGCCTGTCAGGCGTTATGACCTTGGCGGTTGCCAATTGCCCTTGCACTCCAAGGCGCATTCCGGCGTGAGCATTGTGAAGATGAGCGACGGCTCTGTCCGGAAGGTAATAGACCGGAAGGCTCGTTAGCAAGTATTTGATTTCCAGTAGATAGACGAACTGGCGGAACACGCGGATAATAATCCGGGCTCCGCCAGTTCGTCCATGGGGACTTGGTTGTCTGCGCGCACTGGGCGCGCAGACATCATTTAGTCTCTATTTCTTCCTTCATGTCTATGAATTCCCGCTTGGAATCGTAGAACTCATACTGAAGGAAAGCCAGTTTCTGAGACGGGACGATGCGTACTCCAAACCCGTATTTGATTTGCCACTTGTTCTTGAGGCTTACCACGCCTTGGTTGATGAAGGCGGCAACATACGGATGTACATGGAGATAGAATTTCTTGATGCCAATCTTATTGACCAGTCGGTCGATCTTTCCCTCTAACAAATCGGTGAACAGGATGCTGGACTTGATCTTGCCAGTACCGTCGCACGACGGGCATGTTTCTTCTACTCTGACAGACATGTTTTCTGAATAAATACGCTTCTGTGCTGTCCAATTGAAAGGACAGCGCGATGATGATTGGAAACGGATAGAGCGATGCATAACCTCTTAGTTGTTCGTTTGCATAAATATTTTCCTCGCCTGCCTGCCTTTCATCAGGATACAGGTTGGGAGACTTCATCAACGTTTGCAGTCTGTAATTGACTTTCATCCAAGTTACACCGAAGAACTTCACGAGTTCACTCTCCGTCATGGCAATGTCTCCGTTTCCTTTGTGGATGACCTGCATATTGCAGTCCCAATCAAAATAACTGCGATGATTGGTTACGTCTGTTTTTCCTGACTTCGTCACTCATTTTTAACTGAAAATATAACTAATTGACAGGCAATATTTTGTATCTTTGTGTCACCTAATTTTGGGTGACACGAAATGTATTTCAACTATGTTTGTCCGCAAAAAGAAATACCCATCTGGCAATATCGGAGTCATTGTTGTCGAGAAAATAGAAGGTAGGATGAAGGAACTTGTCACTATAGGCATTGCGCATAGTGCG
>JAQYEW010000034.1 GCA_028723455.1 Prevotellaceae bacterium | reverse complement strand
GGTAAGGTGGGCAACGGCAGCCAGCTGACCGTTGACGACTTCGAACTGAGTTATTAAAAACAGACCATCGTGCAGCCCCGTGTGTCTTTGTGCGGGGCTGCACCCTTTCAAGCATGAACAAGAGACTATTCCTTACAGTCGTAGCCTTTATGTGCCTGTCCCTGGTGGGGTGGGCACGTAAGGGCTTCGACCGTGGTATCAAAACCACCACTTTCGTCCCCAAAGGTATGTACACGGGTGGCGTGTCCCTATCCTATGTGAAATTCGACGCCAAGGATTATGACTTCCTCATCCTTGATGGCATAGACGCCAAGGCTTTCAACTTCAAGATAAGCCCCCATCTGGCCTACGCCATCAAGGACGACATGGCCATCGGCGCCCGTTTCGGCTATATGCGCACGTATGCCAACATCGGCAATGTCGACATTTCGCTGGGCGACGACCTGAGTTTCAAGATGGACCACTACCGTGTGGAGCGCAACAGCTACAAGTCCGCCGTCTTCCTGCGTACCTATATGAGCCTCTTCGGCAGCAAGGTGGTGGGTTTCTACAACGACCTGCAACTCTCCTACAGCTACAGCCGCAGCAAGATCCTGAACCACGAGGGGCGCAACCTGACGGGCACTTTCGAGATAGGCCACACGCTGCGCCTGGGCGCCCGCCCGGGTCTGGCCGTCTTTGTACAGGACAATGTGGCCGTGGATGTCAGCATCGACGTGATGGGTGCCAGCATGACCTGGAACCACCAGACGCGCGACCGCATAGAGACAGGTAAGATGAGTACGGCTTCCGCCAATTTCACCCTCAACCTGCTGAGTGTGAACATCGGCGTGGCCACCTATTTTTAATTGACGATGAAGATTCCAAAGATACTATACGCATTGGCTGCGGCTGTGCTGCCGGGCAGCTGCATCAAGAACGACATTCCCTATCCCTACCGCGAGGGCTTCATATCGGAGATTCAGGTGGAGGATATGCAGGGCGAGCCTGTCATCAACCGTCAGGAACGCACCGTGGACATCACCGTGGGCGAGGAGGCACTGCTCAACGAGCTGCGCATTACGCGCCTGCTGACAGGCAACAACGCCACGCTGACCCCCCAAAGCAAGAATTTCCAGGATGCCGGAAACTTTCCCAAGGAGGCCTTCCAATCGGCGGAAGCCCTGCCTGAAGGCGCGAACACGGTGGTGGACGCTACCACGCCCTTCCAGATCCTGCTGACCACCTACCAGGAATATCTGTGGACGCTGCGCGTAACGCAGAACATCGAGCGGTACATCGAGGCGGAAAAACAGATGGGACAGGCGCGTATGGACCTGTCGACCCATTCGGCCATCGTGTATGTGGAGCCGGGTACCGACCTGCGCCAGATCAACATCACCCGTATGAAACTGGAGGGCGCGAACACCACCATTACGCCCGACCCCGCCACGGTGCACGACTTCACACGCCCCCGGCGTTTCGTCGTTACGCGGGGCCAAAAGGAAATCAGCCAATGGACCGTGGACGTGCAATACAGCGAGGTCGTGGCGCAGACGGGCAGCGTGGCCGTGCGTGCACGCCGAGCCACCTTGCAGGGAGGCATGAAGGGAGGCACCACACCCGGCGTGCAGTATCGCCCCCAAGGCAGCAGCACCTGGATTACCCTGCCTGCCGCTGCCGTTTCCATTACCTCGGCCGTCAGCTTCAGCGCAAAGGTAACGGGCCTTACGGACGGCACAACGTATGAATGGCGCGTAGTGGTGGACGGCGAGAGCAGCGATGTGGCCACCTTTACGACGGAGAAGATCCAGGCGATACCCAACCTGAACTTCGACACGTGGACACAGGAAGGCGCCAACTGGTACGCCAATCCCGTGGCCGACAATTACTCCGACCCCCAGGCCTATTGGGCCAGCGGCAACGAGGGCGTTACCTCGCGCCTGGCTGGCGGCAAGGACGCCACCACCAGTCCTGTCGACGGCAGCGACGCCTATAAGGGACGTGCCGCGAAGATGGTCAGCCTGACGGAAGTGCCCCTGGTGGGTGCGGCCGCCGGCAACCTTTTTATCGGCACCTATAAGACCAATGTCTCCAGCCCCAAGGACAGCCCTCAGTTCGGCCGCCCCTTTACGGGGGCGCGCCCCGACGGCCTGCGCGGCTATTACAAGTACACCGGCATGCCCATCACCAGCGGTACGAAGCCGGGCACGCTCAGCAAGGACGAATGCCACATCTACATGCGTCTGTGGGACGCACAGGGCAATGTCCTGGCCTATGGCGAGTTCGTGGGTACGGAAAGCGTAAGCCAATACAAGCCCTTTGAACTTCGTCTGACCTATACGCGCGACAACGTCGCGCCCGCCAAGCTGACCATCGTAGCCACCAGCAGCCATTACGGCGGCGATTTCGAGGGAGCCAAGGTGGTGGGCCAGGTAGGCGCGGGCAGCACCCTGTGGGTGGACGAGTTTGAGGTGATATATGATTGAACATAGCATCAGAAGAATGAATAGATATAAAAGCCTTTTGTGTATGGGTGCCTTGCTGCTCCTGGCCGCTTGTCATGGGGACAGGCCGGATCTGGAGAGCGAAGGCGTGATGCTCAGCCTGAGCATCCGCGACGTGAGCCAGGGCGTTGATACGCGCGCCGTGCCCGCCGAGCTGGAGCAGCCCATGGCCGAAGCCTTCCGCCTGCAAGTGAAAAGCCACGAGGCACGTCCGGGCTACGAAGGTCCCTTCCAGTCCTCTGTGGGTCCTTTCTATCCCGGTCCCTACACCATTACGGTCAGCTGTGGCGAGAACATCGTGGCCCTGGACGCCCCATATTATGAAGGACGCGCCGACGCCCAGGTGATGAAAGGCCTCAAGAACGTCATACACATTGATGCCCGTGTGGCCAATGCGCTGCTCAGCGTCAGTTACGACGACGTGTCGGCCGAAACGATGGACAAGACCTTCACATCCCACGCCATTGCCGTCAGCACGCAGGGCACAACGCTCAATCTGCAAGGCAGCCACCCCGGCGAGAGTGCCTATTTTCCTGCCAACAGCGCGCTGCGCGTGGTGTTCAAGGCGCAGAAGGCCGGTGGCGAAAACGTGGAAAAGGACCTGACGGGCCAGTTGTCGCATCTGTTGCCTCTGGCTGCGGGCCAGCATCTGAAGCTCCGGATGGGCTTGCGTGCCGATGCCATCGACATCCTGAAAGCCGAAGTGGAGCAGGTGGACATTGCCGAAACCATCCTGAACCGTTGGCTGCCCAAGCCCAAGACCGTGGCGCAAGGCTTTGACGCACAGGGTAGGTTGCAGTTGGCGGAGACTCAGACGGCGGAAACGGTAAGCATCAGTTACACGTCGACCAAGCCCACGGAGGAGATGGAACTGATCGTTCAGATGGAGGACGAGAACTTCACTTCCATCAACGGTACCTACCTGCTGAGCCGGATGACGCTGGACGAGCGCCGCCAGCTGGAGAATGCGGGCATCCGTGTGCCCCAGTTGGGTACCACGCAGGGCGTGCTTGACCTGAGCGATCTGGCCGGCAGCCTGCGTACCAACGCAGGTGCGGAGACGCAAAACCAAGTGGGCATCCGTGTCTTGGCGAACGACCGTTGGAGCAATATCACGCCCGAGATGTTCACCATCCGCGTGGTCAAGCCCGAGTTCACCCTGCCCGAGGCATGGCCCGGCAAGATATGGACGCGCGAGTTCACCATCCAGCCCATCGACGTGCAGTCGGGCAACGAAAGCTTGCTGCGCAGCAGCGTCAGCTATCAGTACCGCCTCTTGGGCAGCCAGCAGTGGAACGCCTTTCCCAAGGACCTGCGTATGGCGGGGCTGCCCGCAGCCACCACCTATGAGCTGAAGGCCGTTTACCGCGAGGGCATCGAGAGCAACGTGATTCGTGTGCGCACCTATCCCCAGCCCCCCCTGGAGAATGGCAACCTGGACGGGCCCTACACAGAAACGGGCAGCGACGTGGAGAACTTCACCGCAGTAAGCACGGGCCACGGACGGCGTTTCGTGTTCCAGGGATGGGCCACGCTGAACGAACTTACCACGGACGACACCAATGGCGCCAACTATGTGTACACCTCGCGCTCCGCCACGCGTCCCACGGACGATGCCGTCAGCGGCCGCGCCATTTGGTTGGGCACCATCGGATGGGGCTATGGCGGCACCACCTTGGGCGGTGCGGCCTACACCACTCCGGGCGAGCTTTACAAGGGCACGCTGGAGAACGTGGACCACGGTGCGGACACGGCCACGAAGAATTACGGCATCAGCTACGCCTCGCGCCCCACGGCCCTGACGTTCTATTATAAATACACCGCCTTCAAGACCGACCAGGCCATCGCCCGCGTGCAGGTAATGCACGACGACATCGTCTTGGGCGAGGCCCGTGCCACCTATGCCACGCGCACCAGTTATCTCCAGACCACCCTCGAAATCGATTATGACCAGACGGAGGAGAAACTGCGGCTGGCACCCAACAAGCTCGTCGTGGCCTTCGCCTCCGGCAGCCTGTTGGAGACCGAGTTCACGCAGACATCCAGTTTCCTGGGCGCACCGACGAACGGCTATTACACCGGTTCCCAGCTGTGGCTGGACGAGATTGCCCTCGTCTATGGAAAATAAACTCAAAAGCACTATGCACATGCCTAACTTATTCTATAAGTCCCTCCGCCGTTTCCTGCCCCTGGGCTTGGGCATCCTCCTATGGGGAGCCTGCAACGACGGCCCTGAACCCTCGTCTTTCGGGCAGGTCCGGCTGGACATCGACCGCCGTCAGCCCGGTGTGCTGTACCTGACGCGTGCCGTCAGCGAGGACCTGACCGTACACCTGCGCAGCGGAAACGGCGACGTGGACCTCACCCTTTCGGGCAGCGAAGCCAATACCACCCTCCAGGAACAGCAGTTGCCGGCCGGAGTTTACAGCCTGGAGGCCTACACGCCGGGCTATGATGCCGTCTTCAGTGGCGACCGGCTGGGGCATGCCAAATGGTACGGCACGCGCCAGTTCACCGTGCAGGCCGGCCAGCAGACGCGCGTGGCGCTGACCGTTCCCATGACGAACTTCGCCCTGCGCTGCCTGATGCCCGAGAACATGAACACCCTCTTCACCGGCGTCAGCATGGAGGTGTCCTACGGCAGCCGCACGCTCACCCTGCCCTTGGGCGAAACCCTTTATCTGGATGTGGAGGAGGGTGCGGAACTGAACCTGGCCCTCCACCTGACCAATGCCGACGGCGAGAGCTTCACGCGCCGCAGCCGCCTGGCGGCCGCCCGCATCGCCGCGAACAGCCTCTACACCTATCGCTACACATTCTCCTCACAGCCTGCCACGGATGGCGTGCTGGAACTGACCGTTACCTATGACGACAGCTTCACCGTTGCGCCCGACCAGCCGATAACCATCGACGCGTCCGACGGACAGAGCCTGCAAACCCCTTAAAACTCAGACATACTGATGAAGCATATATTCCCCCTGCTGCTCTGCGCCGGCCTCCTGGGCCTCTTCGCAGCATGCCAAAGCGAGGCCGACCTGCGCCCCAAAGCCTCCGCGACAGGACAACTGATGCTGGGCGGCGCCTACGCCGAGCCTTTTGCGTCGGGCACGACACGCGCCACGCAGACGGTTACGGACCTGTCCGCCTTCACCTTCCGCCTCGTAGGCACAGACACTGACGGACAGGAAGTGGACCAAAGAATCACCTTCCAGGACAACCGTTGCACCCTGCCCACAGGCACCTACACCCTCCACGTTGACAACTATGCCGCAGCCATCCGTGGGCCGGGCGCACCCTATTACAGCGGCACCACCCCGTCCTTTACCATCGTGGAGGACGCCACACAGACGCTGGCCATCGACCTGGGCAGTCCCAAGAACGCACGCGTGGACATCCGCCTGGATGCCTCTTTCAGCGAACTCTACGAGAATTTCTCCATTGCCTTTGAGGACGCTGCCCAACGCCGCTTCCGCATCTATGCCCCGGGCAGCGTCTATGTGATGGTGCCCGAGGGGGAAAGCATCCCCTACACCCTGCGCGCCACGGCACGCAAGGGCACCCACGTGGCCGATTTGCCGGCCGGGGGAGTCAGCGGAACGCTGACCGTACAGCCGGGCAAGGCCCATCCCCTTACGCTCTCCGCCCAGGGCATCCGCGACCTCCTCCTGCTGCAATTCGGAGAGGGCACCCATGCGGGCGAATTTGACGCAAGACCCTTTTAATATATAGTCAGAAAAAAACATATAGTAATTTTCATGAAAACATATAGTAATTTTCACAAAAACATATATATGTTTTGCGGCCGCCTTCGCATGGCGCTCGCAGCCCTCCTTTGTCTGCTTGCTTTCTCGCAGGCACGGGCGTGGGGCGAGACTACGAGTTACGTGCTGGATGCCCCCGCGGAAAAATACTGGGGAACGGTGAACAATTCGGGAACCTATGCTTTCAGCGGACCCGCCAAGACGCTCACGTTCCAGGCACAGCGTACCACCATCTGGGGTGTTTCAAGTAACGGTAATTTCTATGCCCAGTACTCCACCGACGGCGGAGCAAGCTGGACGGACGCGATGAGTATCGACCTGCCCAACCGCAGCCAATGGTACGACTTCACCTGCGAGATTCCCGCCAATGCCAATGCCGTCAGGTTCGAGTCGCGTTTCGGCGCAACGGGATATAAGTACGTGCGCAATGTGCGTGTCAGCCGCGGCACCACGCTCTCCACCACCACGCAGCGCCTGGACTTCGGCACGCAGGACATGGGAGCCTCCAAGACGCTGACGGCCACCGTAAGCTTCAACAACACCACCTACGACCAGCAGATTACGGGCACCAGCACCGACCCGCGCTTCAGCGTTACGCCCATCGGCGTGGGAGCCACAGGCCAGACTGCCGTCAGCATCACCTATCGTTCCGACACGCCCGGCAACCACACTGCCACCGTTACGCTCGACATGAACGGCGTTAGCGTGGACATTCCCGTCAGCGGCACGTCCTTGCCCCTCTTCCATTTCGCCGCCTCGGCACAGAAGATCTACGACCACGGCACGGTGAGCACGCAGGTGGAACCCATGCTCCGCGGCGAAGTAAGCACCACGCAGATGCAAACCCCGGCCACCTTTACCGCCGTTCCCCATGCCGATGCCACCTTCCAGGGCTGGTACAGCGACCCCTCGCACACGCAGCTGCTGTCCGCCGACCCCGCCTATACCGCTACGCTCACCAACAGTCAGTACGGCAGCACCGCCAGCCTTACCCTTTATGCCTGGTTCAAAAAGAACCAGACCCTCAGTTGGGTTGAGGAGGGAGTGAACCTCAACCTGATCAAGGGCGGCTCGGTAAGCAGTGCGGCCACGGCAAGCAGCGGCCTGGCCCCCGAATACGCCAGCGGCAACCCCGCCGTGCTCAGCGTCGACGGAAGCGGTCTGGTAAGCGCGCTTGAAGATACCGGCGAGCCAATCACCATCACCGTTTCGCAGCCCGGTAACGACGAATTCAACGCCGCCACGCCCCTTACCCGCACCTTTGCCATCGTGGTGCTGAGCAAGGAAATCACCCTCAGCGGCACGGATGCCACGGTTACCATACCCGACGTGGTCTATGACAAGGTAACCTTGCAGCGCACCCTGAAGGCGGGCTTCAGCACCATCGCCCTGCCCTTTGCCACCACGGTGGCCGACCTCGTGGGTCCGGCTTACGATGCCTCGCAGGATTGGGTGGCGCAGCTCAGCCTCGTTACCTACAACGCCCGGGACGGCTATTCGCTTTACTTCAGGCAGGTGCCTGACGGTCGTCTGGAAGCCAATCAGCCCTATGTCCTCCACTTGGGCGCGCCCGTGGAGAATCCCGTCCTTACGGACATCCTGGTGCTTGCGCCCAAGGCCACGGAACGCATGGTAGGCGACTGGAAGATGGTTTCCAATTTCTCTCCCGCCCTGGACATGGAGGGCCGCTATGGCGTGGTGAACGCCGACGGCGCACTGAAACAGGGTGCCGCAGGCTCCTCTCTGAACGCCCTTACGGCCTATCTCGTCGGTCCCTCGGGCGGCCAGGCCCGCGCCCATTTCATGGATGAGGCAACGGGCTTGCGACAACCCGCATGGGATACCCCCCTCGGCCGGCAGCGTTATAACCTGATGGGGCAGCGCGTTGGCCGGCATTCGCGCGGCATCGTGCTGCAACGTGGGGCGGACGGAACGCTCCGCAAGATGGTTGTACGCTAAAAATCCCCCTTGTTGGATAATTCATTCAACGAGGGGGTTGCTTCATAAGTTGGAATTTTCCAATGCTTTAGCGTGGTCCCATGAATTTATCTCCATTCAGATGAATCATGTGGTCTGGCATATCAGCAATCCAAACCTCAGTTTCCCATGCCAGTTGTTCCGAGAACTTCTTGTAAGTGGCAAAGTCGGGGAATGCCGTTACATAAATCTTGCCTGCTGTTGTATTGGCTGTCATGTGCTCTATTTCAATGATACGCTTGGAATCCAAGGGTCCTACCGATGTTACAGACTCCACAAAGTATATCCAATGCTTGTCCTCACGATATAGGACGACATCCGGCATCTTATCATGAAGGGTAATTTCAAACCCCAGCCGGGAAAGCTTTTCCGTGTTTTTCACCATGTCCTTCTGTATGGTGTCCCCAACATATAGGCATTCGGATCCAGGTGCAAATCTTGGAGCAAACTCTTCTATTATTGCTTTCTGTAACTTATTGTGCTTGCCAGGACTAAACGTGAAATCATGATTGTTAATCCTTACAGGCATCTTCAACATTTTCTTTTTGGAGGCGTACAGATCTGTCAGACTTTCATGACGGGCAATGAATTGCGACAAAGAAGCATTTTCCGACCCGGCACATCCTTCGCTTTCATTTATGTCCTGAATAGCTTTTAGGAACTCGCCCGTGATACGATAACGGTAATTGGGGCTATTGGTGGCTTTCCCGTTATCCTCGATGAGGGCGGCGGTTCTAAATGGATGCATCGCTTGCTTACGGAAAGTTTCCCTGGAATTTTCCGCATAATTCACACCATAATTTTCTGTAATGAAAACAATAACATCATGAATCCTTATCCAGTCATTGGTGGCTTGATTACAGGGAGTGTCTTTTTTCAATTTAGCCAAAGCCAACAAGGCCAGACAACAAAGAGTGCTTTGTTGCTTGGCAGGCATTTTTATCTGTTCTAAGAGTTGTTTCGCTAATTCTAACTTATCCACTTGCTTAATATATTATTACAATTAGCTACGGATAGCTCCATGTGCATCAGTTCTCTACCCATTTCTTCGATTGCTGTACGTTCGGGGATTGGCATCTGGTTGATTTCTGTGGAATTGACCTGGGTTGAACCATTAAGTATCCTGTAGTAGCAGTCATATAGTGTGGAGTTTAACAGCACATACAGACCGTATGTGATACATGGCGAGTCGCACTTGATGAAATTCACCTTGTTTTGGGTGCTGATGTATTCAAACTGTGCGTATTTCTGCTTCAGGTATATGCCGCATTGCAGTCTGCGTCCTTCCTCTTTGGATGTAAAACGCTTCACCAACAGGAAGTCGCTGTTTTTTTGCAAATAGCCCTCTCTTTCTGTTTTTATGACTTCCCCTTTCTTACCCTGCGGCCAGATTACTTTGCCGCCTTTGATGTGTTGGGAGTACAGCAGGGGATAAGCGCCTTCTTCAAGTTCGTTTCGCAACACCTCCCGAGTCCTGAAATCGACTATAATGCCCGTCTGCATTTTCAAGTTTATTTCCGGGAGCGTCTTATCGAAGTGATTTATCTTTTGAAGTACATCGGCATCTTCCTTGTTAGTAACCAAATATACGTATTGGTTCTTGCCAACTATGGTGTCGTATGACGTGGTAAAACTTCTTACATCCGAGAAGTCAAATGTCGCCGATGTCGTTATATGAATGGTTGAGGGGCGTTGCTGTGTCTTCAATATCTTGACAATGATGGTTTCCTGCAGGACGGACTCTCCGTCAAACACCTTGTCCCGGCTTTCAAACAGATGGATGTCTGTTATGACACAGTTGCGGAAGAGAAATTCTCTGAATTTCCTGAAGTATGCACCCGAAGTCCAAGACCTGGGAACGATGTAAACCAGTTCCTGCCCCTGTTTCAGGTTGTAAATGCCCATTGCCCAGAACAGGAAATACAGGTTTGGTGCGCCATGACACACCAAAGGCATGGACTTCGCCTCTGCAGCATCTTTCGGTATCTTCAGATAGGGGGGATTGCCGATTACATAGTCATATATATTCTCGTTCTCTTTGAAGAAGGTATCCCCTCCAAAAGATTGCGATGTTATGTAATTCTCGTTATTTACGGTAAACGACACATTTGCGTTGTTCTTGATGATTGTCAGGTTTTCTTCCAGTAGGGGTAATACGAGCGTGTCCGTCTCATAGCATGTGATATGGATATGGCCTGTATATCCATCATTAAGGAGCTTTTGAACAACTGCCGCTGATAAGATTCCCGTGCCAGCCCCGGCATCCAATAAGCTGATTTGTGGTTTTGTGGTATCGAAATTAAAGAGAGAAGCCATATACCAGGCTGTGGTCGCGTTCGTAAAGAACTGGCCGTATTTCTTCCGCTTCGCCTTTGGCACTGCATTCATGAAGCGATTCGTATTCTCAATTATCTGTTTAATCATACTTCAAAATGTTTAGGTCAAAGATACTGAATAAAAACCTAAGATATAGCATTATGTGCTATAAAAGTGGCAAAAATCATGTTTTTCAGTTTTTAAGAACGGCATTTGCGCTCTGTAGTCGATTCGTTACCGTCGAAAAATCTGGTGGTTGTACGCTAAAAATCCCCGGGTAACGAAAAAAAAGGCCTATTATTGTTTGCGCAACAAAAAAAATGGCTATATTTGCGTTATAAACGGCAAAGAATATGGTAAAATGTCTTCCAATCATAGCCTTGGGCATACTTCTGACGGCGGCGCCGCTGCGCCTTGCTGCCCAAAACGAGCGTGAGGACGTGGAGACGGAGTTGCCAAGCACCGCCGTCAGCGTTACCGTTCAGGGAACACGCTTGCGCATCGGCAATGCCGACGGAGAGGTGGTGCGCGTTTTCAGCATAACAGGTACCGAAGTGAAGGTGCTTCGCATTGAGGGCAACGATGTTACGATAAACCTGGGCAACCTGCCCCGCGGCAGCTATATCATCAAGGTAGGCAACGTAGTGCGTAAGGTGGCTATCCGATAGCAACAGCATGCCCAGGAAATTCAGCGCATACCTCATCCTCCCTCTTCTGTTCTCCCTTCAGCTGGTTGGCTGTAAGGGAGCTTTGGACTTTATGGAGAGCGGGAACGCGCTCAGCGTGGATACGCTGCACATCCGCAGCCTGTGCCGGGAGATGGCGCGCGAGGCCGACGGCATGTACGCCGACACCTATGTGCGCCGCCATTTCGATACCGCCACCGTTTTCACCTTCTTCTCGCCCGAGGGGCTTCAGCCGCAGGCGCGCCGTCTGATGGACCTGTTGCGCGACGTGCCCCTGCAGACGGGTCTGCCCGCCACGGTATTTGGTCTGGACGAAATGCCCGTGCTTCTGGACAGCATCGACAGCCTCTGCGTGCGCCGCGACAGCGTGGATGCCGCCACGCTTTTGGCCACCACCGAATTCCGATTGACGCGCGCCCTGCTGCGTTACGCCTATGGTATGCGCTATGGTTTCCTTCGTCCGCGGCGTTTTATGAACCGTCTGCTCGCGGACAGCGACGGAGGCTACCGCCGGCTGTTCGACCTGCCCGTGGAACAGCCCGATGAGGCCCTGGCCGCCGTGGCCTTGCGCGCCGCGCAGGACGACGATCTGGCGGCCTTTCTGGATACTTTGCAACCTCCCTATCCTTTATATGATACGTACCGCGAAGCCTATGCCCGTGCTACGGAACAGGACGACGTGCGCCGCCAACGCCTGTTGCGCATCAATATGGAGCGCGCACGCTGGCGCTATCCACGCCCTCGGCCGGACAGCCGCCATGTCTTCGTGAACATGGCGGGCGCGATGCTCGAGGCCACGGATGGCGATACCCTGCGCCTGCGTATGCGTGTGGTGGTGGGCAGCCAGGCACACAAGACCCCGCTGCTCATGAGCCGCATGGGTGGGGTAGAGCTGAACCCCTATTGGGTGGTGCCCTCCAGCATCATCCGCAAAGAGATTATCCCCAACCATTTGGGCGATTCCGCCTATTTCGCCCGCAACCGAATGCACGCCCTGAACAGGGAAACGCAGGAGGAAACAGACCCTGCCCTGCTGTCCGAGAGCGAGCTGCGCAGCGGCCGTTATCTGCTGCGCCAGGCCAAGGGCGAGGGCAACAGCCTGGGGCGCATGGTGTTCCGTTTCAAGAACAACCATGCCGTCTATCTCCACGATACGAACAACCGCGGTGCCTTCGAGCGCAGCGTACGCACGCTCAGTCATGGCTGCGTGCGCCTGCAGCGGCCGTTGGACCTCGCCCTCTTCCTTTTGGGCGAAAAGGCACAGGACGAACTCTATGCGGACCGTCTGCGCCTTTCCATCGGCCTGCCGCCGCTTTCCGCACGCGGCAAGCAGTACCAGGCGGAGAATCCCGAGGCCGAACCCTGGCACCATCTCTCTTTCCCCCGGGCAACGCCCCTTTGGCTGGACTATTACACCCTTTGGCCCGATGCCGATGGGGTGTTGCAGGCGCAGCCCGACACCTATCATTACGACCAGGCCATCGAGCGCCTGCTCGATAATCTCTAACGGCATCAGCTAAGAGGAAGGCCATGACGGACGAGAGTTTGCTGATCCGGCAGCTGCACGACGAGGCTACGCGGCACGCAGCCTTCACGCAGGTTGTGGAGGCTTACAAGGAACGCCTCTATTGGCAGGTGCGCCGTCTGGTGCTCCGCCACGAAGATGCCGACGATGTGCTTCAGAACACCTTCCTCAAGGCTTGGCAAGGCCTGGACGGATTCCGTGGCGAGTCGCAGCTCTCCACCTGGCTCTTCCGCATCGCGCAGAACGAAGCCCTTGGTTTTCTCGACCGTCAGCGTCGCCAGCAGGACCACTCTCTGGATGTGCCCTCGCTGCCCGAGGGACGTTCCGTTGCCAGCCAGTTAGAGAGCGACCCCTACTTCGACGGCGACGAGACGGAGCGTCAGCTTCAGGAAGCCATCGCCGCCCTGCCCGAGCGCCAGCGCCAGGTGTTCCTGCTCAAGTATTACGACGAGATGAAGTACGAGGAGATGAGCCGGCTGTTGCAGACCAGCGTGGGTGCCCTGAAGGCCAGCTATCACCACGCCGTGCGGAAAATATCCGATTTCTTTGCCGCAAAGGAGTAGGAGCGTCCATCCCAAAATAAATAAAAACAACAAAAGAATATGCCCAAGTATCAAGGACTCAACCAGGCGGAAGTCATCCAGAGCCGCCACGAACATGGTGCCAACACGCTGACACCGCCTGCCAAAGCCCCCCTGTGGAAACTGTTTCTGGTGAAGTTCACCGACCCGCTGATTATCATTCTGCTCATAGCCGGTATGCTGAGCATAGGCATCTCGTGCTACGAGTATTATATGCTGGGCGAGGGGCCGCGGGTTTTCTTCGAGCCGGTGGGCATCTTCGTGGCCATCCTGCTGGCCACAGGCCTGGCTTTTTATTTCGAGCAGCAGGCCGACAAGGAGTTCTCGCTCCTGAACCAGGTGAGCGATGACGAGCCGGTGGAGGTAATCCGCGAGGGCAACAGCACGACAGTCCCCAAGCGCGACGTGGTGGTGGGCGACATCGTGGTTGTGAATACGGGTGCGGAAGTGCCCGCCGACGGCGAACTGCTGGAGGCGACCGCGCTCACGATGGACGAAAGTTCGCTGACGGGCGAGCCTCAGTGCCGCAAGACCACGGACGGGGCGCAGTTCGACAGCGAAGCCACTTTCCCTTCGAACCATGTGCTGCGCGGCACCAAGGTGCTGGAGGGGCATGGCGTGTTCCGCGTACATAGCGTGGGCGACCGTACGGAGAACGGCCGCGTATTCGTGGCGGCGCAGATCGATGACAGCGTGCGCACGCCCCTGAACGAGCAGCTGGAGCGGCTCTCGCGCCTGATTTCCTACCTCAGCTACAGCGTTGCCGCCCTGGTGGTCGTTACCAAGATCGTCATGCTGTTCTCCACAGGAATGGCCTCCACGATGCACTTCGCCCACATCCTGGCCTATGTGCTTCAGACCCTGATGGTGGCCGTTACGCTGATTGTCGTTTCCGTGCCCGAGGGCCTGCCCATGGCCGTTACGCTTTCCCTGGCCTACAGCATGCGCAATATGCTGCGCCAGCAGAACCTGGTGCGCCGCATGCACGCCTGCGAAACGATGGGCGCGGCCACCGTTATCCTGACGGACAAGACGGGCACGCTGACGGAGAACCAGATGCGCGTGGCCGAGACGCGTTTCTATGACGAAGCGCGCCTGCCCTTCGTGCGCGAGGGCATTGCCGTCAACTCCACGGCCGCCCTGGACCGCAGTGCCGCCCGCCCACTTGTTCTGGGAAACCCCACGGAGGGTGCCCTGATGCTGTGGCTCGAGGAGCAGTCGCTGGATTATGAGCAGATGCGTGCGCAGGCTCCGGTGGAGGACGAATTGCCCTTCAGCACAGAGCGCAAGTTCATGGCCACCGTGGTGCGCTCTGCCATTCATGGGCGGCGCGTGCTCTATGTCAAGGGTGCGCCCGAGATCGTGCTGGCGCAGTGCGCCCAGGTTGCTGCGGAAACGCGCCGCGAGGACATCGAGTCGCAGTTGCAGG
Source organism: Prevotellaceae bacterium (assembly GCA_028723455.1). GTDB lineage: Bacteria > Bacteroidota > Bacteroidia > Bacteroidales > Bacteroidaceae > Physcousia. Next base: position 33,437 of record JAQYEW010000034.1, on the reverse strand, counting down.
CCTATCAGCAACAGGCCATGCGCACCTTAGGTTTCGCCTATCAGGAACTGGCGGACGACGAACATCCCATCCACGACCATCAGCTCTCCGCCTCGCGTCTTTGCTTCCTGGGCATCGCTGCCATCAGCGATCCCGTGCGCCCCGACGTGCCCAAGGCCATCGCCCAGTGCATGCGGGCGGGCATCAAGGTGAAGGTGGTTACGGGCGACACGCCCGCCACGGCACGCGAGATTGCGCGCCGCATAGGACTCTTTGACGAGACCGACACCGCACGCGCCATCATCACGGGACCCGAATTGGAGCGGCTTAGCGACGAGGAGCTGCACGAGCGTATCGGCGACCTGAAGGTCATTGCCCGCGCCCGTCCCATGGACAAGCGCCGCCTGGTGGAAACGCTACAGGCGCAGAACGAGGTGGTGGCCGTTACGGGCGACGGCACCAACGACGCGCCCGCCCTGAAGGCAGCCCATGTGGGCCTGTCGATGGGCGACGGAACGGCCGTTGCCAAGGAGGCCGGCGACATCACCATCATCGACAACAGCTTCACCTCCATCGGCCGTGCCGTGAAGTTCGGACGCTCGCTCTATCAGAACATCCAGCGATTCCTGCTCTTCCAGCTGACGGTGAACGTTAGCGCGTGCCTGATTGTCCTGGTGGGTTCCTTCATGGGCACGGAAAGTCCCCTCACGGTTACGCAGATGCTGTGGGTCAACCTCATCATGGACACCTTCGGCGCCATGGCCTTGGCATCGCTGCCTCCCTCGGACGGCGTCATGAAGGAGAAGCCCCGCGACCGCAACGCCAACATCCTTACGCGCGACATGCAGAAGGAAATCCTGGGTGTGGGCCTGGCCTTCTTCCTCATGCTCTTCTCGCTGCTCTATCTCTTCCACCATACGGACGCCACGTCGCTCGTCCATCTGCTCTCCTTGCCCCTCTCCGCCAAGGACGAGGTTACGCCCTACGAACAGACGCTGCTCTTCAGCATCTTCGTATGGACCCACTTCTGGTACCTCTTCAATACGCGTGCTTTCCGCACGGGGCACAGCGTCTTCCGCCTGCGCATGGGGCGTGGTTTCCGGATCATCGTCGGGATGATTGTCGTGGGCCAGCTGATGATTACGGAGGTGGGCTATGAGTTCTTCAACTGCGAGCCTTTCCTGCACAACGCACGTCATCCCTGGGCCTGGCTCGACCTCCTTTTGATCATCACCCTTTCCACCGTGGTCATCTGGATCCGCGAGGCGTGGCAATGGATTAAAAAGTAAGTTCCGGGAAGGGCCGGAAAAAAAGCATTCAGTAATTCGGACGAAAACAACGGTTTGTTTTCATCCGAATTGCTGAATGCTTTTTTGAAAATTACCATATTGTTTTTTGGGGGCATCACAGACCGTATGCGTGTCGTCCCGTGTGCGGATTGTCGGAAAGAATGTGCAATATGTCCAATCCCTCCTTCTTTTGTTGTCCGGTATTCACGGTTTTGGTTATTTGTGTTTAATTTTGCAGCCCCGGGAGGCCGTAAGCGCACCTACATGCGGAGCCTCACGCTTCCAAACAACCGACGCGTTCTTATGATGAAAAAATTGATACTTTGCCTGATGCCTTGTCTGCTGATGGCCTGTGGCGACGTGTTCCAGGTGCACCCCTATGACGTGCGCTTTAACGGCGAGACAAACATCCTGGAGCATCATATAGCGGAAATCCAGGCACGCTGCGGGCATAAAGACACGCTCCGCGTAGCTTTTGTCAGCGACACACACGGCTGGTACTCTGATGCCAAGGACGAAGTGGCCAGTATCAACAGGCGTGAAAACCTCGACTTCGTGATACATCTCGGAGACCTTACGGATACGGGGACGACCAAAGAGTTTGTATGGATACGCAGGATACTCGACGGGCTGCGCCTTCCCTATGTAACGCTCATCGGAAACCATGACTTTCTGGGCACCGGCAACCAGACTTACGGGCAGATGTTTGGACCGGTGGATTTCAGTTTTATTGTCTCGCGCATCAAGTTCGTGTGCCTGAACACGAACGCAACCGAATACGACCATATGGCTGCCGTGCCGAACTTCGACTTCATGGAGCGCGAGGCAACCGCCGACACTGCGCTTTTCGACCGTACCATCCTGCTGATGCATGCACCGCCTTATGGCGACCAGTTCAACAACAATGTCGTGAAGGCTTTTCAACGCTATACGTGGATCTTCCCGCAACTGATGTTCTGCGCCTACGGACACAACCACCGCCAGGCTGTGAATGACATCTATCATGACGGCGTCCTGTATTATGGCGTTGACTGTGCCGAAAACCGCAACTACTACGTATTTACCCTGACACCTGACGGTTATGAATATGAGATTGTTTATTTTTAGCCTGCTCCTGTTGCTGGCGGCCCCCGACAGGGCACAGACAGACAGCCTGCCCGAAAGCAAGTACCAGCGGCGCATCAGCCGTTACCATTCGGTGTGGCATTCGCTCATACCCACGCAGTTCATCATTCAGAATGCCGGCAATATGGGGCTTGTCTCGCTGGGTATCGGGTGGGATTATGGCCGGCACGAGCAATGGGAAACGCACTGGATGGTCGGGCGTATCCCAAAGTATGAAAGCAGTAGGGGCAAGATGACAATGACCATCAAGGAAACGTTTGTCCCGTGGCGGTGCAACTTAGGGAAAGATTGGGCGCTGGAGCCGCTTGCTACGGGGCTTTACCTGAACGCAGTCTTCGGACACGAGTTCTGGAAATCGCAGCCCAACCGTTACCCCGACAGTTATTACGAATTCATGTCCACCAAGTTTCGCCTGAATGTCTTTTTCGGCGAACGCATGACAAAGCAGATTCCCAACAGCAGGCGTAAGTTTGTAAAGAGTGTTTCGGCCTTTTATGAGATAAGCACTTGCGACCTCTACCTTCGGGCCATGTTCCAAGACCACGATGTACGTCTGTCCGACATCGTCGGCCTGTCCCTTGGCCTGAAACTGCAGGTCATGTAGCCGAAAGCGGAAAAGCTTACCCTATGTCAAGGTCTGCCATGACCCGCATAAGGGAGACGGGCGTGCCGCCCGTCAGGCTATTTGGCCGGATTCTTGACCACCTTGAGGATGTTTCCCAAAGAAAACTCCTGCGCATTCCAAAAGGCGTGGCGGTTGTACATGGGAAGGTGGTTCTTGTCCGAACCGGTAAAATGGTTCGTCAGGGTTAGCGTATCCTTGGACCCGTCGCCCCATTGGATCACCAGCATATCGCGCTCCCGCTCTTCGTCGCCCAGGAAGGGGCCGATGCAAAGGTGTCTGTTGCCATTCGTGTAGCTGATAACTTGCATCCCCTCGAATGGGGCATAGTAAGCGCGCGTGGAGGGAGCGTAAAGCGGGGTGCGCGGAGATAGCCGGTCGTGGCTGACGGCAAAGGTTTCCTTTTTGTAGGTCAGGAACGTGTTCTCCAGAAATTTGCGGTTGCCCTCGATGGTGGTGTCCAGAAGTGTCAGACCCGCCGCGTCGCACACGTCCAGGTTGACACGGTAAGGATAAACGTCCACGATAGGGAAAACCTCCTCGTGGTTGGAACAGGCGCCGCCGATGAGGACAGACAATAATGCGAGAAAAATGTTTTTCATTTGGTTGCCTTTTTTAGATTTACATTGCAAATGTAGGTATTTTCCCTTTGAAGAGCAAAAAAAAGGATGTTTTTAGGGTTTTTGTACGATTTGAGAGTAGAAATGTACGATTTGAGAGTCGTTTTATGCCGGAAAAATGGGTTTTGTGTGGATGAAGCTGTAATTTTGTGTTTAGCAAGACGCATCCTGTCAAACCAATCTTAAACTAATGTCAAACCAACCTTAAATTACATGGTATTTATGAAAAAAGTTCTTCTTCTTCCGGCAATCCTATTGCTGAGTGCCATACAGTTGATGGCACAGACCACAGATATCACGGATAAGGTTACGTTGCAGGCGTGGTCCGATCCCGTTACCATCCTGAATGATGACGCCAAGCCGTGGAACACGGACAACAGTGCGTATGTCAGTTCTCAGCTGCTGGCGCAGGACGAGAGCACGACGCTGACGGTCAGCGTGCAGCCCGGCGTGGCCTCCACCTTCTGTTTCGACGCTAAGGAGGGATCGGAAACCTCGTACCTGGACCAGTTGCGCAGCAGGCTGGAGGTCTATGTGGACAATGCCTTGTGGCGCAGCGTGGAGAGCAACGTGTTGTGCCGCTTTGGCGGGCCGCGTTTCTTTATCGACCTGAATCCCGGACCGCACACCATCCGCTTCGTCGTTACCAACGGGCGCACGAACGGGAGCAAGCACGGCCTGCGCATCGGCATCTACGGCCTGATGCAGACGGACAGGCAGGTGCATGCCACGGTTACGGAGCCCGGCAGCTTGGGACAGGAGATCCTGTATGATGTGGAGCGTCTGTCGGATGTGCGCCGGCTGAAGGTTACGGGCACGCTGAACGACGCGGACTGGACCACCATCGGCAACATGAGCGCCACCTTGTGGGAGATAGACCTGTCGGGCGTTACGAACACGGCCATCCCGAACAACCGTTTCCGTCGCGATGGCCGCGGCGCATGGGATTATCTGAAAAAGGCCGTACTGCCTGCGGGGCTGACCGCTATCGGCGAAGGCGCGTTTTACAGGTCGTATGTAACGCAGATGACCTTTCCCGGCGGATTGCAGACCATCGGGGCGTCTGCTTTTGAAAACAGCATGCTGGAGCAGGCCCTGCTGCCGGACGCTTATTGCAGCACGGACGCGGCGACGGCCGGCGCTGTTTTCAGGGATGTGCACATGCTGAAGAGCCTTGACATCGGGCCTAACGTGAAGGTGCTGGGCGGTGCTTATTTGCAAGGTTGTATCTCCCTTCAGGGCTTTGCCCTGCCCCCTTCTGTTGAGACATTAAACGGGTATGCTTGCGTGGACTGCTGGAATAACGATTTCGGCAGCATGTCCTCTGTCAAGGTTTTTTCAGAAAACAGCATGTGCCGTACGGGCATCACCGCCATTAAGTTGGACAATGTAACCGCTATAAACAGGTATGCCTTATGCGACAACCCGTTGCTGACATCGGTGGAGCTTGGGGATCGGCTTTACAAGTTCCATCAATATGACTGGGAGGCCTTCGTCGCCTGTCCCCGGCTGACAACGTTCAAAATCAACAGCCCCACCGTGTGCGTTTATAACGCCACACTCTCTGAAGAACAATTCCCCCGGCTGACCCTGCAGGTGCCCAACTATCTGGTCAACAACTACAAGTCCGACGCAAACTGGATGAAAGCGGCTACGATAGAGGGGTTCAGCACGGCCGGCGCGGCATGGCTGCACGTCAATGACAATCTTACGTTGGGTGCGCGCCAGCGCATGGAGGGACGGCCAAGCGTAGCGGTGGCCAATAATTACATCTTCAAGATAGGAGGCGAGGCACAGCAGCAGTTCGCGGAGTTCAGAATACAGTCCAATCGCTGGGACAACCAGTTTGCCCAGGTCATCAGCACCTGTCCGAACGTGGATGTTACGACGGCCGATGCCAGCCAGTTCACCTATCACAACCGCTGGTATGCTTTCGCATTGCCCTATGACGTTTGCGTGGATGACATCCGTGCGGAACAGGGCAATTTCGCCATCCGCTATTACGATGGCGCGAACCGTGCGGCGAACGGAACCACAGGCAGCTGGAAGGACTTCGCCGCAGGTGCGGTGATTCCGGCCGGTACGGGCTTCATTTACCAGGCCAGTGCCAATGGGGTATGGAGCCACTTCCCCTCTCACGGCACCAGTGGCAGGAAGCTGTTCAGCCCCAACGCCCACAGCACGACGCTCTCGGAGCACGCGGCCGCCGTTCCCGCCAACCAAAGCTGGAACCTGGTGGGCAACCCCTATCAGTGCTATTACGACGCCAAGAAGATGGAGTTCAATTCGCCCATCACCGTGTTCGCATTCGATCGTTGGGGAAATCTTTCCTATACGGCTTATTCCCTGGCCGACGACGATTACATCCTGCGCCCCAACGAGGCGTTCTTCGTACAGCGCCCCGAAGGCGTCGCACAGATAGGCTTCCCCCTGGCCGGCAAGCAGACGGTGGCTACCGTTGTGCCCTCGCAGGTGAAAGCCAAGAAGGGCAGCGGGCTGAAGCATCGTTTCTTGGTGGACATGACCGTCAGCGACGGGCAACAGAGCGACCGCACGCGTGTGGTGGTGAACGAAGCGGCGTCCGCCGCCTATGAACTGGACTGCGATGCCAGCAAGTTCTTCGGCACGGGCCTGCAGCTTTACACCCTTGACGCGGACGATACGCGCTATGCCATCAACGAACGCCCCTTGGGCGAGGGCCTTGTTCCATTGGGGCTTCAGATTGCCACGGAGGGAACGTACACCTTCACGCTGACGCGCAACGGCGCCGACCGTGTCTGGCTGACAGATACGCAGACGGGCGCGGAGACAGACCTGTGCAGGGACAGCTATACCTTCCATGCCAAGGCCGGTACGGACGAGGGACGCTTCGCCCTGAGGATTGCCGCGGCAACCACGGGCATGGATGAGCTTCCCGCCGCCGACGGCAAAAAGGCCGGCATCTATGACCTCGCGGGCCGCCGGATGGAAGGCGACGCGCAAGGCCTCAAGAGAGGAATCTACCTGATGAACGGCAAAAAGGTTTGTGTCAAATAAAATTCCGGCCCTATGAGACGCATAAGATATCTTACCCTGGCGGTGTGGCTGATAGGCTGCATCTCCGTGTTCGCACAGGCCGGCAGTGGCTTTGACCCCTCGAATCCGGCCGAACCGAACGCACCTCAAATTCCCAGTCTGATGACGGTGGTGGCGGAGCCTTCGGGTGGTGGAAACCCCTCTCCAACGGGCAAGTACTATGCGGGTGCCACCGTTAATCTGAGGGCGAACCCCGCCACGGGCTTCCGCTTTGTCAGGTGGACGAACCAAGACGGCGAACAGCTGTCCGACCAACCTTCCTTCAACGTTACGAAGAAGGCGGAGGACGAGGTGATTACCGCCCACTATGTCTATGAGCCGACGCCCCCCACCGAGCCCAACGACCCTTGGCTGAGCCTGTCGCTGCCGCTAAGCGTGGTGGCGGCGGAGGGCGGCAATGTCAGCGGCGGCGGGCGGTATGTGCCCGGGACGTCCGTTGTCGTGAACGCCTCGCCCGTCAGCAACTATGTCTTTGAACGCTGGACGAACCAGGAGGGCGAGACGGTTTCCGAGCTTGCCCGCTTCTCCTATACCGTGCGCCATGTGCGGGACACGCTGACGGCACACTTCCGGTTCCTTCCCCCTGCGCCCGGAGAACCCGACGCGCCCGACGCGACACCGAAGCACCATGTCTTTACCGTCGCGGGAGAGGGCGGCACGGTTTCCGCCAGCCAATATATAAAGGAGGGACAGAGCGTAACGCTCAGCGCTACCTGCAACGCGGGTTATGTGTTCCAGGGATGGTTCAAGGACGGACTGCTGTATAACGAAAATCCCGCTTTCACCTTCACCATGCAGACGGAGAACGTAATCTTCGAGGCACGTTTCCGCTTCAGTCCGGGCGCACCGGCCGAACCCAACATCCCGGGTTCCGCCAAGAAGCAGGTGTTCTACATCGAAAACGCCAACGGCTTCCAGGGAGAGACGATGAACCTCAGCGTCTTCCTGTCCTCGCTCACCGATATTGGCGACCTGACCTTCCAGCTCTCCTTCCCCGCGCGGCTTGTGCCCTCGGTGGAAACGGGCATCACGTACTCGGAGGGCCTGGAGGCTTACTCCACCAAGACGTGCGTGCCCCTGGATGCCACCACGCTGCGCTTTACCTTCAGCGGCGGCACGCTGCGCGCGGGCAATGGCGCATTGGTAAGCTTCAGGATACCCGTGCCGGCCGATTATTCCACGGGAACCAAAAACCCGGTGCGAATGGCGCAGATCTCCTTTGTCCAAACGGGCGTGGAGGGTACCACGACGGCGAATGCCCGAAACGGGCACATCGGTGTCTATAAGCACGGCGACGTGAACGGCGACAACGACATTGATGTTGTGGACATCCATGCGGTCATGCTCTACATGGCGGGTCTGGTGGAACCCTCGGACGGATTCGTCCGCGAGGCGGCGGACTGTAACGGGGATGGCAATGTGGACGAGGCGGACCTGAACCGGCTGCGGGATGTGGCGAAGGAAAGCGTTATCACCGCCGCACCCGCCCCGTCCGCCAATTCGCTCTTCATCCCAAGTTTCCGGACCGCGCCCGCCGTTACGCACCGCTACATGAACGGCTTCAGCATCCACCTGAACAACGAGGCAGACGTCTGGGGCGTGCAGTTCGACATCCTCTTGCCCGAGGGCATGACCATTGACGCGGCAATGCCCGGTGTGGAAGCCTTGGAATGGAACGGCACGCGTGTGGAAGTGGCGGACTTCACGTCCATGCTGACACCTTTGGCCGACGGATGGACGCGCGTCCTGCTCTGTCCCGCCGCTGCCGAACGCTTCATTACGGGCTTCGAGGGCGAACTGTTGAAGGTTCACTATTGTACGGACAGCGAGCTGCCCTTGGGCAATGCCGCCATCGGCCTTCGCAACGTTGTCCTTGCCTTGCAGCGATTGGCGTATGAACGTCCGGCGTGCCAGGACGGCACGGTGGAGGTGGTGGACTTTATCCGAAAGCCCTACGATGCCACCCTTGCGATTGGCGACAGCCACGTGGCCACCTTCGTCGCGCCCTTCGATGTGCAGATACCCTCCGCCGTCAAGGCCTATCGTGTCATCGGACAGGAAGGGACACACTTGCTGACGGAGAAGGTGAACGACATCATTCCGGCCAACACGCCCGTGCTGGTGCGTGCGGATGAGGCTGTGGAGGAGACCTTCAGCGGATGGCTTGACGCCAAGGAGCCCGTAACGGCAGGCATACTGACGGGTGTCTTCTTCGAGACCACGGCGCAGGAAAGCTCCTTCGTCCTGAAGGAAGGCGTTGCCGGAAACCCCTGCTTCCAACGTGTGGGCGACACCCCGACCGCCATCCCGCCCGGCCGTGCTTACGTCGTGCAGCTGCCCGATGTCAGCGCCACCCAGCTGAGCATCCGATGGGATGAAATCATAGATCACGTCCGCTCCCTCCCCACGGACGGGACGAGGCCTGTCTTCTATGACCTGCAAGGCAGGAAGGCACAGACGCTCCGCCCCGGTATCTACATTACCGCCGGCCGTAGAAAGGTGTTGCAAAGGTGAGCGACGGCTGCGGGACAGGCTGTGTTTTGATAAAAGCTGAAGAATCCAAATAGAAACAAGGGATTTCATGTCCCGATAGACACATAAAAACCGCTATCATTGAACTTTGGTTCGTTGATAGCGGTTGTCATTTCTTACAGACTGTTCTTCTAAAAGAGGAGCATCAATGTCAGCATGTTCGTTTTCTTTGATTCTATCCAACGCTAAAACCTCAAAAACGTACAGCAGGGCGGTCGCCTGCCGTCTCTTTGCATTGTGGTTCAGGGAAAGCGCGCATCTCGAACGAATCTCGAAGGCATCTCGAAGCCAAGTGCAGAGCGAAAGCCTTGCTTGCAGGCTATGCCAACAGCCTCCTCCATCATCTTTTCAGCGCCCCCATTGTTGGAAACCCTCCAGGCTGCCGTTCCATACGTTGATGTCCACGTCGCCGTGGATACCACGCACGCGGCCGTCGGGACAGAGCTGCCAGAGGGTGAGGCGCACGTCGGGTTTGAAATCGCCGTAGCGCGCTACCCACAGGTTGTAGTCCTGTTTGATGTCCGGCGCTTGGTCGAGGTGGCGTTTGATGAACAGCTGGCTGACGTAGAGCAGGGGACGCTGGCCTGTGGCCCGCTCTATCATCTTCAGCCACGTTCTGACCTCTCGCCACATGACTTGTGCGCCTGTGCGGCGGATGGCGGCCTCAGAGGGTTCCAGGTCCAATACGGGCGGCAGGGAGGTGCGGGCCTGACGGTAATGTTTCAGGAAGTGGCGGGCCTGCTCGCTTCCCGGGGTCTTGAGGCTGAAGAAATGATAAGCGCCCGTTCTGACGCCCTGTCTGCGTGCGGCGCGTGCGTCGGCCACGAAATAAGGATTGTGGATGCTCTTGCCCTCCGTGGCTTTGATATAGACAAAGCTGACGGGGTAGTCCACAGAACCGTGGACGCGCTTGTCGGAGAGCGTGCCCAGGGAGGTGATGCGCAGGCGTTTCCAGTCGATGCCGTAACGCCTTCGCCCTTTTTCGTGCTGGTGGCGGCTGATGTCGATGCCATAGATGCGCCCCGTGGTGTAGAGCAGGCGTTCGCCACGGAAGTGGTCTTCGTCCCATTCCCCCAAGCGCAGCCCTTGGGTGGCACTCAGTTCAAAGCCGAAGCCGTGGCGCTGGCCGTGGCGCCAGATGCCGTGATAGAACGTGCCGTCGCTCAGGCGCAGCAGTCCCTCGCCGTGCGGCAGCCCTTGGTTGTCCACCATGCCTTCGTACCGCCCTCCCTGCATGGGGCGGCCGGGCAGTGTGCTTATGCGTTGTGCCTTGTGCTGTCGCAAGGCCAGCTTGCGTGCCACGCGGGGTGCCAGGGCTGTGGTGTCGCTGGTGGGGAGTGCCAGTGCGATGGCTCCCTCCACGGTGTCTTGCGGCAGCACGCTTGCGCCTTGGAAGGCATAGGCGGATACGGTGCTCAGACGGAGTCGGAGGCTGTCGCGCAGGGATGATTGTAATCGTTTAAGGATAAGGTCGAGGTGTTTTTCTTCGCGTCTCAGCCTGATGTCGGTTTGTGCCAGTTGGTTGTAGCCCTCGTCCTGCACCGTGTGGGAGTGGAAGTAATAGGCCAGTTCCTCGCGCATGTGGCGGATGCGGCGCAGCCTGAGGGCGGTGCTGTCGCACATTTCTTGCGCGACGCGCCAGGCCTTTTGGCGTGCATAGTGCTGTTGGATGAGGCTGTCGGACCTGGCCACCCAAATCAGGTTATGGGCACCTGTGTGAAAGATACTTTGGTCGCTGCGAAAGGCGGTGAGCCGGTGGCGCACGGTGTCGAAGCTCAGAATGATGCTGTCGCCCATGCGCAGTTCGGCGTGTGTGGTGCGCAGGATGTTAAGGCGGTTGCTTTGGATTTGCTGTTGGCCGGGCTTCAGCCGAAGAAAAAGAAAGACAAGGAGGGTGGCGGCCAGAACGGAGAGGAGAAACAAAAGTGCCATCCGGAGTCGGTGGCACTTTGTTATGGAACGGGAAGGTTGTGAGGAGGAATCCAAGATGATGGTTTTAAATGATGGTCATTGAGGTGTTTTGTAGCAGGACGCGCAGCCCCTCGCTCTGTTCCTTCATGCGTTCCAGGCGTTCGGCGGGTGTCAGTACGCGGCGGCGGTCCTCGGGAATGAGTCCCAGTGTCATGCGCAGGGTGGGGATGCCGCTGGACTGTCGCATGTGGGCTTCGATGCGTGTGCGTTGCTGTTGCAGTTCGTCCAGGAGCAGTTGGTTGGGCACTTCGATGCCGAACTCGCCCTCTGTGCTAAGCATCTGCGGTTGCAGGGCGCGCAGGCGGTTGGCGTTGCGCTGTTCGTTCTCGGGCAGGCTGGCCAGGAAGGTGGCCCAGGCGTTGCGCAGGATGTCTTCAGTGAGGGGTTGCTGCTGCGTTGTCGGTGGGGTCGCTTGCTGCGCGGCTGCCGTTAGCGTTGTCTCAGGCTCGGATACCGTGGCCGTGATGGCGATGTTGCTCAGGCTGATGCGTGGGCGCAGGGGCTTGGAAGCGGCTGCGCTTGTCGGCTGCTGCGTGGGTGCGTCATGGGGCTGTACGGTGGTTGCCGCCTTGGGTGCGCTGACGGGTTGTGCGCCGTTCTCTGCTGCCTTGGGGGCAGTGGCTTCGCCTCCCTCCTTGAGGGCTGCGAAGAGGGGTTTGATTATCTTCTCGGGCCGAAGCCCGGAGCCGGTGCCGTCGTCGGCATCCAACTGCGACAGCTGGATGAGTGTGATTTCCACCTGCAAGCGCTTGTTGCGGCTCTGGCGGTACGTGGCATCGCACTGCTGGCACAGTTGCAGGGCGTTGTAGATGAAGGGCAGGGGACACTGTTGCGCCTGTTGCTGGTAGCGGGGGCGGTCCTCGTCGCTCACTTCCAGGAGAGGCAGGGATTGGGCGTCGCGCGCCACAAGGAGGTTGCGCAGATGTGTGCTGAGGCCCGCGATGAAGTTGCCCGCGTCGAAACCCTTGCCGATGACCTCGTCCAGAAGCAGCATGGCCTCCGTGGCCTTGTGCCGGAGCAGCAGTTCTACGAGGCGGAAATAATAGTCGGCGGAGAGCATGTTCAGGTTCTGCAACGTGGCTTCCAGGGTGATGTTCCCTTGGGTAAAGCTCGCCATCTGGTCGAAGATGCTCAGGGCGTCGCGCATGCCGCCGTCGGCCTTTTGCGCAATCAGGTGCAGGGCCTGCGCTTCGGCCCTTACGCCTTCCTTTTCGGCCACATGGCCTAAGTGGTCCACGGTGCTTTGCAGGCTGATACGTGCGAAGTCATATACCTGGCAGCGGCTCAGGATGGTGGGCAGGATCTTGTGCTTCTCCGTGGTGGCAAGGATGAAGATGACGTAGTGGGGCGGCTCCTCCAGTGTCTTGAGGAAGGCGTTGAAGGCGGCTGTGGACAGCATGTGAACCTCGTCGATGATGAACACCTTGTACCTGCCCCCTTGAGGCGGAATGCGCACCTGGTCGATGAGTTCGCGGATGTCGTCGACAGAGTTGTTGGAGGCGGCGTCCAGCTCGTGTATGTTCATCGAGCGGCCTTCGTCGAAGCTGGTGCAGCTCTCGCATTGCTGGCAGGCTTCACCGTTCTCCAGGGGGTGGAGGCAGTTGATGGTTTTGGCGAAGATGCGTGCGCAGGTGGTCTTGCCCACGCCGCGCGGACCGCAGAACAGATAGGCGTGCGCCAGGTGGTTCGTGCGGATGGCATTCAGTAGGGTGGTGGTTAGCGCGCGCTGCCCCACGACGGTGTCGAATGTGGCGGGACGGTATTTGCGTGCTGAAACGATGTATTCCATGCTTGGGTTTCTGCTTGTTTTGGATTGATGCTTTTGGTCATTTGCAAAATTAACAAAAAATATGCTTTCCGGCTATGGGTGTGGTGGTTTTTCTTTTATCTTTGTAACATGAAATTTCTTACAGACTTAGGAAAACGTTTGTGGCGTATCAAGATATGGGTCTTGGCCGCCATTTTTATCTCTATCCTCACTTTCGACAGCGAGGAAGGCTTTCTGGCCCAATACGCCTTGCGTTCCGACATCAGCAGATTGGAGCAGGAACTGGAGGAGAACAAGCAACAGTTTGAAAAGGACTCGCGTGCCTTGGAGGAGCTGGAGACCAATCCTCACACTGCCGAGCGCATTGCCCGTGAGCGCTATCTCATGAAGCGCGAGAACGAGGATGTGTATCTTTTTGTGGAACCTAAGGATAGCGTTGACTGACATGAAGATCTTCATTACATTGGGCACTTTGCTGATGCCCGCCGGAGCCATCCTGAATGCCTTCGACCATACGTGGGGCACCGTGGTTTACGCCACGGGTGTCGCCATCTTCGTTTATTTCCAGGCACGCCATTTCAAAGCCCCCGGGGACAAGGGGCGTTCCGATGTGCGGCAACAGCTGCGCAGGCTGAGGCTGTGGAGTTGGGTGTCCTTGGGCTTCTTGCTTGGCAGTGCCGTACTGATGGGCATGCAGGCTTGGGATTACGATCGCGGCGAGTGGCTCTTCCCCTATGCCCACCGCAACGTCTGGGTAGCCCTCTGCCTGGCGGGTGCGCTCCAGCAGCTCTACGTGCATTATCGGCTGGAGCAGTTGCGTCGCCACCTGATGCTGCTCTTGCCCTTGGGCACGCTCTTTTTCTTGGGAGGCTGCACAGAGGGCTATATGGTGCAGGGGCGAAGCAATATCCGGGAGCTTGAGGGCAAGATGCTTTACCTGAAGATTTACGATGGCGAGGAACTGAAGAACATCGACAGTTCGCGCGTAACGCACGGACAGTTCGCCTTCAAAGGGCGCACGGACAGCGCCGTGATGGTGAATCTCTTTGCCGAGCAGATGAGCCTGATGCCCATCGTGCTGGAGAACCTGCCCTTGCATGTGTGCCTGAATGATACGGAACAGAAGGTCAGCGGCAGCGAGCTCAACGACACCCTGTGCGCCTTTATACACAGGAAAAGCCAGCTGGACGGCAAACTGGCGGAGCTGCCACGCAAGGAAGGGCGCATGGTGATGGACGGAGTGGATTTCGACCAAGTGGCGATGCAGCTCAACATGGAATACGCCCGGCTGAGCGCCGAGAGCGACGAACTGGTGGTCAGCTTCATCAAGCGCAACTACCACAACGCCTTGGGCCCCGGTGTCTTTATGATCATGACCAGCAACATGCCCTATCCCATCCTTACGCCGCGTATCGAAGAGATTGCGGCAACGGCGCCCGAAACCTTCCTGCAGCAAGCCTATGTGCGCGATTTCCTGAAGAAAGCCCGCGAGAACAGCAACAAACTGCGCGACTAACCCCCACCTTACACTGCCATGGATGAAATTCTATCACTAAGGGCCCGGCTTAATGCGCTTAACCGGGCCTATTATGTCGACAATCAAAGTCTGGTCAGCGACCAGGAGTTCGACGAGATGATGCACCGCCTGGAACAGTTGGAGGCGCAGCATCCCGAATGTTACGACCCCGAGAGCCCTACGCAGCGCGTGGGCAGCGATCTTACCGAGGAGTTCCGCCAGGTAAGGCACGAACGCCCCATGCTCTCCCTGGGCAATACGTACAGCCGTGCGGAGGTGGCTGATTTCTACCAGCGTGTGTCCGAAGGCTTAAGCGGCCAGCCCTTTCAGATCTGTTGCGAGATGAAGTTCGACGGACTGAGCATCTCCCTTATATATAAGGAGGGCCGGCTGGTGCGCGCCGTTACGCGCGGCGACGGCAGCGTGGGCGATGATGTTACCGCCAATGTGCGCACCATTCGCAGCGTGCCCCTTGTGCTGCCCGACGGCGAGGACTGGCCTCGGGAGTTCGAGATACGTGGCGAGGTGCTTATGCCCTGGCAGAGCTTCAACCGCCTGAACCTGGAGCGTGAGGCACAGGGCGAGCCACTGATGGCAAACCCGCGCAACGCCGCCAGCGGCACGCTCAAGAGCAAGAACCCGGCCGTGGCGGCACAGCGCGGTCTCGACGTGCGCCTTTATTATCTCTTGGGCGACGGCATCCCCGGACGCAGCCATTACGACAACCTGATGGCCGCCAAACGATGGGGCTTCAAGGTGGGCGAGGAAATGCGGCTGGCACATTCCTTGGAGGAAATCTATGCCTTCATAGATGACATGGACCATGTGCGCCACCACTTGCCCGTGGCCACTGACGGCATTGTCCTGAAGGTGAACGACCTCGGACAGCAGCAAAGCCTGGGCCTGACGGCCAAGAGTCCGCGCTGGGCGATTGCCTATAAATTCCAGGCCGAGATGCAGGAGACACGTCTCCTGGACGTAACGTTCCAGGTGGGGCGCACGGGAGCCGTTACACCCGTGGCGAATATGGAACCCGTGCTGCTGGGCGGCACCACGGTGCGCCGCGCCACGTTGAACAACGAGGACTTCATCCGTCAGTTCGACCTCCACATGGGCGATACCGTGCAGGTCGTCAAGGGCGGGGAAATCATCCCCAAGATTGTGGGTGTGCGTGCCGACCTGCGCGACGGACATACCGGCGCACCCGTTGTCTTCGCAACCGCCTGTCCCGAATGTGGCACGCCCCTTGTGCGCTTCGAGGGTGAGGCCGCCCATTATTGTCCCAACCAAACGGGCTGTCCGCCGCAGATCAAAGGGCGCATCGAGCATTTCATCAGCCGCAAGGCCATGAACATCGACTCCTTGGGGCCCGAGACCGTGGATGATTATTTCCGTCGCGGATTGATTCATGACGTGGCGGACCTCTACCGGCTGCGTCAGGAGGACCTTGCAGGCCTGACGGGGGAACGCATGAAAAGCGCGCAGCGCATTATCCAGGGCATCGACCAAAGCCGCGACGTGCCCTTCGAGCGTGTGCTTTTCGCCCTGGGCATCCGCTTTGTGGGCGAGATAGCGGCCAAGTCGCTGGCACGTGCTTTCAAGGATATGGACGCCTTGCGCGAGGCCACGGCGGCGCAGCTGATGCAGGTGGACGGCATCGGCGAGGTCATTGCCACCAGTGTCGTGGCGTGGATGGGCGACGCTGCCAACCGCGAATTGCTGGAGCGTTTGCGCCAGGCGGGATTGCGCTTTGCGCTTTCCGAACAACAGCTTTCGCAACACAGCGACCGCCTGGCAGGGCAGAGCATTGTCATCAGCGGCGTTTTCCGGCACCACAGCCGCGACGAGTACAAAGCCCTCATCGAGCAGCACGGCGGCAAGAACGTAGGCAGCATCTCGGGCAAGACCACCTTGGTGTTGGCCGGAGAGAACATGGGGCCCGCCAAATTGGAGAAAGCCCGGAAGTTGGGTATCCGCATCCTTGGCGAAGACGAGTTCCTGAGCATGTATTCTTTATGACATAACCTTAATTTCTATGAGAACACTTTTACTGACTCTCTTGGCGCTGTCTGCGACCGGCGCAACGAAGGCCCAGACAGGGCCGGCGCTGAGCACGGAGGCTCGGCAGCATTGGTATTACATCGTGAATCAAGGTAACAATGATTACAGTACCGGCAAGGTGATGAGCCACGATGCCTCCACGAATTACCTGAGCTTTGGCGACCGTGCCTTCACGGCCGACCGCCTCTGGAGTTTCTGGCAGGGCGAGAACGGCAAGGTGGCTATCAAGAACTATAACGGTGTCTATGTCGGCACGGCACCCGCCGGAACGGGAGGCGCAACGGCCGTACAGGGCATCACGACGGCGAACGCCGTTTACGCCATCACCGCCTTCACGGGCGGCGGCTTCACCATCGGCGACGCCAACGGAGAGCCGCTGCACGCCCAAAAGGCCGGTGCCCGCATCGTGCGTTGGCAGGCCGCGGCGGGAAACGCCTCCGTCTGGGCTTTCGACGAGGCGGATATGTCTGACCTTTCTGTGCGCCTAAGCCGCACCGTGGTGCAGCAGGGCAAGGTAACCACGGGCCGGGGCAATGTGGACCAGGGCATCCTGCGTGCCACCTTGCACACGGAGGGCCTCTCGGGCACGCTGCCTCTGACGCAGGTGAAGGGACGCATCGTTGCCGGCAACCTGGCGGATGTGGTGGGCGTGCGTGCCTATATGGCATCGAACGCACGCGAACTCTTCGTGGACCGCGCCGGAAAAATGCCCTGGCGCGAGCAAAACGGCACCCTGGCGGGCACGGCCACGGTGGCCGCCGACGGGTCGTACAGCATCGACCTCAGCGGGGTGCAGCTGGGCATTGGGGCGAACTATCTGTGGATAGCCCTGGACATCGCAGCCGACGCGCGTGAGGGAAATACCGTGGACGCCACCATCACCGAATATACCGTGGGCGGACAAACCGTGGCCGAGCCTGACGGCAACCCCCAATATGCCGCCACCATCTTCCTGAGCGAAGGTGCGGCACTGATGCCCATGGACAACGGCAGCCTCTATTATCGCATTCCGGCCATTACGGCCACGGCGGACGGACGTCGTCTGGTTGTGCTGACTGACGACCGTGTGGACCACAATACCGACCTCCCCTATCACGTCTGGCTGGTGGCGCAGTACAGCGACGACGGTGGCACCACCTGGAGCCGGCCCAAGCGTGTGGCGGGAACGGCAGAGACGGGTGGCGACTATGGCCATGGCGACGCACAGATCATTACCAACCGTTTCACGGGCGAGATCATCGGCATCATGACCTCCAGCCCCACGTCCAACGCCGGTTTCTGGGGAAGCACCGTGGACAAGCCACAGGCATGGAAGGTCTTCAAGAGCAAGGACGGCGGCGAGACATGGAGCGTGCCCGTGGACCATACGCGTTCGCTCTACGCCAAGGGCAGCCCCAACGAGCACATCAAGGGCGGATTCAGCGGTAGCGGCGCAGGTTTGCAGAAGCGCGACGGCACGCTCGTCTCGCCCTTCGTGGGCCGCACGACGGACAACGTGAACCATTACTATAACTTCGTCTCCAAGGACGGCGGCGACACGTGGGAACTCTTTGGCACCTCGGGCACCACTTCGGCCGACGAGCCCAAGATTCTGGAGCGCAATAACGGCGATCTGGCCATCTCCGTGCGCTCCGCAGGCTTCAACTTCACCAACGTAACCTCAGACGACGGACTTACCTGGAAGAAAGCGCCCCAGACCCGCTTCACGACGGGCATCAGCGGCAACGCCTGCGACGGCGAATACATGGTCTGGTGTTCCACCATCGACGGCAATCCCTGGAACATCGCACTCCAGACGCTGCCCAACAATCCCAACCGCCAGAACGTGAGCATCGCCCTGAGCACCGACGAGGGCGAGACCTTCGGAACGCCCAAGACCATCTGTCCCCGCGGTTCGGCCTACAGCGCAGCCACCGTCATGGGCGACGGCACACTGGCCGTTTATTACGAGGAAAACGGCATCTTCGGAGGCTACACCATGCGCTGCGTGCGCTTCAGCCTGGATTGGGCCAGCAACGGAGCGTATAAGTTCACGCCCGAAAAACCCTTCCGTCCCATCCAGTCGCAGGTAACGCTGGAGGTGCCGGAGAATGGTTGGCAGACCGTCGTAAGTCCTTTTGCGTGCGAACTGCCCGAGGGGCTCGACCTTTACGAAAGCCGGGGCGAACTGCAAACGGAGGGCACTGCGCCCGACACCCGTCGCACCCTGGGCTTCAGGCCCGTCGAGGGGCGCACTCTGACGCCTCATGTTCCCTATGCCGTGCAGGGAACGCCCGGCACCTATGTGTTGGAGCGTGGCGCATGGACAGCCACCGCACTGCCCATCCGGCAGGGTATGGCGAAGGGCGTGCTGCGTGGCAAATACGTGAGTAGCCTGGTGCGTCAGAACGCGGCCGAAAGCATCTATAACAACCTGCGTGCCTATACCGCCCTGAACGGCCAATATGCCTTTCGACGCATCACGAAAGGTGCCGCTTCGCGCCTGAATCCCTATACGTGCTATGTCGAACTGCCTCAGGCCGACGAACAATACCTCTATCCCGCCTTGCCGGGAACGACAGCCATCGCCGCTCCCCGCGCCACCGCACAGGCCGCCGCTATGTCCTACGACCTCAGCGGCCGCCGCAGCGACGCCCGTCGGGGCGTTCTTGTGCAGGGCGGCAGGAAAGTAATCAAATAAAAATATGGAAACAAGAGAAAACGAAGGCCTGCATACGCTGGGCCAAAAGACAGCGTATAAGAGCGACTATGCCCCCGAGGTGCTGGAATCGTTCGCCAACCGCCATCCCGGCAATGACTATTGGGTGCGCTTCAACTGCCCCGAGTTTACCAGCCTGTGCCCCATCACGGGCCAGCCCGACTTTGCCGAGATACGCATCTCCTACATCCCCGGCGAGCGCATGGTGGAGAGCAAGAGCCTCAAGCTCTACCTCTTCAGCTTCCGCAACCACGGCGATTTCCACGAGGATTGCGTGAACGTCATCATGAAGGACCTCATCCGTCTGATGGACCCCAAGTACATCGAGGTAACGGGGCTGTTCACGCCCCGCGGCGGCATCAGCATCTATCCTTACGCCAATTACGGCCGCCCGGGCACGAAGTTTGCCGACATGGCCGCCGAGCGCCTGCTGCATCACGATATGCAGTAGCGGCGATACGTCTCTCCGAAGATGAACATAGGGCCGTTGTCCCGGAAACCCATTTGGGCGTACAGGGCGGCGGCCTTTGGATTTTCGGGGCTTACGGCCAGCGTGGCACGCAAGCCCAAGGCCTTGGCATCGGCTATGCCCTGGCGCAGCAGGCTTGCGCCTACGCCTTGCCGGCGATAGGGTGGGAGGGTGCAGAGCGAATCCAGGTAATACTCTCCGGCCCGGGACTCGTCCTCCATCTGTTCGGGGTCGAAGTCCGGTTCGCCTTCGAAAAGGTCGAAGGTGAGCTGGCGCATCTCATGGTAGCGTGCGCCGTCATAGGCGATGAGGCCGCCCATGGGCGTGCCGTCGTCGCCGACCGCCAGGGTGGCGTGCCGCCAATGGTATAATGTGCCTTCGTGCAGCACCAGGCGCACCACCTGACGGTGCAGTTCCGCCAGTTCTGCCTTCAGCGAACCGTCCTCGTTCAGCGCCTTGCGCGAGAGTGCCTCCATCAGTACCATCGCCACGAATTCCGCGTCCTGAGGCGTTGCTTTCCTGATCAGCATGTCTCCTCCGCTTCATAGTCCGTGGGGTCCTGGATGCCTGCCTCGCGCATGGCTTCGCGACGTTCCACGCAAGTGCCGCATTTCCCGCAGTGCTTCGCGCCGCCCTTGTAGCAGCTCCACGTAAGGGCATAGTCCACGCCAAGGGCCTTGCCGTGGCGTGCGATGTCGGCCTTCGTGATGTCCGTGTAGGGTGCCAGGACGCTCACGCCCGCATAGGTGCCCTCCGTCATGGCCCGGCCCATGGCGCTGACGAAGTCCGGGCGGCAGTCGGGATAGATGCTGTGGTCGCCCCCGTGGTTGGCAATCATCACGTGCTTGAGTCCGCGGTCCTCGGCGATGGCGCAGGCCACGCTCAGCATTACGCCGTTGCGGAAGGGCACGACGGTGCTCTTCATGTTCTCCTCGGCATAATGCCCTTCGGGGATGGCCTGCGCGCCCTCCAGCAGCGAACTGTGAACGTTGCGGAAGACGGGGTGCAGGGGAATCACCATGATCTCCACGCCCAGCAGCTCGCAGTTGCGGCGTGCCATGGCGATCTCGCGCGCTCCGTGGTTCGAGCCGTAGTCGAAGGTAAGGGCCAGCGCGATGCGTTCTTTGTATTCGTGCAGCATGGTAACGCTGTCCATGCCGCCGCTCAGTACGATAACGGAATCTTTCATCTTTCTTCTCTTTTCTGCAAAGATACAAAAAAGCCTCCTTGTCCGGAAGCGACAAAGAGACTTTTGTTGGCGGTGCGTACGAGACTCGAACTCGTGACCCCATGCGTGACAGGCATGTATTCTAACCAACTGAACTAACGCACCAAATGCTTTCTGCAAAGGGAGGCGGACTCCAATGTGTTGGCGGTGCGTACGAGACTCGAACTCGTGACCCCATGCGTGACAGGCATGTATTCTAACCAACTGAACTAACGCACCCTGAGTGGCGTCCTTTCCTTTTGTTCAAAGCATTTCAAATAACGTGAGCGGAAAACGAGACTCGAACTCGCGACCCCAACCTTGGCAAGGTTGTGCTCTACCAACTGAGCTATTTCCGCAGGCTTGGTGTGGGTAGTGATGGATTCGAACCACCGAAGGCGTAAGCCAGCAGATTTACAGTCTGCCCCATTTGGCCACTCTGGTAACTACCCCCGTCCTCTTGGGGTGACTCCTGCAGGATTCAAACCTGCAACCTTTTGATCCGTAGTCAAATGCTCTATTCAGTTGAGCTAAGGAGCCATGCAATGTTTTGGGGGTGGGCGTTGACGGATTCGAACCGCCGACCCTCTGCTTGTAAGGCAGATGCTCTGAACCAGCTGAGCTAATCGCCCAAAAGAAATTCCACCGCGTAGTGTTGTTGTTTCTGTTTTGCGAGTGCAAAGATAGCGCAAAGTTTCCAAACCGCCAAATCTTTTCCCGCATTTTTTTCACCGGCATTTTGTCTGCACGAAAAAAAAAGGCTGCACATATAGGGTGGGTTATTGATACGCCTTCCATTTTTCCGGAATCTGCAAGTCATAGTCAGAAACTGCAAGATGGACTGTGTCGGGTAAAAGACTTTGTCGGAACCGGTTTTCGTACCGCTTCAGTTGCGTCGGCTGTCCGATACCCATTGAAGCCAGGTTGCTTGAATATTGATTGGGAGGGAAATACACGAACACTTTCTGCCGTGCCTGTGTCGCGAGTTCAATAGCGGGAATCATATCGCTGTCAGCAGAAACGACAATGGCCACATCGCAGTTTTTCTGATAGGCGTCTGCAACAATCTGTGTTGCAATCCTCACATCCGTTTCTTTTTCCTCATGTGTATGAATTACATTTCCACACTTGAAGCAAATAATCTCTTTTTTTAGATATTTGCCCAGAATCAAGCGGAATTTTGGATTCTCTTTGTTCGCTTGGAAAAAAGCATTTTGCCGTCGGCTCTTTTCTATGTCATCGGGTCGGGCAGAGAAGTATTTCACAGCAATCAATTCCTGATTAGGGCGCATGAAGCTCTCGAACAATTTTACGAGGTCAAGCCAATAATATTTCCGCCATCGCACGTTTGATTTCAGTCCGTAGTAAAAGTTGAATCCGTCGATATAGACGATAACCCTTTGCTTTTCTTCTGTTTCCATAACTTACATGTAAAAAATAAGCCACCCCATTTCTGAAGTGGCTGGCCTTAGTCTTTTCCACCTAAGGGAGATAATGTAATACAAAGATAAGCGTTTTTTTGTTCATCCGCCAAATCTTTTCCGCATTTTTTCACCGGCATTTTGTCTGCACGAAAAAAAAAGGCTGCGCGGAGCTTGTGCGCCGCGCAGCCTGGTTGCTAATCTTGAAATGTGTGTGGGGCTTTTAGTACTTGCCGGCCAGCTTCTGGTCGCGCCCGGCACTTTGCACCGTCATGTTGCGCCCTACGCTCAGCTTGGGCTCCACGGGGCTTTCGATGGTGATGAAGAGCTCCTCGTTCTTCACATCCTCGTCGATGGAGCGGATCTTCAGCACGCCGTTCTCCACGCTTACGCGTATGCCGCTGGCTGCCAGGTGGTTTTCGCTCTGTACGTCCACCTTGTATTCATTGCCGTAAACGAAGCGTACGCGGGCCGGAACGTTGAGGCTCACTCCCTCGAAGGGCTTCAGGTTGCTATTCTTCTCATTCTTTGCATTACCGGCAACGGCCATCATGCTGGCCAGTGCCACGATCATCATCTTTTTCATAATCTAAAACATCTTTTTACCTTAAACAATCTTTTGTTCTTCTCTTTTTCTTCTTCATGCACCCCGCCGGGTGCCTTTCTTTCTGATGACACTGCAAAGGTACGCCCGCTTTTTCCTTTCTGCAAGCCCTTTTCCCCTTTTTGCCCCCAAAACACCCCTTTTGTTGACCTAAGTCAATTCTCAGGGGCGGTTTCACTCTCTTTTTTCCGTAAAAAACAACGGGGCGGATTTTGTCCTCCGCCGCCTTTGCCTTATCTTTGTACCATAATTATATATATATAGGTATAGGAATGAACAGATTCATACGCAAGAGCCTGGAAGCGGGCGAGGAGATTATTTTCAACGGCCGCCTGCATTGGACCAGCGTGGCGGGTACTGTGCTGCTGGGCTGGACGCTGATGGTGGCGGGCGTGGTGGCCGTGATTCAGGGCCTGGCACCCGCGGGCGAAAGTGCGGCGGCAGTGCAGCCCGTGGAGGCGGCCGCGCCAGTTCCGGCGGAGACGTCCGCCTACGGCCCTCTCTTTTACGTGGGCGTGGCCCTGGCGCTCGTGGGCCTCTGCGTCCGTCTGTGGGCATGGCTCAGCCGCACGCGCACGGAGTTTGCCGTAACGCCGCGCCGCCTGATACAGAAGGACGGCATCCTGAGTGTCAAGCTGACGGAGATACCGCTGCACAAGGTGGAGAGCGTGGAGCTGACGCAGAGCCTGCCGGACCGCCTCTTGGGCACGGGCAGCGTGCGCCTGGTGGGCAGCGGAGGCACGATGCACACCCTGGAACGCATCTGCGACCCCATGGCCCTGCGCAGCGCGGTGGCGCGCCATATCAGTGAAGCACCGGCCGCGCCGGCCGCCGAATCCCCAAGTCCCGAGGCATGATCCTGCAGGAGATACAATCCGTGGACGATGCCCGTGTGGCCGTCTATGCCGGGCTGACGGAGCGGCAGCTGCAAAACCGCAAGGACCCCGCCGCCGGGCTTTTCATCTGCGAAAGCCCGAAAGTCATCCTTACGGCCATGGGGGCGGGCTACGAACCCCAGAGCCTGCTCTGCGAGCGCCGTCATGTCGAGGGCGACGCGCGCGGGATCATCGCCCGCGCACCGCAGCGGATGCCCGTCTATGTGGGCGAGCGCGGGGTCTTGGAACGCCTTACGGGCTACACGCTGACGCGGGGCGTCTTGTGCGCCATGCGCCGGCCCGCCCTGCCTGCCGTGGAGGACGTGGTGCGCCATGCGCGTCGCGTGGCCGTCCTGGACGCGGTGGTGGATGCCACGAATGTGGGTGCCATTTTCCGCAGTGCGGCCGCCTTGGGCGTGGATGCCGTCCTGCTTACGCCCCAGAGCTGCGACGCCCTGAACCGCAGGGCGGTGCGCGTCAGCATGGGCAGCGTCTTCCTCCTCCCCTGGACGCGGCTGGAGGCGGCCGACGGCCTTTCTCCCATCCGCCGCCTCCATGCTTTGGGCTTCGAGACTGCCGCCACGGCACTCACCGACCGCAGCATTACGCTCGACGACCTGGCGCGTCAGGCCCCTCCGCGTCTGGCCATCTTTCTGGGCGGCGAGGGTTACGGCCTGGCCCCCGAGGTCATCAGCGAGGCCACGCACGTGGTGCGCATCCCCATGTATCATGGCGTGGACAGCCTGAATGTGGGTGCCGCCGCCGCCGTTACCTTTTATGCCCTGAGGGCGCAGGATTAGCCGACGAAAAAAACAAGTAATAGTTTTGGACAAAACAAATATATGTTTCGCCCAAAACTAATATTTGTTTCGGGGCTTTTTACTGCTTGTTTTTGCAGCCCGTGTTTTTAACTTAAATTTAACTTAACTTTTATCCGGGAAGTAACATTTGCTAACGGAATCGTACTTTTTGGCTTGTCGCGCCCTTTTCGGGTTTGGATAACACCCTTTAATCAAATAAAATAAATTTGCTAACATCCGATAAAAATTTTCCTGAAAAAAGTTTTTATTTCATTTATTTTGTATAGCTTTGTGCCTGATAACGGAATAAATATACAAAAAACGCACTGCGAATCCCGCTTCGATAATCATAAAAAAACCTAAATATTTTTTTACTTAATTACAATGAGAAAACTTTACTTTTTTATTCTTTCGATGTTCGCTTTCGGCTTGGCGCAGGAAGCCATGGCGCAGAGTCACAACATCCCTGATGCTACAACGCTGAGTGATGCACCTTCGGTGTACATCAAGAACACGAGAAGTAATCATTATGTTTCCGCTACAGGCGAGGGCGGACGTTTGGGGCAGACTGGCGGAACGCCCAACCGCTATAACCTCTTCCGCTTTGTGAAGACTGGCGAGAATGCCTACAAGATTTTCAGTATTGGTCGTATGAAATGGCTTGTCAATGCCACTAACGGTACCTACACAGACTCTGAGTCCACTGCTCAAACCTGGTACATTGAAAGAGTTAACGCCCAGAACCAATTTGCAATTAACTCCCAGTCAGAGGCAACAGGAGAAACGGCATGGAATGACCTCAACAGAAATGCCGTTACGTATTGGATGGCTACGGATGCAGGTTCTATGTGGTACATTGAGACACCCAACGACGGCCTTGTGAATTATAATGCTTACGTGCCTGGGGAACGCATGTCCAGCCTGCAAGCAGGTACAGAATTCATGATTTTGAACACTTGCGTAGCCGGAAATCAGAGTCGTACGGGTTTCTTGCAGGCAAGTGCTACAAATCTGGCTAATCAGAAGGGTTTCCTCCCTTATGCCAATGTGTCCCTTCCTCTTACGTTTCAGGAAGGCACAGACTACTATATCTTTACGTTGGAGAATAGTTCTACTCCTGGCAAATGGTACATGAAGAACAAGGCCACTCAGAAATACGTTGCTCCGGATGGTTCTATCACCAGTGCGACGGGTGTGGATCTTACCATTGAGGAGTTCTCTGCAGCATCGGGCAAGGCTGCTGTTAGCAGTCTGAACGATGACGGTACGGCGACAGGATCTACAAATATCACAACCGCCAACAAAGTATGGAAGATTAGCAACGGCGAAACGACGATGTGGAATGGTGACCCCAATAATTTCACTACTTGGGGCAGCGCTCATCCCTATGCTTTTTATACAGTGAATCAGTCTGAAACTTCCATGATCGGACAGATGTCAGAAACTCTGACCACCACCACAAACAAGTTCCAAGCAGTCCAGGGCAAAGTGGGTGCTCCTGTGGAGGCTACTTACAATGCGCTTAGCACTGCAAGTAGTGTTACAGACAAGACGACAATGACTTTCTATAATCAAGCGTTTAACGCTGTCTATGCTGCCGAGAAGGGCGAGGTGAAGATGCCCGAGGACGGCAAGGCCTATGCCGTAGTGAGCGTTACGAACCCCACGCGTAATGATCCGGATGCCTACATGGTGGTGGGCAGCAACGCTCGCATTACCATGCAGACGGGTACCGGATATAACACTGACAACGCCGCCAAGTTCGTTGCCCGCAAGCAGTCGGACGGCAAGTACGTCCTGTCCAACGGCCGTTACAACTACACCCTGCAGTTTACGGGAAATACCGAGCGCAACCTGACCGCAGGCTATGATGCACAGTACAGCCCCATCAGTATCGTTTCCATGGACCGTTCTAAGGCAGAGGTGAAGCTGCTGACACGCCGCAACGCCACGACACCCTCGGTTGCCATTATTGTAAAGAAGAGCAGCAATCCTCAGGTCATTGACAAGATTGGTAGCACCGACTGGACTTTAAACCAGGAGTTTAGCATCCGTTTCCGTTTGGAGGAGGTGGGCTATCCCGTTTCCACCACATTGCGTGCAAGCGCAGATATTGAGGGTGCTGCCGCCATGTCCACCTGGAGTGCTCCCTATGCCTCCGTTTGCCCCGAGGGCGTTACGGCTTACTATGCCAGCGAGAACGGCACCGTGGCCCGCATGACGGCCGTTGAGGGTGCCATCCCCGCCAATCAGGGCGTTGTGCTGGTGGGCGCCGCGGCCGGCGAGAAGACTCCCTTGCCCGTTGTTGCCGGCGATCAAGTGGGCACCATCACGGGCAATCTGCTGGGCAATACCGCCGGTCAGGCTGCTGCGATTGCGCAAGGTTGTTTCGTATTGAGCCAGAAGAACAACGTTACGGCTTTCTACAAGCTGAGCAACTATGACAGCGAGCTGCCTGCCAACCGTGCCTATCTGCGTGCCAGCACCGCCGGTGGCGGATCACGCCAACTGGTGTTCGGCTTTGACGATGCCACGGGCATTCCTACCTTGCAGGACGCTGCGCAGCAGAACCAGCCTACCTACGACCTCAGCGGCCGCGCCGTTAGCGCCAAGCGTCAGGGTCTCTATATCCGCGGTGGCAAGAAGTTCATCGTAAAGTAATCACCTTTTGAAACAAACAGACAATGAAAATGAAACAATATATCCAGCCCGAGACCTCTGTCATGAAGTTAGCATTGCAGGAGGGCATTATGGAACTTTCCAACATTAGCGTCAAGGGCGCAGCGTCCGATGCACGCGTTGAGGTAGATGAAGCCTGGAGCCGCGATGAACGCGAAGGCTTCAGCTGGGAATAAGCCCAAGCCATGGATTTAAGAGCAGCCGCTTCAGAACGCAGGTTCTGAAGCGGCTGCCTTGCGTAAGCACTTGAGATAAAGATATGGATGCATTCTGTTTCCTAGATTTTTCGAAAAGTTACTGTCCCAAAGCATAATTTAGTGCGTGTTTGTAGGCATATTTAATTCAAAGACAAAGGTAAGCCAAAAGTACGGATTCTTTCTAAGAAGTGTCAGCCTTAACATTCACGTTATCTATTTTACCGGACAGCAATATTTTTATTCTCAAGTTTTTTAATTAACTTTGTAAATTCATAAAGTACATTATATTTTTGTGATAATCATGGAAGTACCTTTTGCTATATCAGCCAGGACAGCCAAACTGATTGGTATGGAAAACTTTGCTAATGCAGAGGGAGCCATTGTAGAGCTTGTGAAGAATGCTTACGATGCCGACGCAGAAATGTGCGTTGTGGTTGCAGATATACGTCGGTCTTTGGAGGAGTCCAGGTTGTTTATCATAGATAACGGTTCCGGTATGTCAGAATCGACGATTATCAAGCATTGGATGACTATTGGAACCGACGATAAGCTTGTGAATGCAAGAACCACGGGTAAGCAGCGTGTGAAGAGTGGTGCAAAGGGTATTGGCCGCTTTGCATTAAATCGGCTTGGCAGCAAGGTAGAAATGATTACGTTCAATGAGTTTGATGGCGGCCATTTGTGGTCTGTTGATTGGAGGTCTTTTGATGAGGCAAAGGTACTTTCTGATATTAAAGCAACTTTAGAAAGACTTTCAACGGCTGATGCTGCAGAACGATTTAAGGATTATGGGTTAATGTCAATTTCTGTTTTTGAGAAAATTCAGTCTGATTTTTCTCATGGCACGGTAATTTGTGTTTCGAACTTGAATGATTCTTGGAAGGAAGAAAATCTTGTAAGTTTGCAGAGAAATTTGGAGAATCTAATACCTGACCATATGCAGTCTGCATTTGGCTTGTATCTCTATAACCTCAAAGATTTGTCCTGGTGCGGAAAAATTGATCCTGTTGAATACTCGGATTATGACTATAAAATTTCAGCAAGATATGGAGGTGGTCGAACCATAGATGTATGCATAGAGAGAAATGAACTCAATGTGTCGTTGCTTGAAACTAGTTATTCAAGAGTGTTTGAAAGAAGCTCTATGCAGGTGCCTCCATATTGTCTTGACGATTTTCGCAAAAAGTCTGTGATGCAACAGATTGCTATAAGTGATGCAGTTAATCAGGATTTCTTGGATACTGTAGGAGAATTCTCGTTTACATTCTATTTTATTAAGAATACCACTAAAGATGACCAAGACAAGGATGGAAACAAAAAATATCCATATAATACCATAGATAGCATAGCAAGAAAAAGTTGGCTCTCCAAATTTGGTGGAGTGCGTATTTTCCGCGATGACTTTCGAGTAAGACCTTATGGAGAGAATGGCAATGATTGGCTTGACCTAGGCCGCAGACAAGCTCAGAGTCCTGGCGGTGCTGGTCAAAAGATTGGCGGTTACCGAATTCGTCCAAATCAGATTGCCGGAGTTGTAAATATCTCGCGTGTCCACAACTCTGCATTTGAAGATAAGTCTAGTCGTGAGGGAATTCAGGAAAACGATGCCTTCACACTCTTTAAAAACTTGCTTGTACAGATTATCTCGGTTTTTGAGAATGACCGCAACTATATTATGTACAATCTCTCTGAGCAGTTCCGGTCTGAGCATCCGGTAACTATCAAAGCACATGATATTGCCAAACGCGCATTGCAACAAAGTGATGAACAGTCCGAGGATAAGAAAGATCTGAAAATCTTGGCTGAGAGTTACCAATCTCTAGAGTCGGAACTGAATGAAAAAGAGGCAGAACTTGCTATGCTCAGAGGCCTTGCCAGTATGGGTATATCTGTAGCTACCTTTACACACGAACTTCGTAGTGTGATGTTACGTTTGATACCGCGAAATGAAACCTTGAGAAAGATTATCAGCCAGTTCATTCCTGTTGAGAAGTTTAGCGGTGTCCGATTTGGTAATCCATACCGAGAACTTGATATAATGCGTAATGAGGACGAAAAGCTCTATAACTGGTTGCAATACTCTCTACATTCCATACAGAGAAACAAACGTGATTGGGTGGAAATAAAACTATCCGATTACTTCAAACGTTTTCTTGATTCCTGGCAACCAAGTTTGTCAAAGAAAAATATAACGATGCATCTCAATATGAATGATATGGATGATGCCGTGATAGATGCTTTTGAGATGGATTTGGATAGTGTTTACAATAATTTTGTGGCTAACTCCATTAACGCTTTCCTTAAGTCAAAAGAAGAGAATAAAGAAATTAGTTTGAATATAACAAACGATCACGGACTTGCTGTCATCGACTTTATTGATAACGGATGTGGTCTTGCTGCGGAGTACAAAGAGAATCCGAACATAATATTCAATGCTTTTGAAACTTCGACAGTTGACAACAAGAATAATAAGATAGGAACAGGGATGGGGCTTTTTATTGCCAAGGGTGTGATAGAGAAGTTCACGGATTCAACCATTGCTATATTGCCTCAACGGGCAGGGTTTGGCATTAGAACAATTTTGAAACTTAAAATAAAAACAGAAAAATGATAAAGGTTCTATATTTAGACGAGGAACAAGGATGGCATTCTACCGTATATGAAAAACTCTCGGGTAGGTTTGAACTAGAGATTCCAGAGTCTTTGCCACATAATGTGGAAGATGTTTGGCCTATTGTGGGAGACTCTCAGATTGTTATAGCGGACTATCGTCTAAATGGGGATGGTGTCTTGTCTTACACGGGTGATGATGTGGCCAAAGTTATCCATAAGCACAATAAGCATCTGCCAGTATTCATCATTACTTCTTTTGAAGATAACGCTATACAGGAGTGTACGGAGACACAAATTATCCGTGGAAAAGAAATGTTTACTACCCCGGCTCTTCTCGGTAAACTCTGCCTGATGATTGAAGCGGCGGTAAATAGGTACGATAATCAAAAGAGAGATAGAGAAACCCGTATTCAGAAATTGCTGACTAAAATAAAGGCTGGAGATACACTCACACCGATTGAAGAAGCCGAAAGGTTTGATGCGGAACTGTATCTTTCCGAATTGGATATGGATTCAGCACTTCGAGCAAATCTTATGACACAAGGTTCTTTTAATGAGATTAAAGAACTGATATCTTTGGCAAAAAAAATAGTTGACAACCACCAGCATTAATGTATATGGGAGATTTCCGTAAAATAACCCCGAGTCGTCGGATGGGTGTAGCCGTACAAAGTAAGTACAAAAGTTATAAAGCGGATTTAAGAATTGATTTTCATCAGCGATGTGGTTATTGTGGTGATCATGATTTCTTTAGTGAATCATACTACGAGATAGATCATTTTGTTCCGAAGAGTCTGGATCCCTCTAAGGAATTGGTTTATTCCAATCTTGTATATTCTTGTCGTTCGTGCAATAATTCCAAGCGTGCAAAGTGGCCGACAAATGATCCTAATAAACCTAATAATGGAACGATTGGCTGGATTGATCCTTGTGATGTAGATTATCCGAATCAGTTTGAAAGACTTGCAGATGGTTCTATTCGTGCAACCACTCCTTTGGGAAACTGGATGTGGTCAGCTATGTCGATGGGCAAACCCAACCATCGCCTTAAGTACTTGCTGGAACAGTTGCGCATAGAACTCAAGAAGACTGACAATCTTGCCATTGATGATTCAAATGAGCTGAAGGCAATTAAAGAACTAAATGCGAGGTATCGTCAGTTCGAAGAGTCTCTTCGTGGTTATCCAAATTTCTATTAAATGAATCGTGCAATTTTCACATACCTCAAGCGTAAGGGCTTGACAGATATACGAATGGTCAACCGACTATTCGTTTCTGCATATATGAGACACTATCATTTGTCTCCTCTGCATAATGCATTGCTTGTGGAACATTATATTGGGGATGAAGACAGAGATGCTTCGTCATTAGCAGTTTTTGTTCATCAATTGGATAGACATGGGTGCCAATACTCTCTTGAAGAACTGACCCAATTGTTTGAGTTCGTAATTTCTCCATCTGACCGTAAAATCACGGGGGCTATATTTACCCCTGATTATGTTCGTGATAGAATTGTTGCTGAGGTTACAGAGGGCTTCGACGATCAGGAACTTGCTAATAAACGATTTGCTGACATTGCATGCGGTTGTGGTGGATTCTTCCTGACTATCACGGAGTTACTGCACCGTAGAACGAGAAAGTCGTATGCTTCAATCTATCGTGAGAATATCTTTGGAGTTGATATACAAGATTACTCAATTGAACGTACGAAGCTTCTTTTGTCCCTTCTTGCCCTAATCAATGGTGAGGATGATAACTTCACTTTTAATCTTTATCAAGCAAATACGCTTTCGTTTGATTTCGGTAGAATCTTGCCGTTGGACATTATTGTCGGGAATCCTCCTTATGTTTGTGCCCGGAATATGTCTGATGAAAGCAGAGAACTACTATCCAATTGGCGGGTAAGCACATCTGGGAACAGTGATCTTTACATACCTTTTTTTCAGATAGCGATGGAGAATGTATGTGATGGTGGAAGAGTTGGTTTCATTACGATGAACAGCTTCATGACCAGTCTTAATGGGCGTGCCTTACGTGAGTATTTCCAAGAGCGACACAACGGAATACGGATTGTTGATTTTCGAGGATATCAGATATTCCCGGGAAAGAATACATATACATGCTTTTTCTTCCTGACAAAAAACGATTCAAGAATAATTCGTTATTGTACAAATACTGATGGCATCTTGCCAGATAAGTTCGATTATGAGGATATTCCATACGAGAAACTGGATGCTGTGAGCGGATGGAAACTCAACGATATGACTCGTATCAGGCATATTGAAAAAATTGGTGTTCCTTTGGGGCGTTATTGTCAGACTCGTCATGGAATTGCAACTCTCGCCAATAAAGTTTATGTATTTCAACCTCTGCGCGTGGAGGGTCAAATGTTCGTTTTTGAAAAGAATGGTGTTGAGTATAGGGTTGAAAGAAAAGTCTGTAGACGTATTGTAAATAGTAATAAATTCAATTCGGATGTTAAACTGGATGATATAATAGAGCAAGTCATTTTTCCATATCAGTTAAATGCGGAGGGTAAGATGGAGGTGATTGACGAAATCATAATGCGATACCATTTTACATCTGCATATTCGTATTTGTCAGCTAATAGGTGTGTTTTAGGGAGTAGAGATAAAGGACATACAGAGAAATACCCTATGTGGTATGCATATGGACGGACTCAATCGCTCGTTATGCCACGCTATAAACTGTTCTTTCCGAAGATTGCCAACAAGCAGCTCCGTTGTGTCCTATGTGATGATGCGGATCTATTGCTATATAATGGCATAGCATTCGTTAGTAATGACAAGTTACAGTTGCAGGTGTTGAAGCGAATAATGGAATCCTCAACGTTTTGGGAGTATGTTACTTTAAATAGTAAGCCATATTCTTCGAATTACTATTCTATAACAGGAGTGGTTCTCAAATGTTTTGGTATTCCGAACTTTACACCTAAGCAGATACGACAGTTACTAAGGTATAAAAGCCAAACTCAGGTTAATAACTATCTAAGGGAATTCTATGAGTAATTCTGCTCCCAAACGACTATGTTTTTTTATTGCCCTAACGTTCGATGCGCAGGGTGCGTGAGCAAAGCGTCCGGATGCTGGGGCGGTGCGTAACGCAGATGAGGGTCTGGTGGGGCTGAAGGAAAGCGTTGAGGTTGCGCACCAGTTGCTGCTCCGTTTCGCTGTCCAGGGCGCTGGTGGCCTCGTCCAGCAGCAGGATGTTGCCGCGCCTTAGCAGGGCGCGTGCGATGCTGATGCGCTGCGTCTGTCCCTCGCTCAGCCCTGTGCCGCCTTCGCCGCAGGGCGTG
>JAQYEW010000033.1 GCA_028723455.1 Prevotellaceae bacterium | reverse complement strand
GAAAGGTAATCATCATCATCTGCTACGCTAATGACAATGGGACGTGCGTTCTTACGAGCGACAAAGACGGTTTCGCTCTCCGCCAAATCAAAATACTTCTTCTGATTGGCTCTAAATTCTCTTGTTGTAATAATCTGCATGACTCTATGGCTCTAATGTTCAGTGCAAAGATAGGCACAAAAATCCGAACTTCCAAATATTTTGTGTACTTATTTATGTACACGCCATAAAAAGTTTGATTTCTTCACGCTTACGCTGCACCCCCCTCAAAGGGGGAGTGTTTTTGTCTTTTTCCCTTTTGTTTCAACAAATAATCACGGAAAAGCACTTGTAAAAGCGTGGACTTGCCTCACCTCCGCATACCTGTAATAACCTTAATAAAACCATTTTCTCGTCC
This sequence comes from Prevotellaceae bacterium, assembly GCA_028723455.1. Classification (GTDB taxonomy): domain Bacteria; phylum Bacteroidota; class Bacteroidia; order Bacteroidales; family Bacteroidaceae; genus Physcousia. Next base: position 38,673 of record JAQYEW010000033.1, on the reverse strand, counting down.
ATCTATAAGTTGCTTCAAACAGAAGTCATGCCCGTTTGGAATTGGCTCTCCCTACGGCATTTGCAACGACCTCGCGATGCTTCTTACCTTGTAGATGTATGCTTTATCTTCGGCATAGCCAATATCGTTGAGGAATGTCAGGTAATCTCCCCCTTTGTATTTGTATTGCACATAGTCTCGATAGGCTTTCACGCTCTCTTCCCAATTGTCAAAAGCATAGTATTCTCCGTTGGACGGGCGACGCAGCCCAAAGAGATTGTTCAATTCCAAGCATACCCGACTGGTGAAATAGCCAGTTTCCAAGATAGCCTGTGCCACCACATATGTTTTGTTTGAAAGATCGTACTTATCCATCGCAGCAACCAGGTTAGCTATATTCAAAGGTTTGGCAGGTCTCTCGCCAGTCTGCACAGTATTTATTTTCTCCTGCAAACTCGAAATATAGCGGTTCATATAGTTGATGAACGGTTTCGGGTCAACGCTCTTGCCATTCTTACGCATCCGCAAGTGCAGGTGTGGACCAGTCGTCTTGCCTGTATTGCCGGAAATTGCAACTATCGTACCAGCATCCACTACATCTCCCTCTTTAACGGTAATCATAGAAAGATGCCCATACAGACTTTGGATGTTACCATAGTCCAATTCTACATAATTGCCATAGCCCTTGTTGCCATAATGCACTTTCTTTACCACTCCTGGCAGCATTGCATACACATATTCATTTTTGCATTTGAAATCTATGCCATCGTGGAATTTCGAACATTTCATGAAAGGGTCTTTGCGCATGCCGTAATGAGACGTAACATTCAAGAAATTCAAGGGCAAACACACCAGCATCCGCTCCTGTAATAGCCCAAAAAGCAAGCTGTCTGTCGCGTTGACAAACAACGGCACACTCTTCTCGATAGAGATTCTGCGTCCTTGGGGCTGATAGAAAAAATCCAGCGTATCTATCTTTATCGGCTCCACACGATTTACTTCCTTTTTATCATCCACCTCTATCTGCTTAGCTTTTTGCGCAGTAATGGTATAAAACTGCGCATTTGCAGCCTTCGTAACGAAAAACACTAACATAAGGGTGAAAAAGTACTTTCTCATATCCTTTATATGATATAATTTTGCTAATTTCGTAGCAAAGATACAAAATATTATCTGGTATAATGAATAATCGAAATGTATTTTTAGAGAAAGAGCTGCCATATCAGAAGTTGGCACTTGTGGGGCTTGAAAAGGACAAAGTCCTCTCGATGCCCAAAGAGGTATTAGCACCTCTGCTGAGTGGTAAAATTTCGCCTTTGCTAATGGCGAACGTGCAAACAGAGAACGGCACGGTGGACGTTCCAATGAAGTTGCAGCTTTATCGCGACAAGAATGGTACAGCACAAGTGATGACCTATCCAGTGCAAAAAGAAATCCCCAACGATTTACGCCTAAGCCTCTATGAGACGAACAAGCTGCAACAAGGAGAAATCATCAAGAAGCCCATCGACGAGGACGGCACGCGCAGGCTGAAATTTCTACAACTCGATCCAGAGACCAACAACATCATGAAGCGTGATGTCTCCGTAGTAAAGATGCAAGAGCAGCTGAAAAGCATTGAGAAAATCAACGATATCCAACTCGGCGCAAACCAAAAGCAAGCCGCCCTTGAAGGCAAACCCATAGAGTTGACCGTAGGCGACCAAAAAGTAAGCGTGGGCGTAGACCTCAAACAACCTACGGGCTTCAAGGTAGTACAAGGCGACATGCGCGAGTGGGAAAAGCAACAAAAGATAAAGTACGACGAAGCCACTCCTGGTTATATGGGCTATGTGCAGACCGACAAAAACCGCTGGGAATACACTCAGATTATTGATAAGGCCACGATGCACAAAGTTCGCAAGGAAAGCATCTCCGAAACACGTTCAGCAGGAATGAAGCTATAAAAATCATTCAATACACATATCCCAAGTATAATCTGGAAAATTATCTTGTTGAGAACATAGTGGAAATGGGAAACAATCACAGACATAATATCATTATGCTGTTGGCATAAACTGCCAGCAATCCTTTACTTTTGCTATAACCATACCGACACAGAGGCATCTTGGTATGGCTCAACACAATTTGTCCGCAAACAAAATTGTGTTATGGAACACTACACTTACGAAAAACTTGTACAATGCGTACAAGAGGGCGAAATCACGTGGTGCGAATTTGTTCGACTCACTGATTTTGGCGAAGCCTTTGCCAGTTGGTGCAATGCGCACGGCATCCAAGAGAGCGATAACGCAGCACAAACCTTTATGTCAATGATAGAGGAACGTCTCTATGACGACAGCGAGGAGGATTATTTCTTGACCCACTAATCCCCCTAATCCATGGAACAAACCAATAAATGGAACAACAATCCCGCAGAGGACAAAGTCCTCTGCCGCTTTGCTGACCTGATGATTTCCAAGATAGAGGAAATCCGCAACAGCAAGAATGGAGAGCAATGGGAGAAGCCGTGGATTTCCCCCGAAGCAGCCGTACAACCTCGTAATCTTGATGGCAGGGAGTATGGCGGCATGAACTCGCTCATGCTGATGATGCACACAGAGAAAGAGGGCTACAAAATCCCCGTCTATGCCACGTTTAATCGCATAACAGAATTGAACAGCAAACACACCGACGAGCAAGAGCGTGTAATGGTCAATCGTGGTGAGAAATCAATGGCAGTGATGAAGACCACGTTCACCGTGGTAGACAAAGAAACCAACGAGCGCATCTCTTACGAAGATTACAAGAAGTTCAGCAAAGAGGAGCAGAACAATTACATGGTCTTCCCCAAGACGCACATCTACAATGTTTTCAACATCGACCAAACCAACCTTGCCAATGCACGTCCAGAACTATACCGTAAACTCCTTGCAGACGCTTTGCCCCAAAAGGTGGAGCGCGACCCCAGCAAGATGTTCTCTTTGCCCCAATTGGATGAACTCATCTCACAACAGAAATGGATAGTTCCAATCGAGTTGCAACCAGGCAATAAGGCGTACTTCAGCATTAGCTATGATAAGATTTGCCTACCAGAAAAGGCGCAGTTCAAGGATGGAGAACTCTTTGTAAGCACTGCGTTTCACGAGATGGCACATAGCACAGGCCGCAAAGAAAACTTTGACCGTTTTTCTGCCTCAGAGTCGAGAAACCCTAAAAACTATGCCATTGAAGAACTGCGTGCAGAACTTACCGCAGCCTATACCACCAGCCATTACGGTATCACGAAGCACCTCAAAGATGACAGTGCAAAATACCTCAATTCCTGGATCAATGTTTTGAAGGAAAATCCTGCCATTTTGAAGACAATTCTAACAGATGTGCGCAATGCCAGCAATCTTATCACAAGCCATCTTGATGCGATGGATGTGCAGATGGAGCAACAGCAGGGAAAGAAACAACAAGTGCAACAAAGCATGCCACCTCAGCAATACGAAGCAATCAAAGAGAAGCATCCCGATACGATAATCCTCTTCCGCACCAAGGATGGCTATGAAGCATATGCCAATGATGTTGAGCAGCTTGCCAAGGTGCTTAACCAACCAGTACTGCAGCCCGATGGAAAAATTGCTTTCCCCAAGGAAAAGTTGGAAGATGTTTTGCCCCAGCTCATCATAGATGGGAATCGCGTGGCAATTGCCGACCCGATAGAACTGCCACAACAACAGCAGCCACAGCAGTCAAACACCACCGAAGCAGAGATGCACCCCCATATCGACACAATGCCAAACAATGTGCAAGCATCTATCGTCAAAGATAGAGATGGTACATTTCTCATCACCGCTCACTATAACGGTGAAGACCTTGGTAAAAAGGAGATACCATCGTTACTTGGTTACATGTACACCAAGATGGCGGATGGTGCAGAAAAGAGCCAAATGCTGGCACGAGAGTTTAAGGAGAATTTCAAGAATGAGTATGCCGACGCTTACGGTCGTCATAAGTGGTCTGCAGAATGTCAACAAGAAATCGCTTCAAGCATGCACAGATGATAAACTTTCAAGAAATGAAAAGCAAGGTGGGCATCGATGATGTCGCCTTTGCGTTGGGTTATCAACTTGACCGTAAAGCAGGAGTGGGCAGATACATTGAATTGGTTTTGCCAGACAAAAACGGATATTCCTTAGATAGGATTGTCGTCAAGAACCCCACGGACAAGCAACACCAGACATTCTTCCGTCGCGATGGAAGTGGTGGTGATGTGCTATCGTTTATCAAGGAAAACCTCAATCTGTTCAATGTGCAAGGCAATAGCGATTGGGCAAAGGTGGGGAATGTCCTCGCCCAATTTGCCAACGCCCCTGCAACGGAATATTCCAGCAGCCAATATTTGTATAATGCCGGCTATAAGGACACGCGTGTCTTTGATGCCGCTCGATATGATATAACGCCCATCATTCAAGACACAACAGCAGCAAATCGCATCTTTGCGCAACGTGGTATCTCACAGGAAACTGTTCACGAATTTGCCCACCACATTCACCGCATCAAAGACCTTACACAGAGCCAATTCAACTACTATAACATTGGCTTCCCCTACACCAAAGCAGGTGAGGAGAAGGCTATCGGCTATGAGATAAGAGGATTTGGTACGTTCAAAAGCAAAGCGGCAGGTACGGACAGCAGCAATGGAGCTTGGATTGCCGACCTCTCAACAGGGAAGGATCCAGCCAACATCAAAAATGTTGTCTTTACCGAGAGTGCTTACGATGCTATGTCGTTCTATCAAGCCAACAAGCACAAGATAGACAAGGAACGAACGGTGTTTGTCTCTACTGGCGGCACATTCTCTGAGAAACAGATAAGCGGAGTTCTAAACCACTATCCAGCAGCGCGTGCTGTGGATGCTTTTGACAATGACTTGCCAGGAAGAGTGTATGGCATCAGGATGGCTGGAATCATATCGGGCGTAAGCATGGAGATAGTCAGGAAAGATGATACAATGACTATCAAGACGGCTGAACGTTCGCTCACGCTCAAAGAAAATGATTTCAAATTGTCCAAGCTTGCCAATGACTTCCCCTTTATGCGCAATGTGGCAGAATGGAAAGCACCACCACAATACAAGGACTGGAACGATGTAGTGCGTGGCGATACACAAAGTTACAACTCACGTCACACGATGCAGCAGCGTGATGAAAACCTTAGTCGTTCGAGAGGAATATGACAACTACAGCGCAGAAAAATACGGGAACTCTATGGTCTTAGAGAACGCTTAGATATAGTAGTTTTTTTTGAGATAGAAAGTAGAACAATGTAAAAGCAAAAAAGAATTTATGAGATTACAAACAATTAGTTTGCTATTGCTGACGATGCTATGTAGCAGCCTATGCAAGGCACAAATGCAGACAGATGTCGCGCTAACAGCTGCTGTAACGGCACAGACGGCAGCGTTGAATGATGTGTACAACAAGCGTAACAAGATGCAGAAAGCCATCCTCACCGCTCAATCCGCCGCTACCGTAACCTTGGAGCAAATCCACCAGATAGAGAAGAAGACGCTGAACTATCTGATGGAAGCGCAAAGCATTATGACCAACCTGCATCAGGTGAAACGATGCGCCGAGCTGATGGGCGTGGAAATCCCCAAGAACATCTCCTTTTTGAGAGAATCTGTTTCAGGCAACTTCAAGGGAACAGCCATTGCCTCACTGGTTACCACTCGCATCACCTCGACCTATACTGAGGCCGCATCGCTCTATACCTATATCGCGCAACTTGTTACAAGTGGTTCTTCAGGCAAAAAAAAACACAAGGTAAACTTGCTCAATTCAGCCGAACGCTACAAGATAGCGAACGACATCCTTACAAAGTTGGAGAAGATAAACACCAACCTTTGGTTGCTCTCTTGGCAAATCCGCACCTTTTCCTGGTACGATCTTTGGCGCGGATTGGATTACGAGAGTTGGGCCCGCATCGTGCAGGGCAAGGCGATTGCAGATGCGATTATTCAAGATTGGAAACGAATGAGAAATAAATACTAAACAAGAACATTATGATTAAACAACTTCTAATTATCTTTTCTACCCTCTTGTTGCCTTCTGCCTGTATGCTTCGAAGCGGAGTTAAAACACGCATCAAGAAACGTGCGCAGGAGGAAATCAAACAGTCGCTTGGCAATCAAGCACAGACATACAAACTCCTGGGCATCTCTGACGTGGATTCTGCCTTTGGCAAAAACTACTATACCAAGGCAGAGGTGCAGGGTATTATGCTGATGATGGAAAAAATCACTCAAACCATCATGCATCGCACAAATAATATGAAGACATTCAACCCCGATGACCAATTTGTGATGAATCTTGCCGAGCGTCAAATGGTGGCGATTGATAGTATTTCCAGAATGACTATTCAATCAGAACAAAAGGGAGCATGGAGCGGATGGAAAGTTAAAGTGGATTATCTCGCCCTCGACAGGGCAGGCAAAGAGTATCGCGCCGAACGCTGGATGTTCTTTGACAAGCACGGCAAACAAGTGGAACATTCATTTGAATTACCTTTGCCATGACTATGGTAACAAGTTTTGTTTTGACACAAGAAGATGCTCGCAAAATATTCTACAAATATGATTGGGCATACAGCTCCTCGCTTGATGGCAGTCCTATTCTCAATATCAACCGCTATGGCGAAAAAGTGCTTGACACTAACAAAGAGGAGTTTCACCGCCAGCTACCAATCCCCCTCGATGGGATGAATGCTGTTATCAGCGATGCGCAACAGAAATTAGATTATTTGCGGCAGAATGCCAGCGATAAGCCTCTTGTGCTTGATACGCCTAATCTTACGTACAAAGACGATTCTGTAGAGAAAGGATTCTCCACAGAATACGATGTACATTCCCTTGTTATCAGCAAGAACAGCATTGATGCGGTGCGCACGGATGGTACAAAAGAGGTGTTGTTGAACAGTCAATACGGTTGGCAGCGTTTCCCGGAAACGGAAGCCCTGTTTGATGGTTTGAGCAAGTATTTTACGGATGCGCGAATGACGGAGTATGCCCACAAACTGAAGCATCGCCAGCAATGGCAAGAGGAAAACACAGCTGCACTTACACAGATAGTTACAGACTACACCGCCAATAAGAGCAACACGGCAGATGAAAACCTTGCCAAACTTGGAAATCATTATTACGCCTTTGGCGAGGATGCTGTAAAGATGGCGATGCTTTCTGGTAAACCTCTTTGGCTGGGAATAACCAAGGATGGCGATACACAGGTGTTCGTAACGAAAGGCTTGTTAGTAGGCGATAAGGTCAATCTGTTTAAGGTGGATGGCTTTGTTCAAGGTTTGCATCCCTCACCCCTCAACGAGGGACTACGCAACAAGGATACAATACAAGACGTTCGTCTATTCAAAACGCGTGAGGGCGATTTCGCCATTGGCGCAACCTTGAATGACGGTAGTCGCGAAAGTTCAATCATTGATAGCAAAGTGGGCTATGAGCTGATGAAGCAACCTAATGGCCTGCTCAAAGAGGCACAGCTGCTGACATTAGCAGCACAACATTTGTCTGTGGGAATGAAGAATCAGCCAAACAAAGAGCATGGGCTGAGGTATTAAAGCAACAGCGAGGCAATCTCCAAAGGTTGCCTCGCTGTGTGTATCATTGGATACCGAACGTACCAACGGGGATTGCCGTAGCTGTGGCGATGTCCATATAGAAGATGCCGTATTGTCCCGATTCCAAGGACTGGGCAGGAACGGTTAGGAGATAGGATTGTTCTCCGTATTTGTGTGCTGTGAAACCGATGTAGCCCTTTTTACTGGTCTCCGCCGTGCCGAGCAATGAGGAACTGAACTCCATCCATTGGATGCGACGCTCTTTTTTCGTGGTCTTGAAGCGCACGATGCGGTAGAGGTCAGCAGGGTTATATTCGTTGTTCTCTGCCTTAATGATGAATTTTAAATCGCCATTATCCAATGTGGTCGTATAGGTAGATGCGTTGCCTTGAAACACGACATCCATACCGCTTGCACCTGCCAAGAAACCTATCGTAGAGGCTGCATCGCCAATGCCGCCAGCCGTAGTTGCCACGCGTACACCAGTAATCACGCCAGACATTGAACCTGCTGTACCCATGCCGACAATACCTGCTGCACCAGCAACTCTGCTCACACCACTGGTAATCTTTGACCATCGGCTCACTTTGTTTTGATGCTCCATCAATGTGCCGTTCTCTTTGGGTAGCTCGGCGAAGGTGCTATCGCTGGTCAGAATGTAATAACTGCCGATGAATTCGGGTTCCATTACGCGCACTTGGGCATTCAATGTGGCGCATGCGCCCAATAGCAAGGCGCAAATCATGTTTTTTTTCATCTTATAATCGTTTTTGTATTGTTATCTGCAAAGATACAAAAATAGTTGTAATGAGATGTGGTATACCTATCGTTTCAGTTTTTTTTCATCGTCAAAGTCGTCGTAACCTTGTCCGCCAACCTCCCATTCGCGGTTTGAGTTGCCAGAACCACCGCCAACATCAAGCAGTGAGTTGCTGCCATAGCTTTGTGCTGTTCTGCCACGCACTACAGTTTGCAGCATGATTGGTGCTGCATGTTTACGCTCAGCCTTGGGGAACTCAATGCCATAGTCCGCGGCTTTAATGATACGTTTCATAGCGTGGTCTACGCAATAGTAATCAGTGCCCACGCGTGCCACCCGAATACCTTGCTCGCGCAGACTGGCAAAGAGAATCTTGCGGTTGGACTCATCCATAATCGCTTGCCTGACGGTGTTCACTATGGCTTCCGCATTGCCTTTCTTGCCTTCTGTAAGTTGGATGACATCTGCTCTTACTTTATAGAGTTTGGCAATGACTTTGCGTTCCTCCTCGGTGGTGCATTGGAAGCGTTGCAAAATCGCACATTTGTCGTTGTATTTGATAGCGGATAGCAGCAGTGCATCAATACATTCATGCTGTTTATCCGCGTGTACTTTTCCTTTCTCTATCCATACCTTACCAAAACGGCGTTCAAGGGCTTTGTTGATATCGTATGTATTAGCGTGCTTGTCTGCTTGCAATACGTCGTCAATCGTTGCCTTGATGGCCTCCATGGTGTAGGCTTGGGCGGTGAACGAGAGCAGCTGCCTGATGGGCATAATCGCGCTGCCTATGTAGACGGCTTTGTCCTTGTGGTCAACAATCATATAACCATAGGGCTTATCTTTTGAGCCTACAAAGACGAGGTCGAGACCAAAGCGTTTCTTCAGGAAATTGCGCAGTTCCTCTTTATCTGCGCTCTGCGACTGATATTTTTTGACGATGGCTTTCAGTTGCTTCTTGCGCTGCCCGGTAAGGTAATCTTTTCCGCATTGCCGCTCAATCTCTGTCAAAGGCAGCGTTGCCATTGCTGCACCGTTGCGTTTTATCATTAGTTTATCTTCCTGCTCATAACTCTCATAGCCTGCGGTTTCCAGGATAGCTTTGAATTGATTGATGTTTTCGTACTGATAGGCCGTTGCTTTCTGTACTGCCTCCGAGAGGTTGGCGCGATTATCAACGCCCAAGATTTCATCCATCACCATTTGCGCACGGCTGCGTTCGAAGCTGTAGGCTATCTTGGAGCCGTCTGGGGAAACGCGGCTGGTAATGACATGGATATGATTGTTGCCAGTGTCGTTGTGGGCATAGATGAGCAGCGGCTGTCCTTCATTCTTGTAACCCATCTTGTCGAGCCACTGCCAGGCGATTTCTTTGAGTTCCTCATGTGTGTACTCTTCTTTCCCTCTTGCTGAGAATGTAACGTGGAACTGCGGATACTTTATCCTTTCGTTTCGCGCAGAATATTCCATCAAATACTGCTGCAAAGCATCACTGTTGAGCGTACCCACTTCTTGCAGATAAGAGAAGTTCTGCAAGTCTATGAGCTGCGCAGAGCCTTGGGCAACCTTGCGCTCATTGTAGTCCACCGCTCCAAAGTCAGATGATTTTGCAAGTATCTTTACAATCATTATTTGTTTTGTTGTGTGTTTGTTGGTTTGTGTGGTTCACACAATCACACATTGTGTGTTATCTTACAATCTTCCTTGCCACATTATCTGTTTCACGTCTTATGTGCTTCAATAGTAGATTGATTTTTGTAACCTCAGGGAGAATGTATTGCTCAAAATATGTTTGTGTGAGCATGTCACTCATGGCAAGTTCATTTGCATGTCGAGTAAGTTGGTTGAAATTACCACCCAACAAAGCAAGGTCTCGGATGAATTTTCTGTACAAGTGCGTCATCTCTGCCAAAGCTTCCATCTTACTTTTGGATGATATTGCATTGTGCTTTGTCACAGCATCGCGTATCATCCCCGACATACTTTGATAGCTTTTGCTCTTTTCGGAGAACATTTCATATTCGGTACTGCTCAATCGTACCTTTATGAGCTCCGTTTTCTTTCCTTTTCTCATATTTATTTTTGCGAGTTGCGAGCTAAAAATCCCATACCCCTGAAGGGGTAGGCAAGGTTACTTTTGGGAGTTCAAAATCGTCCGGAAAGGACATTTTGTGGCCACAAAAGTACATCTTGCTTCTCCTTTTTTTGCGCATTTTTGCAAAGGTAGTAAAAAGCACCAAAACGCACTAAATTTTGTTCAATCTTTTACTCTAAAAACGCTTGTTAATCATTGGTTATTAGCATTGTGTGTTTGTTGTATTGTGTGTTTGTTGTATTGTGTGTTTGTTGTATTGTGTGTTTGTTGTATTGTGTGTTTGTTGTATTGTGTGTTTGTTGCATTGTGTGTTTGTTGCATTGTGTGTTTGTTGCATTGTGTGCTGTAATGTAGATAATAAAGAAGCATACAAACAAAGTGGCATTGTGTCTTTGCTTGTATGCTTGTGTAAGTAAAACTTTGAGGGGATAAAGCAATATTTGTTAAGCTGCGTGTTAGTTGTCTTCGTAGGTCTTTGGGTAGTGTGATTGCATCTGTGTGCCATAGATGGAAGAGATAGAAACGCCTCCAGACCGAACAAACGCCGAAAATCTTGATTTTTTCCCTTTTGTTCAAAGTTTTCTCGCGCGCGTGTACGCGCGTTAAAAGCTTTATTTATATATATATTTATAAAGCTTTATTTAGGGAAACTTTTATTTATTGATATTCAGCATGTTGCAAGGTTTATCTACGACAAAATAAGACACCTACTACGACAAAATAAGACACTTTCTACGACAAAAAAAGACACTACTACGACAAAATAAGACAAAGAAAAAATTTGGAGGTTTCAAAACAATGCCCTACCTTTGCAATGCTTAAATAAATCTCCAGCGTCAATAGCTGGTCAAACATTCAAACTAACAACGTAGGTACTCTTCATTACAAGGCAAGAGACCAGCCCAAGCGTTTTCAATGTATGGCTGCATCATCAGCTCACTCAAACAACATCTTCTTGCCGTTGGATAGCCCGTCTGCCCAATGCGGAAACGATAGCGTCCTATGGAACAACCACCTCGTGTTTGCCCCCATCTCCTATTCCCTTGTGGAGCGTCGCTTGCTTTATCTGCTAACGCGCATGCTTAAACACCGATTTGTGGAGCATAACCTTGGCGTACCCTCTAATTGGCAAGACTTGTACTTTGACCTCACGGATAAAGATTTAAAGCTCTTAGGCGGACGAACAAATGTCTTGCAGACCTATGAAGCCTTGTGCGACATCCACAAGAAGACGGTGCTTGTCCGCTTTGCCAATGAAAAAGGCGAAGTGGTTACAGGGCATATCCACTGGATAGACGCATTCTTCTACAACGAGCAAACAGAAACCTACAAGGTTAGAGTGTCGCCAGAGATAATGCCTTATCTTATCAACCTATCGGCGAACTTTACCGTATTCTCTACCAAGGCAGCATTGCAGCTCTCCTCGCGCTTCTCGCAGAAGTTCTATGAGTTTTGCTGCTGCTTTCAGGAGGGAATGAAGCATGCGACAATGGCGGATGGGCAAATGCTCAAGAAGAACGTAATCAATCTGCCTATAGATAAACTGCGCAATCTGTTTGCCCTGAACGAGGAGAAAGACGCACGCACAGGTAAGATTGTTCGCAAAGCAAAATACAGCAACTTCGCCGACCTCTTGCGCCGCGTGATTATTCCTGCGAGGGATGAACTTTATAACCGCTACGTTGAGGGAAACAGTGAGGTGTGGTTTGATTATCAAGTGGGGGACATCGTGAATCGCAAGGTTTCTTCTATGTACATCTATGTGTACACACACAAATCGCCCAAGCAAGGATTGCCGCGTCCTTGGCAAGAAGGTGATGAACCCTTGCAGCCCTTTGAACGAGTATCCAACGTCCCTGCAACGCAACTGCGCATGGATATGACGAATGCAAGTACCTGGAAAGAACTCTCGGCATACGAGTTGGAATTTGTGGTGGCACAGCTGCTGGAGCGATACTTGCAGAAAGAAGAAGCGTGGGAATACGTGCATCTCATCAAGCATCAAGACGGCAATCTCCATACGAAGTTCCTGCAAGTGCTGCAGGTTATTCAAGAGAAAGAGCAGCAACCCAAGTTCACACATGGCACGGCAGCCTACAAGCGCAAAGCCATCAAGACGTATGTGCTGGGACAGAACCTGAAAGAATTTGGCTGGTGTGTAGAAGCGTAGCAATCTCATAATCCACTCACGAGGCAACACTACTTGTGGTAAATCTGGAAATTTGTTTAAGCAAACAAATGCCGCGTGGGTGGGTTTAATACAATACATCCTCATCTTGGTATAGTGGTAGGCTCTGGAAAATGCCTGTTGAGGACCAAGTGAGGATGTATCTTTTTAGAGCAAGGAAAAATATGTGCTTAAACAAATCTCCATCATTTGTCTCTCGACAATTTTGCCCTAACTTCTTGGGGTGACTAGTGGGATTCGAACCCACGACATTCAGAACCACAATCTGACGCTCTAACCGACTGAACTATAGTCACCATGTAAATTTGCTCGCAAGAAAATCATTTCCCGTTTGCGAGTGCAAAGATAGAGGAAAAGGAAGAAACCACCAAACGAATCCGTCTTTTTTTGCGAATTAAAATGATTTTTATTGGTAGTACTCCCGCTTGCCTGCCTTGAGCGTATTCTGCATGAGCATGCAGATGGTCATCGGGCCTACGCCGCCGGGCACGGGCGTGATGAAGCTGCACTTGGGCGCCACGCCCTCGAAATCGACATCACCCTGGAGGCGGAACCCGCCTTTGCGCGTGGCATCAGGCACGCGCGTGGTGCCTACGTCAATCACCACGGCACCCTCCTTCACCATGTCTGCCTTCAGGAAAGCGGGGCTGCCGATGGCAACGATGATGATGTCCGCACTCAGGCATTCCTCCCGGAGCTGCTCGCTGCGGCTGTGGCACACCGTAACGGTGGCGTTGCCATAGAGTTTCTGCATCATCAGCTGGGCCAAGGGCTTGCCTACGATATTACTGCGTCCCAGGATGACCACCTTCTTGCCGCTGGTGGGAATGTCGTAGCGTTGCAGAAGGGTAAGGATGCCCAGGGGCGTGGCACTGATGAAGGACGGCAGGCCGATGGCCATACGTCCCACATTCACGGGGTGAAAACCGTCCACGTCCTTGTTGGGGGCGATGGCGTCCGTAACGCGCTGTTCGTCGATGTGCTTGGGCAAGGGCAACTGAACGATGAAGCCGTCGACGGTGTCGTCCGCATTCAGGCGGGCGATTTCGTCCAGGAGGGTCTGTTCCGCAACGTCGTCCTCGAAGCGGATGAGCGTGCTTTGGAAGCCACACGCCTCGCAAGCCAGCACTTTGTTCTTGACATAGGTCTCGCTGCCACCGTCGTGGCCCACAAGAATCGCCGCCAAGTGAGGACGACGTTCGCCGCGCGCCACCATCTGGTCCACCTCTTCCTTAATCTCTGCCTTGATCCGGGCTGCCGTAGCCTTACCGTCTATGAGCGTCATATCCTTCGTTTTTCCTGATGTTATCTGATTGCTTTCGCTTATTTCTTCATCTTGCCCATCATCTGTGCCATCTTCATCATCTTGGGGTCGGCCACCATCTTCATCATCTTGCGTGTCTGGTCGAATTGCTTGATGAGGCGGTTCACCTCCTGGATGTTCGTTCCGCTGCCCTTGGCAATACGCTGGCGGCGGCTGGTGTTCAGGATGGCGGGGTTGGTGCGTTCCTTGGGTGTCATGCTCTGGATGATGGCTTCGATGTTCTTGAAGGCGTTGTCGTCGATGTCCACGTCCTTCAAGGCCTTGCCCACGCCGGGTATCATGCCGGCCAGGTCCTTCAGGTTGCCCATCTTCTTGATTTGCTGGATCTGGTTGTAGAAGTCGGTGAAATCAAACTGGTTCTTGCGGATACGCGCCTCCAGGCGCTGGGCTTCCTTCTCGTCGTACTGTGCCTGGGCGCGTTCCACAAGCGAAACGATATCGCCCATGCCCAAGATACGGTCCGCCATACGGGCGGGGTGGAAGGCGTCGATGGCGTCCATCTTCTCGCCCGTTCCCACGAACTTGATGGGCTTCGTAGCCACCTGTCGGATGGCCAGGGCGGCACCGCCGCGGGTGTCGCCGTCCAGTTTGGTCAGCACCACGCCCGTAAAGTCCAGGCGGTCGTTGAACTCCTTGGCGGTATTCACGGCATCCTGACCCGTCATGGCATCCACGACGAAGAGTATCTCGTCGGGGCGGGTGGCCTGCTTGATGTCCGAGATCTCCGTCATCAGCTCCTCGTTGATGGCCAGGCGGCCGGCGGTGTCGATGATAACCACATCGAAGGCGTTCTGGCGCGCATGTTCGACAGCCTCCTGCGCCAGCCTTACGGGGTCCTTGGCATCCAACTGCATGTAGACGGGCACGCCCACCTCCTCCGCCAGCACGCGCAACTGCTCCATCGCAGCGGGGCGGAAGGTGTCGCAGGCCGCCAGCAGGGGCTTCTTCGCCTTCTTCTCCTTCAGCATCTTGGCCAGCTTGGCGCTGAACGTGGTCTTACCCGAACCGTTCAAGCCCGCCATCAGCACGACGCTGGGCTGGCCCACGCGGCCGGGCAGGTTCACCTCTGCCGTGTCGCCGCCCATCAGTTCCGCCAGCTCGTCATGCACGATCTTCACCATCAGTTCGCCCGGCTTCACGGCAGTCAGCACGTTCTGGCCAAGCGCCTTCTGCTTCACGGTGTCGCAAAACTGCTTCGCCACTTTATAGTTCACGTCGGCATCCAAGAGTGCGCGGCGGATATCCTTCAGCGTCTCGGCAACATTGATTTCGGTAATCTTGCCCTCGCCTTTCAATATCTTGAACGAGCGTTCAAGCCTCTCACTTAAATTTTCAAACATTATTATATAGGAGTATTGGAATATTACGAGCGCAAAGTTAAGGAAAAAACGTGGAATGACAAAAGGGATTCCCAGAATATGGAGGGACAAAAGAAATGCACACCAACATAAGGAATGTGCATATTTTTGAACAAATGTTTGCACACTTTGGTATTTTGTGTTACCTTTGCAGCGTTTTTAACACAACGAAAGTAAAATGACAACTAAAAAGACTATCGTTTCGGCCTTTGCTTTGGCCTTGACAGTTGCCCCTGCCATGGCAGGCGGCCTGCTTACGAACACGAACCAGAACGCGGCCTATCTTCGCAACTTCGCGCAAGAGGGCACCATCACCCTGACCAGCATCTACGCCAACCCTGCGGGCGGCGCATTCCTCTCCAACGGCTGGCACCTGAGCCTGAACTCTCAAACCGCCATTCAAAGCCGCGACATACAGACCACCTTTGCCGGCTTCACCCATAACAAGGCGAACCCCAACGCCACGCATAATTTCGAGGGCAACGCCAAAGCCCCCGTCATCCCCAGCTTCACCGTAAGCTACAACCGCGACAAATGGAGCCTTTCGGCCCACGGAGGCCTGATGGGCGGCGGAGGCAAGGCAGAGTTTCCCGACGGATTGGGCTCGCTCGAGGCCGTGGTAACGCAGAAATACCTGACGGCGGCACAGACAAAACTCATCCCCGGACTGGTACCCGCCCTCATGCAAAAGGGATTGAGCCAAGAGCAAGCCACAGCCCAGGCCACACAGATGGCCATGAACTACGCCTACGACATGAATGCCTACATGAAGGGACGTTCCTATTTCTTCGGCCTGCAACTGGGCGGCACCTATAAGTTCCGCGACAATGTGGCCGCATACGTGGGTTTGCGCGGCGTTTATGCCACCTGTAACTACAACGGATTCGTGAAGGCCACCGTGCAAAGCCCCGCGCTGACGGCCGCCGGCGCAAGCGGCCAGAACAACGTAGAGCTGAACTGCGACCAGACGGGCTTCGGCATCACACCCATCATCGGCGTGGACTGGATGATCAACAAGCACTGGAACGTTTCGGCCAAGTTCGAGGCACCCACCAAGATGAGCCTCAAGAATGAGACCCACCCCACGGACTTCAGCCTCCTGCCCCAGTTCGAGGACGGTAAAAAGGTACGCGAGGACATCCCCGGCATCCTGGCCTTCGGCGCACAGTACAGACCCATCCAGACCGTGCGTATCAGCGCCGGCTTCCACGAGTACTTCGACAAGGGCGCCAAGAAGTTCGGCAACGCCCAGGACAAGATCGACCGCAACACCTGGGAGGTGGTCGTAGGCGGCGAATACGACGCCTGCAAACTGATTACCGTTTCAGCCTCCTACCAGTGCACCAAGTATGGCCTGAGCGATGCCTACATGAGCGACGTGTCTTTCAACAACTCGAACCACAGCATCGGCTTCGGCGTGCGCCTGCATCCCAGCAAATACTTCAATGTCGACCTGGGCTATATGCACACCTTCTACGAGGACCGCACCGTGGTTACTCCCACCGCCATCGGCCCCAAGACCGACGTGTATAGCCGCAAGAACAACGTCTTCGGCATCGGCTTCAATTTCGCCCTCTAAAAAATTACAGCGTAATTTCCATTAAAACTAATATTTGTTTTGATTGAATCAAGCATTAGTTTTTGAAAAATTACGCTGTAGTTTTTCATCGGCACAGGCAGTAAGCATATCATTAAGGCTCCGGCCAATCCGGTTTTCGAGCATATTCACGGAGTTTGCAAGGGGGAAGGGCAAAAAAGCCTTTCCCCTTATCCGTTATAAAAGAGAAAAGCATTAACTTTGCAGCAGATAATACTCTTTCCGGTTTTTCTACCCTATGGCACAGAACAAATTCAAAGGCTTGGGCATCGCCCTCATCACTCCCTTCAAGTCCGACGGCAGCATTGATTACGACGCTTTGCTGAAACTTGTGGAGTACCAGATTGCAGGCGGTGTCGACTTCCTGTGCATCATGGGCACCACGGCCGAAACGCCCTGCCTGAGCGCCCTCGAAAGGCGCGAGCTCAAGCGTATCCTGGTGGACCGCGTGGCCGGTCGCGTGCCCATCCTGATGGGCTGTGGCGGCAACAACACCGCAGCCATCGTGGAGGAATTGCAGCAGGGCGACTGGACGGGCATCGACGGTGTGCTGAGCGTGTGCCCCATGTACAACAAGCCGTCCCAGGAAGGGCTGTTCCAGCATTTCGCCGCCATTGCCAAGGCGAGTCCCGTGCCTGTCGTACTGTACAACGTACCCGGCAGAACGGGCGTGAACATGAGCGCGGAGACCACCCTGCGCCTGGCCCGCGAGTTCGAGAACATCGTAGCCATCAAGGAAGCCAGCGGCAACATCACGCAGATGGACGATATTATCAAGAACAAGCCCGACAACTTCGACGTGATCAGCGGCGATGACGGCATCACCTTCCCGCTGATCACCCTGGGCGCAGTGGGCGTTATCAGCGTTATCGGCAACGCCCTACCCTCCGAGTTCTCGCGCATGGTGCGCCTGGCCTTGCGCGGCGAATACGACGCCGCCCTGCGCATCCATCATCAATTCACGGAACTCTTCAAGCTCCTCTTCGTGGACGGCAACCCTGCCGGCGTGAAGGCCATGCTGCACGCCATGGGCCTCATCGAGAACCAGCTGCGCCTGCCCCTGGTGCCCACGCGCCTGACCACGATGGAGCAAATCAGCCAGATACTGAAAGACCTGCACATCCGCTGACCCACCCGACAAAAGCATACAAGGCCGACGCATGAAAATCTATGCGCCGGCCTTTTTTGTCGGTAATGCTTTTTGTCGTATCTTTGCGCTTAGGTAAAAAGAGAAACACATGAAACAGACAAAGATTGTCGCCAGCATCAGCGACCGCCGGTGCAGCGTGGATTATATCCGCGAACTGTTCGAGGCCGGCGCCAACGTGGTACGCATGAACACGGCCCACGCCACCCCCGAAGGACTGACAGAAATCATACGGAACACGCGTGCCGTAAGCCCCCACCTGGCCATCATGATTGATACCAAGGGGCCGGAAATCCGCACCACGGCCTGCCAGCAGCCCATCACCTACAAGGCAGGCGAGGAGGTAAGCATCATCGGCAACCCTCTTCAGGACACCACGCACGACACCATTGCCCTCAGCTATGAGGACATCGCCGCGGACATGCACGTGGGCGACCATCTGCTCTTCGACGACGGTGCCCTGGACATGGAGGTTACGGCCATTGAAGACGGCCTGCTGCGCGTAAGGGTGATGAACGACGGCGTATTGGGCAGCCACAAGAGTGTCAACGTGCCCAGCGTAAGCATCCAACTGCCCGCGCTCACGGAAAAAGACCGCAACAACATCCTTTTCGCCATCGAACAGGACATTGACTTCATTGCCCACAGTTTCGTGCGATCGGCAGCCGACGTGCAGGCCGTGCAGGAGATTCTGGACGAGCACAGGAGCGACATCAAGATCATCTCGAAAATCGAGAACCAGGAGGGTGTGGACAACATCGACGAAATCATCGAGGCCAGCTATGGCATCATGATTGCCCGCGGCGACCTGGGCATCGAGGTGCCCATCGAACGCATCCCGGGAATCCAGCGCAACATCATCCGCAAGTGTATGCAGGCCAAGAAGCCCGTGATCGTGGCCACGCAGATGCTGCACACGATGATCGAGAACCCCCGCCCCACACGTGCCGAGGTTACGGACATCGCCAATGCCATCTACTACCGCACAGACGCCCTGATGCTGAGCGGCGAAACGGCCAGCGGAAAGTATCCCGTGGAGGCCGTGCGCACCATGGCGGCCATCGCCGAACAGGCCGAGAACGACAAGCAACGCAACAATCCCGACTACCAGATAGCCCTGGGCGAAAACCCCAACGTTACAGAATTCCTGGCACGCAACGCCATCGAGAGCACCAACCTGCTGGGCGTCCGGGGCATCATTACGGACAGCGTAACGGGTCTTACGGCACGCAACCTGGCCGCCTTCCGCGGCCCCAACCCTGTGCTGGCCATCTGCTCCAACGAAAAAACGATGCGCGCCCTCAGCCTCAGCTACGGCGTCATTGCCGTAGCGCAGCATGAGACCATCGACGCAAGAACACAGTTCCTGGCTGCCGTGCGCATGCTGCGCCAGCGTGGCTACCTCAGCATGGAGGACAAGATAGCCCACCTGAGCGGCAATTTCGGCTCGGGCGGACTCACCAGTTTCCTTGCCATCAACACCGTACAGGACATCTTCGACCGCCTGGAGGACTACAACCTGGCCTCGGCCACGGAATAACAGACGCCTATTCCCGGATGCGTACCGCGGCAGTTACGGCGAAAGTAACCAGACACAGCACCATCACGATGGAGAAGAAGCTTACGTAGCCCACGCTGTCGCTGATCCATCCGCTTACCATACCCGGCAGAACGGCACCGCCCAGGAACTGACCTGCGGTGCAGATGCTGAAGATGGCCGTGGCGCGTTCGCCACGCGAGAAGCCGATCAGGAAGAGGGTGTAGGCGGCAAAGCCCATGCCATAGCCGAACTGCTCGACGCTGACACAGGCACTGATAACGGCCAGATTAGCATCCGTGTGCAGACTCAGGAAAAGGTACACCAGGTCGGGCAAGGTAAAGCAAAGCACCAAGGGCCACAAACAACGCTTCAGCCCATAACGCGCCACGAGCAGGCCTCCCACGATGCCGCCCGCCAAAAGGCCGATGACACCCAACGTGCCGTTGACGAAACCCACCTCCACATTACTCATGCCCAGACCGCCCTCGGCCTGGGCTGTTTTCATGAACAGCGGCACCATCTTCGCCAACATGCCCTCGGGCAAACGGAACAAAAGGATAAAGGCGAGGGCGGAGGTCAGATGGGGTTTGGTCAGCAGGCACTTCAGCGTTTCTACAAGTTCGGCCAGCTGCTGGCGCAAAAGGAAACGCTGATGGCGCTCCTCCTCCATACCGCGCGGCAAGGTGAGCGTATGGCTCAGGGCAAGCAGGAGCATGATGCCGGCCAGCACTCCGAAGGCAATAGCCCAGGACATTCGCATCTCGTTGAACGCAAGGAATCCGACCAACAGGACCAATGCGCCCTGCCCCACGAGCATACCAACGCGGTAGAAGGTGTTGCGGACGCCCACGAAGGCACTCTGCTCCTGTTCGTCAAGCGCCAGGATATAGAAACCGTCGGCCGAGATGTCGTGCGTGGCACTGCTGAAAGCCACCAACATGAAGAGCGCCAGGGAGAGTTGCAGCCACCAGTGCGTTTGCAGACTGAAGGCGACGAGTGCCAGGGCACAGCCCAGGAAGTACTGCATCGTGAGAATCCACCAGCGCTTGGTGCGCAGGTTATCGACAATGCTGCTCCAGACGGGCTTCACGACCCACGGCAGGCTCAGCCAACTGGTGTAGAAGGCAATCTGTCCGTCCGTCAGGCCCAGGTCCTTGTACATGATGACGGAGATAACCATCACCGCCGTGTAGGGCAATGCCTCGGCCAAATAAAGCGTGGGCACCCAGCTGACCGCCGGATGCCCCGTATGCTTTGTACCTGTCATATATATTATAATATGTGTGGTTGTTAGTAGCTGCGGGCAATCAACACGCGGTACTTGGCGGGCTTGCCGCTCACCATGTCCACACCGGGCGTCTGCTCCACATCGAAAGGCACGCAACGGATGGTGGCATTGGTGTCCTCCTTGATCTTGGCCTCGGTCTCCACCGTGCCGTCCCAATGGCAGAGGAAGAAGCCGCCGTCCTTCACGCGCTCCTTGAACTCCTCGTAGTTGTCGCACTCGTAGATGCGGCTGTCGCGATAGTCCTTGGCTTTCTTAAAGATGTTCTGCTGAATCTCCTCCAGGAGGTTCTTGATGTATCCGTCCAGGCCCTCCAGGCCTACGTTCTGCTTCTCGAGCGTGTCGCGGCGCATAATCTCCACTTCACCCTTTTCCAGATCACGCGCACCCAGCACGACGCGCACGGGCACACCCTTGAGTTCATAGTCGGCGAACTTGAATCCGGGGCGTTTGTTGTCGGCATTGTCGTACTTCACGCTAATGCCCAGAGCCTTCAGTTTTGCGCCCAATTCGGCGGCTTTCTCGTCCAGCATAGGCATTTGGGCTTCCTTGCCGATGGGAATGATAACCACTTGGATGGGAGCCAGGGCGGGAGGCAGCACGAGGCCGTTATCGTCGGAGTGCGTCATGATAAGCGCACCCATCAGGCGCGTGCTTACGCCCCACGAAGTGGCCCAGGCGTACTCGGCCTTGTTCTCTTTGTTCAGGAACTGCACCTCGAAGGCCTTGCCGAAGTTCTGGCCCAGGAAGTGGCTGGTGCCGCTCTGCAGTGCCTTGCCGTCCTGCATCATGGCCTCGATGGTGTAGGTGTCCAACGCGCCGGCGAAGCGTTCCGTCTCGCTCTTCACGCCCTGCACCACGGGAACGGCCATATAGTCCTCGGCAAAGCGGGCATAAATCTTCAGCATCTGCTGGGCGCGCTGCTCGGCCTCCTCGCGTGTGGCGTGGGCCGTGTGGCCTTCCTGCCACAGGAATTCGCTTGTACGCAGGAAAAGGCGGGTGCGCATCTCCCAACGCATGACGTTGCACCACTGGTTCACAAGCAGGGGCAGGTCGCGGTAGCTCTGGATCCAATTCCTGAAGGTGTTCCAGATGATGGTCTCGCTGGTGGGGCGGATAATGAGTTCCTCCTCCAGGCGCGCGGCGGGGTCAACGACAACGCCGCTCTTGTCCTCCTTCGCCTTCAGGCGGTAATGTGTTACCACGGCACACTCCTTGGCGAAGCCCTCCACGTGCTCGGCCTCCTTGCTCAGGAAACTTTTGGGGATGAGCAGGGGGAAATAGGCGTTCTGCACGCCCGTCTCCTTGAACATATCGTCCAGGACACGCTGCATCTTCTCCCAGATGGCATAGCCATAGGGCTTGATAACCATGCAACCGCGCACATCGCTCTGCTCAGCCAGGTCGGCCTTCACCACCAATTCGTTGTACCATTTCGAGTAGTCCTCGCTACGCTTCGTCAGGAAGTCCAGTTCTTTTGCCATATCTTGATGTTTTGTTTTTATATATTAGATTGCAAAGGTATGAAAAAAGACTGACTACAACGTGGTTCAGCGCTTAGAATTTACTTTTCGGGGAAACGGAACACGACGGTTTGCGTCAGTGGCTCCTCGTTTGTACTGACACACGGACAGGCAAGGGCTGCAAGACACACCTATTTGCCTCTGGTATTTTCGGAGAGTTATCAAAAAAAAACTAAATAGGATGCGTGTTATTGGATTTATTCATACCTTTGTGCCGAAATTCGACAGTATAGAATCAAATAAAAGAAAACAAAATGAAAGGAATGAAATTCTCCGTGGTAGCCTTGTGCGCCACGATGTTGCTCTCTGGTTGCGACCTTACGAACAAACAGAAGGGTGCCCTCATCGGTACCGCGGCCGGTGGTGCCGCCGGCACTGGTTTGGGCGCCGGTATCGGTGCCTTGATTGGTGGCAAGAAGGGCGCCAAGCTGGGCTCTATGATTGGTGCGGGCGTTGGCGTGGCCGCCGGTGCTACGGCCGGTACGCTCATCGGCAAGAAGATGGACAAGGCGAAGGCCGCTGCCGCTGCCTTGGCTCAGGCAGAGACCTACACCGACGCCAACGGCCTGGAGGGCGTAAAGGTTACCTTCGATAACGGCATCCTCTTCCAGACAGGCAAGGCAACCCTGACCACCAGCGCCCAGAACACCCTGAGAAAGTTTGCACAGAATGTACTGAACGTGTATAACGACGTTGACGTAAACGTATATGGCTTCGCCAGCAGCGACGGTAGCGACGCTACCAACCTGACGCTGAGCCAGAGCCGTGCCCAGGCCGTTACGAACTACCTGATCAGCTGCGGCGTTAACCCCTCCCAGATCCGTATGACCACAGGTTATGGCGAGACCCCCGAGTACCTGGTGTACAACGCCAACGGTACCGAGAACATGCCTGCCAGCCGTCGCGTGGAGCTGTACATGTACGCCAGCGAGGCCATGATTCAGGCTGCCAACGCCGGTACGCTGAAGTAAGCCAGATCAAAAAAAACATATGAAGGGACGCAGCGTAAGGGTTGCGTCCCTTTTTTAATCCCTTTGTTCAGAACAATGAAAAGATTCTTCTCCCTTTCCTTCCTACTGCTCCTTACGCTTTCCCTCCCCGCCCAGGACAGCCTGCACGTGGAGCGACTCCTGCGCCAAGCGCCTAAGGCCACAAGCGGAGAGCTGATGCTGTTCTTCGCCCGCCAGTTCCTGGGCGTACCCTATGTGGCACACACGTTGGAACAGGCGGCCACGGAGGACACGCTGGTCGTAAACCTGCGTCAGATGGATTGCACCACCTTGGTGGAGACCTGCACCGCACTCACCCTTACCGCCCAGGCGGGCAGCCACCATTATGCCGATTACAAGACCCGGCTGAACCGCATACGCTACCGACAAGGCAGGCGCGACGGCTATGCCAGCCGCAACCATTATTTCCACCAATGGGTGCGCAGCAACGAAGCATTGGGCATTGTGCAGGAAATAAAAAGCGCGGGGGCACCCTTCACCGCCCTGCAACGCATCAGCCTGAGATGGATGAGCCAACACCCCAAGTCGTACCCCCAACTTGGCGACGAAGAACAGCGCACACGCGTTGCGCAGTACGAAAAGGCCTGTGATGGCGACACGCGACGCTACATCCCGCGTGCGCAGCTTAACGGCACGCGCAAGGGTGCCCTGGGCATCGTGCGCGACGGCGACATCCTGGGCATCGTTACGCGCAAGCACGGCCTGGACACCACCCACTTAGGCATCGCCGTATGGGGCAAGGATGGCAAGCTGCATCTGCTCAACGCCAGCAGCATACACAAAAAGGTGGTGGAGGAACCCATGACGCTGTATGAATACATGGGCAAGCACCCTTCGCAATTAGGCATCAGGGTGGTAAGAGTGCAATAGTACAAGATCAGAAGGACAGTTTGGTGCCAAAGAACACGCGGCGGGGCTGCATTGGGCCATAGATGAAACCGGAAACGCGGCCGGGACCTTTATCCATATCGCTTTGGAAACTGTTGAGGATGTTTTGCATACCGGCACTCAGTTCCAATTCCATCGTTGAACCGAGATGAAAGGCATAGGCGGCCTTGAAATCCAACTCGAAAAACGACGAGGTCTTTTTCAGATATGCAAAACCTTCGGCCACGCCTTTGTAGCGTTGCCCGTCCGCCACATAGTCGAAGTGCCCTTTGCTGTCTGTCTGTGAGGCATCTATCTCGCCTTCATAGGCTTTGTGCAAAGCCTTCATGGAACCCGTGAACGTGCCGTTGAGGTTCAGGCTGAGGTGTTGGATGGGACGCATGGTGGCCACAAAATAGCCGTAGAGATTGGGAGTACGTTCAAAATCGCAGGTGCTTATCTCTTTCTGACCTGTCTTGGCATTCGCCTCCTCCAACACCACCGGTACGCCATAGCGGCTACGCTGAAGCGTGGTTCCCAACTGCAAATCAAAAAGATTGCCGTAGGCCAGGCGTCCTTCCAGGTTCGCGCCATACACTTTGCTCGTACCCTCCGTTTGATTGACTATGGTACGGATGATGATGCCGCTCTCTTCCCGCTCCATGGGCGAGGCGACAAATCGGTCCGAGATAAACGTGGCAAATCCCTCAAGCATGAGGTTGAAACCCCACTTTCCCGAACGTCCGTACCAATCCAGCGAGCCACTTAAGCTGCGCGAACGTTCCTCTTGCAGATTTTTCGAGAGGACGCGCGCCACAGGGGTACCTCCGGCAAGCTCCACATGCATCTCCTCGTCGAAATATTGTGGGGCACGGAACCCTTCGCTATATGAAAGGCGAAAAGAAAGGTCTTCGAAGGGATTGTAGCGCAAATGGGCCCTGGGACTGAAAACGAGCAGAGGAGTGATGTCCTTCCTGCCCCCTTGGCGCAATGTTACATGATCTAAACGGCCTCCGAGGAGCAGACTGAGTTTCTCGGTCTTGAATTCCGCTTGGCTGAACTGGCTCAGGGTGATATTCTCTTGGTCGATGGCTCTCACACGATAACCACTATGGTCTTTAATGTGCGAATCCTGAACCTCGGCTCCCACGGTGATGTTCCATCGGTCGGCAATATTGTGGAAATAGGAGCCGCCTCCCTGCAATTCAAGGCCTTTCGTGGTTCCATAGGATGTGAGCGCATTGCGCACCTCATTGCGGGAATCCTCGTCCTTAATTTCCTTCAGCTGCTTTTCAACATAGTCCCCACCACCATAATAGCTTTTTCTATGTACGTTTTGCGCCGACATATAGAGGCTCATCCTGTTGCGCCCCTCCCTGAATCTTTGGTCAAACCTCAGATTTCCCCCATTGACGTAGTGTTGCAGATATTCCGCTATGCGGGCCTCGAAAGGAGGATTGTCCAGACGGTCGCCACCACGGCGGTATTCCTGCATGGAATGGAATTCTGCATTGATTCTTCCATACCGCCCGGTTTTGTAAAAGGAGCGAAAGCCCAAAGCTCTGTTTCTCAGAACGGGGAGTTCGGTGAAGGAGTCGCCGTCGTAGTCGAAGCCCGGACGATAGTTATGCTGCCCGAAGACAGAGATGCCCCCACGGCGATCGTCCGTCAGCATGGATACATTGACGCTGGTGGTGGGCTGTATCTTGCGCAGGCCTCCGCTTTCCGGGTTAAAGGAAGTCAGTGTGCTGCTCACTTGAGCACTATTGCGGATAGGATCCTTGGTGATGATGTTTATCACGCCACCTATGGCGTTGGATCCGAAAAGCGCCGAGCCTCCGCCTCGCAACACCTCCACGCGCTCTATCATATTGGCCGGTATCTGCTCCAATCCATATACACCGGCCAGAGAGCTGAATACAGGACGGCTGTCAATCAGAATCTGGGAATAGGCTCCGTCCAGGCCATTGATGCGCACTTGGTTGAAACCGCAGTTCTGGCAGTTGTTCTCCACGCGCAAACCAGGTTGGAACTTCAGCCCCTGGCTGAGATTGCAAGCATTGGTTTTTAGAAAGAGTTCGGCGGGAATGACCGTAACCAGCGCGGAAGCCTTGCGTCGCACGGTAGCGTTCCTGTCGGCCGTAACCACCACCTCGTCAAGTTTCAAAGGTTCTTCCTTCATAAAAAGGTCAAGGTGCCGGTTGATATTCTCTTGAATGAAGATATTCTCCGCAATGCTCTCATAGCCTACGTTACAAGCTGTGAGACTGACCTTGCCCACTGGAATGTCCTTGATGGAGAAATTGCCGTTTTCGTCAGAAAGCGTTTCCAGTGTGGTTCCCTTAACAAAAATACGCACATGGGGAAGGGCTTCCCGTGTGCGTTCATTAACGACCGTTCCGCTGACGGAGCCTTGGCGTTTGACACTTTGCGCGAACAACTGACCGCCGGCAAGTATGCCAAGCAGACAAAGAATGAAGCAGGTAAATGTTTTTTGCATAACAGGTTTGTTTAGGATGATATTCTCTTTGTTTTCGCAAAGGTCGTAATCTTTTGGACGACAGGCAATACCTGAAAATAAGGATTTACCCGACGACAAGACACAAAAAAGCCCCGCAGAATCACTTCGGACTCACGGGGCTGGGGATAATTTCATATCATGCTACCCAGACTGCGGCTGCATAAGAAAACGCCCACCGACATTGCGAAGAACAGCCCTGTTCAGGAAAAGGGTTCCGTATCCAGACGGAATTCCACAGCCTTTCCCTCGCGCAGCGAGGCGGGCACATCAATGATGCGCTGGTTGCGGCTGCCGCGGAACAGGAGGCTCTCGTCGCGCTCGGCCATCACGAAAGGGCCGTCCACCAGCACATCCAACCGCTCCAGCAAAGGACGGTATTGAGGGGCGTCAACAAGTTCCTCGAAGAGGAAACCCGTGTAGCACCAGATGGTCTTGCGGCTCTCCGCCTTGATCTTTGCGGCCAGTTCGGCAAAGGCGGCCGCCTGATAGAAAGGGTCGCCGCCCGTAAAGGTAACGTCGCTGAAGGGGTCGGCAAGTATCTGGCGGGCGAGGTCGTCGGTGGAACGTGGCTCACCACCCGTCATAGGCCATGATTGGGGGTTGTGGCAGCCCGGACAGGCATGCCGGCAGCCCGCACAATAGACACTGGTGCGAAAACCGGGGCCGTCCACCGTGGTTTCCTCTACGACACGAAGAATACGTATTTCCATTATCATTTGACTTAAGCGCACGGATTCCGCAGGATCATGCAGAGGATTTTCTGCAAGGTCCGCGGAATCCGCATCGGTTTCGCCGCCTCAGTTGTGCACTACACGGTCGTTAAGCTCCGCCAGCTTGGCTTTGTTCCAGCGGTCCGTGGTACCGACGAGATAGCCCGTAATGCGTTGCAGGCGGTCGATGTTCGTGGAACCGCACTTGGGACAGGTGTGCATCTCCTGGTTGGCATTCTCGTAGCCGCAGTCCATGCAGCGGTTGCGCGTGTGGTTCACCGAACCGTAGCCGATGTTGTACTGGTCCATCATGTCCACGATACGCATGACGGCCTCGGGATTGTGCGTGGCGTCGCCGTCAATCTCCACGTAGAAGATATGTCCGCCGCGGGTAAGGTCGTGATAGGGAGCCTCCACCTGCGCCTTGTGCAGCGCGGTACAGTGGTAATAGACGGGCACGTGATTCGAGTTCGTGTAATAGTCGCGGTCCGTAATGCCGGGCAGCACGCCGAACTTCTTTCTGTCGCCGCGCGTGAAGCGTCCGCTCAGTCCCTCGGCAGGCGTTGCCAGTACGCTGTAGTTATGCTGATAACGCTCGCTGAACTCATTGGCGCGGTCGCGCATATAGGTAACGATCCGCAAGCCCAGTTCCTGGCTCTTCTCGCTCTCGCCGTGGTGCTTGCCCGTGAGGGCCACCAGACATTCCGCCAGACCGATGAAGCCGATGCCCAGCGTGCCCTGGTTGATAACGGGGGCGATGGTGTCCGTGGGACCCAGTTGCTCGCAGTGGTTCCACAGGCTGCGCATGAGCAGGGGGAACTGCTTGGCATAGGCTGTCTTTTGGAATTCGAAGCGTTCGTGCAACTGGCGGGCGGTAACCTCCAGCATCTCGTCGAGCTTGGCAAAGAAAGCGTCGATGCGCTCCTGCTCGTTCTCTATCTTCATACATTCGATGGCCATACCCACGATGTTGATCGTCGAGAAACTGATGTTGCCGCGCCCTACGGACGTTTTCTCGCCGAAGCGGTTCTCGAAGACACGGGTGCGGCAGCCCATGGTGGCGCACTCCCACAGATAACGCTTGGGGTCATCGGCACGCCAGTTGTCGTTCTGGTTGTAGGTGGCGTCGAGATTGATGAAATTGGGGAAGAAACGGCGCGCCGTTACCTTGCAGGCCAGTTTGTAGAGGTCATAGTTGCGGTCCTCGGGGAGATAGCTCACGCCACGCTTCTTTTTCCAGATCTGGATGGGGAAGATGGCGGTCTGCCCGTTGCCCACGCCCTCGTAGGTGGAACGCAGCAGCTCGCGGATGACGCAACGGCCCTCGGCGCTGGTGTCCGTACCATAGTTGATGCTGGAGAAAACCACCTGGTTGCCGCCGCGGCTGTGGATGGTGTTCATGTTGTGGATGAAAGCCTCCATGGCCTGGTGGACACGCGCCACGGTCTTGTTGATGCAGTGCTGCTTCACACGCGCACGGCCTTGGAAGCCGGCCAGCTCCGTCTCGATGTAATCCTCGATGGGACTGTAATACAGGTCCTCGTAACACTCGCCCGCAAAGTCCTCCATCTTCTTCACCTCCTCGATATAGGTGCTGCGCACGAAGGGCGCCATGTAGAAGTCGAAGGCGGGAATCGCCTGTCCGCCGTGCATTTCGTTTTGGGCGGTCTCCAGACTGATGCAAGCCAGTACGCTGGCGGTCTCGATGCGCTTGGCGGCACGGCTCTCGCCATGACCCGCGCTGAAGCCGCCGTGCAGGATGTGGTCCAAGGGGTGCTGCACACAGGTCAGGGACTTGGTGGGATAATAGTCCTTGTCGTGAATGTGGAGGAAGTTGTTCCTGACAGCGGTACGCGACTCCTCGCTCAGCAGGAAGTCATCCACGAAGGGCTTGGTGCTCTCGCTGGCGAACTTCATCATCATGCCGGCAGGCGTGTCGGCATTCATGTTGGCGTTCTCGCGCGTAACGTCGTTGCTCTTGATATTGATAATCTCCAGGAAGATGTCGCGCGTCTTGGCCTTGCGGGCCGTAGAGCGGGCCTGGCGGTAGGCGATGTACACCTTAGCCACGTCCTTGCGGCGGCTTTTCATGAGCTCCAGCTCCACCTCGTCCTGAATCTCCTCCACACCCATCTGGCTCTTGCCACGCATGGCGATGCGGTCGGTAATCTGACTGATGAGGTTGGCGTCCTCGCCCTCCTCCGTAGCCAACATGGCCTTACGGATGGCCGCTGCTATCTTGCCCTCGTTAAAACCAACGATGCGTCCGTCTCTCTTCTTTACTGTCTGTATCATGATGAGCTGTTATTAAGTAAGTATGTGTGTTATAAGGTCGTTTCTTTTGGGGCGCACCGCAGAAGGGAGCGCAAGGCGATGCGTCCCGTTCTGAGCGTGGCAATCGAGGGGGTTGTATGGTGGGTACAAACTCCTTTCGGTTTGCGTTTGCAAAGATAATAAACATTGCGAAAACGCCAAAGAAAAAGACAAGTTTTTAATGGTAATTTTCGGAAAGTTTTCCGTTTTATTTTATAATTATTTGTTTTTTAGGCATTTATTATTTCACACTTTTAAAAAAGTTTTCCAAAATGTGATAAACGAATGATTTTAAGGGCACAAGCGCAAGCGGGTGTCGCACTACCCCTCAGAAGCATGAATTTTCCCCTTTCCTTGCCCACTTGAGAAAAAAACAATATCTTTGTCCTTGCTATTGGTGATACCTTAGGCTGCTAACGCCGGGGTAGAGAGGGAATCCGGTGCGAATCCGGAGCAGTGCCCGCTACTGTAATTGCCATTTTCGCGCAACGTAACCATGTCACTGGATTTTCCGGGAAGACACGTTGCCGGGCAAGAGCCAGGAAACCTGCCAATCTGCTTACCGTTAGAGTAAACGCCAAGTTCCGGGGTCAGGACAAGGCGAGAACTTATTAGCACATTTTACAATCAGTGGGGAACAGATTTTTATTTGTCTTCATCGTATTGCTGGGGGTATTGCACATATATGCAAGCCCCATGAAGGATAGCATTCCCTATGACAGCCTCATGCGGCACGAACGTCTGAGGGCCGTCATGGTGTATGCGCGTTACCCCTTGGCTACACAGCAGACTCTCAGGGGAGAGGAACTGCAGGCACTCTCGACGACCAGCGTGGCCGATGCCCTGAAGTATTTTGCCGGTGTCCAAATCAAGGACTACGGAGGATTGGGAGGATTGAAGACCATCAACGTGCGCTCGTTGGGGGCGCAGCACGTGGGCGTTTACGTGGATGGCATCCGTATTACCAACGCACAGAACGGAACCGTGGACCTGGGCAAGTTCTCGCTCAGCGCCATGGAGTCCGTATCGCTTTACAACGCCCACAAGCAGGAGCAATGCCAAAGTGCTTCGGAATACGCATCGGGTGCCACGGTGTATCTGCGCACACGCCGCCCCACCGCCGACTCGCTGAGCCTGCAACTGCGTATGGCCTCCTTCGGCACATGGCTGGCCAAGGGCAACGCACAGTTCGCTCACAAAGGATGGTCGGGTTTCCTGGATGCGGAATGGACTGCCTCACAGGGCGACTATCCCTTCCGCTACCATTCGGCTTACGAGGATACCGTAGGCCGGCGTGCCAACTCAGACATCCGATATTATCGCATTGAGAGTGCCCTCTTCAAGCGGGGCTTTGCCTCGCACATCTATTATTACGACTCCGAGCGAGGATGTCCCGGAGGTGTTGTGCGCCGTCTATCAGACAAATACGTCAATGTAGGACGTGAATGGGACCGAGATTTCTTTGCCCAAGCATCCTGGCAGCAAGCACTGGGCGAACGCCATCGCATCAAGGTGAACGCCAAATACACCCACGAATATCTGCGCTATTGCACGGACTATCCCGAAAACCAGAACACGGCGCGCGTGAACAACCACTATCGCCAGCAGGACGCCTACCTGGCTCTCTGCTACGCCTTTCACCCCTGGGATTGGCTGACGGTCAATGCCAGTTACGACACCCGCTATTCCACCCTTAGGGCAGACTTGAAACGCTTTGAGCCGGTACGTCGCCTGGACCAGAAACAGGTGCTGGCGGCACAGGTGGAGTGGCGCGGATTCCAGGCCGCCGCATCCGTGCTTCACCAGCATTACAAGGACCACACCTTCGCTCACGTGGGCGCTGCCGACCCGCTGGACAAGTTCACTCCCTCTCTCTCCCTGGCCTACACGCTCCATGGGCTTACGCTGCGCGGATGGTACAAGCGCATCTTTCGCGCACCCACACTGAACGACCTCTACTACACCCAGGTGGGCAACCGCAACCTCAGACCCGAATACACCAAGCAATGGAATGTGGGATTGGAACATCACTTCGGCAGCCGACATTGGAACACATCCGTCCAGGCGGATGTCTACATCAACAAAATCGAAAACCGTATCGTATGCCTGCCGCTGAAGGGCACCTACTCATGGTCGATGATGAACTATGGCTACACCTTCTGCAGAGGCCTGAACGCCACGGCCAACGCGCGCTACAACGTCCGCCGCTGGACCTTTTCGCTGCTCACATCGCTCACATGGCAACGCGACCTCAACCGCACAGACCCCGCCGACAAGGAGGTGTATAACAAACCCATCTGCTACTCTCCCGCCCTTTCCTATGGCATCACGGCCGTCGCGACATGGCGCAGCCTCTCGCTGACAATTTCCAACCTACATGTATCGGAACGTATGTGGTCGTATGCCGACCCCGAGGACATCCTCAAACCCTACGACAATGTCGACCTCAAACTCTCCTGCACCCATCCCTTGCGGTTCCGCCGCACCAAACGCCCCGACCTGAGAACGACTTTGGGAGCCAGCCTGGAGGTGAACGACCTGCTGGATGAACAATATGAGCACATCCCGCGCTATCCCATGCCCGGACGCAACTACAAATTCACACTTACATTCACCTTATAATATAAAGAAGTATGAAAAAAACGCTGACACTTGTCTGCTGCCTCGCAGCCGCCATCGCCTCGTGGGGCCAAAGGGAGCGCATCATCCTGCTTAACGAAGGGAACTGGCAGGCCGACAACGGCAGAGTTACCTACTTCCAAGATGGCGAAGTGGTGTCGAACCAATGGTTTCGGGATATAAACAACCAGAAGCTGGGCGACACACCCAACGACATCCTGCAAATCAACGATTCGCTGATAGCCATGGCCATCAACTGGTCGAACATCGTGCAGTTCATCCGTCCCGACGGACACGCCGTTGCCGCCACGGAAGACGTGCCCAACAACCGCAAACTGGCTACGGACGGACGGTACGCCTATATCAGCAGCTACGGTCATGAATGTGGCACCTACGGCACGGACAAATACTGGACATTCGAGCGGGGCTATGTCGCCAAGATCGACATCGCCACGTTTCAGTTGGCGGATGCCGTGGAGGTGGGCTATGAGCCTGAGGGAATCGCCTGTTACAAGGGACACCTCTTCGTAGCCAACACAGGAGGCTATGCCTTTCAGGAGGCCCATGACTACGAGACCACGGTGTCGGTAATCGATGCAGCCACGATGCGGGTGGTGCGCACCGTGGACACGGGTCAGATCAACCTCTATGGCAAGATGTCGCAGGCGGGCCCCTACCTTTGCATCAACTCACCCGGCGATTACTACAACATCCAAGCCTGCACCATCATCCTGGATTGCGACAGAGTGCTGGAGGGAAAACCCGACAAGGAATGCTTCGTGCAACTGCCTTATGCCGCCACCTACAACACCACCACGCGCGAAGGCCATTTCCTGGCCGTCGGCTCGCGTTATTCCTACATCACCAGCGAATACACCTTCAACTATATCACCATCAACCCCACCCTCGTCATGGAATCCCATGGCTCGGAGGGCGTGGAGGCGTCGCTCCCGGGCACCATGCTCGAGGACATCCGGAAGATGTCAATGCCCTACGGCATCTACGTCAATCCTTATACGGGTTACATGTACGCCACAGACGCGGGGTCGTTCGCCAGCGCAGGCGGCCTGCACCAATGGGATGCCGAGGGCAACTACATAGGACAATGGAAGGTGTACATCAACCCCGCCCACTTCCTGGCGCTGCCACCCACGGAAACAACGGACGACATCCCGCGCCTCAAGGCCAATCATACCGGAAACGGGCTTTGGCACGACCTCTACGGAAGAACCACACGTCCCCGGAAACCGGGACTGTACATCCACAACGGAAAGATATTTACCATCAAATAAAAACTCATGAAAAAACTACAAATGTTACTGTTGCTTGCGCTCATCGGCGTGGGCAATGTGCTGGCAGTTCCCGTCCGGGTGACGATGAACAACACCTCGCGGACAATGACGCTGACCAACAAGACGACAGGCGGCAACGTAGACGTAGGCTCGCCATCCAGAAACCGCTACGAGTTCAATGCCGACCCAGGAACCTATGTGCTTACGGCCTATGCTTCGGATGCCACCACGGTCAACGGAACCATCGAAATCACCGTGGGTAATACGGCGGAGGAGCAGTCCTTCAGCATCCTTACCTGCACGGCCTACGCCACAAATGCGGATTGGACAGTTGACAACGACTACACCATCGAAGTGCAAGTCAACAGCCGCGAGGGCGAACCGCAAACCATCACCCTGGGCAACAGCTCTCCGGCCGGACGCAAGACCTTCCTGGCCCTGAACGGCAACAGCTACCACGCTTCGCTCATCCCCAACGCGGCACATCAGGCCGAGGGCTACATGCCCCTGCACAGAAGCGGTACGCTGACCTTTAACGTAAACGTAAGCGGCAACATCCCCATGGGTGCCGATTACAGCGTGAGCGTGCCGGCCGACGCCCATTTCGAGATGGGCATGAAAACCTCGCATTTCGTCAAGTTCACTTCCGTCCAGCCTACGGGCTCCGCCGTATCCGGTGATGTGAGGACAATCACCTACCGTCTGGCCTGCGGCCAGGTCTACAACTTCCGCACTTGGAAAGAGGGAGGCCTGACACAAGGAGGTTACTTCACCATGAACCAGGATGCCGGCAAAGTACCCGTCCTGGCGTTCACAGAAGCCGACTATGCGGCCTTCGCCCCAAAAACGGTGAAGCACGACGTCAAATGGAACGGAGGCTACGAGACAGGCGACATCTTTGTGAACATCAACGAACGAGGCCACCTGAAGATGGAGGTGGGCGACACCTACGATGCCCACGCCATGCGCACGTGGCAGCTCACGGACAACTCCACCAACAACTACTTCATAGAACCCGACTTCCACTACACGGTTATCAACCCCGACGGCACACCCAGTACAGGCGTCATAGAGATTGAGAACGCACACACGACCACAGACCCCTGGACCACCATCAAGGCCGTGGGCAAAGGTACGGCCATTGTGCTGGTTACCTATGACGCCATCGGGCTGAACACCTACAACGCCAATGGGAAAAGCCCCTACATGGGCGGTGAGTACTGGAGCGCCATCTGGCCGGAGAATACGGCGGCCTATGTGGTTACGGTGGGCAATGAGGCGAACGGCATCGTACCCAATATGCTCATCAACGAGACCATGAACCAGGAAACGAAGAAGAAGGCCGGCAAAAACGTCGATGCCGAGCACGATGTCTTCTATTACCTGGATACGCAAGAGGGCCACACCTACACTTTCAGGCCTGAGGGCGTAAGCAGTGTGGAGATAGCCTACCCCACCATCGGCACCAACGCCGCCACCTACACGGGATTCTCCGCCACGGGTGTTACGCACAACGCCGACGGCTCCTACTCTCTCTTGCTGAAGGAGGGGCGACAGATTGTCCGTTTGAGCGATGCCTCGGGCAATGCCGCATACCAAGTGTTCACGGCCAAGAGATGCAGCCGTGAAATCACCAACGCCACGCGCCCCGGGTCCAACGTCTTCCAGCGGGGCGACCAGGTGAAGATACAGTACAACGGCCTGCAACACCCCGCCAACAAGCTTGCGGGAATCTACAACATGTCGGCCTACGTTACCTACAACGGCATCCCCAACGGTTCATCACTCATCTTGGGCAGCGGACAATACACCTTCGGGTCCGCACCCTCGGCCCAGGGCATGACGGTGGACATCCCTTCGGACTTTGAAGGCAACGAAATGCTTCTCGGAGAGGGCGTAATCCAAGTGAACGGTTACGGCGACCCCATCGGCAATCACCGCACCATCGGCAGACTGACGGGCCGTAACGCCAACTTCACCGCCATCGCCCACAAAACCTATTTCGGAGCTATCCCCGACATCGTCATCCCCATACAGGACACACGCCACATCCTGGCTGACATCATCCTCTCGCCCCTGGAGGCAAGCCTGGTTCTTAAGGACGCCAAGGGCAATGTCGTGGAAAAGAACGCCAACGGACGCTATCCCGTTACATTGGGCACCTACGCCTACGAGGCCCGACAGGAGGGTTACAAGGTGTTGCGCGGAACGTTCACCGTGGCGGACGACGCACCCGACGAAATCAGCGTCTCCCTGACGATGACCAAGGCCGGAGAGGGAGCATGGGACGGCATCTCCAAGACAGAGCCCGCCAGCCTTGAGGGCATATACCAAATCAGCAACGCGGCAGAACTGGCTTGGCTGGCCCATAACGTGAACAGCAACCAGGTCTACAACAGCCATGCCGTGCTGCTGAATGACATTGAACTTTCGGGCCACGATTGGACACCCATCGGCGGAAACTATTACTCGCGCGCTTTCCAAGGCCATTTCGACGGACGCGGACACACCATCCGAGGCATCCATATCAACTCCACCGCCACCCATCAGGCGTTCTTCGGCTATGCCTACAACGCCACGGTAGAGAACGTAACGCTGGAGGGCGACGTAAGCTCCACGTCCGAGTATGTGGCAGGCGCTGTGGCCCAAACCTACCAATCCACGCTGCGGGGCATCACCAACAGGGTGAAGGTGAACGGCAAGGAGAACGTGGGCGGCATCACGGCCTACGCCTGGAATTCCAATACCATCGACCGTTGCGCCAACGAGGCCGACATCACCGCCACGCAATCCAACGCCGCAGGCATCACGCCCTACGTGTCCGACGCAGGAACGTCCATAACGAACTGCCTGAACACGGGCACGATCAGCGGGGCAAGCCAGGTAGCAACCATTGTCGGTAATGTAGGCAACAAAGCGACCACCGTGCGCAACAATCTGGCTCTTGGCAAGGTGGTATGCGCAGGTACCAACAGCGGCAACGTCTATACGGGCACATTCTCCGGCCACAAGAACATCCGCGACAACTTTGTCAGCGAACACTACGCCTGCGGACAGGAATACGAAACTCTGACAACACCCCAGCAACTGGCCTCGGGCGAGATTGCCTGTCTGCTTGGCGAGGCATGGGGCCAGGAGATCGGCACCGACGCTTATCCCCGTTTGGGAGGCAAGCCTGTGTTCAAAGGCATCAGCGGATACAGCAACAAGGACGAAGACACACACACGTACGACCTGACCGTCCTGACCTTCGAGGACGCCGATTTCAAGGGAGATGGCAAGAAACAGTCGTCCGGACAGCCCGACTGGAGTTCGCTCATCGCCCAAAACCAGGGCTCCGACAAGATGCTCTACGGCGAGGGGGGATACGGTTCCGAGGAATTGTTCTATTTCTGGGACGACAGCAACAACACCTCTCTGCATCACGACTTCCCCAAGACCGTGGCAGGCTATGCCTACTGGTTCGGCGGACACGCCATCAGCCACTACGTGAGCGGGGAAGAGACCACTTATGGCGACAACAGTTCCCAACTGACCGTGTACAAGCAGGGCGTTACGGGAATGCAGACAGCAGGCGGCGGACACAACGGTTCGGACAACTTCGCCGTACACTATGGCTATTACCAGGCCATGGGCGTTACCCCGGCCCTTAATTTTGCGGACGGAGAGCCACGCGTCATCGACCACATGTACGTGAACACCACCACCTATCTCCTGAACACCATCCGCAACGGCAACAGCATGACCCAGAAAATCGGTGCCGACGATTGGATCAAGATTATCGCCACGGGAACTGACAGCGAGGGCAAGAAACACACCGCGGAATTCTTCCTCTGCCAAGGCCCCGACAACGTCGTTACCGAGTGGACGAAATGGGACCTGAGCGTGCTGGGTCCCGTGGTAGCCGTCAACTTCGACATCCAAGGCACGTCCAACAACGGCTACGGATTCTCCCAGCCCGCCTACTTCGCCTACGACGACGTGGCCGTGCGTATGCCCAGGGTGATCACTCTTGCCGACAAGACCCCCTACGACAACCAGGTGGCCACGCAGACATCCGCCCTTACCTACACACGCACCTTCGAAACCACCCTGTGGCAGCCCCTCTACGTTCCTTTCAACTCGGGCTACGGGGCATGGAGCCAGGATGTTGAGATTGCCAAAATCTCCTCGGCTACGGATGACGCGCTCTATATCACCGCTCTGCAGGACGACGAGGAGGTAAAAGCCAACACGCCCTATCTCATCCGCGCCAAGGAGACAGGAGACATTGCCATCAAGGTGGAGAACACCATGCTTATGCCTGCGAAGCCCGGCAGCCTGATTTGCGGCGACCTGACCTTCACGGGCACCTACAGCCCTGTGGTAATCCAACCCGACACCTACAGCGTGCTCCACAACGGCAAGATAGTAAGCAGCAGCAACGCCTCGGGCTACCAGTTGCCTCCCATGCGCTGGCACGTAACAGGCGCCAAGAGCGCGGAGATGAGAGTGCTCCTTGGCGGAGAGACAACAGGCATCGAGGGCATCAACGCCGAAACGCCCTCCGAGGGACGTATCTATAACCTTGCAGGCCAGCGATTGCAACGGATGCAGAAGGGCATCAATATCATCAACGGCAAGAAGGTGATAAAATAATATAGAAGAAATAAAAAAACAAATAGAAGAAAACAACAAAACATATAAAAGAAATGAGGAAAACATATATTAGTCCTGCCCTTGCCATTCAGAAAGTGCAAACTTGGCAAATGCTGGCATCATACGTTTTTCCAGATGATTAAGCTATTGGGACACAAAAAGAGTGGCTATCGCATTCCGGCGATAGCCACTCTTTTTGTTTGAGGGTCTTCAGAACGATTGCGTGTTCATGTACTTGTCCACGAGCAGGCCGTCCTGTGCCTTGAGGTTGGGCTTGCCGGCGCGCTTGGCACGGAACCTGACGGTGA
>JAQYEW010000032.1 GCA_028723455.1 Prevotellaceae bacterium | reverse complement strand
GACAGGCGGCGGTGCATGAGCGTTTCTGTATAGCCCAGTTCGCGGGCCATCTGTATGCTGCGGTCCATGTAGGCTTTCACCTTGGGATAGGTGGCGAAGTAGTTGTCGATAAGATTCTTGGCCTCGGTGCGCGAGCATCCCAGCCGTTCGGCCAGTCCGAAGGCGGAGATGCCGTAGATGATACCGAAATTGGCCGTTTTGGCACGGCGGCGCTCGTCGGCGGAAACGTCCCGGATGTCCTTATGAAAGATTTTGGCGGCGGTGGCGGCGTGGATGTCGTGGCCCTGTAGGAAGGCATCTATCAGGTGCTCGTCCTGGCTCAGGTGGGCCATGATGCGCAGTTCGATCTGGCTGTAGTCGGCGCTGAAGAACAGTTCGTCCTCCTCGGGCACGAATACCTTGCGCACCTCCTTGCCCTGCGCGTCGCGTACGGGAATGTTTTGCAGGTTGGGGTTCGAGCTGGACAGGCGTCCCGTCTGTGCCACGGCCTGGTTGAAGCTGGTATGGATATGCCCTGTGTCAGGATTCACCAGGAGGGGCAGGGCGTCGATGTAGGTGCCCAGAAGTTTTTTCAGGCCACGATACTCCAGTATTTTCTCCACGATGGCGTGCTTCGACCGCAGGCTTTCCAGCACCTCCTCGCTGGTGATGTACTGCCCTGTCTTTGTCTTCTTGGCTTTATCATTGAGATTCAGGCGTTCAAAGAGCACTTCGCCCACCTGCTTGGGCGAGCTGACGTTGAATTCCATCCCCGCCAGCGCATGGATCTCGCCTTCCAACAGCTGCATCTTCCGGGTGAATTCCTCGGAGGTCTGTTTCAGGCTTTCGGCATTGATGCGGACGCCGTTGCGCTCGATACGTGCCAGCACGGGCATCAGAGGCATCTCCAGCTGCCAGAAGAGATCTTCCAGCCCCTTTTCCCGCAGTTCAGGTTCCAGGCGTTGCCACAGTTGGAGGGTGATGTCGGCATCCTCGCAGGCATAGTCCTTGATGGCGGCGGCAGAGAGGTCCGCCATGCTCTTCTGTTTCTTGCCTTTGGGACCGATGAGTTCCTCGATGTGAATGGTGGTGTAGTTCAGGTAGACCTCGGCCAGATAGTCCATGCCATGATGCAGTTCGGGGCTTACGAGGTAGTGGGCCAGCATGGTGTCCGCCATTTTGCCGCGCAGTTCCACGCCGTGGTTCCTGAGCACCATGAGGTCGTATTTCAGGTTCTGGCCGATTTTCAGCGTATCTTCGCACTCATAGACGGGGCGCAGGCGTTCCAGGTTTTCGGCAGAGTAGGGGACATACCATGCCTCTCCGCCCTGCACGGCAAAGCTCATGCCCACCAGGCGGGCGCGCATGGCCTCTGTGCTGGTGGTCTCCGTGTCCAGGCAGAGCAGGGGAGCGGCGGCCAGCCTCTGCACCAAGTCCGTTATTGCCTCGGGCGTATCGCAGAGGTGATAGGCAGGGTTGCAGTCGCTCATTCGCCGGCGATCGCCGGGAATGTCGTTTTCTGAAGCTTCGTTGCCGGTGGTTTCGGCCTCAGGAGCCATGCTGAAGAGGTCGCCCGCATAACCGTCGTTGGCTGCTTTCTTTTTGCTGGCGGCGGGCTGTGCGGCGCGTGCTTCGTTTTGTTTCTTCAGCAGCATGCGGAACTCCAGTTCCTCGAAGATGGTTTGCAGTTCGCTGTCGTTGGCTTCCTGTAGGGCGATGTCCTCCAGTTGCAGTTCCAGGGGCACGTCCGTCTTGATTGTGGCCAGCCATTTGCTGAAGGCGATCTGTTCTTTGTTGCCCTCTACCTTGTCTTTCAGGCTGCCTTTCAGTTCATCGGTGTGCGCCAGCAGGTTCTCGATGCTCCCGAACTGTTGGATCAGTTTGGCGGCCGTTTTCTCGCCCACGCCGGGGCAACCGGGGATGTTGTCCGCGCTGTCGCCCATGAGTCCCAGCATATCAATCACCTGAAGGGGGTCCCGAAGGCCGTATTTCTCCTTTATTTCCTCGGGTCCCAATATCTCGGCTTCCTTCATGCCCGTGGCGGGGCGGTACATGGACACATGAGGCGACACTAATTGGGCATAGTCCTTGTCCGGCGTCATCATGTAGACCTGTGTTTCAGCG
Organism: Prevotellaceae bacterium; assembly: GCA_028723455.1. Lineage (GTDB taxonomy): Bacteria > Bacteroidota > Bacteroidia > Bacteroidales > Bacteroidaceae > Physcousia. The sequence goes on along the minus strand of JAQYEW010000032.1, from coordinate 16,507 downwards.
CTTTCCAGGCGTTTGGCAACTGTTCCTATCACGTCGTCGGCCTCGAAACCGCTTACCTCCAGGACGGGTATGCGATAGGCCTCCAGGATGCGCTTGATTTCGGGCACAGCCACACGGATGGCCTCGGGCGTAGCCTCGCGCTGCGCCTTGTAGGGAGGATAGGCATCGTGGCGAAAGGTAGGGCCGCTGGGGTCGAAAGCCACCGCCAGATGGGTGGGTCGGGCGTTCTTCAATACCTCCTGAAGTGTGTTCACGAAGCCCAGGATGGCGGAGGTGTTCATGCCCTTGCTGTTGATGCGTGGGTTTTTGATGAAGGCATAGTAGGCACGGAAGATCAGGGCGTAGGCATCAAGGAGGAATACTTTATTCATTTTTGGGCTTTTTGCTATTCGGTTTACATACGAAATTACGCAAAATATATGAGAGGGGTGGGGGATTTTGATTAAATTTGCACCAAAATAACTGTTCATGGACGCAACAAACCGGATTCTTCAGCCCGTAGAGGGTGATATGCAGCGTTATATTCAATTATTCAACAGTTCGTTGCAAAGCCCCAACCCACTTTTGAACCTTGCGCTTTCGCATTTGGTAAAGCGTCAGGGCAAGCGGATGCGCCCCGTGCTTACCTTGCTGGCTTCGCGCTATGTGGGACAGCCCACGGAGGCTTCCTTCCATGCCGCTGTCAGCTTCGAGCTGTTGCACACAGCCAGCCTGGTGCACGACGATGTGGTGGACGACAGCGACCAGCGCCGCGGTCAGCGTTCTGTGAACAACCTATTGGGAAACAAGGAGGCTGTGTTGGTGGGTGATTTTCTGCTTTCCAAGGCCATGGAGCATACGGCGCTGACGGGTAACCTGGAGGTGGTTCGCATGATGGCTGTCTTGGGTCAGACCTTGGCTGACGGCGAGCTGCTTCAGCTGGACCTGACGCAGCAATCCACCTTGGACATCGAACAGTATTTCCACGTGATTGACGGCAAGACGGCCTCGCTCTTCGTGGCCTGTGCCCAAGCGGGAGCCTTGCTTGGCGATGCGCCGGAGGAGGCGCGCGCTGCGGCTGTACGTACGTTGACAGCCTTTGCCGGTCGCGTCGGGCGTGTGTTCCAGCTGCGCGACGACATTTTTGATTACGATACGGACAACCAGGCGGGCAAGCCCGTGGGCAACGACCTGCGCGAGGGCAAACTGACGCTTCCGCTGCTGTACGCCTTGGAAAAGGCAGGTACGGAGGACGACCGTGTCGTTGCGCTGCGCGTGCGCAGGGGAGAGGCTACGGAGGACGAGATAGCGCGCATGGTGAGCCTGGCCCGCGAGGGTGGCGGCATTGACTACGCCCAAAGCCTGATGCGGCAGATGACGGACGAGGCCATCGCCCTGCTGGACAAGGAAAAGGCACCCGCCGATGTGGTGGATGCCCTTTCCTTGTATGCCCGCTTTGTGGCGGGGCGCAATGTTTAGTCTATGCTCCCATGCTGGCGCCAAAGGCCAGGCCTGCAATGGCGGCGATGATGACAATGGCGTAGAAAGCGAGGGCGATCAGGGTCAGTACGCCCATGTATTGCAGGGCGCTGGCGAAGCTGCCGAAGCCCTCTTCCAATGAAAGCTGGTCCTCCTCGGCGAATGCCTTGCGGATGCGCTTCACGAACTGCATGCTCTTCATCAGGGGATAGATGTAGATGAGGGCGCACAAAATGTAGATGATACCTATTAAGGTACCGCTTTGCTGCATGCCGGGGATGCCGGACATATCGACGGTCATCATGGCAATGGCGATAATGACCAGCAAAACCAGACCCACGCAGCCGACGATGTTAATGAAATTCAGCCACTTGATGCCTTTGAGCAGGCGTGTTTTAACGATTTCGTTCAGTTCCATTGTTTTTTTATTTTAGAGGTTATTTATTTGGTACTGTTAATCAGTTCGTAGAGTTTGTCCAGCTTGGGAGCGATGATGATCTCCGTGCGGCGGTTGCGTGCGCGTCCCTCGGCGGTGGTGTTGGGGCTGACAGGCTTGTGCTCTCCGCGTCCGCTGGGCTGCACCTGCAGGGCATTGACACCATAGCTTTGCGTAAGGATACGAACGACGCTGGTGGCGCGGATAACGCTCAGGTCCCAGTTGTCGCGGAAAACGGCCGTGTGAATGGGAATACTGTCCGTATGCCCTTCGATGAACACATCCACGTCCGTCTGTTTGTTCAACACCTGGCTCAGCAGGCCCAAGGCTTCCTTACCCTGTGCGTTGACGTTGGCGCTGCCCGATTCAAAGAGCAGCTTGTCGCTCATGGCCACATACACCTTTCCGCCCTCCTCGCGCACCGTCAGCTCATCGCTCGTAAAGCCGTTCAGCACGTTCTTTACGTTATCCAACAAGGCCTTGACACGGTTGTTTTGGTCCGTTACCATCTGCTCCAGACTGAGAATGGTCTTCTGCTTGTCGCTCAGCTGGGCGTTCAGACGCTCGTTCTCGCGCGTGCTGTTTGCCAGCAGTCCCTGGTAGCTGCGCAGACTCTTGCCCAGGCGCATGGTGTCCTGCATCAGGACATCGCGCACGATGCCAAGGTTGGCGGCCTCCTGGCGCGAACTGGCAAGCAGTTGCGAAAGCGAGTCGCGGCTGTACAGGGCAGCCAGGCGGCCCTGTTCAGCCATATCGAACTTCTGCTTGCTCACCAGACATGAACTCAGCGTTAGCGGACCGGCCAAAAGAAGGAAGATTGTTTTCTTCATCTATTGGAGCTTGGGGCTTTAGAAGTACTTGATCTCGCTGCCTTCGAGTTCGCTCAGCAGGAGGTTGGTCAGACGGCTGGTGCCCAGACGCAGGAGTTTGTTCGTGAGCCACTGCTCGCCCAAAACCTCCTTCACGATGGTGTAGTATGCCACGGCATCGTCCACGGTGTTGATGCCGCCTGCGGGCTTGAAGCCGACGATGTTGCCCGTCTTTTCATAGTATTCCTTGATGGCCTGGCACATGACGTAGGCAGCCTCGTAGGTGGCAGCGGGATTTTCCTTGCCCGTTGAGGTCTTGATATAGTCGGCGCCGGCGTACATGCTCAGGATGGAAGCCTTCTTCACGTCGCTGTACGAGGGCAGCAGGCCGGTTTCCAGAATCACCTTGAGGTCGTGCTCGCCGCAGATGGCCTTCAGTTCGTAAATCTCGTCGCAAACGGTCTCGTAGTCGCCGCTCAGGTACTTGCCGACGCTCATCACCATGTCGATTTCCGTGGCACCGTCCTTGATGGCCAGGGCGGTCTCGGCGCACTTCACCTCCAGCAAAGCCTGGGAAGAGGGGAAACTGCCGCTGACGCACGCGATCTGTACGCCCTCAACCTGCAAGGTATCCTTCACAACGGACGCGAAGCAGGGATACACGCAGATGGTAGCCACGTGGGGCAGGTGGGGGTAATCGTTGTCGAAATCGTTCACGCGCTGGGTGAATTTCATTACGCTCTCGTCGCTGTCCGTGGTTTTCAGTGTGGTCAGCTCGATGCTTCCGAAGAGGAATTTCTTGACCTCCTTCGTCTGGTTCTCGGGCATCTTCTCGGCCAATAGCTTGGCTACCTCTGCCTTCACCTGTTCGTCATTCAGTTGTGTGTTGTACTGCTCCAGTACTTTGCCATACTTGTTGTTTTCTTCCATTGTATTTTAATTTTATGAATTAATGTGATTGATTCTCTTTCTCGGTTGCGAAAAGCCAGGCCATTGCGGGGCTGTTCACTGAAACCGGTTCTTGTCGCGCCGGCTTTTCTTCTCAAAGCTCTGGCGCAGGGCTTGCGTCAGGTCAACGCCCGTCTGATTGGCCAGTGCCAGGACAATCCAAAGGACATCGGCAAGTTCCTCGGGCAGGTTGAGCGTTTCGCCGGGCTTGGGCTTTTGGTCGCCATGGATGCGGCTGATGCAGCGCGCCAGTTCGCCCACTTCCTCTGTCAGCACGGCCAGATTCGTCAGCTCGCTGAAATAGCCCTTGCCCGTGTCGCGGATCCAGGCGTCCACCATGCGTTGTGCTTCCTCGATAGTCATCTCTTATTCTCTGGTTTTGGAGTCTATGATTATGGTTACGGGACCATCGTTCAGCAGTTCCACCTGCATGTCGGCGCCAAATTCGCCCGTGGGCACAGGCATGCCCAATGCGCTTTGAAGCGTCCTTACAAAAGCTTCGTAAAGCGGGATGGCGATGTCGGGTGGGGCGGCGCGGATGTAGCTGGGGCGGTTGCCCTTGCGTGTGCTGGCCATCAAGGTAAACTGACTGATCACCATTACCTCGCCCCCTACGTCCTGCACGTTGAGGTTCATCACGCCATCCGCGTCGTCGAAGACGCGCAGGGCGCATAATTTGCGGACAATCCAGTCAATGTCCTCCTGGCTGTCTTCGGCAACGATGCCCAAGAGTACCAGCAGTCCTTTGCCTATATGGCCTGCGGTAGCGCCATCGATGTTTACCGATGCGTGTTTCACACGTTGAATGACGATTCTCATGGTTTTTTTACGGTCTTAAAGGCAAAGTTACTGAAAACTTGTTAAAAGTGCAAAGGAATCATACTTTTTTCCTGCTTTTGTGCTGGAACGTTCATTTTCAAGGCACACCAAAATTACGCTTTAATTCCTCATAATCATATAGTTAAATAGTATTATGACCTTTCTGAGCGTCGTTTTTCAGTGCGCCCTTGCCCTTTGGTCGGAAACAAGGCCACTAAAATGGGGTCAGAAAAGGCCGGAAATCACGCTTCCGCATCAAAATGGTCGCGCAGGATTTTTGCCTTGCTGGCTCCAATGACTTCTGAGAGCTGATCCATGCCGGCCTCGCGCATGCGCTTGATGCTGCGAAAGTGTTTGAAGAGCGTCTGCTTCGTTTTCTCGCCGATGCCCTTCAGGCTGTCCAGTTTGCTTGCCAACTGATGTTTGCTGCGCTTGTCGCGGTGGAAGGTAATCGCATAGCGGTGTACCTCGTCCTGGATGTGTGTCAGGAGCCGGAAGAGCTGGCTGTCCGTTTTCATGCCAACGACCTGGGGAGGGAAGCCGAAGAGCAGTTCGTTCGTGCGGTGGCGGTCGTCCTTGGCAAGCCCGGCGATGGGAATTGCCAGGTGCAGTTCGTCCTGAATTACCTGTCGCACCACCTCCATCTGACCCCGTCCGCCGTCCGTAATAATCAGGTCGGGTAGGGTGGCGGCCTCTTCGTGCAGGCGGGTATAGCGGCGGCGCACCACCTCCTTCATCGAGGCGTAATCGTCCGGCCCCTCCACCGTTTTGATGATATATTTGCGGTACTCCTTCTTGTTCGGCCGGCCCATGTCAAAGACCACGCAGCCCGCCACGGCGTCCGTGCCCTGGGAGTTGCTGTTGTCGAAACATTCTATGCGCTTGGGCAGGGTGTCCAAGCCCAGGGCCTGCTGCAATTCAAGCATCAGTCGCGTACCCTTTTGTTCGGGATTCAGTTTGTCCGCCTGCAACGAGCGGTCCTTCTTGTATTGCATCACGTTCAGCTTCGATAAGCCCAAGAGCTTGCGTTTATCACCCTTCTGAGGCACAGTGAATTGTACCCCTTGAAGTTCAAGTTCCACGTGAAACGGTACGATGATTTCCTTACTGTTGCTGGGATAGCGTTCACGCATTTCTCCGATGCCCAGCACCAGGAGTTCCTCCTCCGTTTCGTCCAGCCGGCGTTTGATTTCAAAGGTAAAAGCCTGGGTAATGCACCCGTTCGCCACATGGAGGTAATTGACGAATGCCACGTTGTGGTCCATTTCTATATTATATACGTCGATGTTGTGAAGCACGGAACTTACCACCTCGCTCTTGCTGCGGTAGTTTTCCAGCATCAGATAGCGACGTTTGATTTGCTCCGCCTCCTCGAACTTCATTTCGCTTGCCAGCTGCTGCATCTGCTGCATCATCTCCTGTTCTATCTGGCGCGTGTTGCCACGCAGGATCTCCATCGCCTCCCGTATCCATCCCTGGTATTCCTCCTGACCCACTTTGCCGATGCAGGGTGCCGCGCAGTTATGGATATGATATTCCAGGCACTCGCGGTATTTGCCTTCGCTGATTCTTTCGGGCAGCATGGGCATGTTGCACGTGCGGATGGGGTAGAGGTTCCTGATGAGGTCCAGCAGCAGGTGGAGCGTGGGTACATGGCTGTAGGGGCCGAAATACGTTCCCGTACGCCGGTTGATGCGCCTCGTCTGAAAGATACGTGGAAAAGCCTCGTTCGTAACGACGATGCTGGGATAGGTCTTTCCGTCCTTCAGCAGAATGTTATAACGTGGGTTCCATTGCTTGATGAGGTTGTTTTCCAGCAGGAGGGCGTCCTCCTCCGTGTTTACCACGATGTATTTGATGTCGTGGATGTGCTGCACCAATTTCGCCGTTTTCGCCGTTTGATGGGGATTGTGGAAATAGCTGCTGACGCGTCTTTTCAGTCGTTTGGCCTTACCCACATAGATGATTGTGCCCGTTTCATCCAGATACTGGTAGCATCCGGGGCTGTCGGGCAGGTTGCTGATGATGCCTTTCAAATGTTCTGAAATCTCCATCCTGTTATTGTTTCTTTTCGTACAAATATAGCGATATCCTGCGACGTGGCAAAGCCGAAAAAAACATATATTAGTTTTGGTGAAAATTACTGTATGTTTTTACCAAAACTAATATATGTTTTTCTTGAATCGGATATATGCGCTGTTTCCTTAGATTTTCAAGAGGGTGGTAATCTCCGTGTCGTCCTTGAACAGGGCACGTCCGTTCAGCCCCTCGATGGTCAGTTCGATGATGAAGTTGATCATCGTTTTCTTTGGACTGAACGATTCCACCAGACGCAGTGCGGCGCTCATGCTGCCCCCGGTTGCCAGCAGGTCGTCATGAAGCAATACGATGTCTTCGGGTGAAATGGCGTCGGCGTGAATTTCAATCGTGTCTGCACCGTATTCCTTCATGTAGGACGCCTTGCGCGTGTCTGCGGGCAGTTTGCCGGGTTTGCGGCACATGACGAAGCCGGCTCCTAATTTGTATGCTAAGGCAGCACCTACGATGAATCCGCGGCTCTCGATGCCCACTACCTTTGTAATTCCCTTGTCCTTGTACATTTCATAGAGTTCGTCCACTAAGATTGCCAGACATTCGGGATTTTTGAACAGCGTGCTTACGTCCTTGAACTGGATGCCCTTGTGGGGGAAGTCCGGGATGTTTCGTAAGTTTGCTAAAAGGATTTCATTGTTCATAATCTGTTTGTTATGTAGTTAAAGTTATAGCAATGTTTCACGGGAAACTATCTTCCCATCAGCACCATCAGCACACTGACATCGCTGGGTGTTACGCCCGGAATGCGACTGGCTTGTGCCAACGTTTCGGGGTTTATCTTTTCCAGTTTTTGACGTGCTTCCGTGCTCAGACTTTTTATTTCCGCATAATTGAATCTTCCGCGGATGTGCAGTTCTTCGAGCCGTTTGATTTTATCTGCCTGCTGTCTTTCGCGGTCGATGTAGCCGGCGTATTTGATTTGGATTTCGGACGCTTCGGCAATTTCTTCACGACGATTGGGAATGCTGTCCAAATGGGCTTTCAGGCGATTGATGTGTGGCGACAGATTTGAAATGCCTACGTTGGGGCGCGCCAGCAGTTCGCTCAGTTTGCATCCGCGCGTGAGTGGCGCCGTACCGATTTCCATCAGTGCGGGGTTTATCAGATCCGCTTTTACGGAAAATTCGTTGCAGAAGTTTTGCAGGCGTTCCATCTCGTTTTTCTTTTGCAGCCAATGGTCGTATCGCTCGCGGGTTGCCAGACCCAGGTTGTAGCTGCGTTCGGTGAGTCGTGCGTCGGCATCGTCCTGACGCAGCAGGATGCGGAATTCTGCGCGCGAGGTGAACATTCGGTAAGGTTCGTCCACTCCCTTTGTTACCAGGTCGTCGATGAGCACGCCGATGTAGCTTTCATCGCGGTGCATGACAAAGGGTTCGCCTCCGTTGCATCTGATGGCTGCGTTGATGCCCGCCACCAGTCCCTGTCCGGCCGCTTCCTCGTATCCCGTCGTTCCGTTCACTTGTCCGGCCAGGTAGAGTCCGCTCACGACTTTCGATTCCAACGTGTGGTAGAGTTGTGTGGGGTCGAAGAAATCGTATTCTATGGCATAGCCCGGACGGTACGCTTTCAAATCGCGGAAGGCGGGAATCATGCGCAACGCTTCCAGCTGGGCCTCGATGGGCAGGCTGGAACTGAATCCGTTCAGGTAGTATTCCTGGGTGCTTTCGCCCTCGGGTTCCAAAAACAGCTGGTGTTGTTCTTTGTCGGCGAAGGTAACCAGTTTGGTCTCGATGCTGGGGCAATAGCGCGGCCCGATGCTTTGGATTTGTCCGTTGTAAAGGGGCGAATCGGGTAGGGCGGAGCGCAGGCGGTGGTGAACGTCGGCGTTGGTGTAGGTGATCCAGCAGGGCAGGTTGTTCAGTTTGCGTTCGACGGGCAGAAAGGAGAATCTGTGCCATGTGTCGTCTCCGGGCTGGCGTTGCATTTCGTCGAAGTGTACGCTTCTGCCGTCGATGCGCACGGGGGTGCCTGTCTTCATGCGGTCGACGCGGATGCCGTGTCGCGCTATGCTTTCGCTCAGGTGGAGCGAGGCGGGTTCCGCGCATCGTCCGCCGGGCAGTTGCGTGCGCCCGATGTGCATGAGTCCGTTCAGGAAGGTGCCGGCGGTGATGATGACGCAGGGCGCATGGAATGTCTGCTCCATGTAGGTCTCTACGCCTATGGCCTTTCCGTCCTTCACCAGAAGCTCCCTGACCTGGTCCTGCCAGATGTCCAGGTTGTCCTGGTTCTCCAGCACCTCTCGCCAGGCCCAGATGAACTTGCCGCGGTCGCATTGCGCGCGTGGGCTCCACATGGCTGGCCCTTTGCTCATGTTCAGCATGCGGAACTGTATGCTGCAAGCGTCTGTGATATGTCCCGTGTGTCCTCCCAAGGCGTCTATCTCGCGCACGATCTGCCCTTTGGCCACACCGCCCACGGCGGGGTTGCAGCTCATTTGGGCTATCTTGTTCATGTCCATCGTGATAAGCACCGTGCGTGCTCCCAAGCGTGCGCTGGCGGCTGCGGCCTCGCATCCGGCATGTCCGGCACCCACAACGATAACGTCGTAATTGAATTGCATATTCTCTTTTTCCTATTTCTCTGCAAATGTAATCATTTTTGGTGAAAGTCTTTGTCGGTTTTCTTTGTCCAAGAAAAATTTATATGTTAATTTTGTACCTGACTACCTTAATATAATTAAATGGGGATGCTATGCCCTCACGCTTGGACGGAAATATCTTTAAATAATTCAATCATTCAAAACACCAAAATCTATGTGGTTAATCAACTCTTCCATTGGTAGGAAGGTAGTGATGTCCGTTACAGGCATCGCGCTCATCCTGTTCCTCACTTTCCACGCGTCGATGAACGTTGTGGCTTTGATCAGCGCCAAGGGCTACAATCTGATTTGTGAGTTCCTGGGTGCCAACTGGTATGCCGTTGCCGCTACCGTTGGCCTGGCGGCCCTGATGGGTTTGCACTTTGTGTATGCCATTTGGCTCTCTATCCAGAACCGCCGGGCGCGTGGCAAGGACCGCTATGCCGTAACGGACAAGCCCGAGCGTGTGGAGTGGGCCAGTCAGAACATGCTGGTGCTGGGCTTCATCGTTTGCCTGGGTCTTTTGCTGCACCTCTACAATTTCTGGTACAACATGATGTACGCAGAGTTGGCCGGCGTTGAGGGTGCCATCCATCCCGCTGATGGTACGGGCCACATCGTGAACACTTTCGCCGGAAATTGGTGCTACACCATCCTTTACGTGATTTGGCTGGCGGCTCTTTGGTTCCATCTGAACCACGGCTTCTGGAGTGCCTTGCAGTCCATCGGCTGGAACGGTAAGGTATGGTTCAACCGCTGGCGTGTGATCAGCTGCGTGTTCACCAGCGTTATCATCGGTATGTTTGCCGTAGTGCTGCTTGCCTTCGCCGCCGGCTACACCCCCGCCGACTACGAGACCCGTCCCAACCAGATCCATTGCGAGATGACGCAGACGGAGCAGTGCGAGAAGGCTTGCGAGGAGAAACCTTGCCAGAAGGCTTGCGAGGGCCAGGAAGAGGCCGGTTGCTGCAAGCCACAGGAGGCCAAGGCCGGTTGCTGCGCCAAGAAATAATCACTTTTATTATCCAAGGAAAACATAAAATAGCATTATGGCAAAGATAGATTCAAGAATCCCCGAGGGACCTATTGCTGAGAAATGGACCAACTACAAGGCACATCAGCGCCTGGTGAACCCCAAGAACAAACTGAAGCTCGACGTTATCGTCGTAGGTACGGGTCTGGCCGGTGCCAGCGCCGCCGCCTCATTGGGCGAGATGGGCTTTAACGTTTATAACTTCTGCATCCAGGACAGCCCCCGCCGCGCCCACTCCATCGCTGCCCAGGGCGGTATCAATGCGGCCAAGAACTACCAGAACGACGGCGACAGCGTCTACCGTCTGTTCTATGACACCGTGAAGGGTGGCGACTACCGCGCCCGCGAGGCCAACGTTTACCGTATGGCCGAGGTGAGCAATGCCATCATCGACCAGTGCGTGGCCCAGGGTGTTCCCTTCGCCCGCGAATATGGCGGCATGTTGGCCAACCGTTCTTTCGGTGGCGCCCAGGTGAGCCGTACCTTCTACGCCAAGGGCCAGACCGGCCAGCAGCTCCTCTTGGGCGCTTACAGTTCGCTGAGCGCACAGGTACAGAGCGGCAAGGTGAAACTCTATACCCGCTACGAGATGGAGGATGTGGTTATCGTTGACGGCCGCGCGCGTGGCATCATCGCCAAGAACCTGGTAACGGGCAAGCTGGAGCGTTTCAGCGCCAATGCCGTGGTCATCGCCACGGGCGGTTATGGCAATGCCTACTTCCTGAGCACCAACGCCATGGGCTGTAACTGCACGGCTGCTATCCAGTGCTATCGCAAGGGCGCTTTCTTCGCCAACCCCTCATACGTCCAGATTCACCCCACCTGTATTCCCGTTCACGGCGACAAGCAGAGCAAGCTGACCCTGATGTCCGAGTCGCTGCGTAACGACGGCCGTATCTGGGTGCCCAAGAAACTGGAGGATGCCAAGGCGCTTCAGGCCGGCACCAAGCAGGGTTATGAGATTCCCGAGGAGGACCGCGACTATTATCTGGAGCGCCGTTATCCCGCCTTCGGCAACCTGGTGCCCCGCGACGTTGCCAGCCGTGCCGCCAAGGAGCGTTGCGACAAGGGCTACGGCGTGAACAACACTGGTCTGGCCGTGTTCCTGGACTTCAGCGAGAGCATCCAGCGCCTGGGCATCAAGGAGATCCTGCAACGCTACGGCAACCTCTTCGAGATGTACGAGGAAATCACCGACGTGAACCCCGGTCAGAAGGCCCTGAGCGTGAACGGTGTGGATTACTACCATCCCATGATGATCTTCCCTGCCATCCACTACACGATGGGCGGTATTTGGGTGGATTACGAGTTGCAGACCACCATCCCCGGCCTCTTCGCCATCGGCGAGTGCAATTTCTCTGACCACGGTGCCAACCGTCTGGGTGCCAGTGCATTGATGCAAGGCTTGGCCGACGGCTATTTCGTACTTCCCTATACCATCCAGAACTATCTGGCCGACCAGGCCATCTGGCCCCGCCTGAGCACAGACCTGCCCGAGTTCGTTGAGACAGAGCAGGCCGTTGCCGGCGAGATCGACCGCCTGATGAAAATCCAGGGCAAGCGCTCCGTGGACTCCATCCACAAGGAACTGGGACATATCCTTTGGGAACATGTGGGTATGGGCCGCACCAAGGAGGGTCTGGAAGAAGGCCTGCGTATGCTGAAGGACCTGCGCAAGGAATTCGACACCAACCTCTTCATCCCCGGCAGCAAGGAAGGCTTGAACATCGAGCTTGACAAGGCCATCCATCTGCGCGACTTCATCCTCATGGGCGAGCTGATCGCTTATGACGCCCTGCATCGCGAGGAGAGCTGCGGCGGCCACTTCCGCGAGGAGCATCAGACTCCCGAGGGCGAGGCCAAGCGCGACGACGAGAACTTCTTCTACGTAGGCTGCTGGGAGTATCAGCAGAACGACGAGACAGCCCCCGTGCTCACCAAGGAGCCTCTGAACTACGAGATCATCAAGGTACAGACACGTAACTATAAGAACTAACAACTGAAAACAATGGCTAAGAACATCAACGTAACTGTAAAGTTCTGGAAGCAGAATGGCCCCAAGGAACAGGGACATTTCGATACCAAGGAGATGAAGAACATCCCCGACGACACCTCTTTCCTGGAGATGCTCGATATCATGAATGAGGAGCTGATTGCCGAGGGCAAGGAGCCTTTCGTCTTCGACCACGACTGCCGCGAGGGCATCTGCGGCATGTGCTCGCTCTACATCAACGGCACGCCCCATGGCAAGACCAGGCGCGGCGCCACCACCTGCCAGCTCTATATGCGTCATTTCAAGGACGGAGAGACCATCACCGTAGAGCCTTGGCGCTCGGCCGGCTTCCCCGTCATCAAGGACTGCATGGTGGACCGTGATGCTTTCGAGAAGATCATCCAGGCCGGTGGCTATACCAGCGTGCGCACGGGTCAGGCTCAGGATGCCAACGCCATCCTCATCCCCAAGCCCGATGCCGACGAGGCCATGGACTGCGCCAGCTGTATCGGTTGCGGCGCCTGTGTGGCAGCCTGCAAGAACGGATCCGCCATGCTCTTCGTCAGTTCCAAGGTGAGCCAGCTGGCCCTCTTGCCCCAGGGTCGCGTGGAGGCCGCCAAGCGTGCCAAGGCCATGGTGGCCAAGATGGACGAATTGGGCTTCGGCAACTGCACCAACACCCGTGCTTGCGAGGCCGTATGCCCCAAGAACGAGAGCATTGCCAATATCGCCCGCCTGAACCGCGAGTTCATCAAGGCCAAACTGGCTGATTGATCTGTATCCACACAAATAGCAATGGGGGCTGCGCCATTACGGGTGTCGCCCCCATCCTCTTTCATTCCGTATGAAAAGAATTCATGTCCTGCTCGTTTTGGCTTTTCTTGTCCTCGCCTCCTGTTCGCGGGACGACAAGCTTTCCCCTGCTGCCTGGGAGCGTTTCCGGGTGGAGAGGGCGGACACCATAACCGTTTCCCAACGGCCGCAGTTTACAACCGCCACCACCGTCCGCCTGCTGGGTGTGGGCAACAGCTGGACGATGAACTGCGCCGTGATGCTGGGCTATCTGCTCAACGATATGGGAGTAAAGATAGAAATCGGGCTGGCCATGCGTGGCGCGGCCTCGCTGGAGCAGTATGCGGATTGGATCTATAACCAATCGCGTGAGCTTTATTTCTATCGTTTTCACAACGGAGAGTGGGAAATCAATAACAAGGAGCGGTTCACCTATGACGAGATTCTGCGTGCGGAACAGTGGGATATCGTAACGTTGCAGCAATTCAGCGGCCGTGCGGGGCAGTACGCCACCTATCAGCCCTTTCTGCGCTATATCGTTCACCATACGCAGCAGACGCTGGTCTCGCGCCCTACCTTTGTGCTCAATGCCACGTGGTCTTATCCATGGAACGTCCCCGCGCAGTACGATTACTCTTCCGCCGCCATGTACCGGGCCAATCTGCGGGCTTATGACCAGGCCATGAGGGACGAACATATCCACTATATCATGCCCTGTGCGCCCGCCATCCAACAGCTCAGGCAATGGGAAGACGTAACGGGTGTGGACGAGGCCGATGGTGCTCATCTGGACAAGGTGGGCCGGTATGCCGTCGCTTGTGTGTGGGCGGAAATGCTTCTGCACCACCTGCTGAACTGGCAGGATGCCCCGTGTATCACAGAGGGCAGTCTGGTGTTTGACGGCATCTCGCCCGAGTTGGGCGCGCGTATCCGCCGTTTGGCCCACGAGGTGGTGGAGAACCGCCGGACGTATTTTCCGGCCTGTCGTTGACAGGGAGATGATAAGGCCGGGTGGCTGTCAGCGTCTGTTTTCCAAAAACATCTTTTCTATTTCCAGAATTGACGTGGCGGAAACGAACGATATTCCTTACCTTTGCGGAAAAATAAATATTCACTAAAAAAAATAATGATTATGGCAAAGTATGTTTGCGACGTATGTGGTTGGGAGTATGACCCCGAGGTAGGTGTTCCCGAGGCAGGTATCGCCCCCGGTACTGCTTTTGAGGATCTGCCCGAGGATTTTGAATGCCCTCTGTGCAGTGTGGGCACGGACCAATTCAGTCCCGTAGAGGAATAATTCCTTTGGAATAAACGCTTCAAACGGCGGTTTTTCGTAACTTCGCAAGTATAATTGATTTGCGAAGAAAATGCGAAAACCGCTGTTTTGTTTTTATAAAAGTACATACCTATTTTTAGTGAATTTTATTGTTTTTTCGGGTAGATAATAGAATAACGATGTAAAAACTCATTATTTTTGAGTATTGTATATTGTGAAATAAGAAAGTACCTTTGCAACTACACTAATTTTAAATCTTATACTCTTTATGAAGAAAAAACATTTCAATCATTTTCTAACACTATTATGTTTAGTTTGTGGTTTGTCATCATGCAGTAATGATGATAATTTAAGTACATTAATAAATAATGGAGATACACAACCTGATGTAGAAGTGTCTACGGTAGGGCAATGGATTACGCATGAAGGCAATGTAACCCGAAATGCTTCAGCAGAAGCAGATGAACCTATTTTGCATTTTAAGAACGAGGAAGTCTATAATCGTATAACGCAAGAGTTGATGGGAAAATCAGACCTTGAATGTATGAACTATTTTAAACAGATTGGGTTTAAAGGAGCGTTCTCCCAATATGTAGAGGCTGATAATGAATTAGAAAAGATATTTGATAATGATGACCCGGCCTTGCTGCAACGATTAATATCTGAATACAAAGATAAGTATAAGGACAAGTTTTTATTTAACTCAACAGACACTTTTGATATTACCCCTAATCTTTCATTTGATGATGAAAGATTAGTTTTAGCCGGTAATATGCATGGAATGGTGGTGGTTGGAAACAAACTTATCCAACCAACTTCGGTTTCTACCCGTGCAGTTCCCATTGGTCCCATAGAACCTGGTTTTTATGCTTCAAAAGCTTCTGTTACAATTAGGCATAAAAAGTATAAAAGCACCATGACGTTAGGGCGTATTGCCAATGGCAATTCTATGGCAGTAGAATTTAAGACTACCAAAAAGGTTTTATTTTGGAGGAAAAGTGTAAGAGCGACTCATACTGCAAAATTGAGCTATAATGGTGGTCCGTTAATTCCTGTATCTTGTCCTGCAAGGGCTAAGGTCTTTATATTAAATATAAAAACAGAACCTTTTACTCCAACATTCAGTGCTGAAATCCAAGATTTTAAGTCTTCAAAATGTTCTGGCCCAGGTAATGCAACCTTTAAAAATATATTGTTAATGTAAATTATAGTTGATAATGAGAAAGTTATTGTTATTGCTGTTAGCCACATTATATTTTGGAGGGCTAAGGGCACAAGAAGTAAAACTTGGTGTTTTTACAGGGATGAATATCAGCCACCCAAGTGAATTGGATTCCAGATTGGGTTTTAATGTCGGCGCCAAGGGAGAATTACAATTCCAAAATAACATGTACCTTGAATTGGGATTGTCTTTAAGTTCAAAAGGTTGGAAATCGAAAGGCTACTATGATGCATCTACACAGGAAACCAAGGTATGGAAGGGCACACCATACTATTTTGAGATACCTCTGCATTTTGGATATAAGTTTTCTGTCGGAGAGAATGTCAAGGTCTTGGGCAGTGTAGGACCTTATGCCGGCTTGGGACTGTTTGGGAAAAGTACCTGTAGCGTTGAGTCAAAAAACAACGTTGTAAAGACAACAACTTCCGATAACTTGTTCAAAGACAAATTGCAGGAGCGCTTTGATTGGGGTGTCGGTATTAAATTGGGAGTTGAGATTCATAATCACTATCAGTTATCTTTAGGATATAATTGGGGATTAAAGAATATCTACAAAAAAGGGAATGGACAGGGCGATAGTAAAAATCGCATCTTTAATGTTTCATTTGCCTATTTATTTTAAACAAATAGGATATAATGATATGGACTGCACCCAAAGTTAGGGGTTAAACTGAAGTGCCCCCAAAAGTTAGACAAAAAACTTTTGGGGGGCATATCAATAGGTGCCAGCCCTATTTTTCAACACCCTCTGTGCAGTGTGGGTACGGACCAATTCAGTCCCGTAGAGGAATAATTCCTTTGGAATAAACGCTTCAAACGGCGGTTTTTCGTAACTTCGCAAGTAGAATTGATTTGCGAAGAAAATGCGAAAACCGCTGTTTTGTTTTTATAAAAGTACATACCTATTTTTAACGTGAGTTCGACGAATTCAGAATAATGCAAGCTGCGTGTCAAATGTCCTCTGTACATTGATGCACGGCTTCTTTGGGAACAAGCAATATGCAGCAATAGCACCGAGCAGATTGACGATGAAATTATCAAAGCATCTG
>JAQYEW010000031.1 GCA_028723455.1 Prevotellaceae bacterium | reverse complement strand
TGATATCTTATCTGGAAAAGGCAAATTTTAAACCTTTGTATATTATGTGCCTTACTACGCTTCTGTTTGCTATTCCCCACACAGATACAACAATTTGGTATTTCCGTTTTGATACCATCATATTTGGTATTGTCCTTTACCATGTTTTTGTCAAGTATCGGGACGTCAGGTATTGTATCTTCGTTCATTTTGTGTTAAATCTGACCTCGGCGATAGTCCGTATTGTAAGCCAATACATATAGTATACCATGTCATTCAAGACATACATCCTCAAATCGCATTAGTTGCGGATTTGAGGTTTATTTGTTTTTTGATTTCTTTAGTTCTTCCAAATAACTGGCAGTAATAACACCTGACGGCAATGCTATTATAGCCACTCCAAACAAAGAAGATAAGATGCTAATGAATCTTCCTGTATTTGTTACAGGACATAAGTCCCCATACCCAACGGTTGTTAATGTAACGGTCGCCCAGTAAATTGCATCAAAAAAACATGAGAATGTAGTTTTACCAGTGACAGGGTTTATTCTCGGTTCCAAGTTAAACATTATAAGTGCAGTTACGAAAATATACATCAAAGCAATTAACAATACGGAAAGTAATATCTGCTGTTCTTTCTTTAAAATTCTGAAAAATAATAGAATAGATTTTGAAATTCTAAGTAACTTAAAGACTCTAAACAGTTTAAGTAATCTAATTACGCGTAAGACTCTGAAAGTTGGACTAATTATAGAAATTATGGGCAGTATTGATAGCAAATCAATTATTGCCATCAACTTGAAGGGGTAGAGGAGGTATGAAATCTTACCTTTATTGATGTTGATTGGTGAAATATACCATCTTACTAAATAATCCAGAACAAATATCAGACCTGTTATAATTTCTACTTCTCTGAACCAATGATGGTAATCTGTTGACATAAGAGGCAGGAGGCTTGCCATTACAGCAACAAACATGCAACAGTTATATATCTTTGCAGAAAGGGCTTTTTCGCCTTCTACTATTTCATGTAACCTTTGTCTCATGTTATTCAGGAATATCAATTGTTTCAATTGTCGCGAGTAATTCGTTTGTTATATTTCCGACTGAGGCCAAACGTGTTGCCTGATTTTCTATGGTTTTTTCAAACAAATTACGCACATATCGTCCATTTCCGAATTTCTTGTCTTTTTTCTCAACTGCTTTTGTTAAGACAATCCTCAATTTCTGTTCTGCTTCTGGGGATAGTTTATATTCATTCTTTTCAATGTTTAGCATAAAAATCTTTTGTAGATCGTCTGCCTCATAATCAACAAAGTTTATATAACGGTTAAAACGCGATTGTAATCCCGGATTTGAATCAATGAATTGCTTCATCTCATCCGGATATCCAGCAAGTATAACCACAAGTCTATCGCGATTGTCCTCCATACGTTTTAGCAAAGTTGATATTGCTTCTGTACCGTAGTCATTTGGGCCACCTTGGGCTAAAGAATAAGCTTCGTCGATAAACAATACCCCGTCCAAAGCTTCGTCAATAATCTTGTTCGTTTTTACGGCTGTTTGCCCAACATATTCTGCAACTAAACCAGAGCGGTCGGTTTCTATCAAATGTCCCTTTTTAAGAAGTCCTAAATTATTATATATTTCAGCTACAATTCTTGCAACGGTCGTTTTGCCTGTTCCTGGATTGCCCGTAAAAATGCAATGATATGATATGGGGGCTGTTGCCATACCTTTTTGTTCTCGCATTTGCTGGATCTTGATGAAGTTCGTGAGTTTCGACACCTCTTCTTTGACTGGAATCAGGCCTACCAAAGATTTCAACTCGTCTTCTGGGTTTGAATTGTCCTCTGCTGTCTGTGAACTTTTTGGGGAAGAACCTATAACGTTTCTACCATGCTTTGAGCCACCTCCTACAGAAGCAAAGGACATTATATGTTCAAGCCACTTTGTTTCTTTTTCGGTAACGAAATCATCTGCTTTCGCAACTATTGATGCATAGCGATAAAGCAATATTGCATATTTAGATACAAGTTCGTCGTCTATTCCGTCTGCTCTCATCATTTCGATAACGAAGAACTTGTCCTCAGGGAAGGTTGTTGTAAACGAAGTACTAAAAGTGTCAAGAAATGGTTTAACTGCTTTTCTTCCTTCGATTCGCATTAATGCTTCACTGTTGTAGAAAATGTCTTGCTGCGGAGAAATCAATCGAATAACAAAGTTTGCCAAACCAAGTCCTTCTTCTGTATTTAAATCAAACTTGTGCCCCAATCCTTCATAGCTTTTAATTACGTCTGATAAACATATAATCAATAGTCTTGGACTAATTTCTCCAACGCTTATCCCATCCAACTTTGCAAACTGTTCATCATATTTTGCCAACATGGCTTTAACAGCCTTGTTCCGATTAAGCCTTTTAATATGGTTGTACAAATTATTTGCAGCGTAACTAACGTTTTCAAAATAACCACTTTTATTTGTCGGCTTGCTTGGTGTGAAAAATGAAGAAACAAGCGAGGTGTTACTTTTGCTACCTGATGCCATTTCGGAAAATGAATCGCTAAAAGCGATAAGAGCATCCGAATTGCTAAACATGAATCGAGACGAATTAGTTGCGTATTCTATAGTCAAGTCACCATATTCCATTACAGGAATCTGCTTGTTATCTGCAAATCTTTTGTCAGGACCTCCTGACTTGTTGACATATTTCCATGTGTAACCCAAATGTCTTGAATCAGCGGGAAGAACATCGTCTTCGTTGAACCGTCTTCTAAGTCCGTTCAAGGATACTGAAGTATATGGTATGACGGAGAATGAACTTGGGCTTGTTGCTACAATCAAAAACTTTGGATAAAAATAAAACTGCACAGTTTTGTTATCTATAATTGGCACATCATACTGCGACTTTATATAATTGAAAACGCCAACCCCTACGCTGGTTGCAGTTCTCGTTACAGTAAATTGAGCAGAAGATTTTATTTGAGTGGTTCTTTCACTACTATTAATCCTCCACACTTTGTCGGATGTCAAAAGAATTTCGAATTTTTGACAGAAATCTTCGTAAGAGTTCTTTTCCTCCTCTGACAATTCTGTATCAACGTCATATTGAATATTATGCAGTTTATTTATTGCTTCCTTCAATTTTTGCTCATGCTCAGGAATAAGTTCTTGGTTCTTTCCAGACTCTTTCAATGATTCAATAATGCCTTCCTCTTCATCAATTTCATCAACAAGAGTATAACAATCTATAAAATTCTGCAGGATACGTTTCTCTAATTCTGTGTGAGATTTGTTGAGCTCTTCTCGTGCAGACTTTATGAACCTTGAACTTTCAATGCTATCTCCTTTTGAAGATCTTGTTTGTTGCATATTGGAAATTTGAACGAAACCACCAATAACAAAAAATATAAAGCCAGTCCACCAGAGAAAACCACCTGCAGCCAATCCACCGACAAGCATAGCAACAGCTCCTATGAAACACGCACAAACCCCCATAACATATTCTCCATGAGAATACTGTTTCGGTTGTCCCTGTGTGCTTGTAAGTGAGTTCGTTGGTGTTAGTTGTTTGCCTCCAATTTTCTGTCTGCTATAGAAGCCTGTACCAGGTATTCCTGTGTTTATATATGTTCCATTTTTACCGAAAGTCATACTTGCACTGCGCATTCCAACAGTTGTGCTTACGCCTTTCTTGCTGATGTTCAAGTGTATACCAGGAGCTATTTTGACTCTTTTTCTATAATTCCAAGCCATAATGCTTATTTTTTGAGACATGTAATATCATCGAAAACAAAGTTACTGAAATATTTTGTATGGCTGACGACTTCTGCATTTTTTTTGATGCCTTGATGGCAAAATACACATTTCAAGCCAGTCAACAAAAGGAAATGGCTCAAACTTCTGTGAAAGACGTGGATGGCCGAAAACAGTTGGAATACAAGGAATCCGTTGAGTTCTTGTATGGCAAGTCGGTAGCAGACAAGGGAGAAATTGGTGAGAATCTTTTCCGAAGGTTCTTCATTGATGACATACAAATCATTACCAAATTGAACACCTTGATGAACGCATGACGTTGAAAGCTTGTCCATGATTCTCCGCCTCTCTGAAACCGGCTTGTCATGTCGGATGATTTTTTGTCAAGAGCACGTGGGGGTATAAAAACAAAGAAGGTTGTCATCGCGACAACCAATCTTTTCATTAACCTTAAATCTAATACCATGAAAAACACTGCAAAGGTATGCCTTTTGCGCTCCCCTTGCAAGTTTTTGCCGGGGAAAATCCGTTTTCCCGGCTTTTTCCCGCTTTTTCTTGATTTATGTCAATTCCGGCGGCAGCCGTTCCGGCCGTTGCGCCCTCCTGTGCCGGTCTGTCCGTCATTGTTTTTTGACGATTTTCCGTGTTGTTCCGTCGTTCATGCGTAGGATGTTCAGCCCTGTCTGTATCCGCTTCGTCTGCTTGCCGTCCGTGGTGTAGATGGCGCGGGCGGCGGTGTCTTCGGTGATGCTTGCCTGCGAGATGGCGGTGTTGTCTTTCTTGGTGAAATAACCCGTGGTTCCAGTCATCATTACAATAGATGGTGGTGAGTGCCGTGCAGCCAAGGAACATGTCGCTCATATCGGTTACATTCTCTGTATTAAGGTTTTCTATGCCTTCGATAGTATGCAGACTTCTGCAGTAAACGAACCATTTTTCTGTGGTCGTTGGACGATAGTCTCTGAAGGAAGCGTCAAAAACCACTTTTGTCAATGTCTGTTCCCTATCTCTGTACGATCCTGCCCATATAGGTGAGTCGTCCCCTTCCTCCCCCTTCTTCTCCAAGATGCCCCATTGCTTTTATTTTGGGGTCAAATGAAATGTAATCGTTGGTTTGCGACAATCCGGGGGCGTAAATTTTCCGATTGGTATTACAAAAATAAAAAAAAGAATCTGGAAACCCCACCATTTTTTATAACATTTTTCATTTACCTTGGAGGGAAACAATCTGACAGCCAGCCCGGATGTTGGCTTTCGTAATCGGCGCAAACCGGAATGGTTTCATTTTCCACTTGGCTTTATTGCGGCTATGCCTCTCTGGCGGATGCCGCAAAAGGCTGATAGCGAATAAAAAAGCGTAAAAATTTTTGTTGGAGTAGGGAAAAATGCCTACCTTTGCACTCGACTTATACGATCAACATAAAGTCTAACAGTATTAATTATTTAACAAACAAACAATTAGAGAATGGCAGATTTGAAGAATGTAGCTCCTCTGTCCGACTTCGACTGGGAAGCATTTGAAAACGGCGGCGCCGCTGAGACCTCACGCGAGGCTCAGGAGCAGGTTTACGACAGTAGCCTGAACAAGGTGAGCGACCACGAGGTGGTTGACGGCACCGTTATCGATTTGAACAAGCGCGAGGTGGTTGTGAACATCGGCTTCAAGAGCGATGGCATCATCCCCGCAAGCGAGTTCCGCTACAATCCCGAGCTGAAGGTTGGCGACGTGGTAGAGGTTTACGTCGAGAACCAGGAGGACAAGAAGGGTCAGTTGGTACTGAGCCACCGCAAGGCACGCGCAGCCCGCAGCTGGGACCGCGTGAACGAGGCGCTGGAGAACAACGAGATCATTCAGGGCTACATCAAGTGTCGTACCAAGGGCGGCATGATCGTGGACGTATTCGGCATCGAGGCCTTCCTGCCCGGCAGCCAGATCGACGTGAAGCCCATCCGCGACTACGACGTATATGTCGGCAAGACCATGGAGTTCAAGGTTGTGAAGATCAACCAGGAGTACAAGAACGTAGTGGTAAGCCACAAGACCCTCATCGAGGCAGAGCTGGAAGCCCAGAAGCAGGAGATCATGTCTCAGCTGCAGAAGGGTCAGGTGCTGGAGGGTACCGTCAAGAACATCACCAGCTATGGCGTATTCGTCGACCTGGGCGGTGTTGACGGTCTGATCCACATCACCGACATGAGCTGGGGCCGCGTAAGCGATCCCAAGGAGATCGTACAGCTCGACGAGCAGATCAAGGTCGTTATCCTTGATTTCGACAACGAGAAGAAGCGCATCGCACTGGGTCTCAAGCAGCTCACTCCTCACCCCTGGGATAGCCTGGACGCAGAGCTCAAGGTGGGCGACCGCGTAAAGGGCAAGGTGGTTGTGATGGCCGACTACGGTGCGTTCGTTGAGATCGCTCCCGGCGTTGAAGGCCTGATCCACGTAAGCGAGATGAGCTGGAGCCAGCACATCCGCAGCGCGCAGGACTACATGAAGGTGGGTGACGAGGTAGAGGCAGTGATCCTGACCCTCGACCGCGAGGAGCGCAAGATGAGCCTTGGCATCAAGCAGCTCAAGGACGATCCCTGGGCGAACATCGAGGAGAAGTTTCCCGTTGGCAGCAAGCACAACGCCAAGGTACGCAGCTTCACCAACTTCGGCATCTTCGTCGAGCTGGAGGAGGGTGTTGACGGCCTCGTACATATCAGCGACCTCAGCTGGACCAAGAAGGTGAAGCACCCCAGCGAGTTCACCAAGATCGGCGAACAGCTGGACGTTGTAGTGCTGGAGATCGACAAGGAGAACCGTCGCCTGAGCCTCGGCCACAAGCAGCTGGAGGAGAACCCCTGGGACGTATTCGAGACCATCTTCGGTCAGGACACCGTTCACGAGGGCAAGATCGTGGAGATGTTGGACAAGGGCGCCGTTATCCAGTTGGCACACGGCGTTGAGGGCTTCACCACTCCCAAGCACCTCGTAAAGGAGGACGGCACACAGGCTCAGTTGGGCGAGACCTTGGAGTTCAAGGTAATCGAGTTCAACAAGGAGAGCAAGCGCATCATCCTTTCGCACAGCCGTATCTTCGAGGACGCACAGCGTGCCGCGAAGCGTGCCGAGAAGGCCAGCGCACCCCGTCGCGAGGGCGCCAAGAAGCAGGAGCCCGCTACCGTTCAGAACCAGGCTGCCAGCACCACGCTGGGCGACATCGACGCCCTGGCCGCGCTGAAGGCCAAGCTGGAGAACGACGAGGCATAAGCCACGTTCCCGATATAACACAAGGGGCAGGAAACACCGCGTTTCCTGCCCCTTTTTTTTATATATTTGTTTTGGGGAAATCATATATATGTTTTCCTAAAAATAAATATATGTTTTTATTTTTTTACCACATAATTTTTTCAGACGTTAAAAAGCGGCTTACCGGAGAAAAAACAGACGGAAAAAAGTTTTTTTGAAGAAAAATGTTGTACTTTTGCAATCATGTGTGTTATTTCGATAGGTTAGACCTGGTAAGAATGAATAATCAGAAAAAAATGCTACAGTCGATATACCGTTTTTTTAGCAACAAATATTTAAGTTCCAGGATCGTATTGTTCATGGACCTCATTGTGTCGGCCTTTGCTTCTCTGCTGACGTTGGTGGCTGCCAAAATGCTCATTGTCCATGGCTTGATGAGCCAGCACGCCACCTATATGTGGATTTTGGGCAGTGTGGTCTTTTCCTGCCTGTTCCTTGTGCTTTTCCGCACGCATCGTTCCATCATCCGCCATACCTCGTTGCGTACGCTGGCCATGTTGTGCCTGGCGGTCTTCTTCAAGGACTGTGCCCTTGGCGTGCTGATGGCGGTCATGCTTCGCAACGTAACGGGCGGCGTCTTCGCCATTGTTGTCTTTGACTTCCTGCTTACCTTCGTAAGCCTTGTGATGGTGCGCATCATCATGATCTTCATGTACAATTTCGTACGGGAGTACCGCGGCTACAGCAACAAGCCGACCGAGCGCCTCCATGTCCTCATCTATGGCACGAAGGACCGCTCGGTAAGCATGCTCACCAGCCTGATGCACTCCTACACCTATCAGGTGTGCGGTTTCCTTACGGACGTCCAGGACGCGGGCAACAAGACCATCGCCGGTAAGCGTGTCTTTACCTTCGGGCAAGGTCCCGACGTTACCCTGGCGCGTGACGAGGCCGGCGCGCAGGCGGTGCTCTTCGTCAGCGAGAGTGACCTGCGCAGCGAGGACGAGCGTCTGGTGAAATACGCCATCACCAACGGCATGAAGGTTCTCTTCGCGCCCTCTATCGACGAGGTGAAGCATGGCAGACTGAAATCGCAACCCATCCGTGAGGTGAAGATCGAGGACCTCTTGGGGCGCGACGAGATTAAGATTAACGAAA
This sequence comes from Prevotellaceae bacterium, assembly GCA_028723455.1. Lineage (GTDB taxonomy): Bacteria > Bacteroidota > Bacteroidia > Bacteroidales > Bacteroidaceae > Physcousia. The sequence continues at coordinate 7,363 of JAQYEW010000031.1, read as the reverse complement.
CGGAGATAGAGAAGAACTTCCGCGGAAAGGTGGTGCTGGTAACGGGTGCCGCGGGCAGCATAGGCAGCGAGCTGTGCCGCCAGCTGGCCATGCTGGGCGTCAGGCAGCTGGTGCTGTTCGACAACAACGAAACGCCCATGCACAACCTGCGCCTGGAGCTGGAGGACAGCTATCCCGAACTGGATTTCGTACCCATCATCGGCGATGTGCGCCTGCTCTCCCGTCTCGACTATGTTTTCCGTACCTGGCGGCCTCAGGTGGTGTTCCACGCCGCCGCCTACAAGCATGTGCCCTTGATGGAGGAGAACCCCTGCGAGGCAGTGCTGGTGAACGTGGCTGGCAGCAAGAACGTGGCCGACAAGTGTATCGAATATGACGTGGAGAAGATGGTGATGGTAAGCACGGACAAGGCCGTGAACCCCACCAACATCATGGGCTGCACGAAACGCCTGGCGGAGATCTATGTCCAGTCCTTGGGACTGGCGATCGAACAAGGCCGGCACACGGGCCGCACGAAGTTCGTAACCACGCGCTTCGGCAACGTGCTTGGCTCGAACGGCAGCGTCATCCCCCGTTTCCGCGAACAGATAGCCAAGGGAGGCCCCATCACCGTTACGCATCCCGAGATCACGCGCTTCTTCATGACCATCCCCGAGGCCTGCCGCCTTGTGATGGAGGCCGCCACCATGTCCACGGGCAACCAGATCTTTGTCTTCGACATGGGCAAGAGCGTGAAGATAGCCACCCTGGCGGAGCGCATGATTCACCTGGCCGGACTGAAGCCCGGACGCGACATAGAAATCGTGTACACGGGCCTGCGCCCCGGCGAGAAACTCTACGAGGAGGTGCTTTCCAACGCCGAGAACACCCTGCCCACGAACCACGACCGCATACGTATTGCCCAGGTGCGCGAATACGCTTATGCCGATGCCAATCAGGTGGCGGAGGATTTGGAACGCCTCTCGCGCGAGGTGAACATCCCCGACATGGTGCGCCTGATGAAGCGCGTGGTGCCCGAGTTCAAGAGCAAGAACTCCAGGTTCGAGCAATACGACAATACCGACCAGCTTGCATAGCATGTCTCCCGAGCTTCTCTTGGAGCAACATGGCATCCGCCCCACGGCCAACCGCATCCTGCTTACCAGGCATTTGAGCGGACTCTCCGGTCCCACGACGCAAAAGGAACTGGAGATAAGCCTCCTGACGCTGGACAAGAGCGTGATCAGCCGCACGCTGAGCCTCATGGTGAGGCGCGGTCTGGTGCATCAGATTCCTGGGCCGCAGGGCAACCATCTCTACGAGCTGTGCTTTGCCGCCCACGGCCACGACGAGGACGACGACGAGCATGCCCATTTCTGTTGCACAGAATGTGGGCGCACGCTTTGTCTGCACGACATGGAATTTCCCGTCATCACCCTCCCTGCCGGCTATCAGTTGCAACATGCCCATTACGTCATCACGGGACTCTGTCCGCAGTGCGCAAGCAAAAAACGCCATTAGCAGGTTTTATGCCACCAATCCACCACTCACTAATTTACTAATTCACCACTTCACTAATTCACCACTTACCACCCACCACTCACCATTCACCACCCACCACCCACCACTCACTAATTTACCACTCCACTAATTTACTAATTCACTACTCCACCACTCACTCCCCCGTGCTCTACCTCTTTCTCCTACTTTTCCTCCTTTCGATCGGCTTCAGCCTTTGGCTTTGGGGCAGCAGGGCGGCGTTGCTTGCCCGGTTGCAGGCCGCGCAGGAGCAGTTGGTGCGCGAGCACGAACTGGCGCAGGAGACGCTCAAGGCACAGCTGGCGCTGACACGCCAGGAGATGCGCCGGCAGTTCGACACTGAGATGGAGGAACGCACGCGCCAGCTGCGCGCTGCCAACGATACCGCCATGCACCAGGTGGTAGGTCCGCTGAAGGAGGAACTCCTGCGTCTGCAAACGCTTCTGAACCAGCAGCGCGCCGAGCACATGCGCCAGACGGGTTCGCTGGAGGCCAGCATCAAGGCCGTCATCCGGCATGACCAGGAACGCGACCGCACGACACACGCACTGGCCGACGCACTGAAGAACAGAGGCAAGGTGCAGGGCGATTGGGGAGAGATGGTCCTGGAGAACATCCTGCGCGACAGCGGACTGCGCGAGGGCGTGGAATACGTTGTACAGCCCAGCATTACGAAGGACGACGGACGGCGCGACCGCCCGGACGTGGTGGTGCATGGGGCGGACGGCGCAACGGTAATCATTGACAGCAAGGTGAGCCTGACGGCCTACTCGGACTATTGTGGTGCGGCCGACGATAATGAGCGTCAGCAGGCCGTCCGGCAGAACCATCAAAGCCTGTGGCAGCACGTCGTGGAGCTGGCGCAGAAGAAATATCCCGCAACCATTGGCGGCGCGGCACCCGTGGTGCTGATGTTCGTCCCCAATGAGGGCAGCTATATCCTGGCGATGAACCACGACCCGCAACTCAGCATCAAGGCCTATAACAAGAATGTGCTGATCGTGAACCCCACCAACCTGATGGTGGTGCTCCGCCTGATCTTCCTCACCTGGCGGCAAAGCCACCAGGAGGAGAACAATCGCAGGATTGTGGATGCCGCCACGCGTATGTACGAGAAATACGCCACCTTTGTGCAGAGCTACACCCAGTTGGGCAGTCAGCTCAGCACGCTGCGCAACACCTATGAAAGAGGACTGGGACAGTTGGCCGAAGGGCGCGGCAACCTGAGCAAACAGATGAACGACCTGCTCGATTTGGGCATTACGCCCACCAAGAAGTTGGATTTGCCCGATACGCAATAAATCTACTCTTTGCGCATTACTTTCCTGCCATTGACAATGAAGACTCCTTTCTTTTTTTGAGAACTCGTTTTCTTGCCTGTCATGTCAAAGGTTGGGTTATTGGCAAGTCTTTGATTTCGTGTCTGGATGTCTTCAATCGCGCATTCCGCCTTTTCGTCTTCTATAATTTCCGAGAACAAGCACCAGGGTTGAACATCCTCGAAATACACCTTATTCCCGGGCACCACCGTCAGTCTGCACTTTATTTTTCCGTCCTGTATGTCAAAGGCGTCTTCTGCCATCTGGAAATTCTCTGGTTTAAGACTTTCGATAAAAAATTCGTTCAAATTAGTGCATCCGTGAAAAACCATGGACGATATTCGGTTGTTTATCGTGTGAGTTGGAGGAGTATTTGAAATAAGCCAAACTCTTTCCAAGGATGTGCAATTCTCGAATGCCCTCTCTCCAATTTTTTTACTTAAGTTGTCTTGCATTATAAACTGCTTAAGAAAAGTACAATTCTTAAATGCGTCCTTCCCAATGTTGACAACCATTTCCTCCCCAAGAAAGAAGGAGATAACAGAGGAAAGTAGGTCTATTTCAATAATTTCCGTATCTTGAAAAGCATGGTCTCCAATGCCGGTTACCCAATATTCTACGCCTTGAAAAGATACTTTGGCCTCGCAAGATATATAGCCTTTGTAATGTTCGTTATTTTGATTGTATTTAGCCTCCCCATCCACAATTACACAATCAGAGTATGTTATCTCGCAAGTCTTTATTTTTGCATCGGGAGCAGATGTGATGTTATAATAAATTGTCTTACCATGACTGTCCTTTTTTACTGAAAAATCGTATGCGAAAAAATTGAAGGAAAAGACAAGACTCAAGACAAATGACAGAATAAGCCTTTTCATAATCATTTTGTGTTTTAGTGTTCTTTATTTCTTTTATGAACTCACACCGTTTTTTTACTCTTTTATCAAATAAAAAAATGTTTCAATAGCATAGATTTGGTATTTTGTTTTATTGGCTATATCATCTTTCCGCGATTACATTCCTTAAAGACATCAACACGTTAAAATCTTGCTCAACGAACGCAATTTAAGTAAAATAATTATTAAAACAAAAATAACAGGCTTTTTTTTGTTTTTGTTCTTAGAAACCATCCAAACGTGAAAGTCTACATTGTCAATGACAGGTAAGTAACGCCCAAAAATTAAAAATTTCTGTTCAAAATGGCTAATTGCTATCTCCGTATTATGTTTTTGACTACCTTTGCAAACAAATTGTAATCAAAAACCATTTGAAAATGACAAATAACATCGATTGGGCCAACCTCCCCTTTGGTTATGTAAAAACGGACTATAACGTACGATGCTATTACCGCAACGGCGCTTGGGGCGAGATTGAGACCTGCTCCGAGGAGACCATCCCCCTGCACATGGCCGCCACCTGCCTGCATTATGGCCAGGAGGCGTTCGAGGGCTTGAAAGCCTATCGCTGTCCCGACGGCAAGGTGCGCGTGTTCCGCAGCGACGAGAACGCCGCCCGCCTGCAAAGCACCTGTCGGGGCATTCTGATGCCCGAACTGCCCACGGAACGCTTCAACGAGATGGTGGACCGCGCCGTGCGCCTGAACGAGCGTTGGATTCCCCCCTACGAGAGCGGTGCCACGCTCTATATCCGTCCCCTCCTGATTGGTACCGGCGCACAGGTGGGCGTTCGCCCCTCCGAGGAATATCTCTTCCTGATCTTCGTTACGCCCGTGGGGCCTTATTTCAAGGGAGGGTTCAGCTCGAACCCCTATGTCATCACGCGTTCGCACGACCGTTCCGCCCCCTTGGGCACGGGCATCTATAAGGTAGGCGGCAACTACGCCGCCAGCCTCTACGCCAACCGCGAGGCGCATGACAAAGGCTATGCCTGCGAGTTCTACCTGGATGCCAAGGAGAAGAAATACATCGACGAATGTGGTGCCGCCAACTTCTTCGGCATCCGCGACAACACCTATTTCACGCCCGAAAGCACCAGCATCCTGCCTTCCATCACGAACAAGAGCCTGATGCAGGTGGCCCGGGACCTGGGTATGAAGGTGGAACGCCGCCCCATCCCTGTGGAGGAACTGGCCACCTTCGAGGAAGCCGGCGCCTGCGGCACGGCAGCCGTCATCAGCCCCGTCAGCTATATCGACGACGAGGAGACGGGCACGCGCTACGACTTCGGCCCCGAGGCCGGACCCTGGAGCCGCAAGCTCTTCGACACGCTGCGCGGCATCCAATACGGCATCATCGAGGACAAGCACCATTGGACGCGTGTGGTGATCGGCTGACGGATACAAAGAAAAGCACCCATAAGCAAAACGAAATGCTTATGGGTGCTTTTCTTGTTTAGTATCTCAACCACTTGGCCATCTCCTTCAGCGAGGGCTTCTTGCCGTACATCAGGATGCCTATGCGGTAGATCTTGGCGCCTAACCACACCATCAGGATGGCGGTGGCGTACAGCAGGACGATGCTCAGCACCTCTTGCCACAAGGGTACGCCGAAGGGTATGCGCACCATCATCACGATGGGCGAGGTGAGGGGGAAGAGGCTGCCCCAGAAGGCCAGGGGGCCGTTGGTGTTCTCCACGCTGTACAAGGCGGCATAGAGGCCGAAGACCATGATGAGCGTAACGGGAAGGATGAACTGAGAGGAGTCCTCCTGTTCGTTGACGCTGGCGCCCACGGCGGCGAAGAAGCTGGCATAGAGCAGATAGCCGCCCAGGAACATCAGGACGAACATCAGCCCCAGTTCGCCCAAGGGCAGGGAAGCCACGCCCGTCATCTCGGCCAGGACCCCGCTGTCCACGCCCCGGACGTTGCCGCCCATGGCGATGACGAGGGCCAGCGTGGCCAGCCAGATGCCGAGCTGCGTCAGTCCCACCAGCATGATGCCGATGATCTTGCCCATCATCAGTTGGAAGGGCTTCACGCTGCTCACCATGATTTCCACGATGCGGTTCGTCTTCTCCTCGATAACGCTCTGCATCACCATGCCGCCGTAGGCCATGACGAACATATATATAAGGAAGGTGAAGAGGAAGCCCGCGCCGATGGCAAGGCCTGTGTTCGAGTCCTTCTCGTCGCCCTCGGCCGTCCATTTCTTGGTGTCGATGCTCACCTCCTGCTCCAGGTCGCTGATGATGGCCTCCAGGTTGGCGATGCCCGTGGCTGCCAGTTTCTTCTCACGCACACGTGTGTTCACGGCATCACGCACGGCATCCAGCAGGTTCGTCTGCACCTCCTCGCGGCTGTAGATGGTTACCCGGGGCATCACTTCGCCCGCAACGGGCAGGATGCTCACCACGGCCTGGTAGGCGCTGCTGTCGGTGCGCATCTCGGGCGTTATCTTGTCTATTTGTACGAACTGTAGTTCCTTGTCGTCGGCGGGCAGGGCCTGGAAGAACTCCTGCCGGGGGTCCAGTACGCCGATCAGGTGCTGCTCGTCGCCCTTGATGGTGCTCAGCCAAAGGGGAACGGCCACCAAGGCCACCATCAGGAAAGGCATCAGGATGGTCAGCAGGATGAAACTCTTTTTCTTTACGCGGCGCAGGTATTCGCGCTGGATGACTATCAGGATTTTCATGATCTTCTTATTGCTTGTTTTCGATATGCTCTTCGCCCACCACCTTCAGGAAGATGTCGTTCATCGTGGGCATGGTCTCTTGGAAACTTTGCAGCTGGCCCTGCTGCAACAGGCTTTGCAGGAGGGCGTTGTTCGTCGTTCCCTCCTGGGCGTGCAGGGTGTAGTGCGTGGTGCCGTGGTGTTTCTCCTCTTGGCGTATGTCGTAGAGGCCGGCAACGGGCCGTAGGGCGCCCTCCGTCAGCGTGGCCTCGTAAAGCCCCGTGCGGAACTGTTGCTTCAGGTCGTGGATGTTTCCCTTCAGCACCACCCGGCTGTGGTTGATCAGTGCGATATTGTCGCAGATGTCCTCCACGCTCTGCATGTTGTGCGAACTGAAGATGATGGTATGTCCTTGGGCTTTCAGCTCCAGGATCTCGCGCTTGAGCAGCTCGGCGTTCACAGGGTCGAAGCCCGAGAATGGCTCGTCGAAGATCAGGAGTTGGGGCTTGTGCAGAACGGTGATCACGAACTGCACCTTCTGCTGCATGCCCTTCGACAGTTCCTCCAGCTTCTTGTCCCACCAGGGCATGATCTGGAACTTGTCGAACCATTGGTGCAGTTCGCGCTTGGCTTGCTCCTCGCTCATGCCCTTCAGGCGTGCCAGGTAGATGGCCTGTTCGCCCACCTTCATCTTCTTGTACAGGCCGCGCTCCTCGGGCAGGTAGCCGATGTTCTGCACGTCCTTTTCACAGAGCGGATGGCCGTCGAAGGTTACGCGGCCCTCGTCGGGCAGGGTGATGTGGTTCAGGATGCGGATCAGGGTCGTCTTGCCTGCTCCGTTGGGTCCCAGCAAACCGAAAATCTGGCCGCGGGGCACCTGTACGCTTACGTCGTTCAATGCCGTGTGGTGGGCATAGCGCTTGATAATGTTTTCTGCGGTTAGAAACATGGGTAGTG
>JAQYEW010000030.1 GCA_028723455.1 Prevotellaceae bacterium | reverse complement strand
CTGGTGGGGTTCACGATGGTCTCGCCCTTGAAGAGCTGGAACTCCGCTACGTGGAAATAGCCACGTGTTTTTCCCACGTTGGGGCAATAGGTGTCGTCGACATAGAAGCGGAGATACTTGTAGTTCTGGGTTTTGAATACAGCGGACGTAACCGTCTCGTTGTTGCTGGTGAAGGGGGTCTGCACCTGGGCCAACAGGGTGCATTTGTCTTTGGCAGTCTCTAAATTATTCTCGTTCGTGCCGTAAACGCTCCATGCGATGGGGTGGTCGTTAGCAACAGGGCGACGGGTCATCTCAAAGGCTACCTCTGCGGGAGCGTTATCGGGCATCGCTACCTGGAAATAGTGTGTGCCACCAGGAACTACGCTGGCCCATGACGAATGCCAGTACCAACTGTAGTCGTTAGCCTCCTTGCCGGTGCCGTCTACATTGCCGTCAAGCATGCCTGCAAAGCTGCCCTCGTCGCTCTGTGAGTGGGGAGAAGACAACTGATTTACATCAGTGATAAGCTTGGTCTCCTTGTCGAGTTTCACGCTGTTGTCCTCTGCGATGGCTAGTTGGGGAGTAACGGTAGCGATGATCTTCTTGGTGTTGATCAGGCGGTTGGCCTCTTCCTTGATGGGAGCGTAATCGTCAATCATCTTCTGGGCATCTTCGTCGCTTACGGGAACGAGTATCCATTCGCTGGCACCTGCGCCATCGGTCTGATACCACTTCACGAGTTTATCTCCCTTGCCTTTACCGCTGGCGTGGTTGTTGGCGTGGAGGTAGCTCTGGCCGCGTTCGGCGTCATTCTTCAGGCGGATGTTATAGGTCTTCGTGTCGCCCTCGTTTTTGTTGATGTCGAATACCATGAGGCTGTCGCTTTCAAGGCTCAGGTTGGACACCGTGTTTGTGAACTTACCGTCTGTGGCAACGTTCATCAGTTCATAGAGCTTGTCGCCCTTGGCGGTTACCTTCCAAAGGAAAGGAGCAGTCTTCTCGGCTGTCTTCCAACCTGCGTTCAGGCCGCTGGTGGTCTTCTCGCCATACATGCCTTTTACCACGTCAACGTCTTTGCCGGGGATGGTCTCATTTGTCTCGGGATCCACCGTGTCCTCTGTTTTCTCGGTGAACTTCATGGCACTGTTGATGAGGTAATAACCGTCCTTTACGGCTACTGCGTAGGGAACCTTGGTAGCTACGGCCGCATCGTAGGTAGTCTTGATGTTTTCACCCAAGGCAAGAATCTCCTCCGCGGTCATCTTGTTGATTTCCACGTCGGGACTTTCAAGATTATTCACAGCGTCGAGTGCTGCCTTGAAAGCTTCTACGGCCTCCTTGTTGTAGGTGCCGGGCTCATTGTTCTCGCCGATGGTGAGCGACTCTGTGTAGGCGTTGTATTTTGCGAAGATAGCCACTACTTCGGTCAGTGCAATTTCCTGCGGGGTGGCCTCCACAAAGTCAATCTTCCAAACTCTGTGGTCGTTGTTGCCGTTGATGTAGTTGATGGTACCGCTTTCCCAAGGAGACAACGTGTTGCCGCTGCCGTTGTTGTCGACACGCGCGTCGTTGGTTGTCAGGTTAATGCCCCAGTGTCCCGGGTTGTCGACTTCCTCTCCTCCTCCTTCAGGAGTGGTTTTGATGGTGTAAATGCGTACGGGGTCTGCGTTGTCGATGGATGCGGCTGAGAAGATGCCGCTGTTGTTGCCATCGCCGGACTTGCCCAGATAGTTGCCTGTACCAAACTGGATGGTGTAGTAGCCATCTGTTGAGGCGGGTAGGAAGCGCACGATGTATTGTGCAACGCTTGATGCGGGCATCTTGCTGCCGCCCAATACGCTTGTGCCGTTGCTCTTGTAGAGCTTCTCGCCGGCACCTTTGTCCCAGAAGTAGCCGTCGTTTCCGCGTTTTTGGGAAATGGCGTACCAGTTGTTTTCACCAGGAGTAAGCTCGTCCATGGTCCGAACTTCCGCGCCCAATTGCACGGCCTTGCCTTTCAGCTCGGAGAGCAGTTGGGCATTGGCTGTAGCAGCGAACGTTAGCGCCAACGTGAAAATAGAAATGATCTTTTTCATGTTTTAATTGTTTAAGGGTTGTTTTATAAGGGTTGTTTTAAGTTTGTAATTAGCAAATTGTTTGTTTACTTCTTGTTTATGAGACGCTCAGCAAGGTGCTGAATGTCAGAAATCATTTTTTTTACTTTCGGTAAAATGGTGTTTTTCAAGGCATCTCCGATTTACTTTCGCCACAAATATAGGCCTTTTAAATTTAGTTCCCAAAATGATTGTCCATAAAAAGGCACTTTTGTTAGCAAATATTAACAAATCGTGGGGGTTTGTGTTTTTAATATTTAACAAATTCCTTGGTGCTGATGTTTGTTTTCTCGATGGAAATTTACCCTTATTCCTTCAAATAAAATGGGGGCGTGCATTGCTGCGCGCCCCCATGGGATGATGCATATTAAGTCTTACTTAACAATAACCTTCACACCGTTGATGATGTAAATGCCCTTGTTGAGTTTGCTCTTCAGGTTGCCCTTGCCCACGTACTTGCCGTCGATGGTGTAGATATCACCACCCTTGACTGCCTTGGCAACGGTCTCCTGGATGCTGTTGAAAATATCCTCCTTAACGGTTACATTGATTTGGTCCTCTGCTGCGAGTGCTGCCTCAATGTATGAGCTGTAGGCTGGTACGTTGCTGGTCATGGCTGCAACCGTCATGGCCTTGCGGCCAATGAGTACGTTACCGGCCTCAACGCTCTTTGATGCGAATACACCTACGTGCTTGCCAACGGTCTTGGGCTCGCTGACAACTTCATAGCCGTGCTTGAAGGTCATGGGCTTGTTCTCGGCATTTGCGTCGTAGCTGGCGGGTGTGCCATCAATGTAGATGAAGGGCTGGCCTGCCTCGGCGGTATTGTTCTCCAAGCGTGTCAAAGAAACCTCTGTACCTTCAATTTCTACGCCATAGAGGTATTCGTCCTGAGGAGCGGTGATTGCCATGGGCAGACAGTAGGTGGCGTAAGCGTTGGGAGCAACGGAAATGTTGAATTCTGTGCCCTCATAGTTGGTAACTTCTTCAGCCTCTTCAATCATGAAACCGGTGTTGCTCTGAACAGTGGTGGTCTCCCAGGTTACCAGGGTGGCGTTAGCCTTCTGAGCGTGGAGGTTGTTGTTGATAGCAGTGGGAGTGTTGCGGAAGATGTTCACCTTACCGAAGCCCATAGCCTTCGTGTGCCAAGAGATGGGAGTTACACCCAAGGTTGCAGCACGGCCGTTCAGACCCAAGAACATATTGGTAGCCTTGTTCTGGATGATGTAGGCAGTGTCGCCGATGGCGATGAAGCGGAACAGGGCGGCGTCCTCATGGTTCAGAACCTCGTTCTCATCAATGAAGTGTAGGCCTTGACCCATGGTTACGTCGTCGATAACCGCCAACTCTGTGTGGTGAGTAGCAGCATCACCTTCGCCCTCCACAACGTCGTTACTTACTGCAACCAGCTTGTTGAAGAGTGCAGGGAATGTGGTAACACCCGTGGCTTCAACAACTGTAGCCTCGGCACCGGTCTTGCTCCATTCATTGGCGTTATAGAGTTCCTCGCTGGCGAAGCGGATGCGATACCACTTGCCTTCCTGAATCTTGTTGGCTTTTGCCAAAACGTCTTCTGCTTGAGCGTCCAAGCCCTTCACGTGTTCCTGGCTCTGGGCGAGAGTGTAGGCACCGGCCTTGTCGTATGCCTTGGCGGCGGTGATAGCCTGGTTCAATGAGCCGGCTGCGTTGGCGTCGCTCCACTGGCCGGGGTTGGTGCCGGTTACAACCATCTTCACCTCTGCTTCTTTCTCTGCAATCTTATTGCGCAGGGTGTCGGGGTTCACGAATCTTGCGATGAAAGCATCGTAAGCGTTCTTCAGCTCCGTATAGGTGTCAACCGTTATCTGGTCGCCCTCGGCCTTGGCCTTGTTGAAGGCGTTAACAGCGTTGGTGTAAACACTGCCCATGTTCACGGCCTGGCTGGTCGTGTTCACGATGACCTGTGCGGGATAGAGTTGGAACTCGGAAACATGGAAATAACCACGGTTGGCAACGGTGGCCTCAGCATAGAAGCGGAGGTACTTGAGTCCGTTTTCGTTTTTGAATACGTCAGAAACTAGGGTTTCTGTGCCGTTGCCGAAGGGAGTGCTAATCTCGGCCAGTTTGGTGCAGGCACTCTTCTCGGCTTCGGCTTCGTTCGTGCCGTAAACGCCCCACTTTGTCACGTGGTCGTTGATTACGTTACGACGAGTGAACTCGAAGGCCATAGAGGGTATGTTCTGTTCGGTGAGCTCTACCTGGAAGTAGTGTGTTCCGGCCGGTACAGCACCTCCGGCCCATGAACTGTGCCAGTAAGTTGCGGGGTTTTTGTCCAGCATTTCGGGAATGCTGCCTTCGTCAACCTGAGTGAAGGGAGAGGTGATCTTGTCGGCTGAGGCAATCAAAGGTCTCTCGCGCTCCAAATTCACGCTGTTGTCCAAAGCTTTGGGCAATTTGGGCTCGAGGTCGTTCAGCATCTTCTTGGTGTTGATCAGACGCTCTGCCTCGTTCTTGATGGGTGCGTATTCGTCGATAATCGCCTGAGCTTCCTCGTTGCTTACGGGAACCAGAATCCATTCGCTGGCACCACTGCCTGCGGTCTGCTCCCAACCAACGATGTTGCCTTCCTTGCCTGTGCCGCCACCATGGCCGCCTACGTGTACGTATTGGTAGCCACGCTCGGGGCCACTGGCCAGACGGATGTTGTAATAGGTGGTGCCGTCAACTACGGTGTTGTAGTCAAAGACAACGAGGCTGTCGCTGGTTACAGACATGGCTACAGGCTCGCTCGTAGTTATCTGAGTAAGCTTGGCGTCCGTACCCATGTTCAGGAGTTCGTACTTCTTTTCGCCCTTGGTGGTAACCTTCCAGAGGAAAGGAGCAATGCGCTCTGTGGTCTTCCATCTGGCTGCGATACCCGTGGTGGTCTTGTTGGAGTACAGACCCTTAACCACCTGGATGGTCTCACCGGGAATGATTTCGCCCGTTTCTGGATTCTCGGTTTGCTCGGTGGTCTCGGTAAACTTGACAACGCTGTTGATGAAGTAGTAGCCGTCATTTACCGCTACCGCATAAGGAACTTTGCTCTTGATAACTGCGTCGTAGGTGTCCTTGATGTCCTGACCGATCTTCTTCAGCTGCTCGGTGGTCAGGTTTTCACCCTCAGGGCCATCAATAACGCTTGCGGCTTCCAGTGCGGCCTCAAAAGCGGCAACGGCCTCAGCGTTGTACAGACCGGGCTCAGTGCCCGTAGTGAACGTGCCAGAATAGGCCAGGTATTGGGTGTGGATTGCCAACGTCGCATTCAGAGCGGCTTGTCTTTCCAATTTTGCCACTTCCGCATCGCTGATCATCTTTGTTCCGTAGAGTTGGAAATCAGCAACGTGGAAATAGCCACGGCCCTTACCGCCGTTGGTGGTTGTCGCTGCGGTTTCCTCACAATAGAAGCGGAGATACTGGGTACCGTCGGTGGTGAATACTTTTGATGTCAGTGTTTCTGTTGAAGAGCCAAGGGGCGTCTCAATCGTAGCCAGACGAATACAGTCTTCCTTCGAGGCATCGGGATTGTTCGTACCGTAAACGCCCCACTGGGTAATGTGGTCGCCAACAACGTTACGACGGGTGAACTTGAAAGCGACGTTTTCAATATTCTCTGTTAGGTGAACCTGAAAATAGTGTGTGCCTGCGGCAACGTTGCCACCGCTCCATTTGCTGTGCCAGAAAGTGGCTGGGTCATTGTCCAGCATACCTTCGATATTGCCTTCCTGAGTCTCGGTGAAAGGAGAGGTGATTTGGCCGGCCTCGCGGATAAGCGGACGCTCAGTGTCTACCACCACATGCGGGTCACTGACGATTGTAAACCTGGGCTTGACATCAGCGAACGAGGTCGCAGGTACAGCACCGGCCAACAATAGCGCCAATGTGAAAACAGATGTAATCTTTTTCATTTTGTGAATTGTTTTAGGGTTGTTAGTAATTAATAGTTTGTCTCTTTGTGTTTCTGTGACACTCAGCAGGATACTGAATGTCTTAGGGTGTCTAAAATAATGCGGTCGAAATAATTCTTTTGCGGGTATGCTATTTTATTGGCGCAAATATAAGCTTTTTAATTTAGTTTGTAATGAGTCTGTCAATGAAAAAGACCGTATTGTTAACGTTAATTAACAAAAATACATTTTGTTGTTTTTGGGGCGTTTAACGAATCTGTTCGTAAGGAGGTTTGTTTCGTTTCTAAAAAATTCTTATGTTTGTTCTTTCTTAGCATTAAATACAATATTCGTACATGTCTAAAATCTTAGATATTCGTAATCCTTTGGTGTGGCTTCGTCGCATCCGGCATCGTCGTGGGTATGGCGTGCACTCGCCCTTTGCCTTTAATATGCTTATTCAGGTGGTCTATGCTCCAGGCCAGTATTATGCCTATCGCAGTTTGGATGCGCTCTTTTCCAGGCGCGACCGTTTGATGTTTCCCCGCCGCCGTGCTGTTGACCGCCTGCTTTTTCGTTTGAGCAACGCTTTGCAGCCCCGCAGTTTTTGTGCGCTTGGAGGCAGCGAGCGTGCCATTTGCCACATCAAGGCCGGCTGTTCGACGCTACATCCCGTTGCGGCGGGCAGCAGGAACGTCGATATGCTCTATGTGGCGGCAGGCGGTTTTTCGGAGCTGGATGCCGTGGCAGAGGGCGGGTTCGTCATCGTCGACCATCTGCGCAAGAATCGTTCTTTGTGGAATCATCTTCTGAAAGATGACCGTTTTACGGTAACTTTCGACCTGCATGATGTAGGGCTGGCTTTTCTTCGCCCCGACCTCTTACCCGACCACTATATTGTGAATTGGTAGTAAAAAGCGTGCGAATCATTAGGCAGGGAAAAAATAAAACATTATATTTGCGCCCGGCTTTTTGCTCAGAAACGTAGAAACAAGTTAACAACTAATCGAAAAAATATGTACTGGACTTTGGAATTGGCCTCTAAACTGGAGGATGCACCTTGGCCCGCAACCAAGGACGAGCTGATTGACTATGCCACCCGCAGTGGCGCGCCCTTGGAGGTGATTGAGAACCTGGAAGAACTGGAGGATGAGGGTGAGGTGTATGAGACCATTGAGGATCTCTGGCCCGACTATCCCACCAAGGAGGATTTCTTGTTCAACGAGGACGAGTATTGATTACGCGCAAGGCGTAAAAAATCGCCCCTGCATACAATAATATGCGGGGGCGAAACGTTATCAGAAACAAGGATGAGAAGACTTGCTTGGCTAACAGCCCTCTTGCTGGGCACCCTAAGTGCAAGGGCACAGTACGATGCGGCGTTCACCAACTATTGGGCGCTGCAAAACTACTTTAACCCCGCCAGCAGCGGATTGGCCGGTCAGCTGAACATACAAGGGGCCTACAGCGCGCAGCTGACGGGATTCGAGAACGCCCCTTCGACAATGCTGGCAACCGCGGACCTGCCTCTCTTCTTCATCAACCCCCGGCATGGTGCGGGAGTGGGCTTTATGAATGACAACATCGGTTTGTTCAGTAACAAGAAGCTCTACGTTCAATACGCCTATCACCATCCTCTGGGACGCAAGGGACAGCTAAGTGCGGGCTTGCGTGTGGGTTTCTTGAACGAGACGTTCGACGGTAGCAAGTTGGATGTGGCGGATACGGGCGACCCGGCGTTTGCCAACAGTCAGGTCAATGGCATGGCGCTGGACCTGGACTTTGGCTTGCGTTACAGCATGGGCAGGACGTGGTATGCGGGATTTAGCTCGATGCATCTGACTGCCCCCACGATCCTGCTGGGCGATGACAAAACGCATCAGACCTCGGTGAGCCGTCTCTACTATCTGACGGGTGGCTACAAGCTCCAGTTCCGTAACCCTGCCTATGCCCTGCATACCAGTGGTATCCTGCGTACTGATTTCATGGCGTGGCGCGGCGATGTTACAGCCCGTTTGAGTTATGAGGGCCCTCGTCTGCACCTCTATGGAGGATTGAGTTACAGCCCTACGGTAAGCGTGGCCGTTTTGTTGGGAACCGTCTTTCATGGCATCAAGATAGGCTATAGCTACGAGATGTACACCACGGGCGTAGGCGCCCTGAACGGCTCGCACGAGCTGGTGCTGGGTTATGAAATGACGCTGAACCTGGGCGGAAAGGGCAAGAACCGCCACCAGAGTTTGCGCATTCTTTAAATAGACAAAGACTAACAATAATAATATGAGATATAGATTTGCTTTCATTGCATTGGTGGGCGTAACGCTCGCGACGGCAATGGCTTCATGTATGGGTACCGGCAGTTCTCAAACTGCGGCCATGGGGGGCGAGGTAACGGGGATACATGGCACTTCGTTCAGCGAACCTACGCCTTACGGCATGGTGGCAGTGAAGAAAGGATCCCTGAAGATCGGTCTCGAGGATAACGATTCGCTGTGGGGCACCCAAACGCCAGTGCGCGACATCAGCGTGGATGGCTTCTGGATGGACGAAAAGGAAGTGAGCAACGCCAAGTACCGCCAGTTTGTGATGTGGGTGCGCGACAGCATCATTCGTGAACGTCTGGCCGACCCCAACTATGGAGGAGACGAAACCTATAAGATTGAGGAGGACCGTGAGGGCAATCCCATCAAGCCTTATTTGAACTGGAAGAAGCCTATCCCTTGGAAGAAAGCTACCGAGGACGAGGCGCGTGCCATCGAGAGCCTCTATTATACGCATCCCATCGACGGTACGGTTATGCTGGATGCCAAGCAATTGAATTATCGTTATGAGGTTTATGACTATGTCTCTGCCGCTCAGCGTCGTTTCCGCTTGAATCCCGAAGAACGCGACTTGAATACCGACCATCAAGTGAATCCCGACGAGGTGGTGATGATCAGCAAGGACACTGCATGGGTGGACGACGGCGGAATTATCCGTCGAGAAACCATTACGCGCCCATTGAGCGGACCTTGGGATTTTCTCAACACCTATATCGTGAATGTTTATCCCGACACCACTTGCTGGGTAAATGATTTCCAGAATGCCGACAACGAGCGCTATATGAAGCTTTATTTCAGCAATCCCGCGTATGACGACTATCCCGTTGTGGGCGTAACGTGGGAGCAGGCGAATGCTTTCTGCGCATGGCGGACAGACTTCTTGCTGAAGGGATTGGGCGGTATGGCGAAGCAAATCCAGCGCTACCGCCTGCCGAGCGAGGTGGAGTGGGAGTTCGCTGCCCGGGGAAAGAGCGCAGGCTTGTTCCCTTGGGAAAGTGGCGAGGTGAAGAGCGACAAGGATTGCTACTTCGCCAATTTCAAACCGGACCGGGGTAACTATACCGAGGACGGCAGCCTGATAACCAGCAAGACAGGAGCCTTCAGCGCCAACAGCAACGGCCTCTATGACATGGCGGGCAACGTTGCCGAATGGACCAGTACGGTCTATACTGAGGCGGGCGTGGAAAGCATGAGCGACATGAACCCTGAGCTACGTTATAATGCGGCAAAGGAAGACCCCTACAGACTGAAGAAGAAAAGTGTGCGCGGCGGTTCGTGGAAAGACCCCGAGAGCATGATACGCAGTGCATGGCGTGCCTTTGAATACCAGAATCAGCCGCGCAGCTTCATCGGCTTCCGGTGTGTGCGTACCATGGTAAGCGATAAGAGCAACGCCGCCCGTATGGGCAAGGCTCCCAAGGCATCGAAAGCCTCCAAGGGCGGTGGCTCTACAGCTTCGGCACGCAAGGCCAGACGATAATTCATCTAATTTGAAAAACAATAATCAGAACTCCATAGTTATGGCAAAATCAATGAATCCTATAAGTCGTATCCAAAAGTGGATGGACACTCTGGCTGGTCAAACCTTCATGCAATATGCTTACAGCTGGGGTGCTGCCGTCGTTATCTTTGGTGCACTCTTCAAAATTCTTCACCTCAAGGGAGCCGATACTGCCTTGATTGTGGGTATGGGTGCTGAGGTGTTCGTGTTCTTTATATCTGCTTTTGAACGTGTTACGGAGCGTGTGGATGAGGAATCCAAGGAACCCGTTTACAATTCTGATGGTGCTGTGCAGACGGTGGTACACGTATCCGGTACCGCAATTCCAACGTCCGTCCAGCCTGTGGATGCCAAATCAGAGAGTCTGAGTGCTGCTGCCGCAAATCTGGCTGCTGCCGGTCAAGCTGCCGCACAGGCGCAGTTGGCTTTAAGCCAGTTGCAGAGTGGTGCGCTGAGCATAGACGGTGAGGTGGTTCGGTCTACAGACCCCAAGGATGTGGAAGAGGCGGTGAAGAACTATGCGCAGGAACTGAAAGACCTTACCGAAGTGTTGGGACGCGTGAAGAATCAAGCTGCGCGCATGAGTACTGACAGCGAGGAAATGGAGAACCTGAACCGTACGCTCACAGGAATCGCAACGGTCTACGATTTGCAGTTGCGTAGCATCAGCAAGCAAGTGAGCACCATTGAGCAGATTGACGAGCAGACCCGCCGCATGGCGCAGCAGATTGAGGAGTTGAATAACGTCTATGCACGTATGATCAAGGCCCTCACTGTAAACATGCATGGGGCTGCACCTGCCGCTTCGGCAGAATAAAACCCACATCACAGGCAATTATGTCAAAGTTCAAGAAAAAGAAAATATCGCCACGTCAGAAGATGATCAATCTGATGTACATTGTGCTCATGGCCATGCTGGCCCTGAATGTGAGCACGGATGTACTGAAGGGGTTCTCTCTGGTGTCCGACAAGCTTCATCTGAGTACGCAGAATGTCATGCACATTAACGAGAGCATGTACAAACAGCTCTCCGAACAGATGAAAGCCAATCCGGCGAAGACAAAGCCTTGGTTTGCCAAGGCACAGCAGGTGAAAGCGATGAGCGACTCGCTTTATAACCTGATTGAGGAGCTCAAGGTGGCCATTGTGAAGAAGAGCGATGGCAAGGACGGAGATGTGAATAACATCAAATACATGGAGGACGCCGAGGCGACAAACTATATCATGCTGAACCCACGTGAAGGCCGGGGCGGGGAATTGCTGAAGGCTGTTGACAGTTATCGTCAGCGTGTTACTGCCATGGTAAGTGATGCGGAGAAGCGTGCCATTATCCAAAGCAGTTTGAATACCGATGTTCCGGCTTCGGCTAAGGCCGAGAGCAAGAACTGGCAGGAGTACATGTTCGAGGGGCAGCCTACGGTAGCTGCCATCACCTTGCTCAAGAAATTACAGAACGACGTGCGTACCGCCGAGAGTGATGTCCTGCGCGAACTCATGGTCAATATTGATGTGAAGGATTTGCGTGTCAACGAGGTAAATGCCTTTGTTGTTCCCAACAGCCAGACCGTGGTGCAGGGCGGGCGTTTCCAAGCCCAGATTTTCATGGCAGCCGTTGATACGACGAACCGCCCCGCCATTTATATCAATGGCCAGCGGATAAACAATGAGCGCGGTATGTATGAAACCGTGTGCTCTCGCAGCGGTGATTTCACCCTTAATGGTTATATCGAGATGACGAACGGCGAGGGCCGGAAGGTGCGTCGCGATTTTCAGCAGAAATATACGGTGATTCCTCCCAGTGCCACGGTAAGCGCGGATATCATGAATGTCCTGTATGCCGGTTACGACAACCCCATTTCGGTGGGTGTGCCCGGTGTGTCGAGCAATAAACTGCGTGTTTCGATGAGCGGTGGCGGCAGCTTTATGCAAAAGGGCGACGGAAAGTTCATAGCACGTCCTACGAACGTAGGCGGCGAAACGACCATCACCGTTCTGGCCCAGTTGGAAGGACGGACGCAAGAGATGGGTAAATACCAGTTCCGTGTGCGTAAGTTGCCCGACCCGACAGCTTTTATCCAAAGCGGTGATGACCATCTGCTGGGCGGCAAGATCAGCAAGCAAATCCTGCTGAGCACCCGCCAGCTGAGTGCGGCTATCGACGATGGCCTGTTGAATATCCCCTTTAATGTGCGTGGTTTCGAGATGGTCTTCTTTGATAACATGGGCAACCAGGTACCCGAGGTGAGCCAAAGTGCCGCCATTACGGAAAACCAAAGAAACATGATTCGTCAGCTCTCGCGCGGCAAACGATTCTTCATTACCAAGATTCGTGCGCAGGGACCCGACGGCATCGAGCGCACCCTCAGCGGTGCTATGGATATTATTGTCAACTAAGCGTAAATCATTCCCCAGCGTATGAAATATACATTCACCTTTATATTCGCTCTCTGCTTGGCCCTTTCGGCTCAGGCACAGCCCACAAAACGTCGCTCCACCACCAGCAATGCCGCCGCGCAGCAAGGTGCGAGTCGTGTGCAACCCACCGATCGTGCGGCCCTGATGTTCCCCAAGAATGTTGAGGTGCCCGAGGACGTAGTATGGAAACGCGACATTTATCGCCAGTTGGATCTGACGAAGGACAAGAACGCACCATTGTATTATCCCCTCCAGCCCGTGGGTATCCAATGCAACCTCTTCACTTACTTGTTCCGCCTTGTACTTACGGGTCGGGTTCCTGCCTATAACTATATGTTGGACGGAAACGAAAGCTTTGCAGAGAAGGACAAGATACGTGATATAACGGATCTGCTGAACCGCTACTATGTTCCTTATAAGGAGGAAGGTGGTAAGATTGTCGTTGATGACAGAGACGTGCCCGGCGAGCAGGTGAAGCGTTATTATATTAAGGAGAGCGTGGTTTTGGACCAGCGTACCGGCACTCATAAGACTCAGGTACAGGCCCTTTGTCCTGTGCTGATGGAGAACGATGATTTCGGAGAAGGCGCTTCTCCCAAACCCCTCTTTTGGGTGAAGTATGCGGATGTGGAGAGTTATCTCAGCCGCCTCCCTGTGATGGCCAGCAACTACAATAACACCACCAACATGACGGCCAACGATTTCTTCACGCTCAATCGCTACGAAGGCACCATCTACAAGACAAACAACATGCAGGGGCGTGTGCTGGGCGATTACTGCAAGACGGATTCTGCGATGAAAAAAGAGCAGAAGAAGATTGAGAACGAACTGAAGAACTTTGAAGCAGGCATTTGGCAGGTGAAGCAGACCCAGGATACAACGAAGGTGGACAGCCTTCAGGCCGAACAGGCTCGCAAAAGAGTTTCCACACGCCGCCAGAGCACTGCCAAGGAAAATACAACGACAACGGCACGTGTCAACCGACGCAGTGCGCAAAGCAGAAAAGAGAAAACAGCTGCGGCGACTACGGAGCCTCGTGCCAGCGTGCGCCGCGTAAGGAGATAATGCGATACGCCCAAGTGATATTGCCCCTGCCTTTGGCAGATACTTTTACCTACGCCCTGCCCGCACCCATAGAAGATAAGGTGCAGGTAGGGTGTAGGCTCATAGTACCCTTTGGCGTGCGCAAGATGTATGCGGGTGTGGTTACTGCAATCAGCGATCAGGCTCCCGAAGGAAACTTCCGGATAAAGGAGGCGTTGGAGCTGTTGGATGTTTATCCCGTGGTAACACCCATGCAGTTGCAACTGTGGCGCTGGATAGCAGACTATTACCTCTGTACCATCGGCGATGTCCTGAAGGCGGCCATGCCAAGCGGCATGAAACTGGAGAGCGAAAGTATTGTCGTATTGAATGCAGATTACGACAACGAAGAACCGCTGTCCCGTGGCGAACAGATTTTACTTGAGGCTTTGGAGCAAAAGCCCGAACAAAAGGTGGGTGCCTTGCAGGAATTCTTGCCTTCCGGCAATGTACTGCCCCTTATCAAACGTTTGTTGGACAAGGGGATCGTCATCATGAAGGAAGCGGTAAGGCAGACATACAAAGCCAAGACAGTACGTTGCGTGCGTTTGACGGAGGATTTCTTTGACGAGGCGAAACTGGAAGCGGCCCTGCGCGAGATGAAGCAAGCGCATAAGCAGCTGGAATTGTTGGACACATACTTGTTGCTGTCTCGCGCGGATGTGGCGTTGAAACTCCGGAACCGCCAGTTGCTTGTCGAGGTGGAGCGGGCCGCACTGTTGGAACAGGCGGGCAGCCCAACCCTCTTGCGGGCTTTGAAGGAACGTGGCATCTTGGAAATCTACGACAAGGCCGTTACGCGCCTTAGCACAGACGCTTTGCCTCAGGACCTTGTCCTTCATCCCCTTTCTGATGCGCAACAGCAGGCTTTTGACGATATACACACTTCTTTTGAACAGCATGACATTACCCTCTTACATGGAGTAACGGGCAGTGGTAAAACGGAGGTCTATATCCATCTTATCCGTGAGGCTTTGTCGCGTGGCGGTCAGGTCCTTTATCTCTTGCCCGAGATTGTACTCACCGCCCAGCTGGTGGACCGTTTAAGGCGTGTCTTCGGCAACCGCTTGGGTGTATATCATAGTAAATACGCTGATGCGGAGCGCGTAGAGGTATGGCAAAAGCAGTTGGGCGACGAGCCTTACGACATTGTCGTAGGCGTTCGTAGCAGTGTTTTCCTGCCTTTCCGTAATTTGCAGCTGGTGATTGTGGATGAGGAACACGAAACCAGTTTCAAGCAACAGGATCCCGCTCCCCGCTACCACGGTCGCAGCGTGGCGCTTGTTCTGGCGCAGATGTCGCGCGCCAAGACCCTTTTGGGTACGGCAACGCCCAGCGTCGAGAGCTATTATCTGGCGCAAACGGGGCGTTATGGCTTGGTGCGGCTGGAGGAACGGTATAGCCGGGTGCAGTTGCCTGAGATTGTTGTTGCCGATGTCAAGGAACTCCGCCGTAAGAAAGAGATGAAGGGCTTCTTCTCTCCCCAACTCCTGGCTGCAATGCGCGATGCGCTGGAACGCAAGGAGCAGGTGATACTTTTTCAAAACCGCCGTGGCTATTCCCCTCATGTCGATTGTCATACCTGCGGCTGGACGCCCCGCTGCCAGCATTGCGATGTGTCGCTTACCTATCACAAGGGTGCTAACCAGCTTTCGTGCCACTATTGTGGTGCGGTCTATGCCATCCCCGACCGTTGTCCTAATTGTGGCGACACGGACCTGCGTCATCAGGGATATGGCACGGAACGTATTCAGGATGAAATACAAGCCCTCTTTCCTGAGGCACGTGTTGGGCGTATGGATTTGGATACGACACGCAGCAAGCATGCCTATGAGCAGTTGATAGCGGATTTTCAGCACGGCAGGCTCGATATTCTTGTGGGTACGCAGATGGTAACCAAGGGGCTGGATTTTGAACGCGTTAGCGTTGTGGGTATCCTGAGTGCCGATGCCATGCTGAATATCCCCGACTTTCGTAGTTATGAGCGTGCCTTCCAGATGATGGTACAGGTGGCCGGCCGTGCAGGCCGACGCCGCCGGCGCGGTTTGGTCGTATTGCAAACCTACAGTCCTGATAACGAGGTGATTCGGCAGGTGTGCCTATCGGACTTCGATGCCATGTATCACCAGCAAATGGCGGAGCGCGAACTCTTCAACTATCCCCCGATGAGCCGCATCGTATATGTGTTTGTAAAACATAAGGACCAGCGTGTTGCACACGCCCTGGCTGCGGAAATGGCACAATATCTGCGCCGGATCTTTGACCGGCGTGTCTTGGGTCCGGACACGCCCAGTGTGGGTCGCGTCCAAACATTCTATATCCGTAAGATCATGCTTAAGATAGAGGTGGGTGCCGATATGCGAGATGCCCGTCGGCGCTTGCGTGAGGTGCAAGCCTATTTGCTTGCGCAGCCGGCATACAAAAGTGCCCAGGTCTATTATGACGCAGACCCCGTCTGAGCGTCTTCCGCCTCTTGCACTTCCTGTTTCAGTTCGGGATAGCTGATGCGGGTATGGTAGATAATCTTCAGTTTCTCCTTGAACACCTGTTTGGCTTCGGAAATGTCCTCGAAGGTGATGGGGCAATGGTTGAAGAATCCCTCCTCCATCTGGCTGTCAATGATACGTTCCACCAACGTGCTCACATTTTCCTCCGTATAGTCCACCAAACTGCGCGAGGCAGCCTCTACCGCGTCGGACATCATCAGAATGGCCTGTTCGATGGTGCGTGGATTGGGGCCGGGATAGGTGTAGGGACGTTCGTCGATGGTGTCGTTGGGGTGGGCATTGCGTTGCAGCGTCAGGAAATAGCGCGTTTTGCCTGTACCATGATGTGCCGTGATAAACTCGCGCAGGATGGGTGGTAGTTTGATGGCTTCGGCCATCTCCAATCCTTTGTTAACGTGGTTGATGATAATCTGTGCGCTGTGGATATAGCTGATGTTGTCGTGCGGATTCATGCCGCTCTGGTTCTCGGTGAAATAGGCCGGGTTATAAAGCTTGCCAATGTCGTGATACAAGGCCGCTGTACGCACCAGTTGGGTATTGGCGCCAATCTTACGGGCCACCTCGCTTGCCAGATTGGCCACCTGCAAGGAATGTTGGAAGGTGCCGGGTGCCTCTTCGCTCAGGCGGCGCAGAATCTCGTTGTTCGTGTTTGACAGTTCCACCAGCGTTACGTTGCTCGTGAAGCGGAACAGTCGCTCGAAGGGGATGAGCAGCAGATAGGAAATCATCAGGAGGATGCCATTGGCTATGATGCTTATATAGGGATCCGGATCGATGCCGCTGGTGCTGAAGAACGATTTGTTGATCAGGTCGAAGCAGAGCCAGCAGGCGAGCGAAGCCAATGATACGTAGATGACGGTTTGGAATAGTTCCGACCGGCTGCTCATGTGCTTCATGCTGTAAATGGCTACCAAGCCGGCAACCGTCTCCATGAAGATGAACTCAAATTGGTGGGTAACGGCGATGGCGCTCAATAAAATGGCGGCCACGTGGGTGATGAAGGCCGTGCGCGAGTCCGTGAATACGCGCAGGAAGATGGGCAGCATACAATAGGGGATGGCATAGACCTCGATATTCAGTCGGCGCAGGCAGTAGGTGAGGGCAGGGAACACGAAGACCATCATGATGGTGAACAACATGGTGCGCAGGTTGCCCAGATAGTCGGCGCGGAAGAGCCGGAAATAAAAGAACAGGGAGCAGACGATGATACACATGAAAATGGCCTGTCCCAGCCGCTGCGTATAGATTTCCGCCTTGCTCTCCTCTTTCTTGTTATGGTAAGTTTCCATCGAACGCAGAACCAGGTCCGTCTTTTCATCCACAATCTGTCCTCTGTGCACGACTTCCTGTCCGCTTTGTATCGTTCCGCTGAATCTGCTGACGGATTTCTCCAGCATGTCGCGCTGTGATTCCGAGCGGAATTTGTCATAGGTCAGGTTGGCTTGCAGATAGGCGCTCAGGTTCATTCGTTGCAGGATGGCACGTCGGTACCGCAGCGTGTCGGCTTGGCTTACGATATATTCGTAAGCCGTTTTGGGTGTGAAGACCTTGTTTAGTTCCTCCGTTGTTCCCGTGTTCTGGACGCTGATGGTTACGGTTTTACGTCCCTCCTTACTCTCACGGTCGTAATCGGTAACATTCATGATGCCCGCATTGTAAACCTCCCGCAGTCGGCGGTTGGCATAATCGCGATAGGCTGCGGGGATGATGGCGGTCAGTGTGGTGTTGTATTGTCGGATGAAGGCGGCCGTCTGTTGGCTGCCTACGTTGGGGTCTTTTTCATAAACCGGTTTGTAGTTCTCCAAGGCACGCTCTTTTTCCTGTTGATAGATGCTGTCCGGCTTGAGCAAGGGGAAACCCTCGCTGGCGATGATGGTATTGCCGTTCCAGGGCTTGTCTTTGCTGTAATCGTACAGCGATTGGTGGCCGTAAGGCAAGAGCAGCAGCAATAGGGCAAGTGCTGCGGCAATGGTCAGGAATCGGTAGATGATACCGCTGGCGGATAGTTTGATGTTATGGTTGAATCTGCTCATGAATTGGTCTATTTATGTTATTTAGGGACAAAAATAAGGAAAACATGTGGCATACGTGCCGAAAAAGCCGTAATTTTGTACGTCAAATAATATTTTTCATAACTATGGCTTTTGAAAAAGTTCGCGTTAGGTTCGCACCCAGTCCCACAGGACCCCTTCATATCGGCGGCGTTCGCACGGCCCTTTACAATTATCTTTTTGCCAAGCAACATGGCGGTGATCTGATTTTCCGTATCGAGGATACGGACAGCGCGCGTTTTGTGCCCGGTGCCGAGGAATACATCCGTGAAAGCTTCGACTGGCTGGGGATTCATTTCGACGAGGGCGTGGGCTATGGCGGCAATCACGGTCCCTATCGCCAAAGCGAGCGTCGCGAGATTTACAAGATTTACGTGAAGCAGTTGCTGGATACCGGCAAAGCCTATATAGCCTTCGATACACCGGAGGAACTGGATGCCAAGCGCAGCGGGCAGGACAATTTCCAGTACGATGCAGGCACCCGTTTGCAGATGCGCAACAGCCTTACCCTGAGCAAGGAGGAGGTGGATTCCCTGATAGCATCCGGGCATCAGTATGTGGTTCGTTTTCTGATTGAGCCGGGCGAGGACGTTGTCGTTGACGATATGATTCGTGGCAAGGTAACCATCAATAGCAGTGTGCTGGACGACAAGGTGCTCTACAAGAGTGCCGACGAACTGCCCACCTATCATTTGGCCAACATTGTGGACGACCATCTGATGGAGGTTACCCACGTTATCCGTGGCGAGGAGTGGTTGCCCAGTGCGCCCCTCCATGTCCTGCTCTACCGTGCCTTTGGCTGGGCAGACACAATGCCCCGCTTCGCCCACCTGCCTCTGTTGCTGAAGCCCATAGGCAACGGCAAGCTGAGCAAGCGCGACGGCGACAAGCTGGGTTTCCCCGTCTTCCCTCTGGAATGGCACGACCCCAAGAGCGGCGAAATCAGTTCCGGCTATCGCGAGAAAGGCTATCTGCCTCAGGCCGTGGTGAATTTCCTGGCCTTGTTGGGTTGGAATCCGGGCAACGACCAGGAACTGATGACCATGGATGAGATGGTGCGCCTTTTCGACTTGGAGAAATGTTCCAAGAACGGTGCCAAGTTCGATTATGTCAAGGCCGCCTGGTTCAACCACCAATACCTTCTTCAGCAGACCGACGAGGCTTGGGTGCCCGCTTTCGATGCCTTGCTGAAGGCGCAGGGCATAGAAAGTACTCCGGAAAAGGAAGCCGAGGTGGTTCGTATGATGAAGCAGAAGGTAGTGGAGTATGTGGATGCTCAGGGCAACAAGAAAAAGCGCAACATCAGTTTTGTGAGCGACCTCTGGCCCCTGACGAAGTTCTTCTTTGTGGCACCAGCGGCTTTCGACCGCGAAGACAAGTTCATCCGCAAGAACTGGAACGAGACTGCCGCCCGGGAAATGCAGGCCTTGGCGGACATACTGGCTACGGTGGAGGATTTCAGCGTGGAAGGACAGAAGACCGTTGTGGATGCCTGGGTGGAGTCTCAGGGCGTGCGTCCCTGGAATGCCTGGCGTATCTGCTTGGTAGGAGAGGGTCAGGGTCCCGACATGTATGAACTCTCGGCCCATTTGGGCAAGGAGGAGGTGCTTCGCCGTATGGCTTTCGCTATCCAAACG
This sequence comes from Prevotellaceae bacterium, assembly GCA_028723455.1. Classification (GTDB taxonomy): domain Bacteria; phylum Bacteroidota; class Bacteroidia; order Bacteroidales; family Bacteroidaceae; genus Physcousia. Next base: position 2,607 of record JAQYEW010000030.1, on the reverse strand, counting down.
CTTGGCTGAGATGCTCTATACGATAGGAATCTTTTTTTACATGGTTGCTGTCCATCTGGCTGCGCTTTTCAACAGGAAAGCCCGCTTGATGGTGCGCGGCCAATGGAATACGTGGCATATCCTGCGCAAGCAGCTGGACAAGTCGGCGCGCTATGTGTGGTTTCATGCCGCTTCCTTGGGCGAGTTCGAGCAAGGCCGTCCCATGATGGAGCGCTTGCGTCGGGAGCATCCCGAATACAAGATCATCCTTACCTTTTTCAGTCCTTCGGGCTACGAGGTCAGGAAGCATTACGAGGGGGCGGACATCGTCTGCTATCTGCCCTTTGACATCGTGGGTAACGCCCATGCCTTTATCCACATGGTGAAGCCCGAGATGGTGTTCTTTATCAAGTACGAGTTCTGGTACAACTATATCCGGCATCTCCATCATCGCGGAGTGCCGGTGTACAGCGTGTGCAGCATCTTCCGTCCGGGCAATGTCTTTTTTAAGTGGTACGGCTTTTTCTATGCCCCCGTGCTTCGCCACGTTACGCATTATTTCGTTCAGGACGAGCGTAGCCGCCGTCTGTTGGCATTGAAGGGCTTGAAGAACGTGAGTATTGTGGGCGACACGCGCATGGACCGCGTTTTGGCCATCAAGGAAGCCGCCAAGGAACTGCCTCTGGTGGAGCAGTTCAAGGGGGATAAGTTCGTTCTGGTGGCTGGTAGCAGTTGGGCGCCCGACGAGGACTTGATACTCAACTTCTTCAATGCCCATCCCGAGATGAAGATCATTTTGGCGCCACACGTCATTGACGAGGCCCATTTGCAACAGATTGTTCAGAAGGTGCAGCGTCCCGTTCTGCGCTGGAGCAAGGCCACGGCGGAGAATGTCGCTTCGGCCGACTGTCTGATCATTGATTGTTTCGGCCTCTTGAGCAGCATCTACCGTTATGGTGAGGTGGCTTATGTGGGCGGCGGCTTTGGTGTCGGAATCCACAATGTGCCCGAGGCGGCCGTGTATGGCGTGCCCGTATTGATCGGCCCCAACAACAAGAAATTCCGCGAGGCCAGGGACCTGTTGCGCATGGGCGGCTGTTTGCAGATTCACGACCAGGACGATTTCGATGCCACCCTGCTTCGCCTGATGACCGACCCCGATGCCCTCCGCCTCTCTGGATTGGCCAGTCGTAAGTATATCCGCGACAATGCGGGGGCTACAGATAAAATCATGCAAAAGTTAGGATTATAGCCTTTTTGCTTACTGTTTGCCAATCGCCCGTTTCAAAGGGCGGTTGCCTTGGCAGAAAACAAATATTTATTTTGCCCGGATTATATATATGTTTTAGTCGAAACATATATATAATCCGGGCAAAACATATAGATGATTTTTATGGCCAGAAACAATACCGTAAAAACGGCTGCGACTGTCTTTGCCGCCTCCTCAAAAGTACGAAAAGGATGGTTTGCCCCAGATTGTCGTTTTGTAAGCGTTTTGCCCTATTTGCTTGCAGGGCGATACGCTTCGCTTGTCGTAACCGTCTGTGTGTTGTTCGGGTCCTTGTCAGCCTCGCGGTACCATTTGCTGTATTCCACGTAGTGGCCGGCATAGGTTTTGTTCAGGGCCTGCGCCTGTTCGGGGTCTACCTTTTTGATGAACTTGGCAGGCACACCGCCCCATAGTTCACCATCGCCGATCTGTGTATTGCTGAGCACCAATGCGCCCGCAGCCACGATGGCACCGCGTCCCACAACGGCATGGTCCAGCACCGTTGCACCCATTCCGACGAGTGCGCCGTCGCGCACCTCGCAGCCGTGCAGCGTTACGCTGTGCCCAATCGTTACGTCGTCGCCCAGGATGCAGGGCGCCTTGCCGTTAAGCGTGTGAATACAGCTGTTTTCCTGTATGTTGGTGCGGTTTCCTATCTTGATGTAATGAACGTCGCCACGCACGACGGCGTTGAACCACACGGTACAGTCGTCGCCCATTTCAACGTCGCCTACGATTACCGCCCCCTCGCTGAAATAGCAGTGCCGGCCAAAGCGGGGCGCAGGCATTCCCTTCAGTGTCTTGATGATAGCCATTTTCCTTGATTGCGTTTGTAAATGCTTACGTACTGCAAAGATAAAAAAAATGACTCTGATATAATGATTTTACCCGTTTTTAGGTCGTATGGCACCTTCTCTCTGTTACTTTTTTCTTCAAAATACGGAACTATAAAATAAATTTATTAAATTTGCATTGTTACCTGATGTCTGCAAGCTTGTGCAAATTCGCCTTAGACAGGCTAAATGAAACACTACCTTAAACAAGAAATACTATGAGGACAAAAGAAGTACGTTATTTGCTCTTTATGCTAATGCTTCTTGCGTTATCAACTGCAAAGGCGGCTATTTTGACAGTTGTAGTTGACGGCATACGTTACAGAGTAGACACAGAATCACAAACGGCTGCAATCGTTGCTGTTAAGGGAAACTGATTACCGATTTTACCTAACACGCCCCCACCCAATATAGCAGTAAAACAATGATAAGAGTCTTCATAAGTAGTGTACAACGTGAGTTTGCCGAGGAGCGTCAGCTACTCTGCAAGTATATCCGTGAGGATGCCTTGCTTGGCAAGTTCTT
>JAQYEW010000029.1 GCA_028723455.1 Prevotellaceae bacterium | reverse complement strand
GTTGACTTGTTTGGGAAACGAGCCATTTTGGCGATGAAGTCGCATCGCTCCAGATTACGAAGTACTGCCGTGAGATTGCGACCTTCTATTTTCAGAGCTTTCATCAAATCGTTCCGAGTCATGCCTTCTTTATGTTGACTGAGAGTTTTTACCACAGAGATATATTGGTCGGCATGTTTGAAAAGTGCCGTATATAGTTCCTCAAACTCTATTCGAAGTGGGGCATTCGGAGCAAAGCATAGTCGGTCAACATTTTGGACAAGACTCTGATTCGTCTTCAGAAGACTTAGGTAGAAAGGGACTCCGCCAAGGAGCATGTAACACTGTGCTATCTGGTATCGGTCCCATTTGCATTGGTGAGAGCGCAGGTATTCTTCTGTCTCTTTAAGGTTGAAAGGACGTAGATAGATATTTGCAGTGATACGAGCATGAAGCCCACCTTGGTTTTCAATCAGTTTGTCAACCATCCACGATGTGGCTGAGCCAGACCCTACAAAAACAATATCGTTCCGACGATTAGCCCAACCGTTCCAAAAGTTCTCCAAGGCTTCAACAAAGTCTGACTTTTGTGTGTCTATCCAAGGCATTTCGTCGAAAAACACTACTTTCTTCCTGTTGGCTGGAAGATTGCTCAAATGTTCCTCCAGTGCATCAAAGGCATCAAACCAGTCGGCATACTTTGGTACAGTCTTTAAACCTGCATACTGTTTCATGGCTTTACCAAAATTTCGCAGTTGAACCCTTTGCGTAGAACGATGCGAGCCCACGAAACTGAAATCATAATTCATCTTGAAGTACTGATCTATGAGGAAGGTCTTTCCCACGCGCCTTCTTCCATAAACGATAACAAATTCAGATCGATCAGACTCCATGCAGTCTTTTAGCATGGAGCACTCCCTATCTCTCGCAATAAGTTTCTTTTCCATAATCATATCCATTATTTGCCGGCAAAGATACAAACAATTATTGAGAAAATCTCAATGTTTGACATATTTTTGCCCCAAAACACAAAATTAATTTCATTATTGGGGCGAAATAGAGTTAAACGATGGGGTGTAGGGATAACATATTGACGTTATCTGAAGCTGATGAGTTATGAATCATGGTGAAACTTGCACAAATAACACTTTTTTGAGGTTTACAAAGGTTAAATACGTTAAATCTTCATCATTTTCAATCTTTGTAGAATCCACGTCATCACTTTTCTACCGTTTAATACACAAGTCGTTGATATAAAAGTATTTGCAAATTCTGCAATTGAAATAATAGGTTGCCTTTGGCGCAATCGTGTAGTGTCGTATTGGCATCGCAGCAAGCCTGTTCGTGAATTGCTAGACAAATAGGCCTGCTATACGAAACCTATATGCTCATGGCTCAATATCAGTAGGTGACGATGTGCAAGTACATGCAGAGAATTACTATATTCTTCTGATGTTACTGATACTGCTTCTGTTGAAAATCGAAGATGAGTTCAGGATAGGACTCAAAATACAGGAGTGTATGAAGGACAAATTTTAACTTTTTCTCTTGAAATAATATCCCCGAAAAGGGGTATAATTGATTCAAATTCTTTATATTTGCCACTGATAAGGTATATAATTACTTAGGGGAGCGTGTAGTGCACAGTGATATGCCTTGAATATGTACCCAAAATAGGAAAAACGGGTACATATTAGAGTGTGGTACTTCAAGTAATTGATATAAGATGGTAACGAAGACAATCATAGCGCAGTACGTAAAGGAGATGCGCAAGAAATATAAATTGACACAGGTAGACCTCTCTGAGAAAGCAGGTGTGGGATTACGCTTTGTCCGTGAACTGGAGCAGGGCAAGACCACGCTTCGCCTTGATAAGGTCAATAAAGTCTTTGAACTTTTCGGCTCTGAGTGTGGCCCTGTGCCGATGAAACGAGAAGAAGTATAAATAAAATAAGAAGAAATATATTATGGCTATTATTTTTTCGTCGATCCTTATAATCGTAGGATGAGGAGTAACTCATTATCTTGCCCTTGAGAAAAGTGTAAGAGATAAAAAGAGAGAGGTAACAATTGAATATCTTATCAAAGCATGGAAGGCATTGGAAAGCGCGAGCCATAGATCGGATAATTCTCATAAAGCGGAATTGGAAACAGCTATTGCTGAGATTCAACTTCTGGGGACGCAAAAGCAAATAGAATTAGCACAACAAGTGGCAGTTCAAATATCCCAAACAGGAGTAGGAGATACCTTAGAACTTCTTATGCAACTTAGAGAAGATCTAAGAAAAGAGTTGGGGATTTATCCTGTGGAACGCGATTTAAAGATACTCAGGTTTCAGACTGATCACAGGCCAGATAAAACGAGAAGGAGATGAAGTATGAAGCAGGCTATTGTTTATTGGAAAACTCTCAAAGCAGGAATCCTAACAGAAAGTGATGAGGGCTATACTTTTGTTTACGACAAGGACTATCTGACTATGTCCGAAGCTCAAGGCATAAGCCTGACAATGCCTTTGCGAGAAGAGCCTTACCAAAGTAATACTCTTCATCCATTCTTTGATGGACTTATTCCTGAGGGATGGCTGTTAGATATTGCTCAGAAGAACTGGAAAATAGACGTAAGGGATCGAATGGCTTTGCTGTTGGCTTGTTGCTGTGATTGCATTGGAGCGGTAAGTGTCGAATCTCTAAATACGACTGAAAATGAAGAATAGATGCCTATACTGCTACGAACCTTTGGTTAATGGAGAGGTGGCTTACCATGCCAAGTGTTGTCGCAAATTGTTTGGAACAAACCAAGCTCCGATATTGCCTTACACAAGTAGTGAGGTACGAGCATTGGCAGACGAGGTTGTTCGTTCGCAAACCACAGTAACAGGTGTACAGCCCAAGCTGTCTATCGATTTTGACCAGTTGAGTAATTCCCCTAAGCGATTTACCATAGTTGGCTTGTGGGGACGGTTTATCCTTAAACCTCAAACAGAGCGTTTTCCGCATCTCCCCGAGTTGGAGGATGTGTCGATGCACCTTGCAGAGATTGCCAAGATTGAAACAGTTCCTCATGGACTGATGCGATTCAGCGATGGCGAGCTATGCTATGTTACTCGTCGCATAGACCGAACAGAGCAGGGCGAAAAACTCTCAATGGAAGATATGTGTCAGCTCTCGGAGCGTTTGACGGAGTATAAATACAAAGGTTCGTACGAGCAGATAGCCAAACTCATCTCTAAGTATAGCTTTGTGCCTAAACTTGACCTTGTCAAGTATTGGGAGCAAGTACTCTTTTCGTGGCTGATAGGTAATGCGGATATGCACCTCAAGAATTACTCGCTCTATGCGCCAATAGACAACGAATATCAACTCACTCCAGCCTATGACCTGTTGTCTACGGCACTTGTTATTCCTGAGGATACAGAAGAGCTTGCACTCACCCTCTGTGGCAAAAAGCGCAAACTCTCCCGCCAACACTTCCTCGAAGCGATGCTCTCTTCGGGATTGGACGAGAAAGTATGCGAAAACATCTTCGCTCGCTTTGGGCATATCTTTCCCGAATGGGAAGCCTGCATTCGCCAGAGCTTCTTACCAAAGGAGATGCAGGAACAGTTTGTTAAGTTGATAAAATATAGATTTGAAACATTCAATCTAAACATACAATTAAATGGCTAAGAAGAAAAGGAAGAGACATTAAGTCTTGAAAGTATATTGTTCAACTGTCGAGATTATCTTCGCAGTAATGCAACACTCAATGACAAGAGAGACTTGCTCTTGACACTGGTGTTTCTACGGTTTATTGGTGAAAAGTTTGAAGATGCGCAGACTGTATTGCGTCAGCAGTTCTTTCCATTACTGAAGTATCCGCCGGCTGAGCCGCTTGACGGGCAGCCAGATGACGAGGGCGTTGACGATGATGACCGTCAGCAGCACGAGGGCGATGTCGAGCGGATGGACGCTGACGGGGTAGCTCTCGATGATGAAGTCGCCTTGTTCGCGGCCCATGGGCACGAAGCCGTAGGTCTGTTGCAGATAGCAGAGCAGAAGGCCCAGCAGGGTGCCCAGGATGGCTCCCAGGACGCTGATCATGATGCCCTCGAGGGCGAAGAGCCGCCGGATGAAACGGGGCGTGGCGCCCAGGTTGGTGAGGGTGCGCACGTCGGCCTGCTTGTCGATCATGAGCATGCTGAGCGATCCTATGATGTTGAAGCTGGCGATGAAGAGTATGAAGCTGAGGAAGAGGTAGGCGATGAATTTCTCGATGCGCATGATGCGGAAGACGTCTTCCTGTTGCTCGTAGCGGTTCTGGACGATGAAGCGCTCCCCTACCCGCTTTTGCAGGCGGCGTTGGATGTTGCCCATCGTGTCGGCTCGCTTGAGCTTTATTTCCAGCTGTGATATGCGGTCTTTCTGGTCGAAGAGCGTTTGGGCGAAGCCCAGCGAGGTTACGATGTAATTGGCGTCGTACTTGCTTTGCTGTACCATGAAGACATAGCCCGGGGAGAGGAGTTCGCCCTGATTGAAGGCCGTCATGGGGTTGGCCATGTTCACCCTGGCTCCGCGGCGCGGGGCATAGAGGGTGAGGGGGTCGTGGAAATCGGCGTTCAGGCCCAGTCGTGCGGCGAGCTGGATGCCAAGGACGCCATATTCCAGTACGTCGGCATGGAGGATGATGTCGCGCTGCATCTGAGGATAGAGGATGCGTTGGAGGTCGGCCTGCAGGGGCCAGTTGTCGGCCACGCCCTTGATGGTTACGCTTACCTGTTCCTGTCCCTGGACAATCATGGCCTGGTCCTCGAGCACGGGTGTCAGGGCGGCCACGTCGGGGTCCTTGGCGAGCAGCTGCACTACCCTATCCTGCTGCCTGATGTGCTTGCCCTCTGCGGGAATCACTTTGAGTTCGGGGTCGAAGGCTGTGAAGAGGTCGGCCACGAGGTCCTGAAAGCCGTTGAAGACGCTGAGCGTAACGACCATGGCCATGGCAGCCAGGGCCACCCCCATGGCGGAGATGGCCGAGATGATGTTGATGGCGTTGTAGCTCTTCTTCGAGAACAGATAACGGCGGGCGATGAAGAAGGGTAGGTTCATGCGCCGCAGGCTTTATTTCTTCAGCAGCTCGTCGATGTGCTCGGCATAGTCGAGGCTGTCGTCCACGAAGAATTTCAGTTCGGGGATGATGCGCAGCTGGTGGCGCATGCGGTTGCCCAGTTCGAAGCGCACGCTCTTCTGGTTCTCGTTGATGTTGTTCACGATTTCCTGGGCGCGTTCGCCGGGGAATACGCTCAGATAGGCACGGCAGATGCTCATGTCGGGACTGATACGGCAGGCACTTACGCTTATCATCGTTCCCTTCATTTGGCGTGTCTGTGCCAGGAAGATGTCGCTCAGCTCTTTCTGGATGAGGCGGGCTATTTTGTTTTGTCTGGTTGTTTCCAAAGTGGAGTAGTGGATTAGTGAGTAGTGAATTAGTGAATTGGTGAATTGGTGATTAGTGAATTAGTGAGTAGTGAATTAGTGAATTGGTGAATTGGTGATTAGTGAATTAGTGAGTAGTGAATTAGTGAGTAGTGAATTAGTGAATTAGTGAGTAGTGAATTAGTGAGTAGTGAATTAGTGAGTAGTGAGTAGTGAATGGTGAGTAGTGAATGGTGAGTAGTGAATGGTGAATGGTGAGTGGTGAGTGGGATTAGTTTTTTACGAGGGCGAAGTCGAGCTGTTTGCGGTCCAGGTTGGCACGGGCCACTTTGATGCGTACCTGGTCGCCCAGGCTGTAGCGGTGATGGTGGCGGCGGCCCAGGAGGCAGTAGTTCTTTTCGTCGAACTCGTAGTAGTCATCGTCGAGGTCGCGCAGGGGCACCATGCCCTCGCACTTGTTTTCGTTGATTTCCACGTAGAGTCCGTACTCCGTTACGCCGGAGATGGTGCCGTCAAACTCCTCTCCTAATTTGCCTTGCATGTACTCCACCTGCTTGTATTTGATGCTGGAGCGCTCGGCCTGGGCCGCCAGCAGCTCCATCTCGCTGGAATGGTCGCAGAGTTCCTCGTACTTGCTCTTCATCACGCTGCGTCCGCCGTCGGCATAGCGTGTCAGGAGGCGGTGGACCATCATGTCGGGATAGCGGCGGATGGGGCTGGTGAAGTGGGTGTAGTAATCGAAGGCCAGTCCGTAGTGGCCTACGTTGACGGTGCTGTAGCGGGCTTTCATCATGGCGCGCAGGGTAACGGTCTCCACCACGTTCTGTTCGGGCTTGTCCTTGACCTCGTGCAGCAGGCGGTTGATGTTCCTGCTGATTTCCGCTTTTGATCCGTTGGGCTTGAGCTTGTGGCCGAACTTGAAGACGAAGTCCGAGAGATTGAGGAGCTTGTTGGGGTCGGGCAGGTCGTGGATACGGTAGACGAAGGTCTTTCCGGGCTTCGACTTGGGCACCTTGCCTATGTGTTCGGCCACGGTGCGGTTGGCCAGGAGCATGAATTCCTCCACCAGTTTGTTGGCGTCCTTGGCCACTTTGAAATAGACGCTCAGGGGCTTGCCCGTTTCGTCGATCTCGAAGCGTGTCTCGGAGCGGTCGAAATCCACCGCGCCATGTTCAAAGCGTTTCTTTCTGAGTTCCTTCGCCAGACGGTTGAGCAGGATGAGGTCGCCGGCGAAGTTCTCCGCCGGCTCGTAGTCTGGCTTCTCGGGTGGCATGTGGTCGCCGGGATGGCTGTAGTCCTCGGGGCTGGCTTCCTTGTGGGCTTCCAGTACCTGCTGTACCTCCTCGTAGATGAAACGGCGGTTGCTGCGTATGACGGTGTGGGCCAGGTGCCAGTCCTTGATTTCCGCCTTTTCGTTCATCACGAAGATGACGCTGTAGGTGAGCTTGTCCTCGTCGGGGCGCAGGGAGCATATCTTGTTGCACAGGCGCTCGGGCAGCATGGGGATGGTGCGGTCCACGAGATAGATGCTGGTGGCGCGCTTCACGGCTTCCTTGTCGATGACGCTGTCCTCCTTGACGTAGTGGGTTACGTCGGCAATGTGTACGCCCACTTCCCACAGGTTCGCGGAGATTTGGCGGATACTGATGGCATCGTCAAAGTCCTTGGCGTCGCGCGGGTCGATGGTGAAGGTCATCACGTCGCGCATGTCTTCGCGGCGTCGGATTTCCTCTTCGGGGATGATGTCCGAAATCCTGTTGGCGGCCTCCTCCACGTGCTTGGGGTATTCATAGGGCAGTCCGTATTCCGCCAGGATGGCGTTCATCTCGGCGTTGTTGTCTCCGTCCTTGCCCAGCACGGCCACCACCTTGCCCACGGGGTTCTTGGCCTTTTGGGGCCACTCGGTGATCTTGGCCACCACCTTGTCCCCGTGCTTGCCCCCGTGCAGTTTGTCGCGCGGAATCAGGATGTCGTTGGCCAGGGTGCGGTCCTCGGTCAGCAGGAATGCGATGTTCTTGTGAATCTGGAGGGTTCCCACGAAATTCTTGTCGGCATGCTTGATGATTTCCACCACCTGGGCCTCGCGCACGTGGTTGCGGCGGCGTGCCGCCATACATACCCTCACGCGGTCGCCGTCCATGGCGCGCAGACTGTTGCGCTCCAGCACGAGGAAGGGTTCGCCGCCTTCGTCGCTCGTGAAGGTGTTCTTGCCGTTGGCCTTGCGGTGGAAGATGCCTTCCATCTCCTGGCTGGCATGTTTCAGGCTATAGGTGAATTTGGGTTTCTCGGTGATATAGTCGTCGCTGAGCATGTCTTCCAGGATGTCGTTGCAGAGCATCTTGGCGGGATGTGTCTTCAGTTCCAGCTCGCGGTAGATGCGGCTAAGCTCCAGTTTCTCTCCCTGATGCTGCGTGAACAGGTCGGCGAGGCTTCTGCTCAGTTCCTTTTTTGTCAGATGGCGCGTCTTGCCGGCCTTCATTTTTTCCTTTAGTTGCTTGCTCTTTCCCATAAGTGCTTTCGTTTTTGGCGGGTTATAGGACAAAGTTAAGGAATAATTATGTATTGCGCATCATGGAATAAGCAGAAAATAGTTTATCTTTGCTCTATAAAAGCGAGGAAACTATGGCATTACAATACAGCATACCCTCTTTGCCACTCAAATATGATTTTGAGACCGTACCTGTGCTGAGAAATTTGGCAAGGGCAAATAGAGCTTTGGCAGAATTGAAGGGCATAGCCGCTACTATCCCAAACGAAAACATACTCATCAGTTCTTTGACATTGCAAGAGGCCAGAGACAGCTCTTCTATTGAGAATATCATTACTACACAGGATGACTTTTATAAAGCGGAATTGCAGTTTAAATCTCTCAAAGTGTCTGCGGCCACTAAAGAAGTTCAGAATTACAGAGAAGCCATTTATGAGGGTTTTAGGTTGATTCGTGAAAATAAACTTCTCACTAACAATACTATAATAAGAATTCAGAATTGTCTGAAGCATTCTGACAATGGCTTTCGCAATACCCCTGGCACAAAGCTCGTCCGAGAGGATGGAGTTGTTATATATGAACCTCCTCAGGATTTCAGGGATATTGTAGCATGTATGGATAATTTGGAAACTTTCATCAATGATCCAAGCTTCTCTGATTTGGATCCTTTGATCAAGATGGCCATCATCCACCATCAGTTTGAGAGTATTCATCCCTTTACGGATGGAAATGGTCGTACGGGGCGAATCATAAATATTCTTTATTTGGTTATCAATGGACTGTTGGAACTTCCAATTCTTTATCTTAGCCGTTTTATCACTCGTAATAAATCAGAATACTATCAGCTGATACAAGCAATTAGAGATAAAGAGGGGGATAATAGCAGTGAATGGGAGAAGTGGATTATCTTTATTCTCCAAGGTATTGAGGAAACAGCCTTAGAGACAATAACTATAGTCAAGGGTATTTCTTCTTTAATGGCAGATTTCAAGGAAATTATAAAACCAGCTTTTGGGAGCGTTTACAGACATGAACTTCTTAATAATCTGTTCTTTCACCCATACACGAAAATAGAGTTTGTCTGCAATGATATGTCCATCCAGCGGAAAACAGCAGCAAAATATTTGGATAAAATTGTTGAGTTAGCATTACTGAAGAAAGTAAAGTATGGCAGGGAGAATTACTATATCAACACAAAGTTGACAGAGTTGTTTCTCAATATACAATGACAATATGTACCCGAAAAGGGCTTTTCGGGTATATGTCCACGGTAATATGTACCCAAAAAGCCCTTTTCGGGTACATGTCGTAAAAAAAGGAACTAAAAAAGATAGTCTTATGACAACAATACTTGTTACGGGAGCCAGCGGCTTCATCGGCAGCTATATTTGCCAGGAGGGATTGGAAAAGGGATTCGAGGTGTGGGCCGGTATGCGCCGGGGCAGCAGCAAGCAATACCTTCAGGACGAGCGCCTGCGCTTCGCCTTTCTGGATATGGAAAGGCCCGATGTGCTTCGCCGGCAGCTCGAGGAATTGAAAGCCCAGATGGGAGGCAGGGGATGGGATTATGTGGTTCATGCCGCGGGTGCCACGAAGAGCCTGAAAAGGGAGGGGTTCTTCCGCACCAATACCGAGGGCACGAAGCATCTGACGGATGCCCTGATAGCGTTGGGAATGGTGCCCCGCCGCTTCGTCTTCGTCAGTTCGCTCAGCATTTATGGCGCCATCCGTGAAGAGGCCGTGCGCACGGCTACGAAAGACAATCCCCGGATCTATGCCCCTATTCTGGACAGCGACACGCCCCGCCCCAATACGGCCTACGGCGAGAGCAAGCTGGAGGCAGAACGTTATCTGGCCACCTTGAAGGATTTCCCCTACACCATCCTGCGCCCCACGGGTGTCTACGGTCCGCGCGAGCGGGATTATTTCCTGATGGCGCAGAGCATCAGGCAGCATGTGGATTTCGCGGTGGGCTACCGCCCCCAGGAACTTACCTTCGTCTATGTGATGGATGTCGTGCAGGCCGTCTTCAAGGCGCTGGACGCTCCGGAGGCCGTGGGCAAGGGTTATTTCCTGAGCGACGGCGAGGTGTATAGCAGCCGCCGCTTCAGCGATCTCTTGCAGAAGGAATTGGGCAATCCATGGGTCTTGCATATCAAGGCTCCGCTGTGGTTTCTGCGCATGGTGTGTACGGTGAGTGGCACGCTGAACGGCTGGATGGGCAAGCTCACGACGCTGAACATGGACAAGTACCATATCCTGAAGCAGCGCAACTGGCAATGCGACATAGGGCCCGCCCGCCGCGACCTGGGATACGATCCCCAATGGCCCTTGGAAAAGGGCGTGAAGGCCGCTGTCAGGTGGTACAAGGAAGCTGGCTGGCTGTGAGACAGCCTTTCAGAAAGAGCGTCAAGATATGCTTCCCCCTACACGGCAGACGGCCGTGTTGGGGGAAGCATATCTTGACTTTCGCTCAGAATCCGAACTTGCCGTTCTGGTGTTGCCATTCGGCCTGAGGGAGCAGTGTCTCTATCACGTCCCAATGCTCGGCTATCTTGCCTGTCTCTACCCGGAAGAGGTCGTAGAAACTAACGTGTTTTCCTGCGAAGCTTCCTTCACTGACTACGAGAACGAAGTTTCCCTCTCCTAATACCTTATGTATGCGGTCGTAGGTCATCGTTACCCCTTGCTTTGCCATCTCGGCAAGCGCAGCTCCCAAGCCCGAAAGGCCGTCTGCAATCGCCGGGTTGTGCTGTATGTACTTGTCTCCGTCAAAGTAGCTTGTCAGTTTGTCGGGGGCTTGTCCCATAAGCACGTCGCGCACAAACTGCTCTACAAGGGTTTTGTTGGCTGCGGTCTTTTCCAGGTCTGCCAACGCCGTCGTACCGTCTGTCATTGTGCGGTTACTGGGGTTTGCTTGGGCGGGTGTCTCGGCAAGGTTGTCCCAATGCTCTACAATTTTTCCATCCTCGAAGCGGAAGATGTCAAAGCCGGTCTTTGGACCGAAGAAATTGTAGTCGGTGTGCGTGAATACATAATCGCCGTCTTGGAAGGCGCGTATCGTCTGTACGCGTGCCGAGCCTTTTGGCAGTGCGGCAAGGGCATTGCCGAAACCAGCCAGTCCGTCCTGAATGGCCAGATTGTGTTGCTTATACTTGTCTGCATGGATGAATGCGATGGGAGCCGTGTCCCCTGTTTCAATGCTCTTGAGCAGAGCAATTACCTTTTCTTTTTTGTCCATAGTCTTATCTTTCTTTTATAGATGAATATGATACTGCAAAGGTAAAGACCGTGGATAGGTTTCCGGCAATCCATTTGGGCGGTTATAGGGTAAATCTCCGATAACAGTTATTGTTTTCTTGTCTGAACAAGCCTGAATTCATTAGGACTTATCTTGGTGTGCTTGCGAAAGAACTTACAGAAATTGGTAGTTTCGTCGAATCCCAGGGAGAATGCGATTTCCTTGACAGACAGTTCACTGTAGGCTAAGAAACGTTTGGCTTCGAGTACACGCCTCTGATCCAGATAAATCTTCGGCGTCATCCCTGTAGTCAGGCGAACGGATTCGGAAAGGAGCTTTTCCGGTGCGGATAACAGAGGTAAATAATCACTCACGTTATGCCATTGGTGATGATGTTTTTCCACCTCCTCGAAAAAACGCCTTACAAGTTTGTTGGGATTAGCGGTTGTTTGGGGGAGGCGACGGGCGACCTCAGCCAGCAGGATACGCAGGCAGCTGCGCGCAACAACCAGTTGATATTCGTCTGCTTCGCTCTGGAGTTCGTGGATCAGTTGTTGCATCAGATTGCTTATGGGCAGCCCTCGCAAGGATATTATTTTGTGTTCAAGAGGGTTCACGCTGAAAATACGGTGAATCAGTTGGGCATCGCTTGAGGCTTCCCCCAGGAATTCGGGAACGAAGAGTACGGAGAATCCTTGCGGATGCGATTGAAGATTGAAGTTGCAGATCTGTCCCGGAGATATGAGGAATGCATCGTTGTCTTGCAGACGAAGCTCCTCAAAATCGACCATCAGGGACAGTTTCCCTTTTTCCACCCAAATGAGATGGTAAAAGCCGGCCCGATGAATCTTTTCTGTCATTGGAGCCTTCTCCCAAAGAAAATCAAGGCTTTTGGCTTCTATTCCGATGGTTGAGGGGACATTGAACGCATATTTTCTGATGGCCGTGTTATTCATGATTCGTTAATTCCCTGCTTTTGCTTCAAGTACTGTATTTTTCTCCGGGGGGTTAGTGCGCTTCCAGCCAGTTGCCGCCCCAACCGCTGTCGGCAATCAGGGGTACGCTGAGCCGGATGGCCTGCTGCATCTCATCGATGACAAGCTTTTGCATGAGGTCGCGCTCGGCGGGGGGCACGCTGAAGTTCAGTTCGTCGTGCACTTGCAGGATCATTTTGCTGCGCACGCCCTCGCGGCGCATGCGTTCGTCGACACGTATCATGGCCAGCTTGATGATGTCGGCGGCCGTGCCCTGGATGGGTGCGTTGATGGCGTTTCGCTCGGCATAGCCGCGCACCACGCTGTTGCGGCTGTTGATGTCGGGCAGAGACAGGCGGCGGTGCATGAGCGTTTCTGTATAGCCCAGTTCGCGGGCCATCTGTATGCTGCGGTCCATGTAGGCTTTCACCTTGGGATAGGTGGCGAAGTAGTTGTCGATAAGATTCTTGGCCTCGGTGCGCGAGCATCCC